>DASTXM010000079.1:0-32365 GCA_035765495.1 Hanamia sp.
TGATGTATTTGAAGCTACCCCACAATGCAAATACATTGGCCTGAGCAGTTATGATCTTCGCATCTACAACCGTTGAGGTCAAATGGTATTCAGGACGAATGATATGCACCAGGCATGGAATGGAATGTACAAAAACCAGGAAGTTCCCCAAGGAGTTTATATATATGTTGTTACATACTCACTTCTTCAAAATGAGCCTGTACAACAACGGGGAATGGTTACTTTGATCAGGTAATTCCTTCCTTAATTTGTTCCATGGAATGCAAGAACTACGGTGGTTGATGGCGACCCGTCAACAATCCTTTATTACCGTCTTCGGGCGATCTGTTGATATCCTTTCTTCATTTCCTTTGGTGTATTCTGTCTTAAAATATTCTACGGCAGTTTCCCTTCTTGGAAATCAGTAAATCCTGTAAATCCTGGTTCAGACAATTGGCTGATAAATTAAAAGGTAAGGCGATCATCAACAATACTCATTCCCTTTAGTCAAAGAAGGTCCTGCTTGTTGGAGGGGAGGCAAGTCGTTGGCCGGGAGGCCAACAACAGCATTCAAACGATCAATGCTCCTGTATAAACACTGTTGGCTGCATTGCTTTCATCTGCGCTTAAAAATCCAAGCCAGGTTTTGGCAACGCCTTTCGCAGGACCTGTTTCAAGTATGGCCAATTCATCCTTTCTTTCTGACTCACTGAATGCAAAAACGGCGTGTTTGATTTTCGGAAACCAGGCTACCAAAATAGCTTTATCATCTTTCTTCGCCGTACCGTCACCGGCATTATTGGTCCAGGTGAATGCGATATTGCCCTCATCATGCACGTATGATTCAGCATAGTCAACGGGTGCTATAGGGCCTTTTGATATCAACACTTTGGGCCACGCAATCGCTACAGCAGGATTCGTCACGATGGCAAGGTTCATAATGGAGCTAGTAACCCTGTTGTATCCCGAGCCGGTGTGCCCGTATGCCGGGAAAGATTTATTAAAAAACCCGGTGCCCGAAAAAGCATGGGTAAATTCGTTGCATATTCTAATTTTTTCACGCTGTATTTTCCTGGCAGGCGTTTCTATTTTGTTTTTGCGTGTGCTGCCTTTACTGCGCGCGATGTTTTGTCCAAACCTCATGTAGCTGACCACATTACCGGTTGTGCCTGTTACTTCGCCAATTATACCATTTGGAAGAATTCCCATCGTTAATTAGTTTAGATGTTATCACTTATTGTTTTTGCAGGGATTGCTCCCTGTATACAACGTTAAAACATTTAATATATTGTGTATTTTCGTCGATAGTCGGATCGAAGGTATAACGACGGGATATCGAAGGGGTATCGCAGGGGATACGGCAAAGGCCCCTTTCAAACAGCTTGCAGGATGCTGGATTCCTGCAATTTAGGTTTTTAAGGAGGGATGCTTTTTGATTATCAATTATTCGATTAATGAATTATTGCTCGTGTTCCCAGCTACGGCACTTCAGAAATCCCGGGGTTTCATTTAAGATAAGATTACAGTGCGATGAGTCGCCTATCGGGGTTGCTCTTCTGAGACCAAAATCATCTTACCATTATTGCGAATGCTGTAAAGCTCATTCAGGATTACCACCTAAACTGTAAAGTTTTTTCAGTATAAGACACACAGTATAAGACAGCATAAGGTAACTATAGATGGTGTACGGATGAAGTATGGATTAAGTATGGATAGTGTATGAGAAGTGTATGAAAGAAGGTACGATAAACAGATGAATTCTTTTTTCAACCTTCCAGAATCAAAAAAAATTTTCGAAGAAAAATTGCCGTAAACATAAAATATGTACATTTAAACTTCAATTCATTATTTAACGTATTGCTTTTTGTGTTCTTTCTTGAATAATATCATTTTAAAATTTAACAAACACCATTATTTAAAATCCATTCAACCTAAATTGATCTTTTCTGATGAAACTTAGTACCCGGCTCCAACTTTCCACGATGATGTTCCTTGAATTTTTTGTTTGGGGCGCATGGTTCGTAACTCTTGGAACTTTTTTGGTAAATAACTTAAGTGCAAATGGCGCACAAACAGCAAGCGTTTTTTCAACACAATCATGGGGCGCTATCATCGCGCCTTTTATTATTGGTTTGATCGCGGACCGCTATTTCAATGCTGAAAAAATTATGGGCGTTCTGCATTTGGTCGGAGCCTTTTTGCTTTACCAGGTTTATAATTATGGCGAAACCACTGCTGTTTATCCTCCCGAAGTTTTCTACTATTTATTAATGTATATGATCTTATACATGCCGACTCTTGCGTTGGTCAATTCAATATCATTCAACCAGATGAAAGATCCTGAAAAAGAATTTTCATCAATCAGGGTTTGGGGAACGATTGGCTGGATTGCGGCAGGTTTGCTCATCAGCGCTTTTGTATGGGATTCTAAATTGCACATTCAGCAAGGTATGATGAGAAACACATTCCTTATGGGTGCTATCGCATCAGCTGTGCTCGGGATTTTTAGTTTTACTCTTCCAAAAACTCCACCGAAAGTAAATAAAGAAGCAAAGGTTTCTGTTTCCGAAATTTTAGGATTAGATGCTTTGAAATTATTAAAGAATAAAAATTTCCTTTTGTTCTTTATCGCCTCCATATTGATTTGTATTCCCCTGGCTTTTTATTATCAATATGCCAATCCTTTTCTTTCAGATATTGGGATGACCAATCCCACAGCGAAAATGACGATTGGCCAATGGCTGGAGATTCTTTTCCTGCTTGCGCTGCCTTTGTTCTTTAAAAAATTCGGTTTCAAAAATACGATCCTGCTGGGCATGATTGCCTGGTCGATTCGCTATGCATTATTTGCTTACGGAAATGCCGGTTCACTTAGTTTCATGCTGATCATTGGAATTGCGCTTCATGGCATTTGTTATGATTTCTTCTTTGTTTCAGGGCAGATTTATACAAATGCAAAAGCAGGCCCAAAAATCAAAAGCGCTGCTCAAGGGCTTATCACTTTGGCAACTTATGGAATTGGTATGCTAATCGGGTTCGAAATTGCCGGGTTGATAAAAGACATGTACACAACGGCTGCCGGTGCGGTAGATTGGAAAATGTTGTGGATCATTCCATCGGCAATTGCATTTGTTGTATTTCTTTTATTTGCCATCTTTTTCAGAGACCAGGTCAAAACAGTTGTGCCGGGAGAATTGGAAGAAGATATTGCTGTTAATCCACTTTAAACCACTCAACTTTCAATGAAAATTACAAGAAGAAATGTGATTAAAAATATGGCGCTCGGTTCTACGGCACTTGTTGCCGCTCCCGCAATTTCTTTTGCAAAAAAACTGGAAGAAAAAGTGCCGGGCAAATTAAAAGGCAACATCAATCATTCTGTTTGCCGCTGGACATTTGGCGAACTTTCATTGGATGATTTGTGCAATACCGTAAAAGATATTGGTTTCAGTGCCATCGATCTTTTAAAACCGGTTGACTGGCCCACGTTGCAAAAGCATGGCGTCTATTGCTCGATGTGTTATACCAATGGAGAAAACAATTTGTACAAAGGCCTTAATGATCCTGCCAACCACGAAAAACTTATCGGCGAATATTTGGAAGTAATTCCTCAAATGGCAAAATACAATTATAAAAATCTCATCTGCTTCAGCGGCACACGACATGGTTTAGATGATGAAACAGGAATGAAAAATTGCGCGGAAGCGCTTGATAAAATTTTGCCCCTGGCAAAAAAACATGGCGTTACTATGGTGATGGAACTGCTCAACAGCAAGATAGATCACAAAGATTATCAATGTGATCACACTGCCTGGGGCGTTCAATTATGTGAAAAAGTTAACTCAGAAAATTTTAAATTGCTCTACGATATTTACCACATGCAAATTGATGAGGGAGATGTCATCAGAACGATAAGAGACAACCATCAATACATTGCACATTTCCACACCGGGGGAGTTCCCGGCCGGCACGAAATTAATGACACACAGGAGTTATACTATCCTGCCATTATGAGAGCAATAAAAGACCTGGGATACAAAGGTTATGTAGCACAAGAATTTATGCCTACGAGAAAAAACAAAGAGGACTCGCTGAAAGAAGCGATTAAAATTTGTGACGTTTGATTTGCTTTTGATAATATTCTTTTCAAAAAGAATGGACATAATAATTCAATTACTCACACACAAAAACAACTTCCGTTTATCGCGGAAAGGAGGACACAACTATGGCAGAAAATACCTATGATGCAATTGTTATTGGATCAGGAATTTCCGGAGGCTGGGCCGCCAAAGAGCTCACCGAAAAGGGCCTCAAAACGATAATGCTTGAAAGAGGAAAAAACATTGAACATGTAAAAGATTATGTAAATGCGGTAAAAGGGCCTTGGGAATTTCCTCACCGGGGTGGCCGCACACAGGAAATGATCAAAGATTATCCTGTCTTGAGAAGAGATTATCCACTAAATGAAATGAATCTCGATTGGTGGGTGAATGAAAAGGATTGCCCCTATACAGAAGTGAAGAGGTTCGACTGGTTTCGTGGATATCATGTAGGCGGACGTTCGCTTCTCTGGGGAAGACAAAGCTACCGATGGAGCGATCTCCAGTTTGAAGCCAATGCAAAAGATGGAATTGCTATTGACTGGCCTATTCGATACAAAGACATTGAACCCTGGTACACTTATGTTGAAAAATTTGCAGGAATAAATGGTTCCAAAGAAGGACTGCCGCAGTTGCCTGACGGACATTTTATGCCGGCAATGGAAATGAATGTTGTTGAAAAAGATGTTGCCGCAAGGATCAATGATCACTACAAAACCAAGCGAATGATCATTGGCCGTTCAGCCAATATCACCGAACCCATACAAGCAAGGACTAATTGTCAATACAGGAATAAATGTTGGTTGGGATGCCCGTTTGGTGGCTATTTCAGCACACAATCTTCTACACTTCCGGCAGCTATGAAAACGGGAAATTTAACCGTAAGGCCGTGGTCAATTGTTACAAAAATTCTTTACGACAAGGATACCAAAAAAGCAAAAGGCGTTGAAGTGCTTGATGCTGAAAACAACAAGACTTACCAATATTATGCAAAGGTGGTCTTCCTCAATGCCTCCACTTTCAACAGCGCATGGATCTTAATGAATTCGGCAACTGACATATGGCCGGACGGGTTAGGCAGCAGTAGTGGTGAACTGGGTCATAATGTAATGGATCATCACCTTGGAGTTGGCGCTTCAGGACTGGTCGAAGGCTATGATGATAAATATGTTTATGGCAGACGACCGAATGGAATTTACATTCCTCAATACCGGAATATATTGGGTGATAAAAGAGATTACATAAGAGGCTTTGGTTACCAGGGGGGCGCCAGCAGGGAAGGGTGGAACCGGAATATTGCTGAAATGCAGATAGGTGGTGATTTTAAAGATGCACTGGCAGAGCCGGGTCCGTGGACAATGGGTATTGGAGGCTTTGGAGAAATTCTTCCTTATCATGAAAACAAGGTCACTTTAGATAAAAACAAGAAAGATAAGTGGGGATTGAATGTTCTTTCATTCGATTGTGAATGGAAAGACAATGAAAGAAAGATGAGGGTTGATATGAAAAATGATGCAATAGAAATGCTGGAAGCCGCAGGTGTAAAAAATGTAACGGGCTTTGACGGCGACGGCACCATGGGCAGAGGCATTCACGAAATGGGAACAGCGAGAATGGGTAAAGATCCAAAAACTTCAGTTTTGAATAAATGGAACCAGGTGTGGGATGCGCCAAATGTTTTTGTAACAGACGGATCTTTTATGGTTTCTTCCAATTGCTGTAATCCATCGCTCACTTATATGGCGATGACTGCAAGGGCCGCAGATCATGCAGTGAATGAACTTAAAAAGAGAAATATTTAACCGTCAATAAAAATTAATATTTAATAAGAATTTTAAAATCAAAAGAAATATCATGGACGACCAAAAAGACAACAGCATTTTAAAATCATCAAGAAGGGATTTTTTGAAAAACACCGCACTCACAGCAGCAGGATTTATGATTGTTCCACGCCACGTTTTGGGTGGAAAAGGATATACAGCACCGAGTGATATGGTCACGATTGCCAGCATTGGAGTTGGTGGAAAGGGATGGGACGACATCAACCATTTTTACTCAAGCGGAATTGCCAACATCGGTTATCTCTGCGATGTAGATACAAGGAGATCTGCTGATGCGGTAAAGAAATTTCCGAAGGCGAAATATTATAAAGACTGGCGGGAATTACTCGACAAAGAACACAAAAACATTGACGCAGTTTCCGTTTCAACACCTGACCATACACATGCTGTAGCCGCTTATTCGGCTATGAGTCTTGGCAAATCGGTTTACGTGCAGAAACCGCTCACACATGATGTGTATGAAGCGCGCATGCTTACAAAAGCCGCTCAAAAATATAAGGTAGTAACACAAATGGGAAACCAGGGCGCTTCCGGTGATGGTGTAAGGCAATTGCAGGAATGGTATGACGCGGGAATTATTGGTGATGTTCACACAGTTTATTGCTGGACCAACAGGCCCGTTTGGCCGCAAGGAATTCCACGCCCGACTACTGCTGATCCGATTCCGCCTGAATTAGACTGGAATCTTTGGTTAGGAACTGCTCCTGAAAAAAATTATTTCGACAATTTGGTGCCTTTCAACTGGCGTGGCTGGTGGGATTATGGAACAGGTGCTTTGGGCGATATGGGTTGTCATATTGTTCAGCCAGCTTTTGCCGTACTTGATCTTGGTTATATCAATTCTGTTCAGGCAAGTGTAGGAACCGTTTACGTTGGAGAATTCCGCGAAGGATATTTTCCTGAAAGCTGCCCGCCATCAAGCCATGTGACCATGCAATTTCCTAAGACCTCCAAAACACAAGGACCCGTTGAAGTACATTGGATGGACGGTGGCATTCAACCTACAAGGCCAAAAGAATTGGGACCAAATGAAGTTTTTGGTGACGGAGGAAACGGAACCTATTTTATCGGAACAAAAGGAAGCATGATGTGCGGCACTTATGGTGCTAATCCACAATTGCTGCCAACTTCAAAAACCAATGAAGTAAAAGTTCCTCAAAAATATCCACGTGTTCCCGGCGCTGAAGACGGACACTATATTGAATGGGTAAAAGCAGCAAGAGAAGGTTATGGAAAAATTCCATTAAGTTCTGATTTTTCAGTGGCTGGCCCGTTAACAGAAGCTTTGCTTATGTGCAATTTGGCAATCAGGGGATATAATATCCGCAAACCAAAAGCCAATGGCAGGGGATATGATTATCCTGCACGTCATGTTGAGTTGCTTTGGGACAGCAACGATATGAAGGTTACCAACTTGGATGAAGTGAACCAATTTGTAAAACGTGATTACCGGGATGGTTTCGGTGTTACTTATAATGTTTAACTTTTAAATTTTTTTCAAATGAACAGAAGAGAAGCCGTTCAATATATTTCATTGATAGTTGGCGGAACAATTGTTGGCAGCAGTTCTTTCCTTGCAGGATGTACCAATTCCACCAAAACATCGATGACTTTTTCTGATGCAGATGTTTCATTGTTGGATGAAGTGGCGGATACTATCTTACCGACTACAAAAACACCCGGTGCAAAGGCTGCGAAGGTTGGGCAGTTCATGACTGTAATGGTTAACGATTGTTATGAAGTTCCCGACCAGAAGATATTTCATGAAGGATTGGGTAAGTTGAATGATGAATCGAACAAAAAATACAGTAAAGATTTCATGAAGCTCTCACCGCAGCAAAAGCATGATCTATTGGTGTCGCTCGATAAAGCTTCTGCTGATTTTCAAAAGAAGGTAAATGCAGAATATGCCGCCCTTTCTGATGAAAAGAAAACGCAACTGACATTGCAGAAAAACTTCGAAGGCGAAGATCCGTGGGCCGATAAAAGGCGAGCTGACCCCAATTATTATTATGCGATGATGAAGCAACTTACTCTGCTTGGTTATTTCACTTCAGAAATTGGATGTACACAAGCAAGGAGGTATGTGGAAACACCCGGACATTACGATGGTAATCTTCCGTACAAAAAAGGCGACAAGGCCTTTGCGTAAAAAACAAATTCTAATTTTGAATCGCTGTTGCTACCGACAGCGATTTTTTTTTGCGCAAACGAAAAGATTAGTGAACAAATAAATAATCCATCTTTTTATTTTGCTTCACCAGTAGCAGAAGCCACATAATTTTTATAAAACACCTTTTGCTGGTCAAGGTTGTTTTTCAAATTCTCCAGTTTAGATTGAAGGTCGGCAGTTTCCAGTTGCAGTGTGGCTTTTGAAGCTTTCAGTCTTTTTATCTTGTCATCACCATTGGCAATTAATTGTTGCACATCGTGAAAAATAAACTGTACTTCCTCGGGTGATTTCGCGGGTTGAAAATTATTGTTTCTGTAAGTAAGAAAAGTATTCAATAAATTTACCGCTTTATTAATATCGGAAACAGTTCCGTTATACAAATCAACGTCGGTATCCTGGTTCAATATTTCCATTTGAAATTTTATTCGTCGAAGTTTCATGTCAATTTTATCAACCGGCCATTCTGCATTTTCAATTCTTGCTTTTTCGACCGCGTAACGCGAAAGCCTGTCCATAATATTCATTGCTTGCAGCGAATCTTTGAAATTCATAAAGATTTTCTGTTTGTTTTCCGAAGTATTTCCGCGAACAAAATCTTTATAATTTATAGGATAATTTAAAAGCTGGAAAACCGGATCGAAAGGAAGATGCGTATTTATAAACTCTTCAGGAGCAGCATTGAAAAAATTATAGTGTGGGTCAAAATTGCTAACCCCAACACGACCGGCATCCCATGTAGGATCAAACAATTCCCATTTGTTATTTACATAAGCCACACACCAAACGTGAGGAGTATGATCAATTGTTCCGGCTTGTTTTGTAAATCCTTCGACGACAAATGAATTAATTCCACATTGTGTGGCCACATCTGTAAATATCGCAGCGAAATTTTCGCATACGCCTTTCCTTCTCTTCAGCGCCCAGCTGACGCGCTGTTCATTGTCTTCATCGAGAATTACATAATGAATTGTATCAGCGTCATAACGAATGTTTGAAGTGATCCATGAATAAATAGCAGCAACTTTTTTATCGTCCGAATCAAAATGCGAATTGATATATGCGGCAATGCCGGCAGAAGTATAGGTTTGTGATTTAGGAATATTTACATAAATCCTTTCTGCAGCAAAATGATCTTGCGCAACAACAAATTGTGTTACGAGAAATAATATGATCAGTACCAGCACCAACTTCATCTAATAAAGTTAGAACTCGTTTTTGAAAATTATTTTATAAAATCCTGTAGTAAACAAAGGAAAAACAGGAATTTTTATTTTGATTCTTCTCTAGGAAATTTCCTTAACAAAACCTTATCGACTTCCGATTAATCTTTCAATCAAAAATTCTTTCTCATAATTGTGAACGGCTTTAAAATCCGGCTCCGACAATAATCATGAAAAATATATTTTTACTCCTCGGTCTTGTTTTCGTTTCCACTTTTAGCTTTGCACAAACCACTCCTGCCTTTGGCGTTAAAGCCGGAATTTTATCTTCAGGAATGCGTGGTGATGCGGTTAACAGCTTTAATAATGTACTGGATTTTACCAACGGAAAAGTGACTACGAAAGACTTTACCGGATTCTTTGCCGGCGGCTATGCAAGCATTCCGATGAACAGCAATCTTACTTTTGAGCCCGGCATTTATTATTCTTTAAAAGGTTATGAAATGGATGGTTCTATCGGGTTAAAAGGAATGGATTTTTTAGGAGCCAATGCGAAAGCGATTTTACAATCACAATATGTTGACGTTCCTGTGTTATTGAAAGGTAATTTTGGCGGATTTCAAATATTTGCCGGACCACAAATTTCTTATCTCACTCAATCGAACTTAAAGACCACAGCAGGCGTTCTTGGAATCAATTTGCTCAATAAATCAATGGACGTCACTTCACAATTTAATCGATGGGATGTGGGCGTTACAGGTGGAATTGGTTACCAGTTTACAAACGGGTTAAACCTCAGCGCATCTTATGATTATGGCTTATCTAAAGTGGATGCCAATCAAAGTATAAACGCTTTCAATAGAGGAATTAAAGTCGGAATCGGAATGACGTTTTAATAATGGGGTTTCGTTCTATAACTTCCCGGCTTCGCGCCGGGATTTTTTATGGATGAAAATGTGCGAACACCAATGCCGCTTTTGATTTGCCGATCGTTTCTTCCAAATCTTTTTCGCTCAGATCTTTTATTTTTTTTACCGAACGGTATTTCTTCAACAAAACATCCGCCGTATTTTTCCCAATTCCTTTGATCATTTCTAATTCATTTACAAAAGTGCCACGGCTTCTTTGATTCCGATGAAAAGTAATTCCGAAACGATGCACTTCATCGCGGATACGCCTTATTAATTTCAGACTTTCACTGTCCCATGGAAGTTTTATTGATTCCTTGTCCCCGGGAAAAAATATTTCTTCTTCATTTTTTGCCAGGCCAACAACGGTTGTTTTTCCAATCAAATCTAATTCCTGAAGCGCTTCAACAGCGGCGTTCAGTTGTCCTTTTCCTCCATCGATAATGATAAGTTGGGGAAATGGAATTTCTTCTTTCACCAATCTCTTATACCTGCGGCCCACAATTTCTTTCATGCTGGCAAAATCGTTTATGCCACTAACGGTTTTGATATTAAAACGGCGGTATTCATTTTTATCCGGCAAACCATTTTTAAAATAAACCATAGCTGCCACAGGAAAACTTCCCTGGAAATTAGAATTATCAAAACATTCGATTTGTGTGGGCAATGAAGACAAATGCAAATCGTTTTTCAATTGCGTAAGCACTTCCGTTTTTTGTTTGTCTGAACTTTCTTCCAACCGCAGCATTTTCTTTCGCTTCATCTCATCCAGGAAATAATTCACATTCTTCGCAGAAAGATCAAGAAGCTTTTTCTTATCGCCGCCTTTTGGAATGGTTACAACAACACCTTCTTTTTCAAATTCAATTTCAAATGGTACAACAATTTCGGTGGCTTCACTATTGAATTTTTGTCGGAGATCGGTTATGGCCAGGCTTAAAATTTCTCCATCCGATTCGTCAAGTTTCGGTTCAAGTGAAATGGTATGTGTTTGAATAATGGTGCCGTTTTGCACCATCAGGTAATTGACATAAGCTGTATCTTTTTCACGTAAAATCGAAAATACATCCACGTTTGAAAGTGTCTTGCTGACAATCACCGATCTCGCCTGGTAATTTTCAAGGCCTTCAATTTTTCCTTTGATGATGGCCGCCTTTTCATATTGCAATTGAGAAACATAATAGTTCATTTCTTCTTTGTAACGCTGAATAACCGGTCCCAAATTTCCTTTGATCATTTGCCTCACTTGTTGCAAACCCTCTTCATAATCTTCCTTCGATTGCAAACCTTCGCAAGGCCCTTTGCAATTGCCTAAATGATATTCGAGACATACTTTGAATTTCTGCTTCTCAATATTTTTATCCGTCAGGTTCAGTTTGCAGGTACGAAGCGGGATAAATTCTTTAATAAAATTCAACAGGTCGCGAACGCGGCCAACAGAAGTAAAAGGACCAAGATATTCAGACCCGTCATTTATTTTATTCCGCGTCAAAAAAATGCGTGGAAAGGGCTCATTTTTAATTACGATGTAAGGATATGTTTTATCGTCCTTTAGGTTAATGTTGAACTTTGGTTGAAATTGCTTGATCAAAGAATTTTCAAGAAGAAATGCGTCCTGCTCGCTGTCAACAATCGTAAATTCAATGTGGTCAATTCTTTTAACCAGTTCGTGGGTTTTATAACCCGTGAAAGTTTTGGTAAAATAGGAACTCACTCTCTTCCGGATATTTTTTGCCTTACCGACGTAGATCAATTCATTTTGATCGTCGAAATATTTGTAGATCCCCGGATCGGTGGGCAAAGTTTTTATTAAGTTTTGAAAAAAAGCTGAGGTCATATTGGACTTTGGTTTTGAAATGATCTGGCAACTAATCGAAGTTCCAAATCATTTTTTCTTCTTTAATTTCAGGCTGTTGTCCTTGCTTTTGCGTGATGGTTCTGATGCTGAACCATTTATCAACGAGCCACGTTAATTGTCGTGTAATATTTTCTCCTGATGAATCTTCTTCTTTCACTAAATAAATTCTCGTAACCAAATTATTTTGAGGATTCATATAGACATCCCAATGATTCAAATGGATGGAATCAGGAAGTTTTCTTTTTGGATCATAAGAAAAAGTGTAAGAGTTGATAGACTGATCCAAAAAAGAACTTTCCTGAAACAGGTTTTGCATGTTTGCTGAATCAATTTCAGGCGAAAGAAAAGGTGTTGCGTATTTTCTTATGTCTTCCCTTTTTAACCATGTTGAATCCTTTTTCCCATTTTGTGATACAACATACAATGGGGTAATTGGCAAAGTATCCAGTTCTTTAAGCTGCGCACGCAAGAAGCTGGTTACCGGGAAAATGTTGGTGCTATCAACAGTTAGGTTAGCAGGTTTTACAGTTTCAGTTGAATGACAAGCGTTGAAAATGAAAAAGCATGAAACAACTGCCAAAAGGGATAATTTTTGCATCTGCAAAATTACGAATTAAAAAAAGCCGTTGCAGGGTACGAAGCAACGGCTTTGAGCAAAAATCAGTTAAAAATTAAAACCAATAGAAACTATATCGTTTTAAATTTTTTTTACTTAGATATTCCAATTCTTATGCCATAATCTATCAAATGCTCTTTGATTGGATAAATATTTTTGTAGGTAGAGAGAAGTTGATACCTGAAATCTGGTCCCACGTGCCATTTCAGCTTTTTGCCAAAAGTGATATAAGATCCAAAATGT
This sequence comes from Hanamia sp., assembly GCA_035765495.1. GTDB lineage: Bacteria > Bacteroidota > Bacteroidia > Chitinophagales > Chitinophagaceae > Ginsengibacter. Next base: position 12,879 of record DASTXM010000079.1, read on the forward strand.
CCGTCAAGATTCACTCTTCTGACCATCAAAGGATCGTTAACATAATACCGGCCATCAGAGCTGATCAGGAAGGCATCATCGCGAATAATAACAGTGGGTTCGAGTAAGGTTGAAAGATCAATTTTGATATCCGAACCTTGATAAAGATTGTATTCCATTCCCACAGGAATTGAAGCCGCGATGTTGTAATTTGTCAAATTAATATGATCCTGGCTTTGGCCATTTCCATAATGGGTGATATAAGTTTTTGAGTAAGTCCCTCCTTTGTTATCATTTAGGTTGACTGTCGTAAAGGTTGGGTGCACCAAGTTTGAAAGATTATTGTATCCCGAATAACTCAAATTGAGGCCCGTAATCAAATCTAATTTTTTGGCAACATGCACATTCATTTGCGCACCTGCTTCAAGTCCCATTTTTGGATTGCGAACTAAATGGATTGAAGGCTGGCCGGACAATACAATCAAGGCAGATGAATTATCATCAGGTTGAATAGTTTTTTTGCTCACCGCCACAGTGCTTATTGTAGGATTTACATAATAAGTCCAATTGATATTGTACTTCCTTTTTTTGTGAAGTTTCAGCACTTTCACATTGGTATTTTGGCTAAGCAAATTTTCGTGTTGGGCAATAAATCTTAGTAGAGAGGCCTTATTCCATAAATCGTTGTTGATAGATATTGCTGCCGAAGGAGATAAGCTTTGCGAATTAAATGAAACACGAACGAGCATGTTAGAATTGTAAAGGTCGTTCAAATCAGCCGCAGCTAAAATGAATTCAGGTTCTGTCGTCTGCTGCTGCAAAACAGGAATAGCACTTAATTCTCCATTTACTGCTGCATTAAAGATGGATTCGTTTATCTGATGTTCAATTACCTGATCTGCATCAGAAATAGGTTTAGGGATTGCATAGGCATTCTTGCTTGCTTTTGATGCTGAGGCGGATGAAACTTTCGATATTGAAGAAAGTATTGTTGATGCTGAATTTTGAGCGGATTCGCTCAATGACGCACCACCTGCTTCAGTTGAAGCAATTTTATTCTTTGCAGAAGAGGTTGAAATTTTTACCTGATTAACATTTGAGGATTTGGCTCTACTGTTATTTTCAAATGCTAATGATTCTCCACTCTTTGCTTTCTTATCTGTTTTTGATTGATTAGTTACGGGAGAGGTAGCTGAATTTACGGAAGGTTGTAAATGTTTCGGAGAATTATTTAAAGTGCCGATCGTAACAAGTGTAATAATGAAAACGACCGCAACTGTAAGTGAAGGCCATTTACTTCCCGGGTGCAGGTTATTATAAATTCCATTCCATACACGTTTGGAAGGCGTCATCCTAAATTGATCCGCATGATCTTTTAGAGATTGCTCAAAATCACTCATATCAAATCTTCTTTCCATTGTACTTCGGTTTCAGTTAGTAGTGACAGAGATTAAGACATCCATTAAACCGATAATTTATTATCTATTTAATAGAAACCATTCTCACACTTTCTCTCGGCTTCTGCAATATTTTCTTTTTAATCAAAATCTCTTCCAATAAAGCCCTCGCCCGTGTATATTGTGATCTGCTTGTGCTTTCTTCAATTTCGAGTATGGTTGAAATTTCCCTGTGAGAGAATCCTTCAATCGCATATAAATTGAGCACCGTTCTATAACCGATCGGCAATAATCTTATACATTCCACCACTTGTTTTGCCTGCAGCATCGATGAAATATTATTATCGCTGATCTGAATGCTCGAAGCATGAACCAGGTCAACACTATCAGAGAACTTTTTGTTTTTTTTCAAAACGTTGATACAGGTGTGGACGATTATTTTCCTGATCCATCCTTCAAGCGCGCCGGAACCTTTGTATTGGTGGATCTGGGAATACACCTTAATAAAACCTTCCTGAAGCATATCTTCAGCGTCTTCCCTGTTTCGGGCATAACGATAGCAAACACCAAGCATGCGCGGACTAAACCTGTTGTACAAAGCCTCCTGCGCGGATGAAAGGTTATCAAGACAGCCCTGAAGCATTAGCTCTTCTGTCATAGTTTGCTTGTTTAACCCTACTAAGATAGGACAATTTTTAACTAAAAATGCTGCACCAATAAAAGTTTGTTAAATAAAAAATAGAAATTTTTTAATTTATTACCCTCTTATCCTTACCTGTTTAAATTTCCTATGAAATTATTGCACATTAGTTATACAATAATCAATCTGTATTGATCAGCACTTTGCCTGTCATTTCTTTAGGTATTGGCAGTTTCATCATGGTCAGAATTGTGGGCGCAATGTCTCCTAATTTACCTGGTTCGATTTTTCCGCGCCATTCTTTATCGATTATAAAAAATGGAACCGGGTTTTTTGTATGTGCCGTATTTGGTGATCCGTCTTCGTTTACAATGTAATCCGCATTTCCATGATCAGCTGTTAAGAATATCGTATAGCCGTTTTCTAAACCGGTAGTCACAATTTCCTTCACACATTGATCAACCGTTTCAACTGCTTTTATAACTGAATTCCAAACGCCCGTGTGACCTACCATATCTGCGTTTGCATAATTCAGGCAGATAAAATCGGCAGTTTTATTTTTTATTTCGGGTAATAGAGCCTCTGTTACTTCGAATGCGCTCATTTCAGGTTTCAGATCGTAAGTAGCCACTTTGGGAGAAGCGATCAAGATCCTGTTCTCTCCTTCGAATGGCACTTCACGTCCGCCACTAAAGAAAAAAGTTACATGAGGATATTTTTCAGTTTCAGCTATCCGGATCTGCTTTTTTTGATTCGCTTGCAGCACTTCGCCAATTGTGTTTACCAAATCATCTTTTTGAAAAATGATCCTGACGTTTTTAAAGGTGTGGTCATACAGAGTCATTGTTGTATAATCCAGTTTCAAAGGCTTCATGTCATATTCCGGAAAAGCAGTCTGGGTAAGTACTTCAGTAATTTCACGGCAGCGATCTGTCCTGAAATTAAAAACGATCACTGCGTCTCCATCCATGATCTCAGAATCCGGCGCTTCGGCATTAATGATGGGTTTTAAAAATTCATCAGTAACATCATTTTCATATGAAGTTGCGATCGTTGAAAAAATATTGGTAGTGACTTCTCCTTTTCTGTGAACCAATGCGTCATAAGCCACTTTAATTCTTTCCCAGCGTTTGTCGCGATCCATTGCATAATATCTTCCGGTAATGGTCGATATCTTTCCGGTTGTTTTGTCCAAATGCTTTTGCAAATCTTCAAGGAAACCAAGACCGCTTTTGGGATCCGTATCGCGTCCGTCTGTAAACGCATGAATGTACACATTCTCAAGACCATGTTTTTGGCAAATCGTAGTAAGGGCTTTCAAATGGTTGATGTGTGAATGGACACCTCCATTGCTCACCAGGCCCATCAGGTGTAATGGTCTTTTATTTTCTTTCGCGTAGTTAATGCTTTGAAGAAGAGAAGGATTCTTTTCAAATTCTCCGTTTTCAATTGCCACGTTGATTCTTTCCAATTCCTGGTAAACAACACGTCCGGCACCAAGGTTTAAATGGCCTACTTCACTATTGCCCATCTGTCCTTCAGGCAGGCCAACCGCTCTTCCGCAAGTGGTTAATGTTGTGTGTGGATATTTTTCATAAAGTGAACTTACAAAGGGTGTTTTCGCATTTTGGATGGCATCACTTTCTTTATTTTGGCCAAGACCCCAACCATCCATTATTACTAAGATTACTTTTTTTGCTTCCATATTTCAAAACTAATTATTAGCATTTACATAATTAAAAGAAATTCAAAATCATACCACAATTTTATCAATTGGCACGTTTTTGGACTTCTAAAGTTATAATTGAATTAAATGAAAAAATTTTTACTTGCTGCTATTATTATCACTTCTTTTTCTTCCTTCACCCACATCTCCTTCAGCGAAGTGATCAATGCGATAAAATCGGGAAATGCATCTGAGGTGGCAAAATATTTCGATAACACGGTGGAACTCACACTACCTGAAAAGAGCAGTGCTTTCAGTAAAAGCCAGGCTCAAATGGTTTTACGCGATTTTTTTAACCAGAACCCTGTAAAGAATTTCCAGGTGATCCATCAAAGTGAAAAAGCAGGCTCTGAATATTGTATCGGAAATCTGATCACTTCAAATGGTGCATTCAGGACAACAATTTATTTGAAGCAGGTGAATTCAAAGCAATTGATACAGGAATTGCGATTTGAAAAATGACCTGGCTTTTCCCCGAAAAAAATTTCTTTCTTTTTGTTCGTTTACTCCCCTTTCCAGCAGAGCCATTCTGTTTAAGAAGGCAATTTTCAAATAATTTTTTAAATTCCCGCTCCCCAAAAGCAAGGACTATGTATAAAAATTTAGGAGTGATCATTTCGGTTTTTTTATTTTCCCAGTCTTCGTTTGGCCAGTTTAATGATTCCATACATCACCATATATCTTTCAACTCTACGGCTGTTTATAACAAAACAAAAGACCTTAAGTCTTTCGTTTGGAATAATGCCGTTTCATTCGGTATCAATCAAAAAAAAGTTGCATTATATACCGGTGCATCATGGATTTATGGAAGGCAAAACAAGCAACTTTCAAATAACGATTTTTCAGCTTCGGCCAACATCGATTATTTGAAAAATGTGCAACGGTTTTATTATTGGGGACTTGTGAATTATGATAATAGTTATTCACTCAAGATCAATTATCGAATCCAATCGGGAGCAGGAGTGGGTTTCACTTTTGTAAAAGAAAAAAATCTTGATCTTGAATTGAGTGATGGTTTTCTTTTTGAAACCAGTGATCTGACCGATCCGGTTGTGGGAAAAGATGTTTATCAAACAGTTCGTAATTCGCTTCGATTCAAATACCGTTGGTCATATAACAAAACCTTCAGCCTTGAAGGCACAAACTTTTATCAGCCTTCTTTAGGATCCTTTAGTGATTATATTTTTCGCCTCGATAATAAACTGACGGTTCAATTGAACAAATGGCTTGCTTTGAATGCCGCATTCACCTACAATAGGATCAGTAGAACCAATCGCGAAAATCTATTATTGACTTATGGCATTGCGATCGATAATTATTTTTAAATAAAAATCAGCCACGTACCAATAAATATTTTTTTTGATTGATTTTTATTTACAATGTGAATATTTGGTTGATTTTATGCATTAAGGTTTTTCGGCTTTTATCCTACATTTGTTTATGGCCTTTCCCCACGATTATCACAGCCAACTCAAGGAATTTATCTCACTCGCTCTTAAAGAAGACCTGGGCGATGGTGACCATTCGACACGGTCATGCATAGACGAAAATGCAAGAGGCAAAGCCCTGCTAAAAATCAAAGAAAACGGTATCCTGGCAGGAATGGAGATCGCGGAAGAAATTTTCAAATTCGTTGAGCCGGAGGCAATCATTAAGAAATATAAAAACGATGGTGATGAAATCCAAACCGGTGAAATTGCTTTCGAAGTAGGTGCGAAAGTGTGGACGATTCTTTCGTGCGAAAGACTTGTATTGAATTGTATGCAAAGAATGTGTGGCATTGCCACCCTTACCAAAAAATACACTGACAAATTGAAAGATTACCAAACCAAACTGCTTGATACCAGGAAGACAACACCAAATTTCCGCTTGATAGAAAAGCTGGCTGTAAAAATTGGCGGAGGAGAAAATCATCGTTTCGGTCTGTTTGACATGATCATTCTTAAAGACAATCACATCGACTTTTGCGGAGGAATCGAAAACGCTGTAAATAAAGCTTACGATTATGTACAGAAAAATAAACCGGGTTTAAAAATCGAAGTCGAAACGAGGAATGTTGAAGACGTAAAGAAAGTTTTGAAAACAGGCAAGGCGGACAGGATCATGCTGGATAATTTTTCACCGGAAATGATCCTTCAATCTTTGAAAATTATTAACGGACAAATGGAAACGGAGGCAAGTGGCGGAATTAATTTACAAAACATTGAAAGCTATGCTGCTACAGGTGTCGATTACATTTCCAGCGGCGCAATTATTCATCATGCGACTAGCCTTGACCTGAGTTTAAAAGCGGAAATAACACAATAAAAATGACCAGGAAAAAGTTATATAGGCAAGATGGGATTGTTTATTCAACCGATGAAAATCTAAGTTCACCTGGAGAAAAAGAAAACGAAGTTACTTTGGCACCTCAGCAACAATTGCTCAAGGTAATTCTGGATAAGAAACAGCGGGCGGGAAAAGTGGTTACGATCGTTTATGGATTTGAAATGAAAGATGCAGAAATTGAAGCGTTAGGAAAAAAATTAAAGTCGTTTTGTGGAAGTGGCGGTTCAGTAAAAGACGGAGAGATTATTGTGCAGGGCGATCATCGCGATAAAATATTGCAATGGCTTTTGAACAATGGATTCAGCAAAGCGCGCAAAATTTAATTGAATGAATTAACCAGTTTTAATAACTTTATCACAACCTAAAAGATCATGGTTTCAAAAATATCCGAAGGAGTTACTGTAAGCGTGGAAACCTTTTACCAGCCTGAATACAGCAATCCGGTTAACAGTGAATATATGTTTGCTTACCGCATTACGCTTGAAAACAGCAACCCTTTTCCTGTTCAATTATTAAGACGCCACTGGTATATTTTCGACAGTACTTCTGAACACCGTGAAGTAGAAGGCGAAGGCGTAATTGGCGTACAGCCCGTTATCAAACCAGGAGAAAAATACCAATATGTTAGCGGTTGTAATTTGCGCAGCGAATTGGGAAAAATGCATGGTTTGTACTTTATGGAAAATTTCCACAACAAGCAAACTTTTATCATTAACATTCCTGCTTTTGAAATGGTTGTACCAACCAAACTTAACTAAATCCTCGGCTTATATTTTGACTTGTCATAGATGTCCCTGGGTTTCATCTTCATCAATTCGGTAAGAGAAGTCTCAGGATAAAGCTGCATGTATTTTTTTACGATTTGCAACCCGGCAAATGTGCCGATATTTCCAGGAGCATTTTCACCTAACTCTGCAGTTTTCGGGCTTTCGCCAATATAATTTTGAACAATATTATCGTCGGTCTTATTCAGCAGATTATTGTTTAAAAAGAAATCCCAAACGACTGCTTCATTCTTCTCTGCATCCTGCATCTGCTTTTTCGTATAACCCATGCAAAGATACTCCGGAGTGTAAGGTAAAAACTGATTAAGCAAATACATCCTTCTACCACGATCAACCATTTGTTCTATCAAAGCGCCACTGCTGATTTTTTGCGGAAACAAATCATCCACAATATTGCGCATACAATTTACAGGAATGTGCTCCTTGTCAAAATTGTTGGATAAAAAATCCGGGTATTCTTCAAGCCCTTCACGGCTATGGTAAAAAGAAAAATCTTTTCCCATGTGCAATTGCAAACCGATGCCCAAACTGGTAGTAGTAAGCACATCTCCCTGCACACCAAACGAAGTTTCAAAGTTGGCATTTATCGGACCAATGAAAGTAATGATGGATTGAGGAAGTTGGTATTTTGGAAAATAATATTTTACAAATTTCAAACCCTGCTCAATAGATTTCGTTTCGTCGTCAAAATTTTTGTAGAGCAGCTCTGCCGAATCTTTTAACGGCATATAATCGTGAATAAACATCCGCACCGCCTGATTTTCTTTATTTCCCTGAACTAACAAACTGTCCAGGTCCAACCCTAAAATATTGGCTGTAAATAGCGGCATGAATTGTGGATATTTTTGTAAAACAGATTTTATTGAAGCTGCAACATGATTGGTATCGATGGCAAAAAAATCTTTTTCAAATCTCTTTGTTTCAAGCTTCACTTTTATCGAAGAAACGTCGGGAATATTTTTGTTGCTGTTGCATGAAATAATTACTGCAGCAGTAAACAAACAAATAATGCATTTTCTCATACCCCAAATAAAAGAAAAAATACAAAGACAATTTTGTTAAATGAAAGACAATCAATCATTTTATTCTGGCTTAATTTTACACTATGAAAATTTTTCTTGCACAACAGAATTACCACATTGGCAATTTTGAAAAGAATACCGAAAAGATAATTGACGCAATTAAGGAGGCAAAAAAAGCAAAAGCAGACTTAATTGTTTTCAGTGAAATGAGCATTTGCGGCTATCCCGCCAAAGATTTTTTGGATTTCAAAGACTTTATAGACAAATGTTTTGAAAGCATTGAAATAATAAAACAGCATGCGGATACCATTGGTGTCATCGTGGGATCACCTGACAGAAATCCAGTGAGGGAAGGAAAGGATCTATTTAATGCGGCCTTTTTCATTTATGAAAAAGAGATAAAAGGTGTGGCGCATAAAACTTGCCTTCCTAATTATGATGTGTTTGATGAATACCGCTATTTTGAACCGGCTTTCTCATGGAATGTCATTGAGTTTAAAGGAAAAAGAATCGCCCTTACGATTTGTGAAGACATCTGGAATCTTGGCGATAATCCCCTTTACCGAATTTGCCCGATGGATATTTTGATGGAACAAAATCCCGATTTGATGATCAATATTTCTGCTTCGCCGTTTGATTATACTCATGCAGATGACCGCAGAGCCACGATCAAAGCAAATGTTTTGAAATATAAATTGCCACTGATTTATTGCAACGCCATTGGCAGTCAAACCGAAATAATTTTTGATGGTGTTTCATTGTGTTTTGATAAAGATGCTAACCTGCAGCATGAACTGGCACAATTTGGAGAAGAATTAAAAGAAGTGGTGCTCAATGATGATGGCACTTTTGATGCGCCAATTTTAAGACCGGCAGATGAAGTTGGGAATTTTCTTCTTGAACCAGTTGAGTTTGTTCCATCTTTAAATATCAACCAGGTTTATGATGCTATTATTTTGGGCATCCGTGATTATTTTACAAAAATGGGCTTCAACAAAGCCATTATTGGAAGCAGTGGTGGAATTGACAGCGCTGTTACGATCGGGCTTGCTTGTGAAGCATTGGGAAAAGAAAATGTAAGAGCGATCCTGATGCCTTCAGAATTTTCAACTTCTCATTCCATTTCTGACGCGGAACAATTGAGTAAAAACCTCGGAAATCCTTACGATATAATTCCCATCAAATCGATCTTTGAATCCTTCTTAAAAGAATTGAAACCGGTCTTTAAAAATCTTCCGTTTAGTGTTGCCGAAGAAAATATTCAAAGTCGCACGAGAGGAAATTTGTTGATGTCAATCGCTAATAAATTCGGCTATATTCTCTTAAATACTTCAAACAAAAGTGAATTGGCAACAGGATACGGGACACTTTATGGCGATATGGCCGGAGGAATTGGTGTGTTGGGCGATTGTTACAAACAACAGGTTTACGAACTGGCCAAATACATCAATCGAGAAAAGGAAATCATTCCCGGAAATATTATCAACAAAGCACCTTCGGCGGAATTGAGGCCCGGACAAAAAGATACAGATAGTTTGCCTCCTTATGATATTCTTGATGAAATCTTATATCAATACATTGAACGGGTGCAAGGCCCGCAGGAAATAAAATCGATGGGATTTGATCCGGATTTAGTCGATCGAATCTTGAAACTGGTAAACAGGAACGAATACAAGCGCAACCAGTTTTGCCCGATTATTCGCATTTCACCAAAAGCCTTTGGAACCGGAAGAAGAATGCCCATAGTTGGAAATTATCTTGATTAAGGTGAAATAAAAATTGAAGGAATTTGTTTCTTCACTCTTTATATAACGTTTTAAAAGATTAAGCTTAAATTGAGATAAGCAAAAACAAAAAAGATTTATTTATGGAAGCTTATATCGTTGCCGGATACCGCACAGCCGTTGCAAAAGCAAAACGGGGCGGTTTTCGTTTTTACCGCCCGGATGATCTTGCTGTTGATTTGATAAAAGGTTTATTGAAATCTGTTCCTCAACTGGAAAGCAGCCGCGTTGATGATCTTATCGTTGGAAATGCAGTGCCGGAAGCAGAACAAGGTCTACAAATCGGACGAATGATCAGTGTAAGAGCTCTTGGAATTTCCGTTCCGGGAATGACGGTAAATCGCTATTGCGCCAGCGGATTGGAAACGATTGCGATTGCAACAGCAAAGATCAGGACCGGAATGGCCGATTGTATTATCGCTGGTGGAACAGAAAGTATGACAATGGTTCCCACTTCAGGATGGAAAACCGTTCCTGCATATTCGGTCACTTCAGAAACCCCGGATTATTATTTAAGTATGGGTTTAACGGCAGAAGCAGTTGCCAAAGAATATAATATTAGCCGCCAACAACAGGATGAGTTCAGTCTTCACTCTCATCAGAAAGCATTGAACGCGATCCAAAACGGTTATTTTAAAAGTGGCATTCTTCCAATGCAAGTAGAAGAAGTTTATCTGGATAAAAATCTCAAAAAACAGAAAAGGAATTTTGTGGTTGATACGGATGAAGGAGTTCGCGCTGATACATCGATGGAAGCTTTGTCAAAACTAAAACCGGTGTTTGCCGCTGGCGGAACAGTTACAGCCGGCAATTCTTCTCAAACCAGCGACGGAGCAGCATTTGTAATTGTGATGAGCGAAAGAATGATGAACGAATTAAAACTGAAACCGATTGGGCGGTTGGTAGCTTGCACAAGTGCCGGCGTTCATCCCCGGGTAATGGGAATCGGGCCTGTTGAAGCGGTTCCAAAGGTGTTGAAACAGGCCGGCATGAATCTTTCGCAAATTGATTTGGTCGAACTAAATGAAGCTTTTGCCTCGCAATCTGTTGCGGTAATCAATAAGCTCGGGCTCAATCCTGAAATTGTGAATATTAACGGAGGCGCAATTGCTTTGGGTCATCCATTGGGCTGCACGGGTGCAAAACTGACCATTCAAATTATCAACGACCTTAAAAGGTTGAATAAAAAATATGGCATCGTAACCGCTTGTGTGGGCGGTGGCCAGGGAATTGCAGGAATTATTGAAAATCTTTAAGTGCTCAGAATTTTAAACTCATCCCGACAGCGATTTGCGATTTCGACTGTAGGCCAGGTGAATCATGGTTAGGACCAAAAAGCTTTACATCATCGTCATAAATAAGATCAAGTCCAACGCTTGCTGTAAGCACTTTTGAAACATTAGCTGTAAACATGTTGTTCATTAACACATCCACGTTTTGGGGGTTGTGTTCATAATTTGAAAACAAATCTAACCGTCCTTTATAAGTAATCGACTTTGAAAGGTTGTGCAAATAGTTCACACTCACAAAAGCGCCAATCTCATTCTTGCTTTTTGCGCCGACGGGAACGCCATAAGCACCTTTAGCTGACAAACTATCATTTCTAACTATCGTCCATCTTGAAGTGATCGGCGAAACAAAAATGGAAAGTCCGTCAGCAGGTTTATAATCCAACCCAAGACTCAATAAAATATATCCCGGTGACATAAAATCGGAAAGTAGTTCTTTTGTTCCATCACTGTTGTAATTGTATCCCTTTGAAAATTGCGAACGAAAATTAAACAAAGCCGACAAACTTAATTTCGGTGCGATCTGGTAGCCAGCCTTCGTCAAGAGGTTGATGCGGTCATCATTTTTCCTGCTACCGAGACTTGTTGTATTTAAAAATCCGTAATTCAAATCCAGCGTATTGTCCCAGTTGTAACGGCCTTTTTTATAAAAAGCATACACTCCTAAATAAGTGTTCAGCGAAAAGGAAAAATCATCACCGCCGGCAGCCCAATTGCTCTGGCTTCCCTGCGCAAGATTCAGGTCAAATTGTCCACCCGTATTCCAAATTTTGTTGCTGTCAATAATTTGTTTTTTCACATCTTTGGTTGCTTCACTTTGAAGGTCCTTAACGGTCTTGTCCTGTGCAATAGTGTTTGTTGAAAATATGAGAAGAGAAGCAAAAATTATAGAAGAAAAAATTGTTTTCATCATTTTAATCTTTAGGGGTTTTGATACAGCAAAATTAATAATAATATAAAAGCAAGCACTTTAGGAATAAAGCTTTATATTTTATAAAAATGGTTACTTTTATAGCAACTTAAAATGCACAAAATGGAGGAATTGATTCAAAAACTGCAGCAGGTTCACGGGCTTTCAGCCGAGCAATCACAAAAAATATTGGGCACGATCGCGGATTTTCTTAAAGAAAAATTCCCGATGGTTGGTGGCGCTATTGATAATCTTTTTCAATCTGGAACAACACCTTCCGGCCCCGGCACAACTCCTGAAGATGTTCAATCAACTGTTGAAGATCCGCTAAACAACAACAGCGGATTGATGGATAAAATTTCACAATTTATTCCGGGAGCGAACGAACAAAATATTGAAGATTTTGCTAAGAAAAATTTGAGCGGGTTTTTTGGAAATAATGAAGACCAATTATCGTAACACTTCCCTCGCAATAACTATTTTTTGAATTTCACTTGTGCCTTCACCAATGGTACAAAGCTTGCTGTCACGATAATATTTTTCAACCGGAAAATCTTTTGTATATCCATATCCACCAAAGATTTGCACGGCATCTGTCGAAACTTTCACCGCCACTTCACTTGCATAATATTTCGCCATCGCCGCTTCTTTGGTCACACTTTCTCCGCGACTTTTTAAATCGCAAGCCTGGTCAACCAGCAATTCCGCTGCTTCAATTTCTGTAGCCATGTCAGCAAGTTTAAAGGAAATGGCCTGGAAATCTGAGATTGGTCTGCCAAACTGGTGTCTTTCCTTCGAATATTCGATAGATGCTTCATACGCGCCTTTTGCAATGCCAAGGGAAAGTGCGGCGATTGAAATTCTTCCTCCGTCTAAAACGCGCATCGCTTGTTTAAATCCATCTCCCACTTCACCCATTCGTGCAGAATCAGGAACGCGGCAATTATCAAAGATCATTTCTGCAGTTTCACTAGCCCGCATGCCCAATTTATTTTCTTTTTTTCCGGCCTTAAATCCTTCAGTGCCACGCTTTACAATAAAGGAAGTTGAATTATCATGCGCCCGAGGTTTGCCTGTCCTGCAAATAACGACTGCAACGTCTGCGCTTTTCCCGTGGGTAATCCAGCATTTTGTTCCATTGATAATCCAATCATCTCCGTCTTTTTCGGCTGTGCACTGCATGTTTCCCGCATCGCTGCCGGTATTCGGTTCGGTAAGTCCCCAGGCGCCAATGTATTCGGCTGAAGCTAATTTTGGCAAATATTCTTTCTTCTGTTCTTCATTTCCAAAAGCAAGAATATGCCCGGTGCATAAAGAATTGTGCGCCGCGAAAGAAAGGCCAACCGATCCACACACTTTGGCGATTTCCTGGATCGCGGCACTGTATTCAAAATAACCAAGTCCGCTGCCACCATATTCTTGTGGAACGAGAATTCCCATTAACCCAAGTTTTCCCAATTCTTTGAAAACTTCCACCGGAAAATGCTGCTCTTCATCCCACTCCATCACGTGCGGCCTGATATATTGTTCGGCAAATTGTTTTACTGTTTCAGCAACCTGTTTCGTCAATTCGTTTTTTCCAAAATCCATATATTTCTCTTTTACTGCGCGCTGCAATTTAGTTGGAATATTATAATTACTCTTTTTTTCTAATTTGATTGAAGCATGCGTTTGTTTGCAATTATTAAATGCAGTTTAAAGAGCAAAACAAAAATCATTCTAATTTCTTTGTTTACTATTTGAAGGAAAGATTTTTACGAAAATTGAAGAGAATATTTTTGCATTTCGAGAAATACTATTCAATTTTTGTTTGTTTACTCAAAGCAATTATTCAATGGAAAGATACGGAGCAATTTTCTCCAAAAGCTGATCATCAATGCTCATGATCTTTTTCAAATCGTCAATTGAATTAAATTTTCCATGTTGTTGGCGGTATTGAAAAATAGCGTTAGCAACAGCATAGCTGATATACGGATGCGCTTTCAATTCATCAACCGTTGAAGAATTAATATTTATCTTTTTTATTGCTTTATTATTGACCAACAAATATTTTTTTATTTTTTCAAAAGTTGAATCCGGCAAATTGTAAGTTTCGGAAAGCTGGTCAAGCGAATAAAAACCACCAAGCTTTTTCCTGAAAGCCACAATTCTTTTCGCTAAAACAGGCCCTATTCCAGGCAATGCAATAAAATCAATAGAGTCGGCTTCATTAATATCAATTGGATGGAGTGTCTTTTTCTCAAAACCTTTCTTTTCAGGAAACGTTTTGCTAAAAGAAAGCTCTTTTTTTTGTTCATTGATTCGGACAAATGGAATAAGTTTTTTTGCATCCGTTTCTTTCAAACCATAAATTTTACGGAGGTCTTCGGGTTTATAAAATCTTCCTCCTTTGGCAATATATTTTTGAATGGTTTGTACAGTTCTTTTCGTTATTCCAAGCCTGATCCAGTCAGCTTCTGAAGTAGTATTCGGATCGAAATAAAAAAGCTCTGGTTTTACCTTCTTTTCAGTTTTGTAATCCGGTGTATAATCATTGTAATAATCATCAGCCGTTTTACCAGATTTTGCATATTGAGCAGAATCGGATTTTAAAGAAGCAATCGCTTTTTGAAAATCGGATGAATCTATAGGTTCGTCTTTTACAAAAAACTGAAAAAACCCCGGCAATAAAGCAATAACAATGACCAGGATGATCAGCGTATAAATTCCTTTTCTTTCTTTTTTGGTAAAACTGAAATAGTCTTTAAATAAATGCATTTCAGTTAGTTTTTTGAAAGATACAAAAAACCAACTGTTGAATCGAAAAAAATTTAAATAAGTTTATTCAGCTTTTTCGTGGCTTTCATTTTTCTTTTCATCCATAAATGCTTTTTCCGGGCGCATTTGCGGAAACAAAAGAACATCCTGTATTGAAGGTTGATTGGTAAGCAACATGACGATCCTGTCAATTCCAAAACCGATTCCGCTTGTAGGCGGCATACCATATTCAAGTGCTCTTAAAAAATCCTGATCAATGTACATCGCTTCGTCGTCACCGCGCTCCATTAACTTAACCTGTTCTTCAAAACGCGCTTTTTGTTCAAGCGGATCGTTCAGTTCGCTGTAAGCATTTGCAATTTCTTTTCCATTTACGATAAGCTCAAAACGCTCTACCAGTCCTTGTTTGCTGCGATGTTTTTTAGTAAGTGGGCTCATTTCCACGGGGTAATCAATGATGAATGTTGGCTGAATAAAATGTTCTTCACATTTTTCAGAAAATATCTCGTCGATCAATTTTCCTTTGCCCATAGATTTGTCTGCGTGTATGCCTAACCGTTGACAAAGCTCGCGCAATTCTTCTTCATCTTTTCCTGTTATGTCAACCCCGGTGTATTCTTTGATCGCATCATACATGCTGACCCGTTTGTATGGCGCTTTAAAATCAATTTCCTTTTCACCACTTAATACTTTTGTCGTTCCATTTACGGCCATAGCAGTTTTTTCGAGCAGCTGCTCTGTTGTTTCCATCATCCACAAATAATCCTTATAAGCTACATAAAATTCCAAAACAGTAAATTCAGGATTATGCGTTCTGTCCATTCCTTCATTTCTGAAATTGCGACTAAATTCATAAACCCAATCAAAGCCGCCAACGATCAATCTTTTTAAATAAAGTTCGTTGGCAATACGCAAATAAAAAGGAATATCGAGTGCGTTATGATGGGTTTGAAACGGCCGTGCGGCAGCACCCCCGGGAATACTTTGCAAAACAGGTGTATCAACTTCAAGCGCTCCATGATCATTCAAAAACTGGCGCATTGCGTTAATCATTTTTGTGCGCTTGATAAATGTTTCCTTCACGTGAGGATTTACAATAAGGTCTGCATATCGCTGGCGATACCTGAATTCCGGGTCAGTTACTTCGTCAAATGTTTCGCCATCTTTTTCCTTCACGATCGGCAACGGACGCAATGATTTCGACAATATTTTAAATTCAGAAACATGAACAGAAGTTTCGCCGGTTTTTGTTGTGAAGACAAAACCTTTTACACCAATTATGTCTCCAATATCAATTAGTTTTTTCCAAACAATATTATACATTGTTTTATCCTC
Organism: Hanamia sp.; assembly: GCA_035765495.1. Classification (GTDB taxonomy): domain Bacteria; phylum Bacteroidota; class Bacteroidia; order Chitinophagales; family Chitinophagaceae; genus Ginsengibacter. Next base: position 28,831 of record DASTXM010000079.1, read on the forward strand.
ACCTGCCGCAACATCATCACGACGCATATACAATTGAATTTTACCGGTGGAATCCTGCAAGACGGCAAATGAAGCTTTGCCCATATCGCGCACACTCAAAATTCTGCCCGCAAGGCAAACCTGCGAAAATTCGTCTTTATTTTCTTCCTCCTTGTAATTATTTTTTATAAAAGAAGCGGTTGTGTTTACAGGATATAATTCGGCCGGAAACGGATCGACCCCAAGCTTCGAAAGCTCTTTTAATTTTTCTCTTCGTATAATCTGCTGTTCAGAAAGATGTTCAGTACTCATGCTGTATCAATAAAACGATTCACCGGCTAACCGGTCAAAAAATTTTTGCAAAGGTAAAGTATTGCCCTTTGAAAGAGGCAGGAGAATAATCAAATACCGGCAGCATAATAGTCTTCAAAAACAAAAAATGCACTTCTCACAATGAGAAATGCATTGTATTACCAATTCATCAATATTTTTCAGATGGAAAAGATCCACCAGGTGAAGAAAATTTATCTTTTCTTAAGCTCTTCAATTTCCCTTTCGAGCTTTACAATTGTAGCGTTTATGTTACTCAAACGCTTGCCGTTTTTAGATATTTTAAACGTCGGATGAACGGTTTTCAGTTCTTCTTTATAATCAGCTAATTGTTCTCTTAGGGTTTTTAGCTTGCCTGCAACTTCATTATTTCTAACGGGACGTGCCATTTTTAAATTTTTGATACAAAGTATGAAATTAAATTAAAAAAAAAGATCGATGCTCTAAAATATTTTTCTATTTATTTATTTATTTACTCATAATCAAAATGTTACAAATTACGATATTTAAAAAGATTCAAACAATATAGCAATATTATAACATAATATATGAAGTGAAAAAAAGCACCTGAGAAGGATAAATCGTAAATTTGCATTCTTTCCAATATGAGCGACGAAATCAAACATGAATGTGGTCTTGCTTTTATAAGGCTACGCAAACCTTTCTCCTATTACCGTCAAAAATATGGTACCGTATTGTATGGCTTGAACAAGCTGTATTTACTGATGGAAAAACAACACAATCGCGGACAGGATGGTGCTGGCGTCGCATCGGTAAAACTTAACACAGAACCGGGTTATCCTTTTATGCATCGCCTCAGGAGCACCGCCAACCAGGCTATTGCCGACATCTTTTCCCAAATCGGAAACCAGGTGAATGAGGTAAAAAAATACCAGCCCGATATCGAACAGCATCCGGGTTTGATGAAGGGTCATATTGACTTTTTGGGAGAATTGTTGCTCGGTCACCTTCGTTATGGCACCCAGGGTAAAAACAATGTAGAATTTTGCCATCCTTTCATAAAGAGAAATATCATTCCGGCACGTAATCTTGCGCTCGCAGGAAATTTTAATTTGATCAATAAAGATGAATTGTATTCAATCATCAATAGTCCTTTGCCTGAACGTGATCGTGAAAGTGACTTGGGGGCCATGATGGAAATGATTCATCATTTTTTGGTAAAAGCTGACGAAATTTCTCCTGATGGAACTGATGTGGCTTCCATTTTAAGAAAATCAGTTCCCTTCTTTGATGGCGGATTTACATTCGGTGGCCTTACAGGCGATGGAAGTGCTTTTGTTGTAAGAGATGCGCATGGAATTCGCCCTTGTTACTATTATGCAGATGAGGAAGTGATCGTAGCTGCAAGCGAAAGAGCCGCGATAAGAACTGCATTTAATGTAGGAGAAAATGTGGTAAAAGAACTGATGCCCGGAAATGCGTTGATAGTGAAACCAAACGGGGAATATTCCATTGACCAGGTACTGGAACCGAAAGAAAGAAAAGCCTGCAGTTTTGAAAGAATTTATTTCTCAAGAGGAAGTGATGAAAAAATATACCGCGAAAGAATTGCGCTCGGTTACCATTTGAGCGAAAGAGTGCTGAAGGCAATTGATTATGATCTGAAGAACACAATATTTTCCTTCATTCCCAACACTGCAGAAACAGCTTTTTATGGCCTGATAAAAGGCGCAGAAGATTACCTGAACAAAATAAAAGTTGAAAGAATTCTTAGCTGGGGAAAAGATTTCGACTCAGAGAAGTTGAACGAAATGGTGAACCGCAAGGTGAGAATGGAAAAGATAGCCATCAAAGATGTGAAGCTCAGAACTTTTATCACAGAAGACATGAGCCGGAACGAAATGGTACAACACGTTTACGACATCACTTATGGTACAGTAAGAAAAGGGGTCGATACACTTGTGGTCATCGATGATTCTATTGTTCGCGGAACCACTTTGAGGGAAAGTATCATCAGGATGCTTTCGCGGCTACAACCTAAAAAAATCATCGTTGTTTCTTCTGCTCCTCAAATCCGTTATCCCGATTGCTATGGAATCGATATGAGTAAGCTTGGCGAATTTGTTGCTTTCAAAGCAGCAATGGCATTGATAAAGGAAAGAGGAATAGAAAAAGACCTGCAGTGCCTTTTTCAAAAATGTAAGGAGCTCAAAAGAAATAACCAATTGCATACACAAAATATTGTCCGCGAAGTTTATAAACCTTTTACGCTCGAGGAGATTGACAAAAAGATTGCACAGCTGATCACGCCCGCCGAAATTAATATTCCTGTGGAAGTAATTTATCAAACAATTGAAGACCTGCACGATTGTTGCCCAACCAATTTAGGCGACTGGTACTTCACCGGCAACTATCCAACGCCAGGTGGAAATCGCGTCGTAAATAAAGCTTTCCTCAATTATATGGAAGGCAAAAATGAAAGAGGTTATTAAAATTGTTGATGTAATAAATTATTCGACTTATTTTGATGAAGCTTTTCTAAGAAGGAATTCTTTTATTGATAAATTATTTGCGAATGGTCAAAGAAGATAAAGAACCTTATTTTATTGGAATTGATGTTGGCACAGGAAGCACAAAAGCAATCGCGATAAACACCAAAGGAACCATTATTGCTGACGCGCAGTTATATTATTCTTCTTCAAATGCGCAACCTGGCTACTCAGAACAAGACCCCGAAATACTTTTGAATGCATTTAAAGACGTTATCAAAAAAATAATTGAAGAAGTAAAATTTGCGCCGGTCTCTATCAGCTTCAGCAGCGCTATGCATGGCGTAATTGTTATTGATAAAGAAAACAAAACACTAACTCCTTTGATCACCTGGTCAGATACAAGAAGTGATGGAATTGCAGAGAAAATAAAAAATCTTCCTGAAGCGGAAAGTATTTACAAAGCAAGCGGGACCCCCATTCATTCAATGTCGCCGTTATGTAAAATCGTGTGGCTTCGGGAAAACGATCCTCCTGTTTTTAAAGCGGCTTTTAAATTTATTTCAATCAAGGAATATATTTGGTTCAAACTTTTTGGTGTTTATGAAATTGATTTCTCGCTCGCCTCTGCGACTGGTTTGTTCAATATACAAACATTAAAATGGAATGATCCTTCTTTAAAATTATGTGGCATCACAGAGGATCAGCTTTCAAAACCGGTTCCAACAACATCCATCAGGAAAGGTGCGAATCCTTTGTTATCAGAATCTATTGGC
>DASTXM010000080.1:0-5017 GCA_035765495.1 Hanamia sp.
TAAATATGGAAGGAAAAATATTTTACTCATTTCATTCCTGATTTTTTTAATTGCCTATAGCGGATTTGCTTTTATCAAAAATCTATGGCTTATTGGTTCATTATTTTGTTTGTATGGATTATACCAGGGCATATTCAGATCGGTTGGAAAAGCAATGGCTGCAGATTTTGTTCCATCCAAATTGAGAGCAAGTGGCATTGGTTGGTATTCTACAACAATAGGCATGACCGGATTAATTGCAAGTGTAGTAGCAGGACAACTTTGGGACAAAGTAAGTCATCCTTCTGTGTTTATTTTTGGGGCGCTTTTTTCATTCATCGGAATTATTTCATTGATTCTGTTTGTACCGGATAAAAAAGCAAAAGTTGATCACGGATAAATAATTACATCCCTGTCCCTCTAACTTTCTCTCTCCGAACATTATTCCAAAACGGGTTTTCTGAAGAAATGAATCGCAAGGATTAATAAAAATCCTTTATAATAAAATATATCTTTTATTTTAAATCCAAATTTTTCTTACTTTGCGATGACAAACAGACTGCACTTCTGGCTTTGAAAATTACTACCACCTTTGACGATTTGAAAAATTCACGCTGTAGGAGACTTGTTTAAGTAAACTGCCATCTGCGATAACTAAAATGCGCATTGTTCTTCTGTGGATTTTAGAAGCAAGTGGAAAGGTACGAAAGCCAGATCTGAAACTCATTTGAAAATTTCTGTTCAACAACAGCTGAAATCACAAAAGAGAAAAGCTCTGAATTTAGAATCCCGCTGCCCGATTTATAAAAATTGAAATTAAAAGCAATGAAAAAAGCAATCGTACTTGCCGTGATTATTTTTTGTGTGCCTAACTTGTATGCGCAAACAAATCCCATTGACAGTTTACAACAACTATTGAAAACGGAAGAGGAGCATACAAGCCGGGCGAAGCTGCTCTCAAGTTTAGCTTATGCTTACCTGTATTCAAAGCCCGACACGGCACTGCTCTTAAGCCAGCAAGGGCTTTCACTTTCACAAAAAGAAGGTTATACAAAAGGAGAAGCAGAGAACCTCAATATGATCGGTAATGTATTTGTTGTCACAGGTAATTATCCCAAAGCATTGGAAGCGTACCTGCAATGTCTAAAAAAATCGGAATCTATCGGAGATAAGGAACGAATTATCAAAACTACCGGAAATATTGGGGCAGTTTATACCGACCAGGGAGATTACCGGAAATCGCTTGACTACACGCTTAAAAATCTCGCGCTAGCTAAAAGTGCCGGAATAAAACGCAGCGTTGAAACTGCCTTTCTTAACCTGGGAAATACTTATGAAAAATTAAATATGCTGGATTCTGCGAAGTATTATACAATGCAGGCATATAACCTGGCAGTACAGTTAAACGATAAAACTAAAATAGGCTTGGCCTTAAATAACCTTGGCAATACCTATTCTAAAATAGGAGATACTGGCTTCGCCATGCATAATTACAGGATGAGCATACCTTATGCTATAGCAGGTAGAAATGATAATGGCTTATGTGAAACGTATCTGGGCATCGCTAAATTATTTGAAAAAGCCGGTAAAGCCGATTCATGCCTTTTTTATGCAAAACTCTCTCTCTCAATCGCCCGTCGGGTAGGCTTTCTTGACCTTGTACTGAGTGCCACCAATTTTTTAACCGGTTATTATACCTCCATTCATAATGTTGACAGTGCTTTCATGTATCAAAGTGCTGCCATTGCCGCGAAAGACAGTTTGTTCAGCCAGGATAAACAAAGAGCGATACAAAGTCTTGCTTTTGATGAAGCCACCCGGCAACAGCAGATACAGGATGCAAAAGAAGAAGCACGTACCCAGATGAAATTTAATGTATTGGCCGGGGGGCTTCTTGCACTTCTCGTAGTAGCCTTTCTTTTGTTACGCAACAACCGGCAGAAAAGAAAAGCCAATCTATTACTGCAACAGCAAAAAGAAGAAATTGACGCAAATGCAAAAGAACTTGCTAAGCAAAAAAGAGACGTGGAACAGTTGGAAGAAATCGGGAAAAAAATTACTTCCTCCCTTTCGGTAGAAGATATCATTGGTACGGTTTATAATAATGTAAACACGCTGATGGATGCAAAAGTGTTTGGCATCGGCATCTACAATGAGGCATTGAAGACAATTGAATTTCCTGCCACTTATGAAAATGGTGCAGTACTTCCTTCATATTCTAATTCCATTGAAGATAAAAACCGCCTTTCAGCAACATGTTTCAAAGAAGGCAGGGAAATCGTTATGGGAAACGTAGATGAACAGCATAAAGATTATATGCAAAACATACCCTCCCCGATAGTAGGAGTTCAGGCTGTTTCGCTCATCTACCTTCCGTTGATGGCAAAAGGGAAAAAACTGGGAGTGATTACTGTTCAGAGCTTCCAGCAGAATGCTTACGGTGATTACCATCTTTATATGCTGCGCAATATAGCCATTTACGCAGCGATCGCATTGGAAAATGCAGCGTCTTATACTCAACTGAACCAATCAATGCTTCATCTTAAAGAAACCCAGAAGCAACTCGTCCAATCCGAAAAAATGGCTTCGCTTGGAGAACTCACAGCCGGTATTGCACATGAGATACAAAACCCGTTGAACTTCGTCAATAACTTTTCAGAAGTAAATAAAGAATTACTTGCAGAAATGAAGGAAGAATTGGCAAATGGCAATGGGCAAGAGGCAATAAGCATCGCAAATGACGTGATAGAAAATGAAGAAAAAATCAATCATCATGGAAGGCGTGCTGATGCGATTGTAAAAGGAATGCTCCAGCATTCAAGAAGCAGCACCGGTCAAAAAGAACCCACCGATATCAATAGCATAGCAGATGAATATTTCCGGTTGAGCTATCATGGTTTGCGGGCAAAAGACAAGAGTTTTAATGCCGCCATGAAATCTGATTTTGATGAATCAATTGGAAAAATAAATCTCATTCCGCAGGATATTGGCAGGGTGATTCTGAATCTGTTTAATAATGCTTTTTATGCTGTTGGAGAAAAGCAGAAATTAAATAGTCTCGCGAATGGAGAAAAATATAAACCTGCCGTTTCTATCACAACAAAGAAAATTGATGGGCACATCGCCATTCACATAAAAGATAATGGAAACGGCATTCCACAAAATGTAATTGACAAAATCTTTCAACCATTCTTTACTACCAAACCAACAGGAGAAGGGACCGGATTGGGTTTATCCCTGGCCTATGATATCATCAAAGTGCATGGTGGAGAATTAAAGGTAGAAAGTAAGGAAGGTGAAGGAAGTGAATTTATGATTCAATTGCCAATTGTGTGATTGTTCAAAATCATAAAAATCACTTGCCTCTTGCAATGGCCTGCGCAAGGTGACAACGTTATTTCTCTGCCCAATAATCTACCACGCTTACATCATCTGCAATGGCAAGAGAAAGTGGAAAAAGGCTTCTATATAAAGGAATCTTTCTGTATAAATTTAAGTCTTGCGTAGAGGCAAATGTAGTAACATAGACATGCTTTACGACACCGCTATCGCGGGGAGAAATATTAACGCCCCATTCAAAATCTTTTACCACAGCGTTTTTTGAAAGCGTGCTATAAATCTTATCCAGTGCCTGTATGCTATCAGCGGAAGCACCATGCTTAAATGTAATGATAACCGTATGCCTGAAAAGTGTAGAAGAATCCTGAGCGTCTGCTGTCTGTGCATAAAAAAAGAAAGCAACAGGAAGAACAGCGACTGTAAATATTTTTTTCATGTTTAAAAATTTGGAACAGTAATCTACTGATAATTTTTTGATATGTAGTTCTCGCGGGTATATCTGATCCGTTCGGTGACACCAACCAGGGCAACAAACGAAGGGACAAAGTGCCCGAAGAATCGTTCCTCCTTCGTGTGTCTTCGATTCTTTGTTTTCTTAGTGCGGGAGAAAAAAAAGATTTTCACACAAAGAAAACGAAGGAACAAAGTTTACGAAGAAACCAACCATTCAACACTCATGTAAAATATCTAAATTCACATTCAGTTGGATAACCTTATTTCTAAAAAAATCAATGATATGAAATATTTCTGCCTGCTCATCTGCCTCGCTTTTTGCAATTGCATCAAAGCCCAATCAGCTGATGATTCTGTAAGGTCAGCAGTGAATCAATTGTTCACTGCCATGAAAAATGCAGATTCTGCGCTGCTTGCTTCCAGCTTTGCTGATAGCGCGATTCTTCAAACCATTGTAGATAAAAACGGAAAAGTTGAAGTTAAAACTGAAGCAATTGCTGATTTTGCAAGCCAGGTTGGTAAAATGGAAAAAAATATCCTGGATGAAAGAATTCAGTTTGATGTGATCAAAATTGATGGCGCGTTGGCAATTGTTTGGGCTCCTTATCAATTTTATTATAAAGGCAAATTCAGTCACTGTGGCGCTGATTCTTTTCAGTTGATACGCATCAATGGAAAGTGGAAAATTCAATACCTGATTGATACAAGAAGAAGAGACGGCTGCCAGTAAACCAGGGAAGTGTTTTGGAAGGAGCAAACCCAAGAAGGTTTTTGGAGAGCCTTCTTATCTTTTTAAGTTTCAGTTAAACCCTTCTTGTTTTTTTTACATCGGCAATAAATGAAGGGTGAATAGTGAAGGAGCAAACCAAGAAGGTTTTTGGGAGACGCTTCCTAATTTTTAAAGTTGAAATAAAACCTTCTTGGTTTTTTTACATCGGCAGTCAATGAAGGGTGAATAGTGAAGCAGCAAACCAAGAAGGTTTTTGGAAGACGCTTCCTGATTTTTAAAGTTGAAATAAAACCTTCTTTTTTTTTTACATCGGCAGTCAATGAAGGGTGAATAGTGAAGGAGCAAACCAAGAAGGTTTTTGGGAGACGCTTCCTGATTTTTAAAGTTGAAATAAAACCTTCTTGGTTTTTTGATATCGACAGTTAATGAAATGAATGAATAGTTTAAAAGTTATCAAAAAAAATCTATTTTCACATTTCAAATCATTGAATTAACTGAGATTATATGAGACGCAAC
>DASTXM010000081.1:0-22573 GCA_035765495.1 Hanamia sp.
GGTGTTTTGTAAAATTGGATCAGTTGCAATATATCATCATCAGAATAGTATTTTGTATAAATAGGGATTATGATATTGATCAAATCGGAAGTATTCACTTCCTTCTTAAATCCGTTCCAAAATTCCGCCGGCACATCCGGGTTTTGTTGTTCAAAAGTATTTATCAAAGAATTAATCATTTGAATACCTAGTTTGGCTGAGCCCGTTATTTCAAGCAACTCCCTTACATGAGCAGCTCTGCCAGAATCAATTTGAGCATTTACGAAATTTGACGATACAAAGAAGGAAAGTACAATAAGGATCTTTTTCATTTTGCAGTAGTTTTAGATTTATAAATATTAAAATTAAATTAATTATTAAGATTATGATGATATTTTATTAACGTCCTATATCATCAAAAAATTTTGTCAGCATAACAATTCAAAAGTATACTTCTCTTATTCTTCGTATCATGTATAATTGAACGCTTCCTGATATTGAGCAGAGGCCCTTCCAATCGGCACACTTTCAAAAGCTGTTACCTCTTGCCATGGAAAGTAAGCAGTGAAAGACGAAGCTTATCCCCCAGGCAATTCTATCGTAAAAGCAGTTCCAACACCTTCTTCTGTTTTCATTTTTATTTCTCCGCCATGCGCTTGGGCAATATCATAGCTGAGGCTAAGACCCAGACCTGTTCCTTCTCCCGTGGGCTTGGTGGTAAAGAAAGGCTGAAATATCTTCTTCTGGAGGTCAGCAGGAATGCCGTTTCCGTTGTCACTAACGGTAATGAATACACGATTTCCTGATTTTTTCGTAGCAACAGAAACGGTTGGCTGAAAATCGCTGTTTAATTTTTTCTTTTTCTCAGTAACCGCATAAAATGCATTGGTAAGTAAGTTCAAAATTAAACGGCCCACATCCTGCGGAACAATATTTATTTTACCAATACTTTCATCAAAATCTGTCTTCATTTCGGCATTGAAACTTTTGTCTTTTGCACGCAGTCCATGATAGGCGAGCCGCAAATATTCATCAGCAAGTGCATTGATGTCGGTAGGTTCCTTTTGCCCGCTGCTGCTGCGGCTGTGCTGCAGCATTCCTTTTACAATTCCATCTGCCCGCTTGCCATGGTGAAGGATTTTTTCAAGATTTTGCTTCAGGTCGTTGGATATTTCAATCGCCATTGCCGTGTTGCCGGAAGCCAATTCTTCTTTCATCTCATCCACGAGCTCATTGCTCACTTCCGAAAAATTATTGACAAAGTTCAAAGGGTTTTGGATCTCATGGGCAATACCTGCAGTGAGTTCACCAAGGCTCGCCATTTTTTCAGATTGGATCAACTGCGATTGGGTTGCTTTCAGTTCTTTTAACGCAACTTCCAACTCTTCTTTTTGCTGCTGCAACTCTTTCGTTCTTTCGGCCACCTGCACTTCCAGTTGCGCTTTCATCGCACTGATCACTTTATTATTCTCTTCTTCTTCAAGAGCCTTCTGCCGCACTTTAGCAAGTTCCCTCCGTTGGCGCCTTGTAGTGAACCAGGCACCAAAACCCCAAATGATAGCGAAAGTTTCTGCTGAGTCAAACCACGTTTTCCACTTGTCGTAAAAATCAAAATTGATTGCCTTGGTAAGATAAATAACCGCCGAAACAATAAGATAAGGCACAACCGCAGTCATTAGAAAACGGGCTTGTTTGAATTCATCGTTTTCGTTGATGATGTACATCAGAGCAGCAAGAATAAGTAGCGCGATCCATTGGGTAACGATATCAGAACCACTGTATGCAACATGAAGTACCAACATGACAATGTCGGCCGAAAAGAAATACCAAAGTGTTTGATTCCATCCCGGCATTGCCTCCTTCATTCTTAATGATTTGCGAAGGAAACTGATAATCAGAATGGTAATTAAAATGATAAATGTCATGATCCGGCAATGTCGTTATTGATGTTGCTTTTACAATATTAAATAAATACTGTTACTATTTATATTTTTCCTGTTCAAAAGGTTATAATGATTGATGAACAAATTTCATGATGGGATAACCCCTTTCTTTATCAAAGCACATTGGCCAATTTTATCACAAACAATTTGGAAGGAATATCTCCGGATTTGGCAGAAGAAAGATCGATCACACAATCATTGCCATTTTGTTTGCACAAAAATGACTTGTTGTTGCCCAGCACTTTTGCAATTGTTTTCCCCCTGGTCTTTAAACCTTTTATCCGCACCTGCGGAGTGTAAGATGGTATGATACAGTAAAGGTCCTTACCCTTCGTGGTGAAAAAATATTCAATGTGAGCCATTCCGGGTTGCGGTGTTACGAGTTTTGAAACATCATAACCAGCCATAAAACTCTTATCATTTTTCTGTGGTTGTTTTCCCGCGCTCCATTGGTAAGAATGGGTCCATGCACGCGTTCCGTAAATTGCTTCCCCGTTCACATCCAGCCATTTTCCGATGTCGGAAAGCCGCTGCTGCATGATAACAGGAATGCGGCCATCAGCGGTAGGGCCAATATCATGCAAAAGGTTTCCACCACGCGATACAATATCGGCAAGCATCAGGATAAGATCGTTACTGCTTTTATAATCGCTCACTTGTTCGTTGCGGTTATAACCATACGAATGACCAATGCCGCGGTTTTCTTCCCACACAACATTGGCATCCATACCGCTTCCATATTCAGAAGTGCTGTACATGCTGCCATGATTTTTCTCCCTGGTATTGCTGCCCCAGCGGTCATTCACAACCACATCTTTTGCCACCGGTGAATCATTGAACAACCACGCAAGCAATTCAGGGCTGTGCCATAACGAATCCGGCAAGTCCCATTCACCATCACTAAAAATAAGTGAAGGTTTGTATTTTGTAACAAGGTCTTTGAATTGGGGGATCATGTGCTCTGTCACATATTTTGGTTTATCTGTCAGCCACAAAGGATTGAACCATTCATAAAGCGAATAATAATAACCCATTCTTAATCCATCCGCCCGAACAGCATTTGTTAAATCTCCCAGCAAGTCACGGTGAGGCGTACCGGTTACGGCATTCCATGGCCTTCCCCAATCACGATCGGCTTCGGCGCTGTTCCATAAACAATATCCTTCATGATGTTTGGATGTGAGCACTACATATTTGGCTCCCGACTTTTTAAAAAGATCAGCCCATTGTTTCGGGTCAAACATACTTGCAGTGAACTGCTCTTCAAAACGCTGGTAAGGAAAACCTGGCCCGTAAGTTTTATCGTGAAATGCTTTGAAATATTTGTTGCCCTCGTGGATCCTGTACCAATACCATTCTGCATAACTGTAACCACTGTTCTCAATAACCGGAGCATAAGATGGTACCGAATAAACGCCCCAATGAATAAAGATGCCAAATTTTGCATCCTGGAACCACGATGGAATTCCACGGGTGTTCAACGATTTCCAATTGGGTTCATAATGTTGCGCAAAAGAGCAGATCGCAACAGCAACAGCCAGCAGTGATAATGATATTTTTTTCATTGGAGAAAGATAAGAAGTTTATTTTTTGAGATTCGTAAAATTTCTTTCCTGTAACCCTGATTTTTATTTTTTGATCATCATTGATACAAAAAATAAATTGGAATTCTTTGTTGGTTTACCGGCAAATTTTTAATTGATATCTCAGCGACTATTCTGCCTGCAAGTGTTTTTTACAAGGGAAATAATAGCGGTTATATTTTGCTTTTTGAAATGCTGAACCTCAGCATGTGTATGTAGAAGTATGTCCTTAACAAAGCAAATATTTTGAATAGAAAAATCACTACAAGCAATTCGTCATTCTTCTATAAGCCGGCGTAAAACGGGTAAGTACTTTTGTATCCTGATTCAAATTCTGAAAGTAAGCTAACCCATGAAAAAGCGCTTCCCCCGTCGTTTGTTTCTTTTTCTCATCAGCTCAATTCTTGTGAGCAGCAGTTATAGCCAGGCACTCCCTGACCCCGGCAACGATCCATTGAATATTGAGGACACAATTGCGCAATCAGTGCATCAAAAAACAATCCCATCCAAAGAAGCTGAAAAAGTTTCTGTCAAAAAGTGTCCACAACAGAAGAACGATAATAATGAAATTGAGCTGACTGTAAACATAACCGAAAAGAAAGGAGAAGAAGACAGTAAATAATTGAGAAACATTTCCCGGGTAAACAAAGATGGGCTGCGTCTGGATGTTATTGAACTTTTAAATCCATGCACAAAATATTATCGATAGGCAAATATTCTTCCCTGGTCGCTGCTGTTGCCGGTGCTGTTTATGGATTGTTACAGATATTTTTTGGATTACATATGCTCCCTCATCCTGAAAACCTGTATTGGTTTTTTGCACCTTCATTATTACTGGCGGTTGTTTTCCTTGTAACTTCTGTTTGCCTCGACATTGTTGCTCCTCAAAGAGTCAGGCCATGGACAATCAGTGCGTGGGCACTTGCGACGATCAATTGTACGGTCATTTTTATGATCTTCTGTTACCAGCCAGGCATTATGAATCCTGCACATTTTGATCCCGAAACCGGTGATATGGGATTGAATTTATTCCAACTTCATACAACACTGATGGCAGTCAAATATGCAGGTTTCTTTTTAACCGGCACTTCCACATTTTTGCTCGCTTTTGCTTTCAGAAATCAACAATCCACCTGGCTCTTCCGCAGCCTGTTATTGAATGTGATATTGCTCCCGCTTTTGTTGGTTTGCAAGTTTTATCCAAATTATTATCTTCTTACTTCTGCCTTCACTATCACGTTCCCGCTTGCCACTTTTCACTTATCAAAATATTTTGCAACACAGGAAAAGAAACTTCAGAAAAAGGAAAAAAAAATTTTGAAACCGCTTAATTGGGTGATTGATTAAACTCAATCACGGCCTGATATTTTGGTTAATTCTGAAAAAATTTCCGGGATCATATTTTCTCTTTATTTCCAGCAAACGCTTATAATTTTCACCATAACTGCTTTTCACTCTTTCATCAGTTTCTCCGCTCATTTCAAAATTCAAATAAGATCCTCCTGAAGAATAAGGGTGCATGGCATTCCAAAAATCCCTGCACCATGAGATCATTTTTCCATTATTGGCAGGGTCAGCATCGACGCCAATGATCACCGATGCATATTTTGCATCGCGGTGCGCCCATGGCGTTTGCACATTACCAATTCGTGATACGGCACCATTAATAACATACAGGTGCATTTGTGAAAGTGCAGTGGGAATGGTTGCACCAAATCTTTTAACCTCAGCGCACAATTCCGGTGTCAGTTCTTTAAAAAAATCTGCTTTCCAATACCATTGTAGTCCCGGGGGAAACAATCCATCAAATAAAGATTGTATAGCCGGGAAAGGCATTTTATCCAGGTGTTCAAATACAGGCTGTAGGTCTTTTACAGGTTTAAATATTTCATCCGCCTTCTCAAGATCACCGCTGAGGCACCATACTATACCACAAAATTTTTTATGATGAAGAGCAGGTGGAAATGGAGGTCCGGGAATTTCGAGTGCAGCAACAAATCCGCTTAATTCTTCGGGTGCTTCGTCCATGAATTGATCAAACCAACGCATTATTTTTTCTGCATCTTCAATTGGCCATAATGTTACACCTCCATAAATCATATCCACCTCATGCGCACTGAAAAGAAAGGAAGTGACAATACCAAAATTTCCGCCGCCGCCTTTAATCGCCCAAAATAAATCCGGCATTTTTTGTTCGTTCACTGTCACAAAACTTCCATCCGCGAGCACCATATCAGCTTCCAGCAAATTATCTATTGTAAGTCCGTATTTTCTTGAAAGATATCCAAGTCCACCACCTAAAGTCAATCCGCCAATGCCGGTTGAAGAAACTATTCCCGCAGGTACTGCAAGGCCAAAAGCATGAGAAGCATGATCAACTTCTGCCAACAGACTTCCACCACCTACCCTTACCGTTTTTGTTGACGGCTCTACTCTTACGTATTTTATTCCCGAAAGGTCAATCACCATACCATCATCACAAATACCAAGCCCGCCACCGTTATGGCCTCCTCCTCTCACAGCAACAACAAGATCATTTGCTCTTGCAAATTTTACTGCTTCCTGAACATCCGCCAAATCCGTGCATTGAACAATCATCGCGGGATGTTTGTCGATCATGGCATTGTACACTTTTCTTGCCTGGTCATACATTTTATCCGAAGAAGCGATCACTTTTCCACGGATCTTTTTTTGCAGATTTTCAACATCTGTCGGCTGGGAAATGGTTGCTGTCTGGCTCATGGTTTTTTATTCAAAAATAACCAGTGGCCAAAAGGAAGAGTATCACTTTTGGTTCAAAAATCAGCAATCCTGGCTCATGTTTTAATTTTCAGATCGTGCAAGTGAAGAAGGAAGGATGCCAAAGCGCTCCAAAAAACATTTTGAAAAATAGGAAGGACTGGCAAAACCGCAACTATAAGCAACTTCAGAAACATTTCCACTTTGTTTGGAAAGCGCCTCAAGGGCTTTTATCAAACGAAACTCTTTAATAAATTCATTGGGCGAAAAATCCGAAACTGCGGTTATTTTTCGGTAGAGCTGCGCTTTGCTCATTCCGAGTTTTCGCTCAAGTTGATGAATGTTGAAATCCGTTTTGTCCCACATCGATTCCGTGATGTCAATCAGTTCATTCAAAAATCTTTCGCTATCAGAATTAAGCTGTTTTATATTTTCAACCTGTAATTCCTGCATCCAATCACTATTCAATTGATCCATTGTTTCGGCAGAAATTATAATTTGTCCACCTGTTGAAAGTGCACACAATCTTTTTGCAAGTTGAATTGCTTCACCAAAAAGCTCCGGACTTTGTTTAACAGGATCACCGGCACTTATCCCAATTTTAATTGATAATTCATCCTGGTTGTCTGTTGAAAACGCTTCCTGCAATTCTTTCGCTAATGAAACAGCATTTTCGGGCCTTTGGAATGAGAGGGTAAAACAATCATGAACTACATTCACTTCACGCCCATCATACTTTTTTGACAATGCTCTTGTGAGTTGCTTGTAAGAAGTTAAAAGAGAAAGGGCTTTTTCTTTTCCTGCTTTTGCTTTCAGAAGGGAAATATTACCGGGGTTCGTTATCAGGATCGTCCTCAATCCCGCTTCGCGAATAACCAGCTCTCTTTCTTCTTTTGCCGATGAAGGATTATCTATCCTTCCTAAAAATGCAGTTACCAGTTGCGCATCCACTTCAATAATATCTGTTGGGATCATTCCATGTGCACAATTGTGCATGTCCTTTACCGCGTTTGCTTCCGGTGCTTCTATAAGGCAAAAAGCAGTGCCCCGTTTTTCATCAAACCAATAGGTTAACCCACGGCAACCAAACTGGTCCTGGATCTTGATATCCTCCTGGTGAACTTTGGCAACATCCTCTGCTGTCACCTTCGAAAGGTCATGTCGATCCATGTAAATGGGCATAAAGAATATTTTTAAGGAAAGTGTTATCAAATTTAACTAAATCAACGGCTTTATGGAAATTAAAAAAAAGAGCAGGCTATTGAATTTATTTATGTCTTTGATTAACCAGCTAAACGATAAATCATTTCAAACAATGAACAGACAACTAACAAATTGTTGTAGTTTTTATTTTAAGGAATAACGGTTTGGATAGACGATTTTTCCTTATTAGTAAAAATTCCGCCATATTATTATTCCCTAAATTGCTTTTGACAAGAAGTGGCACGGAAATTAATAGTGAATTCTAAAATTTATAATTATGAAAAAGCTCCTTGGCGTACTAATCCTGGTACTCGGTATTGGGATTTCCGCAAAAGCACAAGAAACCCAGACGAAAGTCAAAAAGACCTCCTCACCCACAGAAAAAGTGCACAACACTCTTAGTAAACACAAGAAACACAACGGCTACAAAGTGAAGGCCGAAGGCAATGGTTCCAAACACACCCACAAAGTGAACACCAAAACAGGAGAAGTAAAAAATAAAGCGGATAAGAAAGATTGATTTTTTGAACAAAGAGCTGATGTCTTTTAAAAGATGTCATCTCTTTGTTTTATATTTTTACTTAGCTGCTTATGGCTCTAATGATTACTCCATTACCAATAATAAATAATTAATAATCAGAAAAAGTCTTTTTACTGCTGCCTTTGCACCTTCGTCATACAGATTTTTGATTAAACCACCCCGGTTAAATGGATGCTCCAAATTTCTGATGGTTTTTACTGACTACAATCATCCAAAGCAATGACCGTAGATATTTGAGGCGGGATGCTGTTTCATTTATTTTGTTCCGCGAAAGATTAGAGAACAGTAAAATTTGCATGAATGAAAAGGCTTTTTTTGTTGGCAACACTTTCAGTAGTTATTAGCACAAGCTTCAGTCAGCATATTAGCAGCACCAAAACAAAATACCCTGCAAAAAGCAAACTTCGTCAACAGACAACAGGTAATAATATTTCAACGGGCTTTATGGTGAATGGAACCATTGCCTTACATGCGCTGATGTCCATCAGTGATGCCCACATGATGAAACTGGCAGACGCCTTAAAAATTCTTGCAACGACAGATGCGGCTCGTTCGGGCAATTGGGAAAAAATCCGCGCACCATTTAAAGAACTTGCACAAATGAACGTTCCGGCGGTTTATTGGTTTGCCCTACCTGACGGCACGTATTGGACACTTGACCAGGGAAAGGTAAACGCCATGCTTTCAGACCGTAAATATTTTCCACGGCTTTTATCAGGTGAACCAGTAATGGGTGAATTGGTTGTTAGTCACTCCACCAACAGGAATACTGCAATTGTTGCGGTACCGGTACGTGACACGAACAATTCGGTCATAGGAGCATTGGGTTGTTCCGTGCACCTGGATAGTCTTAGTGCTCTTATTCGAATAGAGATGGGTGGACTCGCAAATGACCTATTCTTTTATTCATTCGATGCAGAACCGTTGGTAGTCTTGCATTCAGATCCGGCAATCATTTTTATCGAACCAATGAAACAGGAAGATGAAGGATTGCAGCAGGCTTTTAAAGAAATGCTTGCGGGTAAAGAGGGAACGGAACACTATGTTTTCCGTGGTGTACAGCGAACAGTCCTCTATTGTAAATCACAGGTATCCGGTTGGTGGTATGGGCTTGGAAGAATAGAGAATTAGTGTTTTTTACTAATTACGATCGGCTTATTTGTTCAGATCGCTGAACGCTCCAAAACCTGCAAGAGCTACATGAAACAGAAGCATTTTCATGATTGCGAAGCCTCTCCAATTGTTGAACTTTTTAAAAAGGAGGTTAATTATGAATACAGAAGAATTACTGGAAAAAATTCCGGAGACAAAGACCAATTCAGAAGAAACATTAAGAAAGATCTTGTTCGATAACGACCAGGCAACAGTGATTGAGACTGACTATACGGTAAAAGGAACCGTGCCATTTCACGAGCATCACTTTCCTTATGTGCTCTACTCAATAGATGGAGGTACTGTTGAAATTACAGACGCTGCCGGAAAAAGCAGCGTGCTGGAAATGCAGCCCGGACAAGTTTACTGGCGCAACGCCCAAAGCCATAGTGCCCGCAATGTTGGACCAGAGCCATTTAAAATTGTAGAAGTTGAAGTGAAGAATGGAACTCCTGCAATACAGGGAGAAAGAGTGCCTTATGTTTCTTTACCCCATGAACTAAAATGGGAAAAAGACAAAATCGATCCTTTACGTAAGGCTGCGCTGCTTGTTGGCGACCCATCACAACCCGGACCTTACGTTGTTCGTTACCATGTGGGTTCAGGGTATTCCTTTGGTCTTCACAAGCATCCAACTGAAGATGAATACCTGACCATCATCTCAGGATCAGTCCATTGGTCAACCGGGTTGGAAGGCAGCCTTGAACCGGAACATATACTTCCGGCCGGCGGTTTCGTATTGTTCCCTGCAGGTACTCCTCACAGGTTGTGGACAACAGAAGAAACTGTATTGCAAATTAATGGGATCGGCCCACGCATATACGAGTTTGTTGGTGATGGGCAAAGAGTGGATAGCTAAAGTGATAGACAGTTTTTAAAGTATCCGGAGCAGGTTCTTGCCAGCTCCGGATACTTCCAGGTCCATTTCTTATTTAACTCCATTCGCATGACATTTATCAAGTTGTCCTTCATGGTCCAATTCACTGTATTTTTTATTTCAAAATAGCTAGAATGAAGAAGCTTTTCTTAAGTGCTGTATTGATTGCCGCTGTCTTTTTACTGTCTGGTGTAAAAAAGTCTTCAAATGATTTGATTACTGTAAAGGTTGGAGCTCTATTGTCACTAACGGGCAACTGGTCAACTCTCGGACTCACCTCGCAGGAAGCCATGAATCTTGCTGTAAAAGAAATCAACGACCGGATGGAAGAAACTGGTTGCCACTATCGGTTTTCTGTTACAATATTTGATACCAAACTGGATACTTCAATAGCAAAAGCAGCTATCAGTGAGGCGATCCGTAACAATATCCGTTATGTTATTGGGCCTCAGTCAAGTTCTGAAGTTAAAGCTATCAGTGACTTCGCAAATGCTAACGGAATATTGGTAGTAAGCCAGGGAAGCACTGCTGGCAGCCTTGCAATTCCCGGAGATGCAATTTTCAGGTTTTGTCCCGGGGATAATTTGCAGGCTGACGCTATCGCTCAGGCAATTTATGGTTCAGGCCGCAGGTCACTGATCACAATATCAACAGATGATGTGGGCAATTTGGGTTTGCAGCAAGCCATCGGCAAATCCTTTCTTAGTCGTAACGGCACGGTTGACGCACTTACTCCCTGGATTGGTCAAAATAGCGACTTTTCGCCTTTGCTGAAAACACTAAAAATGAAGTTGCAACAAAGGGTCAAACAGGTAGGTCCTGATAAAGTCGCGGTTTACCTCTCCTCGTTCGACATTGCAAAAGAATTGTTCAGGCAGGCATCCATGGATCCGTTTTTTTCTACCGTTCACTGGTATGGTGGTGATGGAATAGCGTTGAGCAGTGAATTGCTTGCTGATGCCGATGCCTCCTCTTTTGCCGTTGCCACACATTTCCAGGCACCTACCCTTGCTTTACCCCAGCAGGTAAACCCTTCCCTCTCAACTATTGCGGAAGCGATCAAAAATAAAACAGGACTAACATCGAATGCGTATTCACTTGCAGTTTATGACGCACTGTGGGTGGTTGCCAGGACGGTATGCGCATTTCCTGAACCTACAAATGATTTTACAAAAATTAAAGATGTCTTCCAAAAGGAAGCAAATCAATATTACGGAATTACCGGTCCCATGTATATGAATGCTGCCGGCGACAGGAGTAAAGGTAATTTTGACTATTGGGGAATTGTGAATGAAGGAGGGACTTATAAATGGAAATGGGTGGGCAGGTCTTTATGAAATTTGAATTCTCCTATCAGCATAAAGGTGCTATCAGCGAAGACATGTTGCTCTTAATTATCAAAAATGAATCATGAAAAATAATACATTCTTATTTATCCTTGTCATTATCATAAGTATTGCCGGTAAGACACAATCACCGGCAAAGAATAATAATTTGACTTCACCTAAAAATGCAGAAACAATTCCTGAACTGGTTGCAATGGTGAGGCAAGCAAGTGCTTTGATACGGGAAAAAGGCGAAGCTGTGTTCCCTGATCTTCGTACTGAAGGCAGCCGCTGGCGGCAGGGAGAAAAATACATTTTTGTGCTTGACACAGAAGGGAACATGCTTGTACATCCAGACACTTCAATGGAGGGCAAGAAACAGCTGGACCTGGAAGATATTAATGGAAAACCCATCATTCGCGGATTGCTTGGAGCGGTCACCACTTCTCCGGATAAGACTGAAGGATGGTATCATTATGAATGGAACGTTCCAGGAGGCTTGCTTCCAAGATGGAAAAGCAGTTTTGTATCCCTGGCAAAAGCGCCATCGGGCAAAAGTTACATCGTAGGAAGTGGCATTTATACTGATCAGATTGAAAGAGCTTTTGTAGAAGAGATGGTGAAAGACGCTGCTGAAAAGCTACAACAAAATGGTAAAGATGCTTTGCCTCTCTTTTATGACCAGACAGGCCCATTCATAGCTAAGGACGCTTATATTTTCGTATACGATATGAATGGCATTAACCTTGCTCATCCAGCCCTCCCAAACCTCGTAGGACGCAATCTTTTGGACATGAAGGATACAAAAGGCAAGTTTATTCTCCGTGAAATGTTGAAGCTGGTTGAAACCAAAGGCTCCGGTTGGATTGAATATATGTGGCCGAAACCCGGAGAAAGTATCTCGACTGCAAAGTCGGCATTCGTAACCAAAGCAAAAATGGGAGATAAATGGGTATTGGTTGGTAGCGGAGTTTACCTCAGTAATGCGCGCAAAGAAAATCCTGCTGGCAAGAAGATGACAGCCGCTCAACTTATGCAATTGGTAAGGCAAGGAGCAGTAGCTTTGGAAAAGGATGGAGAAAGGGCCTTACCGGAATTCAGAAAAAAGGGTTCAAAGTGGTTCAGCGATAACACTTACCTGTTTGTGTTTAATATGGAAGGAAACAGGATTTTTCATGCTGCCGAACCTGAAAGCGAAGGACAGAATGATATGGGACTAAAAGATGTTCTGGGCAGAAGCATTGGTAAAATGATCGTTGAAACCGGCACAAATGGTTTGGGTGAAGGATGGGTTCACTATATGTATCCTGAACCGGGCCAGGTTTTCCCGACGTGGAAATCAAGTTTTGTAAAGAGGATCACTTATCCTGACGGCAGGCAATTTATCATTGGCAGCGGTATATATAATATGAAAATGGACAAAGCTTTGATCGAGGATGTGGTAAACCGTGCAGCCAGCCTTGTCAAAGAACAGGGAAAAGAGGCGTTTATGCAATTGCGCGATAAAAAAGGTTCTTTTGTTTTCATGGATACTTATGTATTTGTCGATAACATGGAAGGAGTGGAATTAGTGAATCCGGCCCAACCAAGCCTTGAAGGTAAAAACCTGATGAATGAGAAAGACTTGAACGGAAAATTTATAGAGCGGGAAATCATAGGTGGGGTTACAAAAAAGGATAGTGGGTGGATAGATTATTATTGGTATAAACCCGGCAAGAATGAACCGGCCCTCAAACAAACATTTGTGAAAAAGGTGCAACACGGAAACGAAACTTACATTGTAGGCGCGGGATTTTATCAGTAAGAAAAATTTTCTATTAATAAAACTGATGTAACGTCTTAACAGATCTGCAAAGAAAATATCAAAACAAAAATTCCCTGAAAAAGTTTTTTTACTGCATCCCCATTCTTATGTGGACATCCTGCATTACTATTTGCAACCCGCAACCATCAATCTGATAATTTAATAATCCAATAACCAATAATTAATAATCAATTTTCTCCCAAACCTTTGGCGTTCTATTTGTGTTCATTTTTCAAAAATAAATTTGAAGAACCAGTGAATATGAAAATAGATGCAGGCCTTGACCTTCTAACCTTCGGCCATAATAAGCAAATACCGACACAGATAAAGCAGCCGGCATTAAAGGCGTTGTCGTTTTATCCTGAATTAAAAAATGCAGCTATCAGGTTTAATTTTAAAAAGAACATTAGGACTTCTGTAATGCAGGCTCAGCCTGTATTTTCCACTTTAATACAAAATAGAAGAAACAGGCGTTACCGCATTAATATCAGCAGGCATTTCAAGCTTAAGAGTTGCGATATGCCAATTACCGAAATTCCTGAAGCAGTGATGATAGGATGGATTGTCCATGAACTTGGACATATTATGGATTACGAACACCGGACGAATGCAGAGATTGCCCTGTTCGGTTACCGCTATCTTTTTTCACCGGAATATGTAAAAGAAGCAGAGCGCGTCGCCGACACCTATGCTGTAAATCATGGATCCGGAAAATATATCCTCTCTACCAAGCGGTTTATTTTAGATCATGCAGAAATACCACAGGTTTATAAAAATAAAATCAAGAGGTTGTACTTATCCCCTGATATAATTGTAGATCTTGTAAAAAAGGTGGAAGAAAAAAAGGAAAAAGTCGCAGTGGAAGATTTGTAGAATATGAGAAAATTATTGCACGGTCTTGTGGTAAAAAGAACTGAATATTAATGAGACCTTTTTCTAGTTTACGACTGAAAACAAAGTGGTGTTCCTCATTTCATATTTTCAAATTTTAAAATAACCTAATTGGCTAATCAGCTAATTAGCTCTATCTTAGTTTTTTTTAACTGTACACATGGCATTAAGCAGAATCTGGGCTCTTTTTATTGTGGTTGCATTCCTGGCAGCAACTTCTCAATTGATTTTTATAAAAGGTAATACCAATATTTACTCACGGATGGTGATTGGCAATGCCGGCGACACCTCCTTCACCACCCAATTGGATTCGCAAAGAATTGATCCTGCGATTTTGCAAAAACTTCAAAACGGGAATACGGTAGCTGAAGGCTCCTGGAGATACAGCAAAACAACAGAAGGAAATTATATCAGGTACAGGTTACAGGTTGCCGACGGAATTATTGCTACCGCAAAAACAGCCGTTGATATTTCTATCAACCTGATTGGCATAATGGCATTGTTCATGGGTTTTATGAGCATTGCAGAAAGAGCCGGAGGAATAAGACTTTTGTCGAAAATTATAGGGCCGTTTTTTTCCAAACTTTTTCCGGAATTACCAAAAGATCATCCTGCAATGGGACACATGGTAATGAATTTTTCTGCTAATCTTTTAGGACTTGATAATGCCGCAACTCCTTTTGGGCTAAAAGCAATGGAAAGTCTGCAGGAACTAAATCCGCACAAAGAGACAGCTTCCAATTCGCAGATCATGTTCTTGTGTTTGCATGCTTCGGGATTGACTTTAATTCCTGTAAGCATTATTGCAATACGTGCATCTTTAAACGCAGCCAACCCAACTTCGATATTTATTCCCTGCATGATCGCCACATTTGCAGCAACCATGGCTGCCATGCTGATCGTATCATTCAAACAAAAGATCAATGTATTGCAGCCAGTAATTTTATTATGGGTTTTGGGCATTTCTGCAGTGATCGCGGCAATGGTTATTTATTTAAAATCTCTAAGTTTTACAGGCGTCCAAACTTTTTCCGGAGTGTTGAGCAATGGATTGATCCTTGCACTTTTCTTCCTGATCACGCTGGGTGCTTTGTATAAAAAGATTGACATATTTGATGCATTCATTGAAGGTGCAAAGGGTGGTTTTGAAATCGCGGTGAAAATCATTCCCTACCTCGTAGGCATGTTGGTAGCTATCAGCCTTTTGCGCACCAGCGGCACTTTTGATGTAATTGTTGAAGGGATGGCAAAATTATTTGGCGCTCTTGGAACTGACACAAAATTTGTTGCCGGATTACCAACTGCATTGATAAAACCATTGAGTGGCAGTGCCGCGCGCGGCATGATGATCGACACGATGACCACTTATGGACCAAATTCATTTGCCGCAAGTTTATCCTCCGTTTTGCAAGGTTCATCAGACACAACATTTTATATCGTTGCAGTTTATTACGGCGCCGTTTCAGTAAGAAATACCAGATACAGTATTGGTGCGATGTTGCTCGCGGATTTGGTAGGAATTGTTACCGCAATCTTCCTCGCTTACTTATTTTTTGGAAATGCGCATTAATTGCACAATAAAAAATCGAAGACTTTCTTAGTTTACGGCCATTACTTCTTATTCCAATAATTCAGCCAATCGATCATACGGCTGGTGAAGCCGAATTCATTGTCAAACCAGGCAACAACACGAACGTGATTCCCAATGGCAGAAGTTTGCGTTCCGTCAATAATGCAAGAATGACTGTTGCTTTTAATATCAAGCGAAACCAAAGGTTCTTCTGTAAAATCCATAATGCCCTGGTAGTTATTTTTAGCAGTTTTTTGAAACATTTTGTTCAATTGGTCCGTAGTCACTTCTTCTTTTAATTGAACAGAAAAAGAAGCCATTGCGCCGTTGGCTACCGGGATTCTTGTAGAAAAAACATTGATCTTATTTTTTAATGCCGGCATCAATCGAATCAGGGATTTATGAAGATCTATAACAACCGGAATGATCGATTCTGCCGCTGCCCTTCCCCGCCGAAATTGATCATTAGGCATATCAACCAAAGCTTGTCTTGAAGTATAAGAATGAAGAATATTCAGATGAACCGACTGGATTCCTATCGTATTTAAAACATACAAAACATGCACTGAGCAATTGGTCATGCAACCACCTGGAGAAAGAATGTCAATATTCCCCGAATTGCCATTATGATTGTGGCCGAAAATGCCAAGAGGAATATCGTCGCTACCTGTCGTTGATAATAAAACTTTTTTAGCTCCGGCTTGCAGGTGTTTTGAAGCCCCTTCTTTCGTAATAAATTTTCCTGTGCATTCCAAAACAACGTCAACTTCCAAAGCCTTCCAGGGAAGTGAAGCAGGATCGCTTTCACGGAAGGCTTTTATTTCCTTTCCATTTACGATCAGGGCTTGCTCATTTGCCTTTACTTCGTCACAAAAAGTCCCATAAACTGAATCATATTTTAAAAGGTAGGCAAGATTTTTTTCCGGCATTAAATCGTTTACGGCTGCAACTTCAAAATTTTCGTCTTCAATTAATCTTCTGAACAACAGCCGACCAATTCGGCCCATTCCATTTATTGCTATTCTCATCTAAATTTTTTCTGCAAATATCCGTAAGATAACCTATTGTCGTTCGGAGAAAATAACAAAGGCGCAGAAATGTTCCTGCGCCTCAAATGAAAATCAAAAATAATTTTTACATACCTGCCAAAAATGCCAAAGCAACCATAATAGCAATAAATGCTAACACGATCCCGATAGCAACCATGGTATCATGTAGTTCTACAGAGTTAATTTTTTTCATAATTTTCAATTTAATGTTAACAAAATAAATTGCGCTTTGAAAGGAAAATTGGAAAAAAACCTAACGAGTTGTAGTTTTTCGCGGGAAGGGATTGATACAAAGTTAATAAAAAATCCTGCTTTTGCAAGCACAATTTTACAAGGAAAAATTGGCTATAAAATAAAAATTTAACTTATTTGTTCTTCCATTAGCATCAGCTTCTCAAAAAGCTTTTCATATTGGGAATTATGGCTTTCAAGTTCCTGCAACTTCTGATTGTACTTTTTCTCAGCCTCCACAAATTTTTCCTTATCAGAATAAATTTCTGGCAGCGCCAGTTCGGCTTCGAGCTTCTTTTTCTGTTCTGTCAGCTTCGCGATCTTTTCCTCTAACTGTTCAAATTGTCTCTTTACTTTCTGCAACTCTTTTTGCTGCTCGCGGTTTTCCGCAGATTGACTGTTGTTTTTCCTATCTGCTATTAAAGATTTCTTCGAAGGCTCTTTTACCTGCGCTTCCTGAGTTGCTGCATTCTTTCGTTCCTCCTTCCAGGTTTCCCACTCGTCAAAATTGCCGGCAAATTCTTTGATTTGATAATTTTCGATTTCCCAAATCTTGTTGGCGGTTTTATTCACAAAATAACGGTCATGGCTCACCAGGATATAACTGCCTTCATATTTATTCAGCGCTTCAATCAACAAATCAACTGAATGCATATCGAGGTGGTTGGTAGGCTCATCAAGCAATAAAAAATTGGCTTTACTTACAATTGTTTTTGCAAGTGCCACACGCGCCTTTTCTCCCCCACTTAATACTTTTATTTTTTTGTCAACATCTTCGCCACTGAAAAGAAAACAACCAAGCAAGGTTCTTAATTCCAATTCTGTTTTCCCACTGCCACAATAATTCATTTCCTCCAAAACAGTGTACTCAAGATTCAAAGCTTCCAACTGGTGCTGCGCATAAAAAGCGTCTTTCACATTGTGTCCTTCAATTCTTTCACCATCAAATGGCTCAACTCCGGCTACCATTCTCAACAAGGTAGATTTTCCTTTTCCGTTCGCACCAATCAGGCCGATCTTATCACCCCGGTTTATTTCAGCTCCCGTGTCCTCAACAATTTTTATGTCACCATATTCTTTGGTCACATGCTTCAGTGTACAAAGAATTTTTCCGGGTTGCTTGTCAATACTGAAATTGATACGCATGTCGGGCCGTTCCAAATCAGTATTTTCAATTCTTTCCAACTTGTCAAGACGCTTCATAATACTTTGCGCCTGGGCAGCTTTCGATGCTTTCGCTTTAAAACGTTCTACAAATCTTTCCTGCTGCCGGATATAATCCTGCTGGTTTTCGTAGGCGCGTTTTTGCAATTCTATTCGCTGCTCTTTTTCCTGTAGGTAATAAGAATAATTGCCACTATAAAAATGCAATTGTTGCTGGTAGAGTTCGACAATTTTGGTAACCATCCTGTCCAAAAAATAACGGTCATGAGAAACAATTACGACTGAGCCTTTATAGTGTTGCAAATATTTTTCAAGCCATTCGATGGAAGGAAGATCAAGGTGGTTGGTTGGCTCATCCAAAAGCAAAACATCCGGATTCATCAGGATCATCTTGGCAAGCAAAACACGCATTCTCCATCCACCGCTGAATTCCTTATAAGGCTTTTGCAGGTCTGCATTTGAAAATCCAAGTCCCTGTAAAATTTCCTCAGTTTTGTGGTGAATATCGTATCCGCCCAAAACCTCCATTTCATGCAATTTATCTCCATACAAATGAGCCAACGATTCATCAGAAGTTCTTTCAAGTTCATGGCCCAATTCTTCAATTTCCTTTTCGAGTTGCCTCACTCTTTCAAAGGCGCCCAAAGCCACTTCAAGAATTGAATCTTCTGTATCAAAACTCAACAAATCCTGGTGCAAAAATCCAATTGTCGTTTCCTTGCCCTTTTCAACTGTTCCGGTGGAAGGAAGATATTGATTGGTCAAAACTTTCAGCAAGGTGGATTTGCCGGTTCCGTTGTAACCAATGAGGCCAATGCGTTCGTTTGGCTGGATATGCCATGTTGCATCTTTAACGATCACTCGTGCGCCAAATTCAAACGTAACATTTTGTAATCCTAATAACATATTTTACTATAAAACCCGGATGGATAATTCTTTTTTAAAGCGTGCAAAGTTAATAAAATAGCGACAGCCTTTGAAGAGGAAAAGACTGTTGTTTGTTGCAGATAAGTTATAAATGAAAATTCTATTGGAATCTTCTACCAACGATCACTTTAAAAATATCCCCATCGGTTGAAGGTGTAAAGCCAAAACCATAACCTGCATTAAATTCCCATTTGGGCGAAACATCCAAATCAAGCGACAGGAACAACTGTTGCTGCTGTTCATCCCATTTGTAAATATTATTTAACGGGCCAACCGCTCCGTAATATTCAATGCCTGGAATAATTTTTTTGGTAACGGCGAAACTTGCTTTGAAATTCGGCGAAAAGCCGAATCCTTGCGTAGTTCCCGGACCTTCCAGTGCCTTGTCAAATGTGGGATTAAAAGATAAATACAAACGACTCCATTGTTTATCGATGATCGGTCTTATCTCAACTGACCAGGTATCTTCACTGAACTTACTGCTTTGAAAACCTACTTCTGTTGACAGACTCAAACCGACAGGAAGATGGTAACTTTTGGGGATTGAAATTCGGGGGCGAATGTGACTGCCCACATAAGAAGTGCGCCCGTTGCTTCCGATAGAGTTGAAAAAATAAAACCCGATTTCAAACCATTTATCAAAACCATGAGTGATCTCAACAGTTTCATGAAGAACATGGTTTGTCGGCAAAACGCCATTCACTCCTTCCTTCGAACCATCAAAAGTGAAATTGCTGTGCAATTCGACCATTGTATTTTTAGGAGCTACAAGGTCGGAACCATAAACCTGGATCTCGTAATTATCTTGCGCCTTCAGATTAGAAGTAAAAAAAGAAAGCATGAAAAACATTCCTGTGGGAAATGCTCTTCTCATAAAAAAAGTTGCCATGGTTGATTATTGGAACAGAAACGAAACTTATGCTAAAACTCAGTTGAGCGATGCTTCAAACGCTGCGTCTTTCGCTGTTGAAAAAGTTTTTACTTCATTGTACAAAGTATCTCTTTCAACTGCTACCCTTCCCGCCTGAGCAATCAATGTCACCAGTTCTTCAGTCGTCATCGCGGGAGCCTGCTCTTCACTTCCGGCCATTGAATAAATCTTTGTTGAATCATCAATGGTGCCGTCAATATCATCCACGCCGAAAGATAAAGAAAGTTGCGCATTTTGTCTTCCCAGCATTGGCCAATAAGCTTTGAGATGAGGAAAGTTATCCATAAATATCCTTCCAACTGCATACATTTTCATGTCTTCAATAATGGAAGATTCAGGAACGTTGCTCATATCATTATTTTGATTTCGGAACTTTAGCGGAATAAATGTATTGAAGCCACCTGTTTTATCCTGCAAATTCCTTAGCCTGCTCATGTGATCGATTCGATGCGCATAATTTTCAATGTGCCCGTAAAGCATGGTTGCGTTGGTATGCATTCCCAGTTTATGCGCTTCTTCGTGAATCGTAAGCCAGCCTTCTGCATCCACTTTATCATGGCAAATCTGGCTCCTGATTTCAGGATCAAATATTTCAGCGCCACCGCCGGGCATGGACTGCAAACCCGCTTCGTTCAACTTTTTCATTCCTTCGGCTACAGATAATTTCGCTTTGCGAAACATATAATCCAACTCTACAGCAGTAAATCCTTTTATGTGTAAATCCGGCCTGTGGGCTTTTATTTCGCTTATAAAATCACAAAAGAAATTAAGGTCCAGCTTCGGATGAACACCACCAACAATGTGCACTTCAGTAACAGGTTGTCCGTCATAACTTTTTACAATATTCATCATCTGTTCCTTCGAAAGCGTCCAACCTTCATCCCGATGAGCATACAACCGGGAATAGGAACAGAACTTGCATGAAAAAACACAAACATTCGTTGGTTCAATATGAAAATTGCGGTTGAAATAAGTTTTATTACCGTGCTTTTTTTCTCGTATGAAATTGGCTAAAGCCGCGCTTAAACCCAAACTTGCTTTTTCAAAAAGATAAATTCCTTCTTCTTCCGAAATTCTTTCGTTTGCAATTATTTTTTCAGCTATTTTTCCAAATGATTTCCCCTGCGGCAGCGCATTAACAAGCGTCAAAAGCTCTTCTTCCTTATTGATATTTTCCATTTGACAAAATTACAATTAGAATAGCAATTACGATAGAATGTTTAAATATTAAAACTTCCTTAAATGCCAGTAAATCAGCAAAAAATCGATATTATTTTTCCCCGAATAGAAAAAGATGTTGTTAAACAGTAAACAAACAATTTTGCTTTATTTTATTTCTACTGCTTCACGATCTTTTGTACAACAGTTTTATCCGTGTAGGTCAGCTTTAGGATATAAACGCCGGGCGGAGGACCACTGAAATCCACATTCATCAGCGTATATGCCTTTCCATTATATTCCTTCGTCCAGATGAGCTGCCCAATAGAATTATAAATATGCGCGGACTGCAAAGTTACCGGCACTTGATAATTCCTTATGATGAATTGTTGATGGAAAGGATTCGGATAAATCAAATATCCTTGTTGCTTAAGGCGCGCAGGAACAGTAATTCCATAAAGGTTGATATTGTCTATGTAAACATTATTTTGTTTGTTTCCTTTAAAAACAAAGTAAACCTGGAAATCATTCTTACCAACCACATCAAATAGATTAAGGCTGATATTTTTCCATGCATTGGAAAAAGGGACAAAATCCGGGGAATATCCTGTTACAGTTTGCAAATCAGTTCCTGATCGCTCCCAAACGGTCTTAAAGGTTTGCCCACAATCTGTTGTAACCTGCAGTTCCAATGTATCAGATAAAGAAGCAGAATTGCCGGCGTTATAGGCATAATCAAAGGAAACATAAATTGAGTCGTATGTTGAAGTGCCAGTAATTACTGATGAAACAAACTTATCGGTAGTGCCCGTGAAAAGAGATTTGTAATTATTAATATACATGGAAGCCGTTCCGGTTTTTGCAGCTTTTGTAGTTCTTTCCCATATCACGCCTCCATCAGGGTTTTCAATAGACCAGCCCGAAGGCGGGAAAGTTGAACTTTCAAAACCTTCCGTAACGGGCAAGTTCACTTTTCCAACAACGAAGAAAGATTTTTGGAGCGTATCGTTCAATGGAGAAAGATCACCGGTTCCGGAAGAAGATTGCGGTGAAGAACTAAACACCGTAATCTGGTGAGCACCTTCTGTTGGTGTAAAAGAATTCAATGGAACTTTTACCGTTGAATCCGGTAACAATGAAATACCTGAAACAGTTGTCTGCTGTGGCGTTCCCTTATCAATCGAATAAGAAACATTAAAACCAGTGATCGTAGAAATACCCACATTTTTTATTGTGGCTATTGGTGTAACTGCATTCGTACATTCTGTTGGCACTGGTGGATTGACCGCCACAACAGAAATGTCTCTTGAGGTCTCCTGTTTAATGTTAATGTTATCAATAAAAATATTGTTTCCGTAATCACTTACATTTCTGAAAACCACGATAATGCTACCGGAAACATTACTGATCACTATTTTTTGATTCTTCCAATCGGAAGCAACGGGATTTGTATAAGCAGAACTTGAAGAACCCGCGGTAGCCAACTCCGCACCAGCCTTGTTGAAA
>DASTXM010000082.1:0-8310 GCA_035765495.1 Hanamia sp.
TTTTCGCTTCGAAAAACGGCGATATTGCCATTTGGGATCAGGGACAATTTCCTGCAAAATGGTATCGCCAGGGCGATTTTGTAATGCCCGGAACCGACAGCAGTTATTTGTGGCAGGGAATGATTCCCCAATATGAAAATCCACATTTGGTAAATCCTGAAAGAGGGTTTGTCAGCAGCGCCAACCAGTTGCCAACAGACACTACTTATCCATATTATCTTGGTGGAAGTTATCCTCCTTATCGCGCCTGGGAAATCAATAAAAGGCTGGAGACGATGAATAATATTACGCCGCAGGATATGATGAAATTGCAAACAGACAATTACAATGTTTTCGGAGAAATGGCACTCCCGGTTTTGATCAGAAATATGCAGGTGGATAAACTTTCTAACCAGGAAAAAAAATATTTTGATATTCTGAAAAACTGGAACTACAGAAACGATACGGCTTCCAAAGGAGCTACCTTATTTGTGGTAACGTGGGACAGTTTGGAAACGGCAATTTTCCAGGATGAATTTTTGAATTCAGGCCTGGAATTGTTGTGGCCATCTGAAAGTACTTTGCTGGATGACATTAATAAATATCCCGACTTCAAATATTTTGATAACATCAACACTGCCAAAAAGGAATCTTTACCTGATGACGTAACTGAGGCTTTCAGAAGAGCCGCGTCAGTGATCAGAAAAGCAGACGAAAACGGAACGATGGCGTGGGCGAAATATAAAGACACAAGAGTGGAACATTTAGCACGGCTGGATGCTTTCAGTCGATTACATTTGCCTATTGGCGGTGGCACTAACACCATCAATGCTGCAAAAGAACAGCATGGCCCCAGTTGGAGAATGATCGTTTCGTTAACTCCTGAAACCGAGGCGTATGGCATTTATCCTGGCGGCCAAAGTGGTAATCCGGGAAGTAAATTTTATGACGATTTCGTTACGGATTGGGCATTGGGAAAATATTTCAAATTGTGGGTGATGAAAGAATCGGAAGCAAATGATCCAAGAGTAAAATGGAGGATGACTTTTAACTAAATTATTATATTATTAAATTATTTTCGTCGGTAGACAAAGAAATAACCCGAAATCTTATTCGCTACGATAATTAATCAACAATGAAATTCCTGACAAGTACCATCCTGATTATTCTTTTTAGTTTTTTAAGCTGCTTATATTTTCCGTGGTGGAGCATTGCGATTGTTGCATTTATTATTGCTGTTCTGATTCCGCAGGGACAATTGGCGTCATTTCTTTGCGGCTTTGTTTCGCTGTTTTTATTATGGGGATTTTTGAGTTTATGGATCAGCATCAAAAATGGAAACATTCTTGCACATCGCGTTTCACTATTGATTTTCAAAACTGACAGCCCTTTTCTTTTAATTGTGGTAACTGCATTGCTTGGTGCACTGGTAGCCGGTTTTGCGGCATTGACAGGAAGTTTATTGAGAAAAGAAAAAAGAATAGAAACTGTTGCTGATTGATCAGCGCAGCAAACTAATTTTCTGCCAGTCTCTGAAGCAACCGGAACATTTTTTGCTCCTTAGATTATACTTTTGGCAACTATTTTTCGTTTTTAAAAGTGAAACGTTTCTTCTATGAAAAAATTTCTTCCATTGGTTTTGCTTCTTTCAACAGGAATTCTTTTTTCCTGCAAAAAAAATAATTCAAACCTTGAACAAAACTTATTGGAAAAATTTTTTGACCAAAATGTTATCGGAAAGAATTTTGTCGTTTCTCTCGCAAAGGACAGCACCACCGACCTTACTTCTGATTACAATGGATATACTTTTGTTCTTGAAAAAACAGATTTTTACCACGGACCTTTAAAGGCAACAAAAGGCTCCGCTTCGTATACTGGAACCTGGGAAAGCAACAGCGATTATAGCAAACTCACCATCACACTTCCAACCACTGTTCCGGAATTTCAATTCCTGAGCAGAAGCTGGCGTTTTACCAAAAAAGATGTTCCTACACTTCAACTCGCTCCCTGGGGAAGCTCCGAACCTTTGGTTCTGTATATGACGCGGCAATAATTTTTTTCACCAATTTTTACTTCTTTTCTTTGATTTTCAGTAGTTGATGTATTCAACGATTCCTGATTTATCTCATTCTTTTTTTAACGGCTTTTCCGGATAATAAAAGCAGTTCCTTTTGCGTTTATCATTAGGTTTTCGAAAAAGGCATTACTCATTATCCAATCCAATATCCGTTTTGAAGAAATTTTACTTCATACAATCTATTTGTGCAAAAAAACATCCCTACCTGGTTTTGTTTTTACTTTTTCTGGCAAGCTCTTTTGCAGTAAAAGGACAAATACAGGCCAATTTTATTTCCAATACTGTTTCAGGATGCGCACCGCTTGTTGTACAATTCTCTGATTCGTCAAAAGGAAATCCTTCTTCCTGGAAATGGGATTTGGGAAATGGCACTACTTCCATTTTACAAAATCCTTCCGTTGCTTATTTTCAACCCGGAACTTATACGGTTAAATTAATCATCAAAAACGCGTATGGAATCGATTCTGTGATCAAAAAAAATTACATCGCCGTTTATGCTTCACCGGTAATTAATTTTAAGGCATCTTCTGTAACTGGTTGTTTTCCATTGTCTACCACATTTTCAGATTTAAGCACTCCTGGAAGCGGTTCTATTACCAACTGGCAATGGGATTTTGGCGACGGCAATTTTTCTGATGCCAAAAATCCGGGTCATACTTACAACTCCGCCGGTGATTTTAATGTTTCTTTAAAAGCAACCAACAGCAATGGCTGCGTTACTTCCAAAACCGTTCCGGCCTACATTCATATCCCAACAGGCGTAACGGCAGATTTTACCAATTCGTCTTCCGCTTCGTGCGCTGCCCCGGTTTCGATTCAGTTTAACAACAAATCAACCGGCTCAGGAACACTTACTTATTTGTGGGATTTTGGCGATGGCGTCACTTCCACTTTGGCAAATCCTGCTCACACTTATTCTGCTTCCGGAAGTTTTACCGTCAGCTTGCGTGTCACTAATTCAACCGGTTGTAATAATTCAATCGTCAAAAAAAATCTGATCATCATCGGGCAAACAAAGGCCGATTTTTCTGCTCCTGAAAAATTATGCGCACAAACTCCTGCCACTTTTATCAATACCAGCAATCCTCTTCCATCAACTGCTACCTGGAATTTTGGAGATGGAACCGATACGATTGCATTAAATGCTGTAAAGGTTTTCAATCAGCCGGGAAATTATACCGTAAAGATGATCAGTAACAACGGTGCTTGTAAAGATTCTGTTTCTAAAAATGTTGAAGTGATTGCAAAACCCGTTATTGCTTTTTCTGCCAACGATTCGGTTTCCTGTGCCATTCCTTTTACTGCCAGTTTCACCAATGCATCTACCAATGGCTCCGGTTATTTTTGGGATTTCGGAGATGGAACTACTTCGAACAATGCGAATCCTTCACATACTTATTTGAAAGAAGGAAATTATACCGTGAAATTATTCGTGACCAATGCTTCCGGTTGTACTGATAGCCTCGTTAAAACTGATTTTATCAAAATAAAAATTCCTGTTGTCACTCTTGATAATCTTCCTGATAAGGGCTGTGCGCCTCTTTCGCATGCCTTTTCTGCAACTGTAAATTCTGTAGAGCCGATCACAAACTATCAATGGAATTTTGGTGACGGAACTTCGTCCAATGCGATCAACCCAACTCATGTTTATAATTCAGAAGGAAAATATACCGTTACGTTAACTTATACAACTGCAGGCGGTTGCACCGGTACTGTAACAGTAAACGATGCGATTGCTGTTGGCTCAAAACCAACTCCGAAATTTATTGCCGATCCTGTAAATACATGTGCTTACCGTGCCATTAATTTTACCGATCAAAGCAGCGGAAACCCCGATGAATGGCTTTGGTATTTCGGCGACGGAGGAAGTTCTACCGTTCAAAGCCCTGCTCATCAATACAACGACACCGGCTTTTTTAATGTTACATTAATTGCGATCAACAAAGGTTGCGCTGATACGATCACTTATCCTAAAAAAGTGCATATTACTCCGCCGGTTGCCCTTTTTTCTTTTGAAAAAACCTGTGATCTTCCACGAAAAGTGATCTTCACCGATCATTCGATAGGAGCAGATTATTACAACTGGACTTTTGGCGATGGAACTACTTCTACTGAAAAAAGCCCTTCACATGCTTTTGCGAATCCCGGAATTTATGGTGTTTCATTAACCGTTACCAACCAGGTCACGGGTTGTTCGGAAACTAAGACCGATACAATAAGCGTCATCCATGAAATTCCGGATTTTACCATCAGCGATACAGATGTTTGTAAAAAAACACCGGTGATCTTTCAATCAACAAATAACATCCAGAATATAAGTTCTTATACCTGGAAATTTGGCGATGGCATTTCTGTTTCTGATTCTGCGAATGTTGCCAGTCATTCTTATACAAAAGCGAACGCTTATAATGTCACTTTGATCGTAACCGACGTGAATGGTTGTATCGATTCTGTTACCAAACCAACTTCTGTAAAAGTGAATGGACCAACTGCCAATTTTGGCGCTTCGGTTACCGGAATTTGTCTCAACAGCACAGTTGGCTTTACCGACAGTTCTTCTACAGATGGAACGCATACCATCGTAAAGTGGAATTGGAATTGGGGCGATGGAAAGGTTGAAAATGATAGCGTTGCGCCATTTAACCATAGTTATGCTTCGGCAGGAAATTATACCGTTTCATTAGCTGTTACCGATTCAAAAGGTTGTACAGATACGCTCACAAAACCAAAAGCCATCCTGGTTTCAAAACCGGTTGCTAACTTCACCGCTGATACACTTTCCTGTACCAGTAAACCCATCAATTTTGCCAATTCTTCATCCGGACCGGGATTAAAATATACCTGGAATTTTGGGGATGGATCTACTTCTGATCAACCCAACCCCGTTCATTTGTATTCAAAAGAAGGAATGTATTCTGTCAATCTTTCCATCACGGATCAGTACGGCTGCGGAAGTGCGATTTCTAAAACCAATTATATCCGTATCGCCAATCCAAAAGCCGGTTTTAAAGTGAGCGATTCCACCGGAACCTGCCCGCCGCTGATCGTGACTTTTACCAACCAATCGGTTAATTATTCAAAATATGAATGGAACTTCGGCGATGGAACTACTTCCACCGAACTCAATCCTTCCCATTTTTATTCTTCTGCCGGAACGTTCAATGCGGTTCTTACGATCACCGGCCCCGGAGGTTGCACTTCTCAAAAAATCCAGAAGATAAAAGTGGACGGACCCTCAGGTTCATTTACTTATAAAAACATCATTGGTTGTGCTCCTTTGCAAACCACCTTTGAAGCGCATACCAAAAATAACAGCTTGTTCATCTGGGATTACAACGACGGAACTACCATTTCTTCCAAAGATTCCAACATCGTTCACAATTATACCACTCCCGGAAAATATTTGCCAAAAATGATCCTGCAGGACGCCAATGGTTGTAAAGTCCCCATTGTTGGAAAAGATTCGATCAGTGTTTTTGGAGTTACCGCTTCTTTCAAACATGACGGCGCTTTGGTTTGCGACAGCAATGCCGTACACTTCAGTAATACCAGCGTCAGCAATGATCAAATGGTGAAATATGTTTGGAATTTTGGCGATGGAACGGGTTCCTCTTTGTTGAATCCAACTCATTCCTACCAACAGGCGGGTTCGTACAAAACTTCTTTGATCGTAACTACTCAAAGAGGTTGTGTTGATACGATCGTGAATCCGCAACCGGTGAAAGTGAACCGCAGTCCGCAAATCTCCATTTCAGGAAGTGCAGGCGAATGTGTCGCTACAGTATTTAATTTTTCAGGAATCGTTTCCAACCCTGACACCTCCACCGTTTCATGGAAATGGGATTTTGCCAATGGAAACGTTTCTGCCCTGCAAAAGCCGGAATCGCAAAGCTATTCAAAAGCCGGAAACTATACCATCAAAGCCATTGGCTACAGCAGCAATGGTTGCAACGACACAACCACCCAATCAATAGAAGTTTTCCCTTTGCCAAAATTGTCTGTTGCAGGAGATACGGTAGTTTGTCTTGGTTCTTCCCAGACTTTAAAAGTGTCAGGTGCGGAGACGTACCAATGGAGCCCGGCAAAATATCTTTCGTGCATCAACTGCGCCACTCCTGTTTCGCGTCCTGATTCTGCTGTTACTTACTTTGTAAAAGGAACCAGCGCGAAAGGCTGTGTGGCAGTAGATTCGATAGCAGTTTCGGTGAAATTCCCTTTCACGCTTTCGGTGAAAAAAGCAGATACATTATGCCTCGGAAGATCTGTGCAATTGAATGCTTCCGGAGCCGATCAATATTCATGGTTTCCTGCGACAGGATTGAATCATTCCAACATTTCTTCACCGGTTGCTTCGCCCAATTCTTCCACCATTTACCAGGTGATTGGCACTGATTCCAAAGGTTGTTTCAGGGATACGGCTTATGTGCCGGTGAAAGTTTACCCGATGCCAACCGTAAATGCAGGAGAAGATAAAACGATCAATGTGGGCCAGCAAATTCAAATCACGCCAACCGTTTCTAATGACGTTACCAATATCAGCTGGACGCCGTCAACAGCAATTGTGTCGCAGGATAAAGGCGCCATCACGGTTGCGCCAAAAGAAAGTATTGAATACACCATAGAGGTGAGCAACGAAGGGCATTGCAGGGCAATGGACCGCATTTCAGTTTTTGTATTGTGTAACAACGCCAACGTTTTTGTTCCGAATACTTTTTCTCCGAATGGCGATGGCGCCAACGATATTTTTTACCCGAGAGGAAGCGGCGTGTTTAAAATTCTGAATTTAAAAGTATTCAATCGCTGGGGACAAATTGTATACGACAGGTCGAACATTAATGCCAATGATCCGACAGTGGGGTGGGATGGAACCTACAAAGGAAATGTGCTTTCACCGGATGTTTTTGTGTATGTGTTGCAGGTGGTTTGCGAAAACAATTCTATCCTCACTTTTAAAGGAAATATTGCCCTTCTGAAATAATAATGAACGCTGAAAATGCGTTTAAAACCTATCAATAATCCAACATGAAAACCGCTTTCATTTCATTGCTTTTTGTCGCATCATCCATCGTGTTGTTCCAGCAAAAAAGTATCGCCCAGGACATTCATTTTTCGCAGTTTGCAGAAACGCCGCTTCTTCGCAATCCTGCACTGGCAGGTATTTTTAGCGGTGACGTAAGGGTTCAGGCGGTTTTCAGGAATCAATGGAGCTCCGTTACTGTTCCTTTTCAGACTTCTTCATTAAATGCTGAATACAAATTGCCTGTCGGAAACGGAGATGATTTTCTTACCCTTGGAGGCGCAGTTCTTTACGACAAAGCCGGAACGATCGCATTGACTTCCACCAGCGTGCTTCCTGTTATCAATTATCACAAATCCCTAAGCGCAGAAAAAAACATGTATTTATCGGGCGGATTTTCAGCGGGGATTGTTCAGAGAAGATTTGATCCTTCCAAAATGACCACCAACAGTCAATATGATGGAATCAATAATGATGTGGCTTATGGAACGGGAGAAAATTTTGCCACCACCAACTTTCATTACTTTGACGGAAGCGCCGGCTTGAGCTTTAATTCGCAAATCGGTTCCAATCCGGATAATAATTTTTATCTCGCCATTGCTTATGACCATTTTAATCCATCCGCAAAAGTTTCGTTTTATAATGATGCCGATGTAAAAATTGATCCGAAATGGGTTTACTCAGCCGGACTAAAAACAGCGGTGAATGATTTTGCCTACATGACGTTTTATGCCGATTATTCACAGCAAGGAACTTACTCGGAGATCATTGGCGGAATGCTGTATAGTTTCAAACTTGATGAACTTGCCGACGATGCACGTCACATCATTTCTGGCGGAATGTTTTTAAGATGGAATGATGCCTTTATCCCGATGGTGAAAGTGGATGTTTTGCCGCTCACGTTTGCTTTCAGTTATGACATCAATATTTCTTCATTAAAAGCTTCCAGCCAATCCCGCGGTGGTTTTGAGCTTTCTCTTGCCTACCAGAAATTCCTTGACAGGGACAATTCTTCGAGCCAATCGGTAAGATGTCCGAGGTTTTAGAAGGTTGTTGGTTACTAAAGTGCATTGTTACTACCTGACTACTTATCATTAGTACTTCTTTGCTAAGCCAAAGCTTTTTGTTTTGACTCATAGGCCAGCAAGTTTACCTTCTCTAAATAAACTATCTGCTTTTGAATGCCCAAATTGTATTTGTGAAATGCTATTTATTTTTGTTTCCATTAGTTTGCTAG
>DASTXM010000083.1:0-23225 GCA_035765495.1 Hanamia sp.
CCGGAAACAAATTTAAACGATCCAAACATTAATGATCCTTTGGCAGCACCTGATTCCACCACTACCTATTCTGTAATTATCAAAGATTCCACTTGTAATTTTTCAGATACTTTATCAACCAATGTAATTGTTCATAATACACCTGTAATCACGGCCACTCACGATAATGACATTACATGCTCATTTGCTTCTTCACAATTAAACGCATCTGGAGGTAAGAATTATTCCTGGACGCCAGCGTCAGGCTTGGATAATTTTGGAATTTCAGATCCTGTTGCCAGTCCAACAGAAACTACAGTTTATACCGTTACAGGAACTGACCAGTATGGATGCAGTAGTAAAGATACGGTAACCGTAAAAGTGAATTTTGTTGGAAAGGGTTTGTATGTATTACCCAATTCTTTTACACCCAATAATGATGGATTGAACGATTGTTTCGGAATTCAAAGATGGGGGCAGGTAACAGATCTTGATTTTAGTATTTACAACCGGTTTGGGCAAAAAATATTTCATACAAATAATCCAAACATATGCTGGGATGGCACCTACAACGGGAACCCACAACAGCCCGACATTTTCGTCTACATCATCAAAGCAAAGGCTGCCTGCGGTAACATTGATAAAAAAGGAATTGTAGCTTTACTGAGATAATTCGTGCTTATGTATCTCACTTGTAAAATGAAATTCAATATCAGGATTGTTGGTTCTTTCAGTATTTAAAAACCATTCACTTTGGGCGAGATAAACCAATTGTCCGTCCTTGTCTTCAGCAATGTTGGCTGATTTGAATTTGATAAAATCTTCAAGCTTTTTCGGATCTTTTGAAGTGATCCAGCAGGCTTTATACAAAGGCAAAGCGTTAAATTGAACTGAAGCGCCATATTCATTCAACAAACGATATTGAATTACTTCAAATTGCAATTCCCCCACACAACCAATTATTTTTTTATTACCTCCGAATTGAGTGAAAAGCTGCGCAACCCCTTCGTCCGTCAATTGTAATAACCCTTTCTCCAGTTGCTTTGTTTTCATAGGATCTTTATTCACCACTTCCTTAAAGATCTCAGGCGAGAAAGAAGGAATTCCGGTAAAGTAAAATTCTTCTCCTTCGGTCAAGGTATCTCCTATTTTAAAATTGCCGGTATCGAACAAACCAACAACATCACCGGGATAAGCCGACTCGATCACATCTTTTTCCCTTGCCAAAAAAGTGTATGGATTGCTGAACCTAACGTTCTTCCCCAGACGCACATGATGGAAATATTTGTTGCGCTCAAATTTGCCTGCACACACTCGTAAAAATGCAATCCTGTCTCGATGGCGCGGATCAAGGTTTGCATGAATTTTAAAAACAAATCCGCTGAATTTATTTTCTGCAGGTTCAACTACTCGTGTAGTTACTTCTCTTTCTTGTGGTAGTGGTGCAATCCTGATGAAGGTTTCGAGCAATTCCTTCACACCAAAATTATTGATCGCACTTCCGAAAAACACAGGCGCAGTTTTCGCTTCCAAATATTTTTGTTTATCAAGATCTCCATAAACACCTTCAATCAGTTCTACATCTTCCCGTAACTGTGCTGCATCCTTTGCTCCCAATTTTTTGTCCAAAATTTCATCGTTAATATCTTCAATGGGAAGATCTTCTTCGGTTGTTTTTTGGTTTGGTGTGAACAACAAAAGATTTTTATCATACAAATTATATACACCTTTAAACTCCTTTCCCATACCAATGGGCCACGTTAAAGGATGGAGCTGAATATCCAATTCCGACTCTATTTCATCCAAAAGATCAAAAGGATTTTTTCCGTCACGATCGAGTTTGTTGACAAAAACAATCACAGGAGTATCGCGCATCCGGCACACTTCCATCAGTCTTTTGGTTTGCTCTTCCACACCTTTCACAGAATCGACAACCAGCACCACGCTGTCAACGGCAGTTAAAGTGCGATAAGTATCTTCAGCAAAATCCTTGTGGCCAGGTGTATCCAGCAGGTTGACCAAAATATCTTTGTATTCAAAACTCATCACTGATGTGGCCACGGAAATTCCACGCTGTCTTTCAATGTCCATAAAATCCGAAGTAGCGTGTTTTTTGATCTTGTTGCTTTTTACAGCTCCGGCAGTTTGAATGGCACCACCAAACAACAAAAACTTTTCTGTCAATGTTGTTTTACCAGCATCCGGGTGCGAAATGATCGCAAATGTCCGTCGCTTCTTTATTTCGTTGATTTGTTTTGTATTTACTTCCGCCTGCATTCTGTTGGTCTAAAAATTTTTCGCGCGAAGGTAAGTTAATTAGCTAATGTGCTAATTAACTATTTATAAATTCAAGATTTAGCTGATTTTCAATAATTATAGTAAAGGAAGGAGTAATCAAAATTTGTGTTTTGGCTTTGCAATCTTCTGACTAGAATGAATAATTAAGATTTGTGCGTTGGGTTGCCAACCTTTTGACGGTTGGCAACCCTTCATTTATCATCACTTCAATTTATTAAATTAATTTTATCCTGTACATAAGCTAAACTCTAAAGACCGAAACTTTTTTCATAAATGCCAATAGCAAAAAAATATCTAGCTGATTTTGAGGAAGAAGAAATATATCATGTTTACAATCGAACAAACAACAAAGAGAGATTATTTCTTACCGATGAAAACAGGTTATTTTTTCTGAAACGCTATGCAGAAATCCTCTTACCTTTTGTAGATACTTTCTGTTATAATTTACTTGAAAATCATTTCCATTTACTTATCAGGGTTAAGAACGAAAATCAAATTTTGCAACATCTGAAAAAAAAGCAACAGGTTTTGCCATCCGAGCGAAAATTCATTCACAATGAAATCTCTTTCAGTGAATTAATAGAACATGAGTTCAAGCGTTTTTTCCAATCTTATTCACTGGCACTAAACAAATCAACAAAAAGAAAAGGAAATCTGTTTTACAAACCATTTAAAAGAATAAAAATTGAAAGAAATAACCAGTTTACAATGACACTGATTTACATTCATACTAATTCAATGAAACATGGGTTAGGCAATGATTTCACTAAATATAAATGGAGTTCCTGGCAATCATTAATTTCAAAAAAACCAACCCTACTTTTAAGAAATGAAATTATAGAATGGTTTGGATCATTGGATCTTTGCAAAAAGGCACACATTGAAACCTCAAATGATTTTTATTCTTTCTTTTTCTCAATAGAAGATTAAAAGAAAAGGTTGCCAACCTCCCGAAGGTTGGCAACCTGGTAACCAAAATAAGCAAATTTGCTAATTAAATAACTGAAAGTAAAAATTTGCTGATTTTCAATGATAACAGTAATCGAAGGAATAAGTGAAATTTATGTTTTGGGTAAACCCAAAATGTATTCAAAGAATAATGAATTTCAAAGGTTTGGATTCAGTTCGGTCTTTCCCACACATATTTTATTCTTGTAAATTTGCCGTATTCAAAATTTTTATATGGATTTTACTTTATCGGAAGAGCACTTAATGATCAGGCAGGCAGCAAGGGATTTTGCGAATACAGAATGCCTGCCCGGTGTAATTGAAAGAGACGAGCAACAAAAATTTCCTTATGAACAAATCATGAAACTGGCTGACCTCGGATTTTTAGGAATGATGGTGCCTGAAGAATATGGAGGTTCGGGACTGGATACCATCAGCTACGTTTTAGCAATGGAAGAGATCAGCAAAGTCGATGCAAGCGTCAGTGTTTGCATGAGTGTGAACAATAGTCTGGTGTGCTACGGACTCGAAGCTTTTGGCACGGTAGAACAAAAGAAAAAATATTTGACACCGCTCGCCCGAGGTAAAAAAGATGGTACACTTTACATCGGCGCTTTTTTGTTGAGTGAGCCGGAAGCCGGTAGTGACGCCACTTCACAAAGAACAACTGCCGAAGAAAAAGAAGATCATTATCTCCTGAACGGCGTTAAAAACTGGATCACCAATGGAAACTCTGCTTCTGTTTATTTGGTAATAGCACAATCACATCCTGAAAAAGGTAGTCACGGAATAAAT
Organism: Hanamia sp.; assembly: GCA_035765495.1. Classification (GTDB taxonomy): domain Bacteria; phylum Bacteroidota; class Bacteroidia; order Chitinophagales; family Chitinophagaceae; genus Ginsengibacter. The sequence continues at coordinate 4,021 of DASTXM010000083.1, forward strand.
GTTTTTATTGTTGAAAAAGATTGGCCTGGCGTTGTTGTCGGACCAAAAGAAAATAAGCTGGGCATCCGCGGAAGTGACACACACAGCATTTCATTCAATGATGTGAAAGTGCCAAAAGAAAACAGGATCGGCGAAGATGGTTTTGGATTCAAGTTTGCCATGAGAACGCTAGCCGGAGGCCGAATAGGAATTGCTTCACAAGCTTTGGGTATTGCCGCAGGCGCTATGGAAAGATCGATCGCTTATTCAAAAGAAAGAAAAGCTTTTGGAACCGAAATAAAAAACCACCAGGTGATTCAATTCAAACTGGCGGATATGGCTACACGAATTGAAGCGGCCCGCTTACTTTGTCTTCGCGCTGCTTGGCAAAAAGATCACAATGAAGATTACACGGAAAGTTCTTCAATGGCAAAAGTATACGCAAGTGAAACAGCGATGTGGACTACAACAGAAGCAGTCCAAATTCACGGAGGTTATGGTTTTGTGAAAGAATATCATGTTGAAAGATTGATGCGTGATGCCAAGATCACACAGATCTATGAAGGCACAAGTGAAGTACAAAGGATCGTAATAAGCAGGGGAATTTTGAAGTAATTTGAAAATGTGAAATCCGGTAGATATCGGATTCAAAAATGTGAAAATTAAAAGGATAAAAAATTGTCGGTAAATTCAGAAGCATATCAACAGATCGTTAAAGAATTAAATGCAAAAAATGTAACGCTTGTAGCAGTTTCCAAAACAAAACCGGTTGAAGAGATACTCGAACTTTATGAATTGGGACAAAGAGATTTTGGTGAAAATTACGTTCAGGAATTGGTCGAAAAACAGGAACAGCTTCCCAAAGATATCCGCTGGCATTTTATCGGACACTTGCAATCCAACAAAGTAAAATACATTGCTCCTTTTGTTTCTCTTATTCAAAGTGTAGATAGTTTGAAATTGCTGAAAGAAATAAATAAACACGCAGCAAAAAATCAGCGAACGATTGATTGCCTCTTGCAGGTTCATATTGCCAAGGAAGAAACCAAATTTGGCCTGGACGAAGATGAAGTAAAGGAGTTGCTGGAAGGTGGCTTAAGCGATTTTACGAATGTTATGGTCAAAGGTCTGATGGGAATGGCTTCATTTGTTAATGATGAAATGATAGTAAGAAAGGAATTTCAATCCTTGAAATCTTTATTTGACCATTTCACCATTCACCATTCACCCTTCACCACTTTAAGCATGGGCATGAGCGCAGATTATAAAATTGCAATTAAGGAAGGAAGCAACATGGTTAGGATAGGCAGCTTGCTTTTTGGGAAAAGAAGTAAGAACTAAAGATAATTCCTACAATTCGCCTAATTCGTGAAATTCGTCTTTTAACATTTACAAATCTGAATATTTTTAGGCATTCAGTAAATTTGAAAATTATAAAAACATAACCCATTGGATGCAGTATTAATCAATCACGAATTCGAAGCAGAAAAAAACAGGAAGGCGCTGATGTACACAGCGCTTGTGGTTGGATTATTTTTGGCTTTCGCCATTTTTTATACATGGAAAATGCCCGCTCCCCCTACGCCGGATGTGATGGACCTCATACAGGTAAACCTTGGAAACGAACAGGAAGGAATGGGCGATGTGCAACCGCTCGTAAAGGGTGAAAGAGCTCCGGACAACCAAAGCGTTGCTTCCAGTCAATCTGCAAGAAGAGTGCATGCAGAACCGGCACAACCCATACAGGCCGATCCAAATGAATCTGAAGATGCGGCGCCTGTAGTAAAAGCGGAGAAGAAAAAAGTGACCGCCAAAGTTGAAAATAAAGAGCCGGTAACAACCGCCACCAAAAAGATAAATCCTTCGCCCGTTGTAAATCCAAAACCAGCACCGCCAAAACCAAAAAACTTGTACAAAGGTGGCAACGGAACAGGTGGCAATGGCGCGACTGAAGATAATGGTTTCAGGAACCAAGGCTACAAACCAGGAAACGGTGATGCAGGAAGTCCAAACGGGAATCCCGATTCTTACGGAAACTCTCCAACCGGAAGAAGTGGCTTTAGCGTGGTGCGCGGCTTAAGCGGAAGACGTCCCGTTCATTTCCCCAATATGGAGGGAGATTTTAATGAAAACGCAAAAGTGTATGTGGATATAAAAGTGAACGGAGCAGGAGCCGTTACCAGCGCTGTGATCGCCAAAGGAACCACTACCTCAAATGCACAGTTGCGCAGCATTGCCATTCAAAAAGCAAAACAATTAAAATTTCCTCCTTCACAAAACGACCTTGAAAGCGGAACAATACTTTTCAATTTTGTGTTGAAGGGTTAATCGATCTTCAGTTTCCGAGAAAACAATTTTTCTCACAATTTGTTTGTTTACCGTGTTAGTGTAAATTGTGGCTGATTTTATGCCACCTAAACTTCCCGAAATACGTACTGTAAATGTTATTCGCTATATAACGCCTTTGCGTGAAGGTGGCTCCTTGCCTGCCATCGCTGAGGCAGATGATGAGTTTATGTACGTCATCAAATTTCGCGGTGCTGGACAAGGAAAGAAGGCTTTGGTTGCAGAATTCATCGGCGCAGAAATTGCTCGCGCTGTAGGCTTGAAAGTTCCTGAACTTGTGTTGGCAAATTTAGATGAAGCCTTTGGCCGGACAGAACCAGATGAAGAGATCCAGGATTTGCTGAAAGCGAGTGTAGGACTCAACCTCGGCGTTCACTTTCTTTCCGGTTCGATCATGTTTGATCCTGCTGTTTCAAAAATTGAACCGGCACTGGCGTCTAAAATTGTTTGGATCGATTGCCTGTTGATGAACGTTGACCGGACTTCGCGGAATACCAATATGCTGATTTGGTACAAAGAATTATGGCTGATAGATTTTGGTGCATCACTATATTTCCATCATTCATGGAACAATTGGAAAGAGCAGGCGCAAAAGCCTTTCCAAATGGTGAAAGATCATGTTTTGTTGCCGCAGGCATCCGAATTAAATGAAGTAAATAAAGAACTGAAAAAATTACTTTCGCCTGAATTGATAGAAAACATAGTGAACGCTGTGCCGGAAGATTGGTTACTTGGAGAAACAACTTTTAATTCGTTAGAAGAACAGCGCGTGGCTTACATTGAATTTTTATTAACCCGGATACAACATTCTGAAATTTTTGTAAACGAAGCGATCCATGCAAGAGAAGCAATTATTTGAGTATGCTGTTATAAGAATTGTGCCTCGCGTGGAACGCGAAGAATTTCTGAATGTGGGCGTGATCCTTTATTGCCCGAAATTAAAATTCCTGCAAACAAAATACCACCTCAACAAAAAAAGAATTGAACATTTTTGCGAGCAGCTTGATCTCGAAGAATTGGAAGAACATTTGAAAACTTTTGAAGCGATAAGTTTGGGTAAAAAAGAAGCAGGACCAATTGCTCAATTATCCATTGCAGAAAGATTTCGCTGGTTAACGGCTACAAGAAGTACCATCGTCCAAACCTCAAAAGTACATCCGGGTTTTTGTGTCGATCCTAAAAAAAGTTTGGATAGACTTTTTGGTCAATTGGTGTCATAATAAACCCTATCACAATAAACCCTATCACAAAATAAAAGTTGCCAATAATTATTTCTTTACTATAAAGGGATTTTTATACTTCATTCCTCATTACTATTTCTCTTAAAGACAAAAACGCTCCACCACCTATTTGCTTTTTATATCCGGGTGCAAAGCCATCGCTGCCACATATCAAATCACATCTTTTTCTATCGCATTGTAATCGAATTTTAGGTTAAAGGAACTTCATTTTCCACTTAAATATTTTATTATGAAAACGTTCATTTTCCTGGCAGCATTATTTTTCTCCTGCGGCCTTTCCGCTCAAAAAACGAGTGACATACTGAAGCAGCAAGCGGGAGAAGGCGTAAAAGAAGGCGCATCAATTGCCACACAAAAAACGGCTGATAAAATTACCGACAAGGTGTTGGATAAATTGTTCAGCAAAAAAAGTAAGAATAAACAGACAAACCAGAGTAGCAGTAGTGCAGTTCCAAACAACACAACTGCACAAGCTTCCCCTTCTGTGAGCAACAGTAGCAATTCCTCTTCCAACAATAATTCTACTTCTAATTCTACTTCATTTTCATCCGTCAACACAAACCAGGAACCGATCACAACTTACAGCAAATACGATTTTGTTCCCGGCGAAAAAGTGTTAGCCTATGAAGATTTTTCACAGGATGCCATTGGTGAGTTTCCATTAAAATGGAACACCAATTCAGGGGCCGAAATAGTTACCGCTTCAGGCGAAACCCGCAATTGGTTGATGCTAAATAAAAAAGGATTGTTTATGCCGGAATTCATCAATAATCTTCCTGATAATTTTACACTTGAATTCGATTTGATTTATTCAGGTTCCAATCTCCCGTTTCTGCAGTTACTTTTTTTATCTGCCGGTAATGGTAAAGACGGTAAACAGGTTTTGAATGCAGATTTTAGTTATAACAAAAGGTCTGGAGTAAACCTTGGCCTTCAACCTATTAAACGGGACAATGGCGGCATTTCCAATATTTATAATTTCCAGGATGGAGAGAAAGTAATGAATAATCAAATAGAGTTTGAGAATAACGGAAATTCAAAAATTAAAGTTTCAATCTGGAGGCAAAAAGAACGCTTAAGAGTTTACCTGGACCAAAACAAAGTTTACGATTTGCCAAAGGCATTTCCTGAAGGTAAAACTTATAATACGATGATGTACCAGATTTGGAGCGACTTTTTACCCGAAGAGAAATATCTTATTGGAAATATAAAACTGGCTGTTGGCAATCCGGATACACGAAACAAATTATTAACCGAAGGAAAATTTTCAACTACCGGAATTCTGTTTGATGTCAATTCTGCTTCCATTAAACCTGAATCTTATGGCACATTAAAAGAGATCGCAAGTGTCTTGAAGGATAACCCAAATGTAAAAGTCAAAATTGTAGGACATACTGATAGTGATGGGAATGCTGATTATAATTTGAAATTATCCAAACAGCGCGCAGATGCGGTGAAAGATGCATTAACCAGCGAATTTGGCCTGGTCTCTTCGAGGATGACGAGCGATGGAAAAGGCGCGTCAGAACCTATTGCTGACAACAAAACACCCGAAGGAAAAGCACAGAACCGAAGGGTTGAGTTTGTGAAACAATAATTTTTTATTTCCTGATAAAACAGCCCACAATCAAAAACTGTGAAACAAAATCTAAACATTACTTCTTTATAAAAACTGAATTTATGAAACAGTTCAAATTTTTTTTGCTGTTGCTCCTGGTGACTTTTTGTTCAGCAAGTCAGCGTCCGAATCAAGCCAATGGGCGAATTAAAACAACCAATGGTCTGTTACTGGTATATGCCGGCAACATAAGCACCAAATATTTGAATTTGGATGTAGCTGTTCATATTGAAATGGATCCTTCAATCGGAATACGCTACGAAGTAGTTTACGAGAAAGGAAGCATTCCTGTGAGCCGTATCGCGATATTCTACAAATTTTCTTCTCCTGATCAGACTGTCCTATATAATTTCCTAACTCATCAGAGCACGACCGAAACTCATGCTCCATCACCTGATAATGATGCTGAGGTTTCAGTCCTGGGAACGGAAGCAATAGATAGTTTTACCTGCACGCATCTTCAAAAAAAAGGATCATCAGATCTTTCTGAAATTGAGGCTACCGACTTATGGATGAGTAAGCAAATAGCTGGTTTTCCACAAGTGGTGAATATTCTTAAAAAAATTGATCCAAATATGGTAATGGGTTTAACACAGGCTGCCTTTCAATGGGGAGGCTTAATAAAGATTATGATGACGGCTGTTGATAAAAATACGGGAGAAACGTCGAAGGCAATTGTACAATTGCAGGAAGTGAATCCAACTATGCGTTTTCCGGCCAGTGATTTCAATGTCCCAACCAGTTAGCAGAAAAATCCTTGTGAAACAAAAAACGGATTCAATTAATCTTATAGGAAAAAAGCTTTTCGTGCAGATTTGACAATTGTTTATTTTTATAGACAAAGAAATCGCTTGAAAACCTGCTGTAGGCAAATTGTGCCTGGCAACAAAGACAATCCGAGGTAGTAATATTTATTTAATAATTCATTGAGTTGAAAATTGCCACACTCAATATTATATTCCTGGGCCTCATCCTCATTGGCCATATCCCCATCCATGCATATGCTCAAACAACTGAACCCGCATCCCCGTTTCCGGCTGCGTATTTTAATCTCACATCAGATACGGCCCGCATGAGGTATTTAATGAATGCCATTGTAGATTCACTCAACAGCGGGCAACTTAATTCGGTTTATGACCTGGCGAGCGAAGGTCTGGCGCTTGCTAAAAAGAACAATGTGGATACAATGCAAGGCATCTTTTATTTTGATGTAGCTAAGGCTTTCACATACCAGTATGGCAAGCCAGACAGTGCCATATTTTATTACAAAAAGGTGCTACCCTATTTCCCTGGCAAATTGAACTTCTACAATCTTGTTTCGGTGAGAGAAATCATGGAACAGTTCGTTCAGGCAGGAAAAAAAGATTCGGTGTTTGCTTATCTAAATTTGTTGCACGAAAGGATAGACACAATGGGCATCAGTAATCCGCGCCGCTACGGCATTTCTTCTGTAATGGCTGGAGTATACCAATATTATGGAATGTTTCGAACCGCGATTACCTTATATGAAAATTCCATTAATGGGCTGCGCAAGGCCGGACATCCACGGGAGGTAGGCCTTCCGATGGCCAACCTTGCAGAACTCTATGACGAGTCAGAAGATGACCTAAACGCTGTAAGATATGCACGCGAAGCCTTGGGCTATCTTTCTGGCAACAACATGCCATTTATGGGAACGGCAGCAAACCTGGCAACATATTACACTAACCTGAATCGCATAGATTCTGCGCTTTACTTTAATAAACTTTCTGATTCCGTAGCACGACTCACCCACAACCAGCAGCAGCTACATGTTCGTGATCAATTTAATTACGTTAATATTCTATTTAACCAGAAAAAATACGAGGAAGCAAAAAATGCGCTTGCTCTTATAAAACCATTGTTGGATAAACCCGAAAATCAACAATATCTCGTTACCTATTTGGTTTCATTAGCCTGCATAGACACCTCGTTGCACAAATGGGCGCCTGCAGCAGATACACTGGTGCACGCACTTACTTTGGCCAAAGCAAGCGGCCAGGAAATTGCCATCGTTCTCGTATTGCAGGAACTTGGGGCGGTAAACGCAAAACTTAAAAATTTCCGGGAAGCGTACCTCTACCAGCAGGAATACATGCAGCACAAAGATTCCCTCACCAGCACCGAAACAAAATCAAGACTTGCAGATTTTGAAGCGATGAATAAAACACAACAATCAGAGCAACACATCACACTTTTGCAAAAAGATAATGATATAAAGAATCTGCAGTTGAAGAACAGCCGCCAAAAGAACGCGATATACCTGGGAGGGTTTCTTTTCTTGCTTGCGACGTCAGGTATCTTTTTTTACCAGCGGAACAGGAGATTAAAAATACAGGGGCAAAAAATAAAAACTGATTTACAAATGCAGGTACTGCGCTCACAAATGAATCCTCATTTTATTTTTAATAGCCTTAACGGCGTTGAGAATTTTATTTTGCAAAATGACAAAAGGCACGCAAGCATTTATCTCAATAAATTCGCCAGTCTCATAAGAATTATTCTCGCAAACAGCAGGAAAGACCTGGTTCCTTTTACTGAAGATTTACAAACTATCGGGCTATACGTTGATCTTGAACTTTTAAGATTTAATCACACCTTTTGTTACGTCACGAATATTAATGAAATGTTACTGGACCTGGATTACCGGGTTCCTCCCTTGCTGATACAACCTTTTGTTGAGAATGCCATTGTTCATGGATTTGCGCATAGTGATAAGAAAAAGCTTGAGTTAAAAATATCTGCAAATCCTGAGGGTGAGTACATTATTTACACAATTGAGGATAACGGTGCAGGCAGGGAACAATCCTCTGTTTATAACAATTTAAATAAGCCTCATCATACCAGCATGGGCTTGCAAATAACCCAACAAAGAATTAGTATTTTTAATGAGCAACATAATGCTAAAAGCACAATGGACATTGAAGATCTATCTGATAAAACAGGAACCCCAACTGGTACAAAAGTGACTGTAAAAATTAAAGCAGTATAACATGGCTACTACAAACTTAAGTGCAATCTTAATTGATGACGAGATTACCAGTCTGGAAAATCTGAAACAAAAATTAGAACAGTTTTGTAAAGAAGTAAATGTAGTTGCCGCGGTTCAAAAACCGGAAGAAGCAATTCTATTGATAAGGGATCTAAAGCCTGATGTATTATTCCTGGATATAGAAATGCCAAAGATGAACGGATTCAGGATGTTGGAAGAATTAGGCCCTTATGAGGCTGAAATTATTTTTACGACAGCCTACAATCATTTTGCGATTGATGCTCTGAGAATTAGTGCATTTGATTACCTGGTAAAACCGGTATCAATTGAGGAGCTTGAAAATGCTGTGAAGAGATTGATAGAAAAGAAATCAATGCAAACACGTGACCGGCTTACGATCTTCAAACAGTCCATACACGAAAACAAAAGCCAGGAAAATAAAATTGCGGTGCCTCTAAATGATGGGCTGGAGTTTTTAATCATAAAGAATATTTCAAGAATTGAATCCAGCTCAAGTTATTCGAGAATATATCTAATTAATGGCCAATCGGTATTGGTGACTAAATTGTTGAAAGAATTTGAAGAATTATTAATTCCTTACGGTTTCTTCCGTGTGCACAACAGCCATCTTATCAACCTTAACTATATCAAAAAATATATTCGTGGAACGGGCGGACAGGTTTTAATGGAGAACGGCGACCTGATCGATGTTTCCCGTAGAAAAAAAGAAGAATTTATCAATCTTATCAGTATTTGATTTACAACAAAGAAATTTACCAAAAAGCCTTCAACCTTTTTTGAGCATTTGCTTTTATGAAAGATTCACCTTTTCATGTGGCTTTGGTATCTGTACATTCTTAAACCCTTTATTTTCCAGTCTTGTTTTAAAACCAAGTTGTGCACCATTTTCGCCATGCACTAAAAATATTCTTTTCACTTTCGAAGGATCCTGTCCACTTAAAAACTGTAGAAGGTCATCACAATCTGCATGAGCACTCATGCCTGTTAGCATTCCTGTTTCGGCTTTTACTTCTTTAATGTCATTGAACACTTCCACTTCCTTTGCGCCGGAAAGGAGTTGTCCTCCCAAAGAATTTTTGCCGCAATACCCGGCCATCAGAATTGTGTTTTTATGATCCCCAATACATTCAAAAATGTGATGCCTTACTCTTCCTGCATCTGCAGTTCCGCTGGCAGAAATAATAACACATGGCGTATCAGTCTTTTTTAACAACTTGCTGTCTTCAACTTGTTCAACATATTTTAAGCCTTTAAACAAAAACGGATCATCATCAATTTTTAAAATTTCTTGTAATTGTTCATTGAAGAGTTCAGGATATTTTTTGAGTGTTTCAGTTGCTTTTTCACTCAGTGGACTGTCAACAAAAAAATTGAGATCAGGCAACCGGTTTTCAAGTTCCAATTGGTTTAAAATATAAAGGATCTCCTGCGTGCGTCCTACGCTAAATGCAGGAATGATCAGCTTTCCCTGCTTTTTGATACAAGTCCGGGTGATCCATTCATGCATATTTTCAATTTGATTGAAAGCAACATCATGATGTTTATCGCCATACGTCGATTCTGTAATAATATAATCAGCCTGCGGGACTTCCGCCGGAGGTTGCAACAAAGCGCTTCTCTGCCTGCCCACATCCCCGGTAAAAAGTATTTTTGTTTTCTTTCCATCTTCCTCAATAGTAAGATTGATAGCCGCACTGCCGATTATGTGACCGTTATTTGTATAAACAACACTTATATTTTCTACCGGAGAAAAAGGTTCATCGTACTTTATTATCTCAAACTTTTTTACCGTTTCCATTACATCCTGGTGATTGTACAAAGGCGCATATGGATCTGCATGGTTACCGGATCTTTTTTTATTGATGAATTCCGTCTCATAAGTTTGAATTTCGGCGCTGTCATGAAGAAGTATTTCAGCGAGTTCGGCCGTGGCCATTGTGCAATATATCTTTCCTTTAAAACCTTCTTTAACCAACTTCGGCAACAAACCTGAATGATCAATGTGTGCATGCGAAAGCAAAACGCAATCAACGGTCGAAGGATCAAAACCAAAATCAGCATTCAGCTCATCTGTTTGGGGCCCCATTCCCTGGAACATGCCACAATCCAATAATATTTTACTTCCGTTCTTAAGAGACAAAAGGTGTTTCGATCCCGTAACAGTTTCTGCGGCTCCATAAAAAGCTAATTCCATTAAGATTTCATTTATGGATTGCATCAACGCAATTAGAATGCCGAATGGAAAGTTTTATAAGATTGAGGACAGTAAATGAAGAAATCCAGAGATTTTTTTTCTTAATAACTCAACCCGTAACCGAATTTGTACAAGGGATTCTTTGAATCGTAAGGCACATCTTCCTTCTGATTGCGTACTGCTTCCATTGAAGAAGGCAACTCAATTGGCAGGTGGCCGCCGGGATTGTATTTCCCAAAAACCACATCGAGAACCGCTGCATCACTCGCACCAAAATCGGCAAGTAACCCTTTAGCACCAGCATTAATTTCTGGAATAACTGCAGGCCTGTCAAGATAAATATCAACAATAGTGGGAACTGATTTCAACAAGTTCATGATGCTGTCTTTTTGCAAACCTTTAAAATCAAGATCGCCATGATGGAATCCTTTCGCCATCGGTATATCTGATTTAACAGGATACCATGGCGTACTCAAACGAATAATAGCAATGTCGGCGTCAGAAGGATTTTTTACAACTATTCCATATTTTGCAGCCGTGGTAGAGTCTATATCTTTTACATAAATTTTTAAAGAACCCGTTTTTAAAGGCAATATTTTATTTTCATTCTTTAAAAGCGTTATAGCGCGTCTTTGTGATTCTTCTCCTGCTTTTACAAACTCAGGTTTGCCTACGATCTGTGTTGCTTTCGAAGCATCGATGTATGGATTATCAAATAAACCCAACTCAAATTTCAGACGTAATAATCTTGCGACAGAAGTGTCAATCCTTGCTTCGCTGATTTTTCCCTTTTTTACCAGGTTCACAACCACTTCAGGAATGTTTTCTCCCCCAAACTGGTCAACGCCTGCATTAATGATTTTTTCCACTCGCTGCTCGGAGTCAAGACTCTGTTCGCCCCAGGCACGAGCAGGCCACAAGACTTTTCCCATATGCGTATCTGTAACTAATCCCCAATCTGTACAAACTATTCCGTTGAAATTTAATGAATCTCTCAGGAGACCGGTGATAATTCCTTTGTTATATGAAAAACCTACATGCTCGTGCGCGGAATCCATGGGCACACCGTAATACGGCATTATTGCAGCGGTACCTGCAGCGATGGCGGCTTTAAAAGGAATCAAATGATAATCAAAATTATTGCCCGGGTAAACCTGTCCTTTTTGAAAAGGGAAATGTGGATCAAGGCCTTCAAACTGGGGACCGCCTCCCGGAAAATGTTTCGTCATTGTGGCCACACTTTCTGAACCGAGACTATCTGTTTGAAAACCTTCAATATAAGCGGTTGCCATTCTTGCTGAAATCTGCGCATCTTCTCCAAAAGAACCTGCAATCCGAGGCCATCTCGGTTCAGTTGTCGGACCTATTTGCGGGTGCAACGCTTCGCGAATACCAACAGCCAAATATTCCTGCCTTGCATCATTCGCAAATTCCCGTGTCAATGCAGTATCGTTAATGGCAGCAAAACCCAACGGTTCGCACCACTGCGAAAAAGTAGCAGCGCTCATGGCAAAAATATTTTTGGTAAAATGATTGCGAGGATCTGAAGCAATGGTGATCGGAATTCCTAACCTTGTAGAATCCTCAACATACTTCTGCATACTGTCGTACCAACGGGCAAGTGCATCAATGCCCGGAATAGCCCAAAGATTGAAATGATTCATTTTCTTTTCACGAACGAGATCCAGCGCATTTGGAGCAAAAGCAAACATGCCTTTTCCCGGTTTGTTTTGAATACTACCGTCGTCATTTACGCGGGCTCCATTGATAAACATCATTCCTGCTTTTTCTTCAATGGTCATCTGCGAAAGAAGATCTTTTACTCTTGCATCAATCGGTTGGCGACTGTCTTCATAAATATCCAGCTTGCCATTTTTATTCAGATCGCGAAAGGTATATCCATCAACTGTTATTATATGTGATGAGTGTGCCGTCACCTCAGGAGAAAGGGTATTTTTTTCTGTTGTTTTGCAGGAAGAAAAAAACGTAGCGGCTAGTGACAAAAAAGCTAAAGCGTTAAAGAAGATTTTTTTCATGTTGAAGAGTGAAAGTGTATGTAAAAATATCGGGCTGCTTTTTGAACATTAGCTTATCCTGTTCCAAATTAATGTACGTGTTACAGGTTCTCCATCAGTACTTGTAGTTTCCAATTGGATAAAGAGATTATCATCATTCACTCTCACATCCCGTGAAACAGTGATACCGATGTTTTCTGAAACAACTGAGCCAATCAACGTGTGCGCCACCTTGCCATTTTCCTCATCCACTTCATAAGTACCAAAGTAGGCATCATAACCGTCCGCAGCAATAGTGTTATTTTTTGCGCCATTACTGATTTCCGTATTCCTGATGGATCTGTCACGCTTCATAAATTGAGCTGCAAAATGAATTTTAGCATAACTAAGAATACCAACAGGATCGTCTCCTAATACAGGATCAAATTTTTTATTACCATCTTTTGTTTGGTCTTCTCTTGAAAGTAGCCACCACGTTCCCTGGATTTTTTTAGCCAAATCTCCTGAAGGTTGTGCAAGAATGTACGTACTCATATCATTGAAATTCTTATTAAAATTACAATTAATAGAAATTAACGATAAATATTTTTCCGCTAAAAACAGCGGTTTCACAAATAGCTCTTATCTTATAAGTACAAAGCTACCTTTCTTATAAATCGTATCCCCGACATCGCAAATAGCTTCTATCACCCAAACATACACTGCCGAAGGTTGTAATTCACTTTGCAATTTTCCATCCCAACCAAAACTTTTGTCATTAGGTAAAAAGTCCTGCTGACGGAAAACCAATTGTCCAAACCGGTTGAAAATAGAAAAGTTAACGATCTTCTTGATCCCTCTTGTCAAAGGATAATAATTATCATTTAACCCATCATCATTCGGTGTAAAGGCAGTAGGCATGAGAATGTAAGAATCTTTACACTGAACAAAAATAGTTACACTATCGGTTGCAATACAACCACTGTCTGAAGTAGCAGTTAAAACGTAGGTGGTGGAAGCCCATGAAACGCCACTTGGATAAGCGCACGTATTACAGCTTAATGAATCAGTCGGCGTCCACACATACGAGGCGGTATTGCTGCTGTATGTGGGATGAAGTGAGAAAGGTGTATCATAAGGAAGTGTGCTATCGGGCCCTGCATCAACTTGTGGCAAACTTTTTACATGAACCGTAATATTGGCTGTTCCGTTAAAGCAACCCACTGAGTCGGCAAGGGTAGCCGTATAAGTTGTTGTCTGCAACGGCCTGACGACAGGATTGTACCCATTAGGATTAGACAAGCCTTCAGCCGGCGTCCAGGTTATTTGTTTTGTAGGAGGAGAAACTTTAAGGGTAATTGTATCAAATTCACAGATGTATGGATTCGGATCCGCAGGAACAACCGTAAACGGAGGAAAAACATTAACGAGTACACTATCACGATAGGTGCAACCGAAGCTGGTCCTGACAGTTGCATAGTACAAAGTAGTATCTGATGGATTTGCAAGTACAGTATCTGCTTTGCTGCTGGAGAGACCCGCCGCAGGTGACCATGTTAGTGAAGCATTATGAAAAGCGATCAAGGTGTCTGAACTTCCCTGGCAAAGTGTATCCAGCGATGGGATCGTTTGAACAAAAGGTACAGGATGAATGACCACCTGTTTCACCAAAGTATCAAAACATCCGTTAATGTCAATTGCAGATAATTTCACATCGAATTTTCCTGCTCGTGGAAACTGGTAAGGCTGAGGCTGGTAAAGTGTATCATTCAATGTGCTCGTACCATAATTCCAATACCAATATTTGATTGAATCCTGTGGCAAATAAGGTTTTGAATTATTGGTGATAGTATAAACACTATCAGCGCAAAGAGAAGACGGAGCGGTAAAATCCAGGTCTGGCCCGCGAACCAGCATTTTATGATTAAGTGCAATCGTGTCTTTACAATAGCTTGCGCCATTGTTGATCACCACAAAATTGCTGAAGTTGCCATGAATTTTTGCGGTATCTGTATAAACGGAATCTTTAAAAGGACCGAAAATACCTCCGTTTACATTCCAGGTATATGTTGAATTAGCATTGTCATAACTGTTGAGCACAACAAAAATGGTTGAATCATTCCGGCAAACGGAACTATCAGCATCAAAAAGGGAGGGTTTTGCCGTATAAATCGGATGAGTAATAGAATCGCGGCAACCGGTAATGCTATCGATAACTAAAAGAGAAGAATTAAAATTTCCCTGGTCCGGATAAGTATGAGAAGTATTCAATGTTGTGCGTATGCCACTCCCATCACCGAAGGTCCAGTTGATCGTTGAAAGATTGCCCTGACTTTTGTTGGTAAAATTGAATGCTTCTTTATTAGCACAAGTGTTCGCAAAGTTGTAATTAGCAATTACACCTACAACATCAATTGTAAAGGTTACCGAAGGACCCGCACAATAATTGAAGGTGGGTGTAACCGTTACTGTCTTTTTCCCCAAAGTTTTATACTTGTGCTTTGCAATTGTATCATTGGAAATCGTAGCTTTTGTTCCATCTCCAAAATCCCAGAGATATATATTGGCTTTTGTAGCTTTTGCAACAAACTTAGCTGTGTCAGACCCACATATTACTGATTTGGTCGGGTAAGCCACCGGGTTGGTAGGTGGTGTTCCATAAGCAACATGAGGATAATTGTAAGTCGCTGTGCAGCCTTCATTTGTAGTGACCATAACGGTGGGTGCAAAAGAACCAGTCTTGCTATAAACTTTTGTTTGTGAAGAAGAAGTTCCTGTTACCGGGGCACTGCCATCACCAAAATTCCATGTATAAGACGAGATGGTACTCTTGGCTGGAATATTGGCAGATGCGGTAAATGTAGTTGTTGCAGGAATGCATCCAAATCTTTGGGAAATTGCACCTGTATCAGTAATATCCTTTAAAGTAACAACCGTGCTTGCCGTGTCACTGCACCCGAATGTATTACTCGCGGTTACCATCACATTATAATCCTGTTTTGCAGAAAAAGTATGTGAAGTAGTATTGGTTCCGGAAGGAATATTTCCGGTTCCGTCACCAAAATTCCACTGGTAATTTACCCCGGCAGGAGATGCGGTAAAATTTATGGGACCCGGTGTACAGATATAACTCCTGTCAGCCTTAATTGAAGCTGTTACCGAAGGATTTATCGTAATGGTCTTGCTGACAGATACCGCGTTATTTTTATAAACTACAACCAACTTCACGGTATAAGTCCCCGGGTTTGTGTAGGCTACCTCGCCATTTGCGCCATTGGTAATTGTTCCGTTTCCAAAATCCCAGATGTATGAGCGCGGAGTGCCTGTAGCAGTGGGTGTAAACTGCACGACTGCAGGAGCGCAAAACGTACCATCACTGTAAGTAAAATCAACGCTTTGAGACCAAACAGTAAACGAACAAAAAACAAAAAAAACGAATAACTGAAGCTTGTACATTCGGGCTTTGTTAATCAGAAAATTGTAGAGTTTTCCTATAATCTCGAAAGTTTAACTATTGGCAAAAAAGACACCAACTTTTTTAAAGTACATAGTATGAATATGTAACGGATTAAAAAAACAAATTTAGTTAATTAAATCGTCCTTCCAAGTTTGCCGGTTTAACCTGGGCATAGATAACGCTTTTTCTTTATTTTCAAGTATCTTTCATGAACTGCCGAATGGAAAATTGACAGCGGATAACAGCCTCGATGAATTTGTTATGAACGAATGTAACCAGATTGCAATTTTTTGCTAACTTAACACCATGAAAAAACTGACTGTACTTTTAATTTCTTTTTTCGCATTCATCATTTGCGGATTTAGCCAAACTCAAAAATGGAAAATAACCGGCAAAGTCAAAAACCAGGCAGGTGAGCCTTTATTTCCGGCCAGTGTGTATGTAAGTAATTCCACAAGCGGTGCTTCAACCGACACCAGCGGAAGTTTTTCCATTCCCGGGTTATTGAATGGCAATTATAATCTTATCGTTTCGTTCGTAGGATACCAAACTGAAATTTTTCCTATTTCTGTTAATGACAAGAATGACAGTGTTCTCTTTGTTTTGAAAGAAAGTCCAAAGGAGTTGCAGGATGTAGTGGTCAATTTAAAAAATGGTGATCGTAAAGAGCAGCTCAAACTTTTCAGGATGGCTTTTATCGGAACGGATAAGAATGCAAGACAAACGGATATTCTTAATGAAGACATTTTAAAAATGCACACCACAAAAGAAGGAAAACTTACAGCGCATACCAACGACATGCTTTCTATTACCAATAAGGCATTGGGTTATAATATTAAATACCTGCTCAAAGAATTTTCTTATGATAAGAAAACCGGTGAATTGCATTATATGGGTTACCCGCTTTTCGAAGAAATGAAGCCTTCCTCCAAATCACAGCAAAAGCAATGGGAAGAAAACCGTGCAAAAGTTTATATTACCTCTCTTTTGCGTTTTTACCGCACCTTGGGTGAAAGAAAATTAATTCAGAAAGGATATATTTTAGGTGATGTGATGACACCGCAAGTTGAGCAGGTTCATACAGGCGGAGGAGTAAATAAAAAAGTAATTGTGCCTCCAAATGGATTTTTAATGACACTTGGCAACGAGCAATATGTTGATACACTTTTGTGGCCTGAAATTCCCTATTACCGCATTATGACGGCCTTACCCGGCCATAAATACAAATTGAATTTTTCAGGAATGTTAAGCGTGGATGCGACGAATGCTGTCAACGGATTAAAGTCGACTGATTATTACAAACCCGGGCCAAAAACAAGTATCATTACCCTCCAACAACCGGTTGAGATCAACGCAAACGGAATTCCAAACGATCCCTCAAAAGTGCTTATTTCAGGCTACTGGATCGGTTCAAGAATTGCTGATCTCCTACCGTTTGATTATCATCCAAAGGATGAAAAATAGCAGTGCTACTTGGACAGCAAAGAAACATTTAATTCAAATTTTTTTTTCTATTCCTTTTGCAAAGGCAGCGTGATAAAAAAGAAGTTCCTTTTTACCTTTGCCGGCTATGACTACAATTCTTGCCATTGAATCTTCATGCGACGAAACTGCAGCCTCTGTTTGCAGGGACAAGATCATTCTCAGCAATATTATTTCAAGCCAGAAGGTTCATGAAAAATATGGAGGTGTCGTACCGGAGCTCGCTTCACGTGCGCATTTGCAGGCAATTGTTCCTGTAGTTAGTGAAGCATTAAATGTTGCAGGTGTTCAATTGAGTGATGTTGATGCGTTTGCTTTTACACAATCGCCGGGTTTGATTGGCGCATTACTTGTCGGAGCTGAATTTGCCAAATCTATGGCGATGGCGCTTGACAAACCTTTAATAGCAGTACATCACATGCAGGCTCATGTTTTGGCCAACCTGATTCAACCTGTCAGCCAGGAAACAAAAATTCCTTCCTTTCCGTTTTTATGCCTCACAGTAAGTGGCGGACATACGCAAATAGTTGTTTGTGAATCTCCATTGAAACAAAGGATCATCGGTCAAACACTTGACGATGCTGCAGGTGAAGCGTTTGACAAATCGGCAAAAATTTTGGGACTTCCATATCCGGGTGGACCACTCATTGATAAATATGCCAAGGCAGGTGATCCAAACAAATATCATTTTCCTGAGCCGAAGATTGACGGACTCGATTTTAGTTTCAGCGGATTAAAAACAGCGTTTCTTTATTTTATCCGCGACGGTAAACTGAACAACGCAAATTTTGTGGAAGAAAACCTTCCTGATATTTGCGCTTCCCTTCAGTCAAGAATCGTTTCGATTTTATTGAACAAATTAAAAAAAGCATCAGCAGAAACGGGGATAAAAGATGTCTGCATTGCAGGCGGAGTAAGCGCCAATAGTGGCCTACGTAATGAATTTGAAAAATCAGGAAGGGAAGAAGGCTGGAACACGTTTATTCCAAAATTTGAATATTGCACTGATAACGCAGCTATGATAGCGATCACCGCTTATTACAAATTTCTCAATAATCAATTTGAAGATTTTTCAGTTGTGCCCAGCGCGAGGAGTAATTAGGGAGATTGTTTTATTGTTCTCTTGTTATAGTGTTTTATTCTTGAATGCTTCTAAGAATCCTAATTCATAAGCCGAAATTCTTAATTCGTAATTCGTAATTCGTAATTTCTAATTCGTAATTCATAATTTATTTGCCCAATCAATATTTTCAGTTCAAACAATTTATCGTCCGGCAGGAAAAAAGCAGCATGAAAGTCTGCACTGATTCCTGTCTCTTTGGTGCATGGATAGCCAAAAAGATTGAAGACAAAATATTGCGGCCGGAATATATTTTAGACATCGGTTCCGGAACTGGATTGCTTAGCCTTATGATGGCACAAAAATCCGGGGCAAAAATAGATGCAGTTGAAATTGATGAAAATTCTTTTGAACAAACGATTATCAATTTTAAAAACAGTGCATGGAAGGACCGTTTAAATGTTTTTCATGCAGATATAAAAACGTGGGAAGCCGAAAAAAAATATGATTTGATCATTTCCAATCCACCTTTTTTTGAAAACGATCTGCGTTCAGCAAATCAAAATAAAAATCTTGCGAAACATCATGATGGTTTGACGCTGAAAGAACTACTTAATTCTGTAAAAAAATATCTAAACGAAAACGGCAACCTGGCCGTACTTCTGCCTTTTCACCGCGTTGAACAGTTCAAAAACCTCGCAACTGAACTTAATTTCTTTTGCCGCGAAGAATTGCTTGTCCGCCAAACTGAGAATCATACATTTTTTCGCGGAATGCTTTTATTCGGAAGAAATAAGATGAAT
>DASTXM010000084.1:0-2299 GCA_035765495.1 Hanamia sp.
CCTTTATTAAAAAGGCAGTAGCTGTCATTAAAACTTGCTTTTCCCGCCCGCAAAGATTTTATTTCCGTTCCCGTCAAAACGAGTCCTGCAACATATTTTGCTTCAATGTTGTATTCGTAATAGGCTTTTCTGTTGCTGATGTCCATAATAAAAACAGCAGGAATGATTGTATTCCTGCTGCAAAGTTTCTTTTTTAAAATTTAATGACTAAATAAAATCAATAATTGCTTCAGCTTTTCTTTCAAATCTTTCCGGGAAACAATAAAATCGAGGAAACCATGTTCCAACAAAAACTCACTTCGTTGAAATCCCGGAGGCAGATCTTTTTTGATCGTTTCCTTAATAACTCTTGGCCCGGCAAAACCAATTAGCGCCCCTGGTTCAGCCATGATCACATCGCCAAGCATTGCAAAAGAAGCGGTTGTTCCTCCGAAAGTTGGATCGGTACAAAGTGAAAAATAAGGAATTTTCGCATCGGAAAGCAGCGATAATCTTCCGGAAGTTTTTGCTAATTGCATCAGTGAAAATGCACTTTCCATCATCCTGGCGCCACCACTTTTATTGATGATCATAAAAGGAATCTTGTGCTCAATACAATAATCGCATGCAAGTGAAATCTTTTCGCCCATCACACTTCCCAAACTTCCCCCGATAAATTCAAAATCCATGGCTGCAACCACGATATCCATGTTATCTACTTTTCCATGGGCTACAGTAATCGAATCGTGAATCGGAGTCTTCGCATAGGTTTCTTCCAGTCTTTGCGAATAAGGTTTCAGATCTACAAACCCGAGGTAATCTTTTGATTTTATATTTCCAAAAAGCTCTTCATACTTTCCGTCATCAAAAATGATCTCAAAATATTCTGCGCTTCCAATGCGATGGTGATATTCGCATCTTGGGCAAACAAATAAATTTTCTCTTAATTCAGTGACGGTACATGTATATCGGCATTGCGGGCATTTCGTCCACAATCCATCGGGAGCTTCTTTTTTATCTTTGGTAGAAGTGGTGATCCCTTTTTTGATCCTGCGAAACCATCTTCGCTTCGTTTCTTCAGTTTCACCTTCTTCCCCGGCAAGATTAGCATCAAAATCTTCGTCTTCTTTCATATAAATTTTTTGTGCTTGAATAACAACCGCTCATTAAAGTGAAGGAGCTTTCAACCTTCAACCTTCACTTTGAACTTTCAACCTTACGCAATCGTAATACTTTGATCCAAATATACATTCTGTGTAGCATTCAATAATTCAACCCCATCTTTAAAAGGTTTTTGGAATGCTTTTCTTCCCATGATCAATCCCATACCACCGGCGCGTTTGTTGATGACCGCAGTTGTAACAGCATCCGTAAGATCTTCAGCACCTTTACTTTCGCCGCCACTATTGATCAAACCGATTTTTCCGCTGTAGCAATTCAAAACCTGGTAGCGGCAAAGATCGATCGGGTTGTCGCTGGTTAGATTTTCATAAACCAATGGAGAAGTTTTTCCAAATTTCACTGCGTTATATCCGCCATTGTTGGTAGCCATTTTTTGTTTGATGATGTCTGCCTGCAGCGTAACGCCCAGATGATTTGCCTGACCGGTAAGATCGGCGCTGGTTTCGTAATTCACACCATTCACTTTAAACGCTTCGTTACGAACATAGCACCAAAGAATGGTACACATTCCCAGTTCATGAGCGCGCTCAAATGCAAGGCTTACTTCCTGCAACTGGCGGGTGCTTTCGTGGCTTCCCCAATAAACAGTTGCACCAACGCCAACAGCGCCCATATTATAAGCAGTTTCAACAGAACCAAACATGGTTTGGTCGTACTTGGTCGGATAACTTAATAATTCGTTGTGATTGATCTTTACAATAAAAGGAATTTTATGAGCATATTTTCTGCTAAGAATACCCAAAACACCGAAAGTAGAAGCAACGCCGTTGCAGCCGCCTTCTATCGCTAATTTTACAATATTTTCGGGATCAAAATAAATCGGGTTTGGAGCAAAAGAAGCGCCGGCACTATGTTCTATTCCCTGGTCAACCGGAAAGATAGAGCAATATCCTGTTCCACCCAGGCGGCCATGATCCATCAACTGCTGCATTGCGGCAACAGCACGATTGTTGCGGTCGCTTTGTACAAAAATATCATCTATATAAGATGGAGAAGGAAGGGTAAGGGTAGATTTGTCAATTTTACATTTGTAGTTTAATAATTCTTCAGCTTTGTCGCCTAAAATCTCTGCAATTTTTTTTGATGCCATTATTTAAGTTTTAATTTTTGCAAAAATAGGGAATTACATGCTTAAGAG
>DASTXM010000085.1:0-17579 GCA_035765495.1 Hanamia sp.
AAGAATTAGTTCTAAAAAGCGCAGAGTTAGGTATAACCCGTTTTGATAAACTTGGACCTTCGTAACTAACTGATAATACATTGCCTCCTTCCTGTTGGAAAAAACCTACCGTTATCGCATGTTTACCCGCCTTTAATCCAATCGTCCCTGATTTTTCTAATGACGCGTGAATTCCATCATTATTTACCACAAGCACATTATCTATATATAATTTGCTACCATCATCTGATGTAGTATAAAAGGTATACTGACCATCAGCAGGTACATCAATATATCCGCTATAGTTAATACTATAAGAATAATTCCTGTTGGCTATAGAAATGTCAAATGTACTTGTGCTACCTGTCTTAACCGGGCTCAAACTGTTGAAATCCGGTAAAACACTGTAACTGCTAGCCTGATAATATTTATAATCCAACCCGTTTACAACGTTTGATGGGTTTACAGCCGGAAGTAAATTCGTTGTACTCGTTGTAGTGCTTGCCCCAGTTTTAATAAGAACAGCAGAACAATAAGGTGAAAGAGTGATCGAACCATTATAGCTATTATTTTTCACATCTATATATGTGGCATCCAATGGAATTGTTTTGCTTTGACTGGTTGCATTATATTCAAATCTCAAATCACTTAAATTTGAAATAGACTTAGGAGCTATTTTAGAATTAAAATCTTCGTCAATATACGATTGCCATGTAGAAAGGGTAAATGAATTATTATCAATAAGAATAGGAGTGGATGAAGCGATTGGTTTGGCATAATAGTTATTATCGGTCTTTAATTCTTTAATACCAGCAGTATTTCCTGCAGTTGATGCAAATACAGATAATTGATTTGTGTTTTTTGCAAAGAATATATTACCATTTAACGAAATGTTATTAATAGGATTTGAACCGTTAAATAGAATCTCCAATCCTCCTTTAGACCAACTTGACCCTCCATTATTGTAAGTTGTATTGTTTTTGACCGTAATGTTATTGGCTAAATGTAGTTTTATTCCAATTGAAACGCAATTAGCGATCGTATTGTTACTTATGGTTATTCCTGTTCCGTAATCATCAATTGAAATGCCTGATAAATCATTATTTAATGAATCCACTGTTCCTTTTTTTGCTCCTATTCCATTCAAAATAATATTCCCATCAATAACACTGCCGGATGAACCATTATTACCAGTATAAATACCAGCACCATCCTCTCTTACAAAGCAATAGGTATTTACAAGATTATTTTTCACCAAAGTATTTAACCCACTAAAAATAATACCTTTGAATCCACAACTGTCAACTTCATTATTTTGTATTGTAGTGTAGGAACCACTCACACATATTCCTCCCATTGCATTACCTTGACCCATACCTTCAAAAACATTAACAGCCCTTATTACATTGTTCTTGATCACCCCATTTGGCCTCACTAATTTGATTCCATCTGAATTTAGATCACGAAAAGTGTTATTCTGAACAGTTACATAAGGTTGGTCGCAATAAATTCCATCGATTCCACAAAAAGAAATATCACAATTTTGAACCACAACGTTATGATTGGAGCTATTACTTATATAAATTGCATGGGAATTTGCGCCTGTCAGGATTAAATTGTCAATAGTAACATAAGCTCCGGAAATATTTAAAAGAGTCTCCACAGAAGCCACTTTAACATTAGACGGAGTTGAATAACTATAGATTCTGATTTTTTTTGAAGAAGGATCATAGTACCATTCCCCAGTCATATCAAGTGTTCTTGAATCATTTTGAATAAAGAAACCATCCCCATTTTGAGCAGCAGTTGAATTTCCCGCATAATATATGGTACTTCCCGACTGGCTAGTAATATCTCCTCTATCCAAATAATATTTGGCTTTTCGAATTACTACATCCGCACCAGACCAGTTGATTCCAGAAACACCATTGCCGGAAATCGAAGACGTTCCAGAAAACGAAGTTACTGTCAAATAACCAGTATTAGGACCAGTGCTATTTGGATAACGACCCATTGCTGTGTTTTTGCCATTAACGGAAACCATATTAGTATAATTCAAGCTGGACACGGAATAAGTACTTTCCCATAAATTAGATCCAATGTTCTTCCATGAAGTAACGGAAGTAAAACCTGTAATTACAGGTTTTGCTCCTGAACCATATGCACTTAAAGTAATGGGACTACCCGACCCACCCGAGTTCACTATATTTATTGAACCATAAAAAATATCTCCCCGCTTAAATAATATGTTATCACCTGGTTTGAAGTTTCTAAACGAATTTAATTTACTTATTGATTGCCAGGGAGAGGATGAACTGGTACCGGAATTGCCATCATTTCCGGAAGAACTAGACAAATAATAGGTTGTAGCGTAACTGTTAGATAAAAAGGTAAGAGAAAGGAATAGGAAAAAGACATAGGTAGATTTTCTTTTCAGCATGTGTGGATATTTTAAATGGTGTAAGATTTTTCAATTTCTCTGATATTAATAAGTATTTTGGCATGCAAGTGCCAAATCGTTGAAGTGTTAACTCTTCATCAAACAATTCAAATTTCTAGGCTAAATAAGATAATTGATATTGGCTTACTTTTTGGAAACTAGCTTTTTGGATTATTGTAAGATTCATATTAGTAAAATTGGGCAATTTTTGTGCCAATAGGAGTTATCCTTGTCCCTATTTTTCCACATTCGTTGTTATATAATAATCTTTAATACTTAACAATGAATTTTGGAGAAGCCTTCAAAAGAGATGTAATCCAAACTTGAGTGAACAAAATATTTGGCAGTCAAGAGTTGACTGCCAAGTATTTTGCTTGAAAGATTTTAAATTGAAAACCTACAACCGTTGAACTTTAACCGATTGCGCTATTGATCCGTCAAAGTAAACAGTGACTATATAGGTTCCCTTTATAAGATTACTCATGTTGATCTGTTTTGAAGTTGTAGTTGAAGAGGAAACAAATTCTTCCTTATAGACTGTACGTCCTGACATATCTGTTATTACAATTCCAATATTTGTGTTGGGGCTTCCGGTATTTACTTCCAATGTTGCAATATCATGCACTGGATTTGGATAAATATTTACAACCTTTACTTTTGAAGGGGCATACCTCGCTAATGCAACGGTTATATTAACCGTATCCTTTCCAATACCACCTTTATTGTCAGTAACTGACAGTTCAAAAGAATAAGTACCTTCGGAAAGACCACTAATATCTGTTGTGGCACTTCTGGAAGACATGATTGAACTTGCGGAAGGGCCCGAAATCTGCCTCCAGGAATAACCAGTAATGTTGCCATCATTATCAATTGCGCTTCCATTTAATGTTACAAATTGAACTGGCGCAATCAAAGTGCTGTCATTACCTGCATTTGCAACAGGCAGGGAATTTGAGGTACTTTCATTTCCACTGGTTGTATTATTACTAGTATTATTGTTTGAAGCAGAATTGTTGGAATTTACATTTATAGCCAAGGTGTCTTTTCCTATGCCGCCTCTGTCATCTTTAACCTGTAATTCGAATACGTAAATACCTTCCACTAAATTACTAACAACTGTGGATGAAGAATTTGGATTATTTATTGTTCCACTGGAAGGGCCGGAAATTTGATTCCATGAATAACCCACAACTGTTCCATCCACATCATTTCCTTCACCTCTTAATGTGGCACTGTTTAAAGGAAGGGTTACGGATTGGTCTGCCCCGGCATTCGCTGTTGGTGGAATATTGTTGACCGCTTTTACTGTTACCGTAACTGTTGATGTTCCTTTGGCTCCTTCATTATCTGTGACTGTTAATTCAAATACGTATTCACCTTCAACCAATCCAGTGACATTCGCCACTTGCGAAGAAGAGTTTGCAATTGAAAATTCTGTTGGCCCCGAAATTTTCTTCCAATCATAATTGGTAATACTACCATCAGTATCAGAACCATTTCCGGAAAGCATAATGCTATTTGAAGGCAAGGTTATTGATTGATCTGCGCCGGCATTTGCAGTGGGTGCGACGTTGTTAGAAACTGCAGCTTTAACTGTAATTTCAGTTGATGAAGTTGCTTCGGCACCCATATCATCAGTAACTGTCAATTTAAATATATAAACGCCTTCTTTTAATCCTGTCACTTCGGTTGAAGCAGCAGTGGATTTCGAGATTTTTGCGGAAGATGGCCCCGATGATTGAATCCATCTGTAGGATGCAATTTTTCCATCTGAATCAGTCCCACTGCCTGAAAGCGTAATACTATCGATAGGAAGAGTAATGGTTTGATCATTTCCGGCGTGCGCAACCGGTAGTTGATTTTGGGCAGAATTCACTTTAATATGTACCGTATCAATTCCACTTGCACCTAAATCATCTTTTACTGTTAACTCGAAAGTATAATCTCCCTGAACAAGTCCGTTGACTAGAGTATTAGCTGAGGATGAATCTTTAATACTTAGTCCGGAAGGGCCATTTTTCTGGGCCCATTTATAAGATGCAATTGTTCCATCTGAATCTGTCCCACTTCCTGAAAGCGTAATACTATCAGTAGGAAGAGTAATGGTTTGATCATTTCCGGCGTGCGCCACTGGTGGTTGATTTTGGGCAGAATTAACCTTAACAACTATTGTATCAGTTCCGGAATCACCTTTATCATCTGTAACAGTTAACTCAAATTGATATACACCTTTTACCAGGTTGGTGACAGAAGTATAGGCAGAATCGGAATTAGCAATTTGAGCTCCTGCCGGACCTGAAAATTTTGTCCAGCTATACGATTTTATTCTTCCGTCTGAATCGTTGCCGCTTCCCGACAATGAAACACTATTTGCAGGTAGGGTGATAGTTTGATCTGCTCCTGCATTCGCAGTGGGAGAGATATTATTGGGCGCATTTACTGTTACCCTCACAGTATCTTTCCCAATAGCTCCTTCATTGTCGGTTACCTGCAATTCAAATTGATATATCCCTTGAACTAATCCAGAAACTACTGTGTTTGTTGCAGCTGAATTATAAATTTTAATTCCTGCCGGTCCAGATATTTTAGTCCACAAATAAGATGCAACTGTTCCATCAGTATCCTGTCCTTCGCCTTTTAATGTTACACTGTCAACAGGAAGGACAATTGTTTTGTTATTGCCAGCGTTGGCAGTGGGGGTTGCATTTACAGGACGATTTACCCTTACATGTATTGTATCACTACCAGTTGCTCCCTGGTTGTCTGTAACGGACAATTCAAAAGTGTAATCTCCCTCTGTTAAGCCATCTACTGTTGTATTTGCTGAAGACGGTGAATTTATTTTTGCATTTTGCGGTCCATTTTTTTCTGTCCAATTGTAACTTGCAACTGTTCCATCAGAATCAGAAGCACTTCCGGAAAGAGTAATACTATTTGTAGGAAGGGTAATAACTTGATCACTACCAGCATTTGCTATCGGTGAAAGATTACTTTTTTTAACGGTAACAGAAACTGTATCATTTGCTGTTGCACCTTTATCATCTGCAACAGTTAATTGAAATTGATATGTACCCGTTTGCAAATCGGTAACATCGGTGGAAGCAGAATTGAGATTTGAAAAATTAGCGGTTGTGCCTGAAATCTGACTCCACTTATAAGAAGAAATAGAACCGTCGGTGTCTTTGCCACTTCCAGTTAAAGTGACTGTATTTGTTGGTAAAGTAATCGTTTGGTCTGAACCCGCATCAGCTGTTGGTGGATTATTTGGCGCTTCTTTCACCGTTACCGTAACGGTTGAAGTTGCTGTAGCACCTTTATCATCTGTTACCGTCAGTTTAAACTGGTAAGTGCCTGCTACTAAATTTGTCACATTTGTAGAAACTGAATTAGGATCGGAAAAATTGGCTGTTGATCCAGACACCTCACTCCACTTATAGGAGGAAATCGAGCCGTCGCTATCATTAGCACTTCCGGAAAGTGTAACTGAATCCACTGGTAAAGTAATAGTTTGATCTGAACCTGCATCTGCTGTAGGTGGAATATTTGAAGCTGCCTTTACCGTTACTGTAACCGTTGAAGTTCCGGTGGCTCCTTTGTTATCAGTTACAGTAAGTTTAAACTCGTAAGTACCTTCAGTTAATCCAGTAACATCTGTGGATGCTGAATTAGGATCCGAAATATTGGCTGTTGGCCCCGAAATCTCACTCCATTTATAAGAAGAAATAGAGCCATCAGTATCTTGGCCACTTCCTGATAAAGTAACTGTGTTATTCGGTAAAGTAATTGTTTGGTCTGAACCCGCGTCGGCTGTTGGCGCCTTATTGGTAACGTTTCCATTTATTTCATAAAGTTTGTAAGATTCTGTAACTAAAGAAAACTTCCTATTTCTTGTGAGATTGTTTGGATCTACTAATCTCTTCCCCCAATCATACAAGGATGCGAATTTGAAATAATCCTGTTGCCAAGTGCGACCTACTCCTCCTTTGTTCCTATAGTATTTCTGAATTCCATCAATTTCCACTTTGATAAATGCATCTTGACCTGAATACCCTTTCCCCTCCTTGAATGAAATTCTAATAGTATGAACTTTGTTATATAAATCAGAATATTTCGCAATGGTTAAACTATCGAATTTTCCATCTGGTTCATATTCACCAACAAATAGATTTCCTTCATATCCAAGATAGAGTGCAAAGGTTGGTGACATTGCATCATTTCCATGAACTTGAGTAATAACAATAGAACATGCCCAATTTACACCAGTCTGGTTAATGTAATATTGGCTTTGGGGAAAATAACCCTTCCACTCAGCCATATAGGTTTTATTAGAATCTAAAGGAAATCCAGTACCGTATGTACATTCGCTTCTACCATATCCGCTGTAGTTCCACTGATAGCCATCTTCAATTGTCGAAACAAATTTTCCCCGTTGTTTATCTACGGTCATCCCAGGAAGCCGGCTCCTTTCCAGATAAATCGTGTGACCAAATGAAGTTGAAAAACTGTTGGGAAATGTGTAGCCAATGTAATTTGTTGTGTCGCTCCTGTTATTAACGTTAGATGCTATGTCAGCAATTGGCAAACCTTCAATCAAAGTCCCATTCGAAGGCGGAAAATCATAATCTACTCTAACAACTACCTCATCAGTTGCGGTGCTACCGTTACTTGTTACAGACAATTGAAAATACCAAACACCTTGCTTTAATCCAGTCACAGTCGTCACAGCAGAGTTTGGCGAAGTAATAGTTGCTCCACTGCTGTAATCGGTGGAAATTTCACTCCATTGATAGGTTCCTGCGGAACTCGAGCTCCCATTAAGTGTAACACTTGAAGTTTGGATAAGATATATTGTTTGATCAGGACCAGCATTTGCAACTACTCCGGCAGGTCCAGCAATTCTACCAGCATTAACAGAAATTGTGAGTAAAAGTGAGACAAACAGGTAGAGTAATTTCATAGGTTTTCTCTGTAGCATAGGAGTGCTATTAGGATATTGGGGATTAATATTTTTCATCCACTCAGTTCATATGCTGAGTGCGGGTTAAGGAAGGTTAGCTTTTTCCTTTTCCTTCCTATTAACGGTTATTTGCCTGGATTATTATTTAAGCAGTACTTCTTTCATTTTCTTGTTTTCATTTAATTTCAAAAAAGAGGTAAAACAATGGCACGATGATTGGTGGGACACATTTTTCAATTTTCATAGTCATTGCAATCATGGTCACTTGCGCTATATTAGGCAATATTTGTGCCAATTGGCATAGAATTGTCCATAAAATTCCACAACAATTTCCACACTTCAACAAACCACTGAAAATTAATTCAGTAACATATTCCAGTGTTCTTGCATTGAAAAAAAATCAAAACTGTTGAAACTATTTCTATCTGACTAAGTCTTCACTTTTGCTTTGAATTCTCTGAATTTTTAAAGTATTTACCCATTTCAAAAAGGGGTTTTAGAGATGGAAAAAGAACTTTTAAAGTAAATCAATATTTCTTTCAAATTTCTATTCTGGAATCATTGTTAATAGAATCTGAATTTTAAAATAGATTTGCACTTCAAAATCATTATTCGAAACTTAATTCATTATGTCTTTAAACATCAATCTTTCTGATTCCCTTGAAAAAATACCAGTTGAAATTTTTAAAACACCGAAAGACGGTTCGCGGTACGTGGCAGAATTGATCGCGGTGCTGATAAAAGAAAAAAATGCCCAGGGGAAAAAAGCAGTGATTGGTCTTGCAACCGGATCTACCCCAAAATCTCTTTATGCTGAATTGGTAAGAATGCACAATGAAGAAGGACTGAGCTTTAAAAATGTGATCACTTTTAATCTTGATCAATATTACCCAATGGAGGCGGATGCGCTGAACAGCTACCACTATTTTATGCGCAAATACCTTTTTGAACAAACTGATATTGATCCGGAAAACTATTTTCTTCCCAACGGAATGATTCCTAAAGACAAGATTAAAGAACATTGTGCTGATTATGAGCGGAGAATAAAAGAAGCAGGAGGAATTGATCTCCAAATTTTAGGTATTGGTGTAAATGGCCATATCGGTTTTAATGAACCCGGCTCACCGATGTATTCAAAGACGCGTTTGATCTCTTTGGACAATTCAACAAGGATGGCCAATGCACAGGAGTTTGCAAATATTTCTGAAGTGCCTAGAATGGCCATTACAATGGGAATAAGCACTATCATGCAATCACGCCGCATTATCCTGATGGCGTGGGGAAAAACTAAAGCGCCTGTCATTCAAAAAGCAGTAGAAGGCAGGCCAACTGAAGAAATCCCTGCTTCATTACTGCAGCATCACGATAATTGTTCATTTGTTCTTGATGAATTTGCTGCTTCAGAATTGACCCGTTTCAAATCCCCCTGGCTTACAGGTGAGTGTGAATGGACACCGAAAATGGTCAAAAAAGCAGTCATCAACATGGCAATGCAACTGAACAAACCTGTTCTTAGTCTCACGGATCATGATTATAATGAATCAGGATTGAGCGATCTGCTTGTTGAAAAAGGAAATGCTTATGATATAAATCTTGAGGTTTATTATATGCTTCGCGACTCCATTACCGGCTGGCCCGGAGGAAAACCTAATGCTGTAATGCCTAACCACCCTGAGAGAAGTACTCCCTATCCGAAAAGAGTTCTGATTTTTTCACCACATCCCGATGACGATATTATCAGCATGGGCGGCACTTTCATGCGGCTGCACGACCAGGGACATGATGTTCATGTTGCCTACCAAACCAGTGGCAACATTGCGGTTACTGACGAATTCGTCACGCGCTTCCTCGATTTTGCTGTAGGTTTTGAAAAAATTTTCCACATAGATGATACCATTAGTAAGAAAGTTTTGAAGGATTCATCCGATTTTCTGAAAGAGAAAAAAACGACAGAGCAAGACAGCCCCGAAATCAGGGAGATCAAAGGATTGATCCGTCGTTGTGAAGCACGCGCCACTTGTAAATATGTCGGCCTCACCGATGACCAAATTCATTTTTTGAACCTCCCCTTTTATGAAACAGGAACAATTGAAAAGAAGCCAATGAGCCAGGATGATATAGATATAACGGTGAAGCTTATGCGCGAAATAAAACCCAACCAAATCTTTTGTGCCGGAGATCTTGCTGATCCTCATGGAACGCACAAGGTTTGCCTCGACATAATACTTGCAGCGCTTGATCAAATTGAGCGGGAAGCTGATAATGAATGGCTGAAAGATTGCTACGTGTGGCTTTACAAAGGCGCCTGGGAAGAATGGGATATCAGTGAAATAGAAATGGCAGTTCCAATGAGCCCTGAGCAGGTAAGGAAAAAACGATATGGCATTTTTATTCACCAGTCGCAAAAAGATTCTGTTCCTTTCCAGGGAAGCGATGAACGTGAGTTTTGGCAAAGAGCTGAAGAAAGAAATGCGAATACGGCAAACCTTTATGCAAGCCTTGGTCTTACCAAATATGCCGCTATGGAAGCATTCGTCAGATTACAATCAGCCCTCAAAGACAAAGATTTCTAGTAAACAAACTTTTCAATACATTTTTTATTCTGAGGTCAAATCCTGCGGAGCAAGTTTGCTGTGTTTACGACTGTACAGAAAATAAACGAATAGACCTATTACAAGCCAAATCAGGAACCTCATCCAATTGGTAAAACCCAATTCTGTCATCAGGTAAAAACAACTTGCCAATCCCAGAACAGGGATCAGGGAAAGTTTTTTCAAAAAAGAAATTATTGTCAAGGCGATAGAAAGTAGAATAAAAAGAAAGAAAGGAAGTTTGTCTTTAAAAACTTCCCAACCGGCACTGAAATTAAAAAGTCCAAGGAACTTTTTCCAAAAAATGAAAAGGCCAATAATAAATAATAAAGGAATGATAAATTGTGAATTGATATAAGGTATTCTGAATTTTGGCGACGCCTCTCCTTCTTCTCTTTTTGGTAACAAAAGAACGCCGCCACAAACCAGAACAAACGCAAATAAAGTCCCGATGCTTGTTAGATCCGTAACTTCTGTAAGATTGAGAAACAAGGCGGGAACCGCAACAAACAACCCTGTAATTATTGTGGCGAATGATGGCGTTTTGTATTTCGGATGAATTCGGCTAAAAGCTTTAGGTAATAATCCGTCACGGCTCATACTCATCCAAATTCTTGGCTGACCCATTTGAAAAACCAACAGAACACTTGCAGTCGCAATTATGGCGCTGAATGAGATTACATAACTGATTTGGTTGAGACCGATCCTTTTAAAAACAAACGCCAATGGATCGCCTACCTGCAAATCTTTATAAGAAACCATCCCGGTCAGAACGAGCGCAATGGCAATGTACAATGCAGTACAAATCAAGAGCGAATAGATCATTCCTTTCGGTAAATCTCTTTGCGGATTTTCACATTCTTCGGCCGTGGTCGAGATCGCATCAAATCCAATATAGGCAAAGAAGACAGCGGAAACGCCCTTCATCATTCCACCAAAACCATTTGGCAAAAATGGATTCCAGTTTGCCGGTGCCACATAAAAGCAACCAATAGCAATCACCACAAGAAGGATTAGTATC
The DNA here is from genome assembly GCA_035765495.1 of Hanamia sp. Lineage (GTDB taxonomy): Bacteria > Bacteroidota > Bacteroidia > Chitinophagales > Chitinophagaceae > Ginsengibacter. Next base: position 10,989 of record DASTXM010000085.1, read on the forward strand.
TTAAAACCAACCATCATGTTTGTGGCTTTTCTTGTCTCTTTTATACCGGTATAAACAAGCCAGGTTATGAAGAAAACAATAGCCAAGGCTGGAATGTCAGCAATAAATTTGAGGTTACCAATGTGAGGGGCATTTAACCATGCATCATAACCTTCGCGGATATTTGAAGGCAAATTTGCTAAGGATCCTCCGCTTGCAAGCGTATCTGAAGCACTGTGAAAGGCACGGGATGCACTTAAATAATCTGTTGTTAGAAAGGCTGGAATGTGAATGTGTAAACCTTCAAGCAGGTTTACAAAATATTGACTCCATGAAATGGCAACCGCAATATTTCCTATGGCGTATTCCATTAGCAAATCCCACCCAATTATCCACGCGATCAGTTCACCGAAGGAGGCATAAGCATAAGTATATGCACTGCCACTTACAGGAATTCGCGAAGCAAATTCTGCATAACACAAGGCTGAAAAACCGCAGCAAATTGCTGTAAGAACAAATAATATACTTACACCCGGCCCACCCTGGAAAGAAGCATTACCAATCGTTGAAAATATACCTGCTCCAACTACAGCTGCTATTCCCATCGCAGTCAAATCACGCACGCCCAAAACCTTTTTTAACCCGGAGGCAGAATGTGTGGCATCTGAATGCCCTGATTCAGCATCCGTTAAAATAGAAGCGATACTTTTTTTACGAAATAAAGGATGAGCCATATTTGGTAAACTTTAATGAACTAAAAATAGAGAAATAATTTTACAACTGATCCTGTAAAAAGGCGGAAGATAAGAGAGAATCAGTAAAAACGCACCTTTCAGTATTCTTATTTTTTGGAGAATAACCGTAACATCTAAAATAAAAATTCAGCTATTTACCTGGTTTACTGTTCAAAATGGAATCCATTCTTGGCAAGGCTATTGTGTCAAAATATTTGTTCAACACGAACTGAATTGTTAATCTTAAAATATTAAAACTTATGGCAACAAAAACAAAATGGGAAATTGACAGCAGCCACAGTGAGATTGCGTTTAAGGTGAAACACCTTATGATCATTAATGTAAAAGGGAAGTTCACCCGATTTAATTCAAGCATTTACACAACTGGTGATGATATGACAACCGCAGAAATCGATTTTTGGATGGACCCTAGCTCTCTGAAAACAAATGATGAAAAGCGTGATGAGCATCTGCGAAGTGAAGATTTTTTCGATACAAAAAATCATAAGGAAATTACCTTCCGATCCAATACAGTCGAAAAGAAAGACGACAATCATTTCGAAATGTGGGGTGACCTAACGATTAAAGGAATTACAAAAAGAATAAAACTGGATGTGGAACTGGAAGGAATTCAAAAAGATCCATGGGGAAATACAGTGGCAGGTGTAAAAGTAAATGGAACAATCAACAGGAAGGATTGGAACCTGAATTGGAACACCACGTTAGAATCAGGAGGTGTTTTGGTGGGGGATATGGTTCAGATAGATTGCGAAGTGGAATTGAAAAAGCAAGTGGAAGTTCCTGCCTGATGCAACAGTCAATTTCTTTTGAAATTTATTAATTAATTCGTTTTACAGCTTTAGTTACGGTAGAAATACATGCTAAAGCTGTTTTATTTTAAAAATTATTGAATATGAAAGCAACAAGATCATTTCCACAAAAACCTCTTTCAAAATAATTATCCTAAATGTGTATTTTTGGCGCATTTTTAAAAAGAAAAACAATTTCAAAAGGTAATTTTTTAAATCTTGGAAAGTAAAGTAACAAAAATTGGAGTTCTCACTTCCGGTGGAGATGCGCCGGGTATGAATGCGGCCATTAGGGCAGTTGTTCGAACAGGCATCTACAATAATTTGGAGGTCTATGGCATAATGCGGGGTTATATGGGAATGATCGACAACGATATTTTTAAAATGGAAAGTAAGAGCGTTGCCAACATTATCCAAAGAGGAGGAACGATTTTAAAAACCGCGCGATGCAAGGAATTTTATACTGCTGAAGGAAGAAAGAAGGGATATGAAAACCTCAAAAAACATGGCATTAACGGCCTCGTTGTAATTGGAGGAGATGGTTCATTTCGCGGCGCACAAATTTTCAGCCACGAGTTTGATATCCCTTGTATCGGTCTTCCGGGTACTATTGATAAAGATATTGCCGGTACCGATTTTACAATCGGATTTGATACAGCAGTAAATACTGCTGTAAGCGCCATCGACAAAGTAAGAGATACTGCCGATGCCCATGACCGGCTTTTTATTATTGAAGTGATGGGCCGCGATTCAGGTTATATTGCACTTCACAGCGGAATTGCCACCGGCGCGGAAAACATTCTTATTCCCGAACAAAAAACAGATGTTGAAGGCGTGGTAACCGCACTCAAAGAAAAGCATGGCCGCAAAAAACTGGTGAACATCATAGTTGTTGCGGAAGGCGAATCTTTTGGGGCTGTAGAATTAGCCAAAGTAATTACAGAAAGAATTCCAGACCAGGAGGTAAGGGTTACAATCCTCGGACACATTCAACGTGGTGGCTCCCCCACTTGTTTCGATCGGTTAATAGCCAGTCGGATGGGTTATTCAGCTGTTGAATGTTTGATGCAGAAACGCTTCAATGTTTTCGTCGGAATTGTTAATAATAAAATGCATTATATTCCCCTTGACCAGGCGGTAAAAAAGAAACAAAAAATCAGTGAAGACTGGATGAAAATCGTAAAGATCTTATCAAGTTAATTTTTGAAAAACCCGCGAGTAATATCTTAAAACAAAAGAACCAATGTCAAAAAATATTAATAAATACCTGCACCAGCAAATGGATAAAAAGGCTGGTTTTGACCATACAATTAAACGCACCAAGATCGTCGCAACGGTTGGACCGGCATGTGACAATTTCGATTCAATGGTTGAACTGGTGAAGGCTGGGGTGAACGTTTTCAGACTTAATTTTTCCCATGGATCCCATGAAGACAAAGCAAGGATCATACAAATCATAAAAAAAATAAATGATACACTTCCTTTTAACATAGCTATTCTTGCTGATTTGCAGGGACCAAAATTAAGAGTAGGAGAAATAGAAAATAATGCGCTTGAAATAAGCCCTGGAGATAAACTGACTTTTACCAATACCAAATGCGTTGGGACCAAAGAAAGAATCTATGTAAGCTATCCTGATTTATACAGGGATGTTGTGCCAGGCAACCTGATTATGATTGATGACGGCAAACTGGAAGTGGTCGTAACAAATATTCTACCCAATAATGATGTTGAAGTAACTGTGGTGATTGGTGGAATTCTTTCTTCCAAAAAAGGACTGAACCTGCCAGATACAAAAATCTCTTTGCCCGCACTTACGGAAAAAGATTTGAAAGACCTTGATTTTGTGATCGACCAAAACGTTGACTGGATCGCACTTTCGTTTGTTCGGCAGGTAAAAGACATTACCGATCTTAAAGATATTCTTAAAAAACGAAATTGTACTTCCAAGGTAATTGCAAAAATTGAAAAGCCGGAAGCTGTTACCAACATCCGCGATATTATTATTGAAAGTGACGGAATCATGATTGCTCGCGGTGATCTTGGCGTAGAACTTCCTGTAGAAAAAGTGCCGTTAATCCAGAAAGAAATTATTCGCAAATGCATGCACAGGGCTAAACCGGTAATCGTTGCTACGCAAATGATGGAAAGCATGATGGACCGGATTAAGCCGAACAGGAGTGAAATTACTGATGTGGCGAATGCAGTATTAGAAGGCGCTGATGCTTTGATGCTAAGTGGTGAAACAGCTACAGGAAATAATCCTACGCTTGTAATTCAAACAATGAGCAAGATAATCCTTGAAATAGAAAAAACCGCTTACGATTACAACCGCGACGACATTCTTGCACCACAACCGCACTCTCCTTCTTTTTTAAGCGACGCTATTTGTTACAGTGCCTGTAAACTTGCACAAGACGTTTCCGCCGACGCTTTAATCGGGATGACACAAAGTGGCTATACCGGTTTCATGCTGAGCAGCTACCGGCCAAAATCTCTTCTTTATGTATTCAGTAAAGTGCCTAGTCTCATCAACCAATTGAGTTTGAGCTGGGGTGTTCGCGCCATCTTTTATGACGAAGAAGAAAGTCTTGATGACATCTTTTATGACCAGATGAATATTCTACGTGAACGTGGTTTCTTAAAAGCGGGAGATGTTGTTGTAAATACGGGAAGTACACCTGTTTCTCAACATTTGCCAACAAATGTTTTGAAGATAACCAAGGTTTCGGAGTAAAAGATTACTATTCCCTTTCAGAAAAAAGAGAATAGTAACTATTGAATTCTGCTCTTAATGCCAAACGGCAAGAATAACCGCTGCTATCACATTGCCTAAAACATTGTAAACTCCATTGATGAAATGCAGGCCCAGCGGTCTTTTTTCATAAATGTATGAAATGTGAATTGCTGTAGCGGAAAAGCAAATACCTGTTACGAGCCCAAGTTTTACGCCTGCAAGCCAACCAACGAAACCAAACCTTGTTACAATCAACGCAAGGCCAAAGGAACAAATCAGCATAAGGATCAGCGAAAAAACCATAATACCAAATGCACCTTTTTTAGCATCCGCCGCATTCATGGCAGTGGCATTATAAGATTGCCACTTCTTACCAAATAAGGCAGTATACCAAAGAGCGCCTAGAAAAAAATAAGCTAAACCGGCAGCCAGTACAGCAAGCCAGTTGATGTGTTGCAATACATCTGTGTTCATGGAATTAAAAATTTTGGTAAACGATTTAAGAAAATTACGAATATTTCAACATTGCTTAATTTGTTTTTTCGCACAGATGTGAACAAAGCCAGTAAATGAACAATTAAACTGAAATTTTATTTCATTTTCAATCATCAATTTCTATTTACATTTATTTCTTTTTTTCTAAATCAAATACATGAAAATTAGACTGTTAATCGCTTTTTGTGTCTCTTGTCTTTTTGTGGACGCCCAGGAGAATTCTGCAAATTTTGTACAAGACAATTATGACAAGATCGATACAACCATTACCATGCGCGACGGAGTGAAATTGTACACCATAATTTATATTCCAAAAGATCACTCCCAAAAATACCCGATACTGATGGAGCGCACTCCCTATTCAGTGCGGCCTTACGGCAAAAATAATTTTGCCAGAAGATTAGGCCCAAATGACCAACTCATGCACGAAAAATACATTTTCGTTTACCAGGATGTGCGTGGCCGTTATATGAGTGAAGGCCACAATCTTGAAGTGACGCCCTATATTCCCAACAAGAAAAATAATTCTGAAGTGGATGAAAGCAGTGACACTTATGATACTGTTGACTGGCTTCTAAAAAATATTCAAAATAACAATGGCCGTGTCGGATTGTACGGAATTTCTTATCCGGGATTTTATGCAACGGCAAGTTTGCCTGGGGCTCATCCGGCAATAAAAGCAGTAAGTCCACAGGCACCGGTCACTGACGAATTTATCGGCGATGATGCCAATCACAATGGTGCGTTTTTTCTACTCGATAATTTTGATTTCATGAATTATTTTGGAAAGGAAAGAAATGCACCGACGGAAAATTATGGTTCTTCAATGTTTAATGCACGAACAAATGATGTGTATCATTTTTTCATGAATGTTGAACCTTTGAGCAAAACACAATCGCCTGAATATTTTAATCACAGGAGTTATATCTGGAATGAATATTTGGCGCATGACACTTACGACAATTATTGGCAAAAAAGAAACATTCGACCTTATCTTAAAAATATTACAATCCCCACTTTGGTTGTTGGCGGCTGGTTTGATACAGAAGATCTTTTTGGTTCATTGCATACTTATGAAGCGATAGAAAAGCAAAGTCCGAACAACAAAAACTTTTTGGTAATGGGCCCGTGGACGCATGGTGCCTGGGCAAGAAACAGTTGGACTCATTTTGGAACGTATGATTTTGGATCGAACGTAAACGACTATTTCCAGGACAGTTTGCAAACGAAATTTTTCAATTATTATTTAAAAGACAAAGGAAGTTTTGATGCTTCGGAAGCGACTGTTTACGAAACAGGAAGTAACGAGTGGAAGCATTTCAATAAATGGCCACCGGAAAATTCAGCGAAAGAGGATTTTTATTTCGGAGCCAATAAATCGTTATCAGGTGAAAAAGAAAATTCTGCAAAAGATTTTGATCAATATGTAAGTGATCCTGCAAATCCGGTTCCTTACACAGGCGTGGTAGCCGGAAGAAGAAATAATGAATACATGGTAGAAGATGAAAGATTTGCCGCAAACAGGCCGGATGTTTTGGTTTATGAATCACCGGTTTTGAAAAAGGATATTACAATTTCCGGAAAAATTTCCGCTGATCTTTTTGTAAGCCTTTCAACCACTGATGCTGATTTTATTGTGAAATTAATCGATGTTGTTCCGGCAAATGAGATCAATGAAGCCAATCCGAAAGAAGACACCGTCAGACTGTCTAAAAACTCATATGCACACCAGGTGTATAACTTCAATGGATAGACGCAGTCAGGATTAAGTAAATTTATGCATGCAATTCATACAAGGAAAAAACAGAGAACAAAGTCTCCTTTTCCCCGAGTCACT
>DASTXM010000086.1:0-14796 GCA_035765495.1 Hanamia sp.
ACCTGGGAAGCAGGCAATAAATGAAAGAGCTAAATGATGATTAAAAATACAAATCGTTATTTATAATCAGTTACTTTTTTTCTTCTCAGCGATTCACCTTTCAGTTCTATTCGATGAGCACCGGCTGTCAGTCTGTCAAGGTTTGCATCAGCAAGAGTTGGATCATTAATATATTCATACCATTTGGCTACGGGAAGCTGGGAGGTAACAATAATGCTTTTCTTTCCATAACGATCTTCGAGTAATTGTAATAGAGTAAGCCGAACTTCCTGGCTCATATTCTGCAATCCAAAATCGTCCAGAATAATCAGCGCCTGTCGTTCCAGGTAGTTTAATAGTTTGATATAAGAACCATCGAGTTTGGATAAGGTAATCTTTTCTATCAGGCGGTTCATACCCAGGTAAGAGGTTTTGTATCCCTGCAGACAAGCCTGATGACCTAAGGCACAGGCAAGATAACTTTTTCCACAGCCGGTGGATCCTGTGATCAGCAGGTTTTCTCCATTATCAAGATAACGGCCTTCGGCCAGCATTGCAAGTTGCTGTTTGGTAAGGTTTCTGGCTGATGAGCATTCGATCTGCTCAATGGTAGCCGGTAATCGTAGCTTAGCTAGTTTGAGGTACATGGCTGTTTTTTCCTGAGCGCGGTTGAGCTGCTCAGATTGTACCAGTTGAGCGATGAGGTCATGGCCTTCCAGTTGCTGATCCATAGGAAGCTCCAGTTGAGAGTGATAAGCCCGGTACATGCCCTGAAGACGTAGTTGCTGCATTTGTTGCAGGGTTTCTGTTGTGTTCATTTTCGTTTTTTTGATTTAAAAGTTTATTTATTGATAGTGGTCTTTGCCCCGGATATTATCGTGAGTAGGGATAGGTTGTTCGTCTAATATGGAAAGTTGTTTATCAAGCCCTCTTTCCAGGATATTTTTTATCATGGTGTAATTGATTCGGGTTCCTTGCAATGCTCTGCCGCAGGCAGCCTCGAGCCGTGGGATCCCATACCTTTTTTGAAGCATGAGCATCCCAAAGCAGGACTTATAATTTTGTTCGATATAGATGCTGTTTTCAAGTATGAGTGAAGCGGCCTTCAAGGTATTTACACCAACATGTCCGGCCTGTTTCAAAAGATCTTCCTTATTAAAACCTTTTATTTCATGCATGTGCCGGTGATGGGGTGGCATATGATCTGCTATGGTCGTGTAAGCTTTACCGTGAGGCTTTCTGATATGAACAGCAATACGACTATGCTCATAATACACTTCTACCACCCGGCTGTCATAGAGCACTTTTACTTTCTTCCCCACATATTGGTAAGGCACACTGTAGTAAAGACAATCTTCCCGGAGTTGCACATGATAATTACGCTGAACAGTAAGTACCGTAACTTTCTTAGGCGCAAAGGGTTGCGGTGGTAATGGTTTGAGAAGCGGCCGTTCTTGTTGTTGATAAAAATACAGACGGCTATAAACGGTATCTTTATATGGCTTATCATTAAGCAGTAAAAGTTGCTGATGCATCGCATCATTAAGTGCTTTCAGACTGGTAAATATATCGTTGCGTAAGGGAGCGTATACATGAGCATAGACAATACGAACCGCTTGCTCTACCATTGCTTTATCTTTAGGGCTGTAAGGCCTGGCAGCACTGAAAGTGGTAGCGTAATGTTCTGACAGCTGGTAACATAAATCAGTAAAGACCGGCTCATACCGGTCTGAACGGATTACAGCCGTTTTTAAATTATCACATAAAATAGTAGCAGGCACCCCTGCATAAAACCGGAGCATTGCATTAATACAAGCAGCAAAATCATGTGTCTTTTGAGATAATACCGCCTGGCAAAAGATAAGGCCGCTAAAGGGAAGTATCCCAACAAAGACCTCGCACCCGATGCGTTCACCTGTAGAGGTATCAACATAATATTGTTTCTTTCCCGCAAAATCAACCATCATTATATCTGCCGCGTTGTATTCCAGATGCATGGACACATCCTTATGCTTCAGATAGTTTTTAAACTGATCACAGTACTGGCTATAGCCATATCCATCAGGATTTTTTAAAAGATACTCATTCCAAAGCAGCAGGCGGGTAACACCGGTCTTTGCCAGCTCTGATTCTGCATATCTGAAGTGTTCAAGAAGTTGAAGCTTTCTTTCAGTATTGGTTTGAAGTTGTTCATTGTTATAAGCCTCATCAGCGAGTTGCTTATCGGATAAGTTATCTGTACCAGTATCAAAGCGTGAAAGATACTTGCGCACGCTGTTGCGGCTAATGTGCACACGCCGCGCTATCTCACGGATACTGATACCATCATTTTTAAGTTGTAAAATTTGTTTTAATTGTTCCATTGCTATCGGTTTTTGTGCCATTGCTCTTCTTTATTTTTTAAGAGCAAAAGACATCAAAAAGCTGCGAACAATTATTGCCTGCAAGAGGTGGGTCAACATGCCGGAATGGCACTAACTTGAGAAATCAGAATAAAATAATTTTCTGCTAAACAGGTGGGTCAACATCCCGGAATAAAATTAAAACAGGCAACAAAATACTTTGATAGTATTGTTCCAAAAGTGGGTGGGTCAACATCACCGGAATGGTGGGTCAACATAAATCGGAACGGTGGGTCCACATGGTTCGGAATCTACACGCTAGCACCTTTGGAAAAAACCTATAAGGTTTCAAAAACCTTATAGGTTGGTGAACGTTCGCACCTTTGGAAAAAACCTATAAGGTTTCAAAAACCTTATAGGTTTGGTAGACGTTTGTAAAATACCGTATAAACCCCTCTGTTTACTTCGTTTAAAATCGTTATACTTGCATATAAACTTTCCAGCTATGACAGAAAAGACGATACATGAAGGCCGCAACGTAAAGCGCATCCGCGAAATGCTCGGCATTAAGCAGGACGCCTTAGCCATAGACCTCGGCCTGAGCCAGCAGGCCATCTCTGCCCTGGAACAAAAAGAAGCCCTCGATAAAGACATGCTCGAAAAAATTGCCGCCGTGCTAAAGGTGCCGGTAGAGGCGATTAAGAATTTTGATGAAGAGAAGGCCATTTATAACATCCAAAATAACGCTGACACTTCAAGTAATAATTCTATAATAAATTATCAGTTTAATCCAGTTGAAAAAATCATAGAATTGTATGAGAGGATGTTGAAAGAAAAAGATGAGATGATGGCGAGGTTGGAGAAGTTGTTGGAGAAGTAAACGAAGAAATAATTACCATATTTATTTTCATGTGGCAAGGAATAAGGTATCGTTTATAAAATCAATTTTGAAGGTAATGGTAAAAAACATAAGGTAGAGGCTGACAAATAAGAGCCTTCACCCTATATTCCTAATATTAATGATCAGAAATAAAATTATTTTGTACTTTCAACGAAATTTACTGTGTGCCAAAAACTAGTGAGAATTTTATTCGCCCCTTTATTAGATGGGCTGGCGGAAAACAAAACTTAGTTAAGTATTTATTGCAGAATTTGCCGGATGAACATAGAATAAATAAGTATTGGGAACCTTTTGTTGGAGCTGGTAGCTTGTTTTTCTCGAACGGTTTTACTAATGCAGAAATATCAGACGTAAATGAACATTTGATAAATGCCTACAGACAAATAAGGAGCAATCCGCAGGCAGTTTATAGGCGATTACAAGATCACAAAAAAAAATTTAATGCAGAATATTATTACCAGCTCAGGCAAGTTTTTAATCAGCACTTAAACCAAAATACGATAGAGCAAGCTGCGCGCTTTATTTTTCTTGTCCATACTTGTTTTAATGGAATGTATAGGGTAAATGCAAAAGGGGAATATAATGTGCCTATCGGCAAAATGGAGCCAAGTTTACCCACCATTGAACATTTAAAAAAAATAAGTTTAAAGTTGCAAAACATACAAATTGTAAGCCGTTCGTATGAAGAAATATTACCTTTAGTAAAACATCGCAACTTTGTATATATAGATCCTCCATATCCAAAACTTGACAAAAAAAAACAATTTCAGCAGTATACAATTGATAGGTTTTCAGAAAATCATCAGACTGACCTCGCAAATTTTGCTAATAATTTGCATGATAAAGGTTGCTTTGTTATGATTTCAAATTCGGATGTGCCGTTAATTAAAGAATTATACAACGGTTGGAATATCCAAGAGGTACCGGTTGTGCGATACATTAGTTGCAAAAAAGAAAGAATCAAGGTAAATGAGTTGATAATAAAAAATTATTAGTAAAATGAAAGAAAAAGAAATAAAGGCGACTTTTCATACTTTTTGGCATGCATTAGGAACACTACTTCCTTTATTTATAGCTTTTGTATTGTCACTAATTTTTAGGCATTTGGAGCACATAAAGCACTTTATTGATGAAGGTGATTTCTGTTTATTTAGCGCTGCAATACTAACACCCGCCAGTTATATTTTGTCGCAATTTAGCCGTGATGACAAAAGAGTTATAAGACGAACGCCCTCTATTTATTATGCAATTTCAGTTGCAATAATTTTAATAACGTCAATGCTATTTGCCGGAGTACTCATTAAATCAATTTTTCCATGTCTCCCATTCGATTATTCGATCATTGAAATCCTTTCGTCAGTTTTTTTAATTGCTTCAATCTATATATTTTATAAGGCACAAATCTTCCAAGACGATTTTGACAATCCTGATAGTAAAAGAGAAGAGCTTAATGAACTAAATACAATGGACACCAATTTTGATAACTTACCTTAAAGTTTATGATTGATAGAATAAATTATATCGTACTAGAGTTCATAAAACTGCATCAACCGATCGGTGTTTTCTATATAGCAAAAATTGGTTTTAAAGAATTGCTCGAAATTAGCAGGGCTGATATTAGAAAGATTGAACATGAAGGAGATTTTGAATCATATTTGGGTATTCAACGGGATTTAGATCCAAAAAGGGTAACGGAATTAGGGGAGTATGTTAATTTGATCGATTCTACTTTTCCTACGAGTATAATCTTGTCCATTTCTAATAAAAATTATAATGACGAGTACTCTTCCTTTAATGTTCCTGTAGATAAAATTTTTGATGATCCAGATATGCTAGATTTAAAATTTGAAGAGGTGAAAAATATTTTTGTAGCAGAAGATGAATTGGATAATAATAGAAAAAAATTGTGCATTCGTAGAAATGATAAGGTCGCAAAAATTATCGACGGTCAACATCGTATCGAAGGATTAAAATATTTCAAAGGAAAGAATGATCAATTTGAATTAAACGTTACAATTTTTGAAGATATGGATATTGAAGAGCAGGCTATAGTTTTCGCAACAATAAATAAAGCACAGACTAAGGTGAATAAATCTCGAGTTTATGATTTATATGATCTCGCTAAATCAAGGAGCCCTTTAAAGACTGCACATAATGTCGCAAAGTTTTTAAATCAAAAAACTGGCAGTCCTTTTCTTGATAAAATTAAAATATTAGGAAAGGCAGATGATAAACAGGAAACCATAACGCAAGCTACATTTGTAGAATGTCTGCTTCCATTTATTTCAAGAAACCCAAATTTAGATCGTGATTTAATAAAAAGAGGGAATGATTTAACATTAGTTAAAGGCAAAGAATTAAAAAGACATTTTTTTAGAAATCTTTTTATTCAAAAAAAGGATGCTGAAATTGCAAAAAATATTTATAATTATTTCAATGCAGTTCGAGACACTTGGAAACTAGCCTGGACAGGTGATCCAATACTAGAACACAATATTTTAGACAAATCGACTGGGTTAGTTGCTTTATTCCGTTTCTATAAAGATGTTTATTTGTTCTTGTGCAAAGGCGAAAATTCAACTGATGTTGATGAAAATAAAATTGGAACTGTTTTTTCTCTTGAAAATTATTTGGCAATTTTCACTCCCATGAAAGATAAGATTACAGATAAAGTCTTCACAAGCGACAACTTTAATCCCGGTGGAAGTGGTAGATCTCAATTATACAAAATGCTGTTAGAAATTAGTGGAATTCCGTCACTATGACTCAATTCCTAAGATCAAGAGCGGTACTGGCGGGTTGCCTCTTCCATGTCTTAGAACATTGTAAACTTCACCTTCATAATAAGCAACTCCCGAAGACATTTGGCTTTGCATTTTTTTGGTAGGTAAAACTTCAATCCCTACATTAATAATGCCTCCCGAATAGAATAACAAGTGTTTTACGAAGAGATCAAATGCAACGAATGCGTATTTCCCGAATTGTACTTCCACTGCAATTCCATTCTTTACAAAATCTGTTTGTTTAAATGAAGACAGCGGATTGGAAACACCATTTTCTATTAAATGTTCCTTTTGTTCTTCATAAGAAAGGGGAACAATTTCCTGCATTAATTTCCTGTCGGTGGTAATATAATATTTATATCGACTTTCGAACCATCCTTTTTCTCTAAACTTCTCAATAAAAACTCTATTTAATGCTATCGGGCTAAAAAGCATTTTACCAACCATCGTTTTTTCCTTGCTTTTCTTAGTCATAAGTGCAGAAGCATCAATACTTTCAATAACTGCACGTAACTCATCATATAATTCTTTATGATGAACTATTAAATATTCTTCTCCATTTAAATGAGAGTAGGATTCAGCTATTTTCATATATCAAGAGTAAGCCATTCTTTTGGCAGTTTCGCTACTTTATCGTTTGCAGACGGAGTGTGAATTGGTTTATTTATTGGTCTCAATTTCAGTTTGCCTTCTTTCAATTGCTGAATTCTCTCTTTTGCCATCTCACAATATTTTTTTTCTTTATCTATTCCAATTGCATTTCTATTATTCTTTACCGCGGCAATTAAAGAAGAGCCAGCTCCTGAAAAAGGATCAAGAACCCAACTATTTTCATTTGTTAGTGCCAAAACACATCGCTCCACCAACTCAACAGGATATTGACACGGATGATCCGTCTTTTCCGGATGATTTGATTTTACATTTGGAATATTCCACAACTCGTTTTCCCAATCTTTCACGACTATTTCCCATATATCAGAAGGGTTCTTCCCTAATGGGTTTCCTGAGGGTTTGCCTTTCTTTTCACCCTTAAAATGCAACTTTCCGGGATACTTTGCCGGAACCCTTACATTGTCCAAATTGAAAATGTAATCGTCAGTTTTGGTAAACCATAGAATAGTTTCATACCGTCCTGAGAACCGGTTTGACGCGTGAAGGCCATGCCCAAAATGCCAAATAATTCGATTACGAAGTTTTAATCCTAGTTTCTTAAAAATGTTGTAGTAAAAAATATCAAGAGGAAAAACTTCGCCCTTATCAACAAAATTGCCAACTTGCCAACATAAACTTCCTCTTGGCGACAAGACTTTCACCAGTTCTTTAATAATTTCTTCTTGCGTTTTTAAATATGTTTCTATTGTTTCCTTTACTTCATAGGACTTCCCAATATTATAGGGAGGCGAAGTGATAATGAGGTCAAATTTATTTTTCTCAAATTTCTTTAAATGTTTTAAAGAATCACCACAATACACTTCAAACGATGAAGGGTAATTAAATTTTAGAAATTCTTCAATTGGTTCTTTTGCAATCATAGTCTGATAAAATTGCAATATAAGATTTATGAAAGTAAAATTCCCGAATAATTAATTCACATTCGGTGCATTTCTTCTCACAGCAGTTGGTGTTGAACGCTGGCCTGGAGTGATAGCTTCACCAACGGCAGCATTTCATTGACCCCTTGTTTTTACCTTCATGTTTTTACTTAAAATTGTCAAATGATTTTTAGCAGAAAAGTTCCATCCTTCTTTCAGGTCTTGCTAACGGTTTGAAGCCGTACTTTTCATACAAACCATGCGCATCCAACGTGTCAAGCACCCATCTTTTTACCTCTTGCAGATCGTTATGGGTTATAATAGCCGTCATAATCATTTTTCCAAGGCCCTTGCCCCTGAAATCTTCTAAAATAAATACATTAAGCAGCCAGGCAAACATGGCATAGTCAGTTACAACTCTTGCAAACCCTACCTGTTTATTCCCGGGATCAAACACGCCAAAGCACATCGAACCTTCAATCGATTTTTCTACAGTTTCCCTGCTTCTTCCTTTAGCCCAATAAGACCGATTTGTGAGAAAATCGTAGATCATTTCGATTTCTAAAAGCGATTTATCAGTTGAAACATAAAAAGTCGTTTCCATCTGTAATGATTGTTGTAATACAAACTTAGGACAGATTTCGTTTCTATTCTTACCAGGGTTGCAGTTAAAATAGAGAAGTGGTTGAGTGAAGTCAATAAACCTATAAGGTTTCAAAAACCTTATAGGTTTGCTTAGCACAAATAAACCCAATTCTTCTCCTAACCAGCATCTACAAAAAATGCCAACCTTTCCTGGTTGACATTTATTACCAATTAAATTTTTGTTATCAGTGCGCCGGATTTTTGGTGTGTGGCTTCTTGCCGAGGTCGTGCCAGTTCTTTTCTTCCACATCAACATCATAATGTTTTGCAGCCTTCTTAATGTTGGCGAAAGCCTGGTCGCGGTCGCTGTCTGATACGCCTTTCACCTGGTCGAAACGCGCGAGCGCATTCTGTACATGTGAGGCATCGGTCAAAGGTTCTTTGCGTTGTTTGGGAAACGCGTAAACACTGTCGGGAAGATCTTTTTCATCTTTACTGCTGAGGTCTCCATGTGCTGTGTGCGGTTTCCATGTTGTATCTGCCATGATATTATAATTTTTGTTTCATCATATCGCATCCAAAAAACCTGCCAACGTGAACTTCTAACTTACTATTTCGTGATTGTTATTGAATTGCACATTTACCTTAACTTTAATTTCTTAAACGTATTGATATGAACCGGCGCAATCTTCTGAAGGGAATGGGCGCTCTTGCTCTTTATGGCAGCTTTCCCGGCGTACTGGCACAATTTGCTTCTTCCTGCAAATCAAAAGCTCAAATTGTAAGAACCGGATTTTTTGCTGATGATGAATTTGCGTTGCTTGAAAATGTAGTTGATATTATCCTTCCAAAAACTTCAACACCCGGAGGACTTGAAACAAGGGTGCCTGAATTCCTTGACCTTGTTATTAAAAATTGCCTGGCGCCGGACGACCAGCAAAGCATAAAGAAAGGGTTGCAACAACTGGATAAAGACGCCGGCGGAAAATTTATTTCTCTTTCCAAAAAGGAAAAAATAGCCCTGGTTAATAAAACCGACAAGGCGGCTTATAATAATGATCCGGGTAAATCCTGGTTCGCCGTAATGAAAAAGCTGGCGCTGATCGGACACTTTACTTCGCAGGAAGGAATGGAAAAGGCTTTGAATTATGTAAAGGTGCCCGGCACATATGAGGCATGCATTCCGTATAAACAGGGCGAAAAAGCAATGGCAAAAACATTTTTAATGTATTGGTAAAAACCATACCAGTATTTCAAAAGCAAATTATGTACGACGCAATTGTAGTAGGCTCCGGTATTTCAGGCGGTTGGGCTGCCAAAGAATTGTGTGAGAAAGGCCTGAAAGTTTTATTGTTGGAAAGAGGCCGCGATGTAAAACACGTGGTGGATTATCCTACCGCCAATCTTGATCCCTGGCAGATACCCAACAGGAACATGCTTACACAGGAAGACGTGAAAAACTACGAGGTGCAAAGAACGGTGTACCATTTCGGGCAGGACGATAAACATTTTTTTGTAAAGGATTCGGAGCATCCTTACACGCAGAAAAAACCTTTCTGGTGGATTCAGGGAAACCAGGTAGGCGGCAAGTCGCTGCTGTGGAGCAGGCATACATTTCGGTGGAGCGACCTTGATTTTGAGGCCAACGCAAAAGAAGGTGTGGGCGTAGACTGGCCGATCCGTTATAAAGAGATCGCGCCGTGGTATGATTATGTAGAACGCTTTATCGGCGTGAGCGGCAAAAAGGAAGGTTTGCCGCAGTTACCCGACGGGCAGTTTATTCCTCCATTTGAAATGAATTGCCTGGAACAACATTTGAAGCAAACGATCGAAGAAAAATTTAAGGGACGCAACCTGATTCAAAGCCGCATGGCGGTGCTCACGCAGCCTCACAACGGAAGAGGCAAATGCATGTCGAGAAATCTTTGTCACCGTGGATGCCCTTACGGCGCTTACTTCAGCAGCAATTCATCTACGCTTCCCGCTGCTTATGCCACCGGAAATCTAACACTTCGCCCATTTTCTACAGTGGAAAGTGTGATATGGGACAAACAAAAAAACAAGGCAACCGGCGTGCGCATTATCGATACAGAAACAATGAAGACGTATGAGTATTTTGCCCCGCTGATCTTCTTAAATGCCTCGGCCCTCGCCACTACAAAAATTTTGTTACAATCTGTTTCAGACCGGTTCCCCAATGGTTTTGCCAACGGCAGTGGGGTGCTTGGCCACTATTTGATGGATCATTATTCAGGTCCGGGTGCTTCAGCGCAGTTCGATATCTTAAAAGACAAATACTATTTCGGTCAGCGATCCACTTCGGTTTACGTTCCCAGGTTTCAAAACCTGCAAAAGAAGGACAGGCCTTTTAACCGCGGTTATGCTTATGAAGTGTATGTGTCAAGAGCTGAATGGACAAGAGGTTATCATGCCGAAGGAACGGGCGAGGAGTGGAAAGATTCGTTGTCTACACCCGGCGCATGGGGCGCAAGCATGTTTGCTTTTGGTGAATGTCTTCCAGATTATAAGAATCATGTTTATCTTGATAAAGACAAAAAAGATAAATGGGGATTGCCGGTTTTGAATGTTGAAATGGAGTATGGCGAAAATGAAAAATCCATGCGCGCGCCAATGATCAGCGATGCAATTGAAATGTTGCAAAGTGGCGGCCCGGTATCTGTTTCAGAAATTACCGATGCTTCGGTGCCGGGAATGACGATACATGAAATGGGTACGGCCAGGATGGGCCATGATCCAAAGACTTCTGTGTTGAACCGTTTTAACCAATGTCACGAAGCGCCCAATGTATTCATCACTGATGGAGCGTGTATGGATTCAACCGCCTGCCAGAATCCTTCACTTACCTATATGGCATTAACGGCAAGGGCGTGCGATTATGCTGTTAATGAATTAAAGAAGGGCAACATCAGATAGTAACGGTGACCGGTAAACGAACAACAAAAAGCGGTTTTTTCTTTGGCCATTTTCGTTCATCAAAAGTTAATCGATTAAATTACCCGGGATTTTTATGAAAACTGACTTTTCTAAAATTTCTAAAGCTTTTGACAGATGAGCCCTGCCGCCATTTCAACTTTGGTAGTTATCAGTATTGCGTGTATTATCCTGCTTACTTCAAAGTGGAAACTGAACGCTTTTATAGCACTTTTCCTCGTGTCCCTCTTACTTGCCATTGTTGTATTGCCTTCAAAAGATGTGGTGTCGATCATGATGAATGGCTTTGGCAATACAATGGCCTCTGCAGGTTTTTTGATCATATTGGGTGCCATCATTGCCATTATTCTCGATAAGACCGGTGCTGCGATTACGCTTGCCCGTTATATTCTTTCCAAAACCGGGGAAAAGAACGGGGCTCTGGCTTTGGGGATTACCGGTTTCGTTGCGGGGATGACCATTTTTTGTGATTCAGGATTTATTATCCTCAGTGGTTTGGCCAAATCTTTCAGCGCTAAAACCAAAACTGCAATGCCATTTATTGCGGGTGTGCTGGCTTGTTCATTATACGTTGTTCACAATTTAATTCCTACTCACCCCGGTGCGCTTGTTGCGGCCGGAATATTGAATGCAAACATTGGAGATCTTGTAGTGGCGGGAATTCTTTTTGCCATTCCCGGGTTTTTTGTTGCTTATTTGTGGGTAAAGCAAATGACAAAAAACAAAAATTATTTGCCTGCCCCTGCACATGAAATTTCGATTGATGAAGTTGAAAAGAATCATCCTTCTGTTCTTAGTTCATTTCTGCCTGTTGTTGTTCCCCTGGTACTTATTGCGACGGGTTCGCTACTTCACATTCTTCAGTTTAAAGCAAATGTGATCACAAACATATTTGAGTTTTGCGGTCAGCCGGTGATTGCTTTGGTTATCGGCGTTTTGTTTGCATTGTTTCTTCTTCATGATAAAAAAATGGAAACACTCAACGACGTATTTGAAACGGCAATCGAAAAAGCAGGCCCGATACTGATCATTACTGCCGCAGGCGGAATGTTTGGACTGATCATCAAAGAAACAGGTGTAGGCACTTTTGCAGGAACGGCTTTGAGTAAAACAGGTCTTGGTCTTCTGATTCCTTTCGGCATTGCCCTTATTTTAAAAACTGCCCAGGGTTCTTCAACTGTTGCTATAATTACTGCTGCATCTATTGTAGCGCCGATGCTTCCATCGCTTGGCCTCGCATCAGAAACGGGAAAACTGTTTACAATGCTTTCAATGGGTGCCGGCTCAATGATCATCTCACATGCGAATGATTCTTATTTTTGGGTGGTCACGAAGTTTTCTGATTTACATGCGAATGTTACGTTGCGTGTCTTTTCAACAGCAACAGCCGTGATGGGCATCACCGTTTTTCTATGCGTATGGATTACTTCCCACTTTTTTCTTTAATAACTTTCATTCTGCTAAAACGAATTTTTGATGGATGCTAAAATTATTGCTGAAGAAATCTTTTTAGCCGGCGTTGAAAGCGTAATGCCGGCGCAAATGACAGGCAGGAATATTTTTAAGAGTAAAGGGAGAATTTTCTTAGGCAATAAAGAATTAGATGTTGGGAAATTTGAACATGTATATGTAATCGGGGCTGGTAAAGCCAGTGCAAAAATGGCACTTGAAATAGAAAGTGTTTTGGGAGATAAGATTAGCTCCGGACATGTGGTAGTAAAATATGGTCATGGCTGCAAGTTGCAATACATTGACGTTTCAGAAGCCGGACACCCGGTGCCCGATGCTAACGGTTATGCAGCCACGAAAAAAATATTAGAGTTGGCAAAGCAGGCAACTGAAAATGATTTGGTGATTTGTCTTATTTCTGGGGGCGGCTCTTCTTTATTAACCGATTTACCCGCCGATAGTTCGATGGAAGAATTGATCACTTTAAACGAGTTACTGCTAAGAAGCGGAGCAGACATACAGGAGATCAATGCGGTACGCAAACATTTATCGAAAGTGAAGGGCGGTCAACTCGCGCAATCTGCATTTCCGGCCACGGTGGTCACACTTATTTTATCGGACGTAATTGGCGATCCTTTGCACTCAATTGCGTCTGGCCCTACAGTTCCCGATCCTACAACTTTTGCAGATGCAATTGCAGTTCTTAATAAATATGACCTGCATTCAAAGGTTTCTCCCATCCTTACCGCTTACCTCAGGATGGGAATAAATGGATTAATTCCTGAAACACCAAAACCGGGCGATCCGGTATTTACCAGGTCGCACAATTTTATAATCGGCAGTAATAAAATCGCTTTGGAAGCCTGTAAGAAAAAGGCATCTGATTATGGTCTGAATTCTTTTATTATCACTTCCCAACTTGATGGAGATTTGGCAGGAGCGGCCAAAGAAATAGTTGATAAAGCAATCGTTTATCAAAATAATAGTTCAGTTAAGAAGCCTTGCTGTCTTTTGTTTGGAGGAGAAACAACGGTTAAGGTAACAGGAAGTGGAGTGGGAGGTAGAAATCAGCATTTTGCATTGTATGCAAGTATTTTATTGAAAGACCAAACAGGAATTACATTATTGTCAGCAGGAACGGATGGTAATGATGGCCCAACGCCTGCTGCAGGTGCTGTTGTTGATACGAATACTTATCCTGATGCAATTTATAAAGGATTGAAGGTTGAAGAGTATTTGCAAAATTTTGACTCCTATCATTTCTTTGAAAAAGCAGGAGGACATATCATTACGGGCCCTACAATGACCAATGTGATGGACCTGATTGTCGTGATCATTGAGTAAAATATTCTTCGCGATCAGCCATTATCTCGCCTTTGTAATTCGCGTATTCGTAAACGATCATCCCGTTCTTGCAAACTTTCAATTTATATTCAGGTTTGTTGTTGGTGCCTTTGTTCGTGCAAATGGAATACAAATGACCTTTGTATTTTTCACTCACGATCACAACAATTTCTGCCGGCACGTAATTAAGCAAAACCGGTACCGCACCGGAAAGTCCCGGGCACTTATCCGGCCACTCATGAAATACCATTGGAGGCCTGTCAAATTTCGGGGGACCTGTAACAGTATTAAATGGCACAAACGTTGAACTTACAAGGTCTGGTACATCAAGGTTTACAGGATTTGTAAGAGGAAGTGGTGCAGGCGCAACCTCCGGCTTTGGTTGTGCGGGAGCTTGTGGTGGTGGAGGTGGTGCTTGTTCTGTCGGTTGAACATACCGCTCTCTTTTTGAATTATCCCAGTAATGGAGATATTGTGCAAAAAGATGATTAGCCGCAAAAAGTATAACAAGGGTAATGATCAACTTTTTCATAAAAGAAAATTAGTAAAATAATTGCGTAGGAGACGCACCAGCAGTGGATTTTTATGCACATTTGAAATGCTGTAATATGCAATGGATTAATACTGATTATCCGGCTTGAGATTGCAATTCAATTTAAAAGGGAGATTACAATGAGTAATTCAGAAGAGATCAAGAACACAATCATCGATTTTGCAAACGGCAATAAAAGAATCAGAGCTGTTTTGTTGAACGGTTCACGCGCCAACCCAAACATAAAGCCTGATAAATACCAGGATTATGATATTACTTTTCTTGTTTCAGGGATAAAAAATTTTACTTCAGACTTAGAGTGGACAAATGACTTTGGAAAAAAAGTTCTACGGCAATTGCCGGATGAAATGGTAATTGATGAGCAAAAGCAAAAGCA
>DASTXM010000087.1:0-7819 GCA_035765495.1 Hanamia sp.
CGATTAAATATTTATCAGTAACAGCGGCCCTTCCGTCATTATCATCTTCAGGCCTATAAAAGAGCCAATCTCCAAAATCAAATCCCGTATTCCATAAGTCATTATGGCTTTGATGATGGATGTATTCTACCCATGCTTTCATGCTTGGATATTGGTCTTGTAAAATTTTTTTATCTCCATAAGCGAGGTACATATTCCATGGAACAATCGTGGCTACGTCTGACCATCCTGCAGAACCAGCAGAACCGGCTCCCAAAACATTCGGTATTACAAAAGGAACACTTCCGTTTGGTAATTGGTCGGCAGCAACGTCTTTCATCCATTTGTCAAAAAAATTATTTACGTTCATATTAAAGGAAGCAGTGCGCGAAAACACCTGTGCATCACCGGTCCAGCCAAGGCGCTCATCGCGCTGAGGACAATCAGTAGGCACATCGAGGAAATTTCCTTTTTGTCCCCATTGAATATTGTGTTGCAATTGATTGATCAAAGGATTGGAAGAAGTGAAAGTGCCGGTTTGTTTCATGTCGGAATACAAGGCAACAGCAGTAAAATTTTCAGGTTTTAATTCGCCCGGATAACCTTCCAGTTTCACATACCTGAAACCATGCCACGTAAAATGTGGTTCAAAAGTTTCTTCTCCTCCACCTTTTAAAATATAATGATCTTGCGCTTTCGCCGCCCGTAGATTGGCTGTATAAAAATTCCCTTCTTTATCCAAAACTTCCGCGTGAGAAATGGTGACGGTATCTCCTGCGTGTCCTTTCACTTTAAGCACCACCCAGCCAACAAGATTCTGTCCAAAGTCAATTACTTTTTCACCTTTTGGAGTTGTGAAGATTTTCAACGGTTTAAAAGTTTCGTGTTTTCTTACCGGCTCATTTACTGTAGCAATTAAATTATCCAAAGAAAAATCAGCGACTTTTACACCACTCCAATCTCTATCATTATATCCTGGCAACAACCATCCTGTTTTTTCCTTTCGAGCATCAATTGTTTCACCATTATAAATTTCAGCATAACGGATAGCGCCGGTAGAAGATTTCCAGCTATCATCAGAAATAATCGTTGCTTCAGACCCGTCGCTGTAAGTAATATTTATCTGAAAAAGCAACGCAGCATCTTTTCCATAAATGTCTTTGTTACCGCCCCAGGCAAGCGTTCCGCGATACCAGCCATTGCCCAGTTCCACCCCGATTATATTCTGCCCATTCTTCAAAAGATTGGTTACGTCATAAGCCTGGTACTGTAAGCGTTTGTTATAAGATGTCCAACCGGGAGTTAAATAAGCATCACCAACACGTTCGCCATTGATATGCGCTTCATACAATCCATGTGAAGTGATGTATGCTGTTGCAGAAACAATTTTTTTATTCAAAGAAAATTGCTTGCGGAAAATCGGGCTCGCATGTGGCGAATCTTCTGTAAAACCAGGTTCAATCCATTTCGCTTTCCAGTCGCTTTTATTTAACAATCCCATTTGAAAAAAAACAGGCGAGCTCCATTCAGAAACTTTTCCATCATTATCCCAAACCCTTACCTGCCACGAATATTTTTTACCGGATTGCAAAGGCGAACCTCCATAAGAAATATGAACGGATTGGTCAGATTGAATCTTTCCCGGATTCCAAACAATTGATTTATTGGAAAGGACTTTGATTTCATAAGCAGTTTGAAGCACATTTCTTTTGTCACTGTTTAATTGCCACGAGAATCGTGGATGAGAAGCCGCTACACTAACGGGATTAACGAGATTTTCCGTTAATAAGTTTTGAACTTTTGTTTGACCAAAGGAAAGGAAAGCAAGCAATTGTAAAACAAGGATTAAGGAGAAAGTTTTTTTCATGACAAGAAAGTATTGATATAGTTGCTAAAGTTAGTTGTTCCATTTCTCGTTGCCACCATCCATTTGATTATTTTTTTAAAATAATGCATGCACTTCAGAGATTAATTATTTCATCTCACTTACGAAATAGTCCCAAACCAATTTTGAAATATCGGAGATGATTTTTTCATTCGTTTGTGTATTTTCTTTTGAGTTGGAAACATATACACTTATCACAAAATGGTTTCCGTTTGGCAGCCTTACAATTCCGATATCATTTATGGCAGCGGTTATCCCTTGCGCATTTGTACCGGATGTTCCTGTCTTGTGAGCCACTAAAGTTCCTGTTGGCAATTGTCCTTTTATCCTCTCTTTGCCGGTTGAAGTTTCACACATGACCTTCCATAAAAAATCATAGCTTTTTGCGGATAAAATTTTGCCATCGTAAAATAATTTAAGTAATCGTGTCGTCGCGACGGGTGTTGTCCAGTTGGAAAATTGAACATTCCATTCACGATGCATTTCTTCCTCGTTATAGCGGATAGCAATGTTTTTGATACCAAGTTCGTGGATATAATCATTTACTGTTTTAGCGCCTCCGACAAGCCGTAAAAGAATATCACAGGCATTGTTGTCACTTTCTGAAACCATGAAACGGATAATCTCAGCCAAGGGAATTTTTACATTACCATCCGGATATTTATCACGAAGCGGACTCCATGTATCAGGCAAGAGATCACTTTTAGGGATGTATATTTTTTGGTCTAAAGAAAGTTTTTTCTGGTCTACAAGGTGGAGCACTTTCAAAGCAATCGGAAATTTAAAAACACTTTGCAAAGGGAAATGGCTGCTGCCATTGATGGTTAACGTATCTTGCTTTTCAATACCTGAAAAAGAAACGCCGACACGTGCATTTTTTGTAGCAAGAAGTTGTTCTATTTGTTTTCGCAAAGAGACGGTTTTTTGAGAAGTAACAAAAGAACTGGTAAATAGAAACAGGATTGCAGTAATAAAGATTCTTGTCATGATTTTTTCAAAAGAATTTCTTCAAATATAGAGAAGGAAGACAGTAAACGAATTGATAAAGAGAATTGCTTTTTTCTCATCGCCATCCTTTCTTACAACTGATTGTATAATATCTCTCCTTTCACAATAGCAGTTTTGATATTGATGTCATTATCAAATAACACCACATCCGCATCTTTTCCTATTGTTATGGAACCTTTATGTTGATCGATTTTCATGATGCGCGCTGGTGTCAACGTCATCATTCTTACAGCTTCAACCAGGGGAACATCGGCCATTTGTATCATCGTTCTTACAAGCCTGTTTGTAGTTGCTACACTTCCTGCAAATGAAGTGCGATCGGGCAGTTTGGCAACACCATCTTCTACAATTACTTTCAACCCGTTTTCTCTTGAACCTAAAATACTCTCCTGGCTTTGAGTACCAGCAGCACGCATTGCATCAGTGATCAACGCAATTCTTTCGCTTCCTTTGATTTTATAAATCAGCTTTAATAATGGCTCGGGCAAATGAACTCCATCCGCAATTATTTCCACGTCAATTTCGTCCATTAGATAAACACTTTCTATTACGCCCGCATACCGGAAAGCATTGCGCCGCGTAACTCCTGACATGGCTGAATAAAAATGAGTGGCAAGCGTATAACCATTTTCGAACGCTTTTATCACATCTTCATAAACTGCATCCGTATGAGCAATGGCCGGAAGAATTTGATGCGCTTTCAAATATTTACCAAAATCCATAGCGCCTTCCAACTCAGGGGCAGCACTCCATCTTACTATAATGTCTCCTGCTTTTTGGATGATGTCGCTATATTCTTTTTCATCCGGTTTTCGAATATAACGTGCATCCTGCGCGCCTTTTTGGTTCATCGAAAAATAAGGACCTTCAATATGCATTCCTAAAAATTGCGCTCCGTTTACATTTTGCTTTGAGGCTTCGCGATAAATATCAAGAATGTGTAACAAATTTTCCTTCTCAGCTGTAAGCGTTGTAGGAACAAGAGCGGTACTCCCATATTGCAAATGCGTTTCAGCGATGGTGAGGAAATCGCGAACGGTGCCATCCATAAAATCACTGCCGCCTCCGCCATGAACATGAATGTCAATGAAACCGGGAGAAATGAAATTGCCTTCTGCATCAAGAATCAGATCTGCTTTCGAATTGATCTCTTTATCACCGATCTCTGTAATCACGCCTTCAGAAATAACCACACTTCCATTTTCTATTATCTTTTCCGGCGTAATAATTCTTCCATTTATGATTTTCAATTTTCTCATAAGTGATTCATTCTTTGCTTTACCTGTGTTTTAATAAAGACGCAGATTCATTATCGAGAAATAAATAACAATCAGGGTGATGTTGTAAAATGGTTGCAGGATACAGATTCGACACCGGCCTTTCCAGCGTATTTTTTACGGCTTTTGCTTTCCTGATTCCGGGAACGGTACAGACGATATGTTTCGATAGCATGATCTGCTGTATCGACATGCTGATTGCGTTTTCAGGGACTTCATTTAATGCACTAAACCAGCCTTCGTTTACCTGTTGTTGCCTGCATTGCTCATCAAGGTTCACCACCAAATATGCGCTGCCAGTTTCAAAATCCGCGGGAGGATCATTGAAGGCCAAATGCCCGTTTTCTCCGATGCCAACCAGTGCCACATCTACTGTTGATTGCAATATCAACTTTTCCAATCGGTTGCATTCCTGTTCAGGATCAGCTTCGCCATTAATCAAATTGACACCCTTTAATGCCGGCACTTTTTCAACAAATCTTTCCTGCAAATATTTTCTAAAACTTGCTTTATGAGAAACGGGCAAACCAATGTATTCATCTAAATGAAACATGGTAACGTTTCTCCAATCAATTCCTTC
The DNA here is from genome assembly GCA_035765495.1 of Hanamia sp. Taxonomy (GTDB): domain Bacteria; phylum Bacteroidota; class Bacteroidia; order Chitinophagales; family Chitinophagaceae; genus Ginsengibacter. Next base: position 4,730 of record DASTXM010000087.1, read on the forward strand.
TTCTCCGGTTAACTGGTTTAGTGTTTCAAATTGACTGGAACCCGTTGCCAGTATGATCGTTGCATTCCCTTTGGATTCGATGGCCTGCCGGATAAGAGAAGCGGCTTTCTTTCCTGCTTCAATGCCCGTCTCGAGAGAATCATTACTGATGCTGATGAACATCCGAAATTATTTTATTCCTGTAAAGTTAGCAGCAGAAGAAGATAGTAAACAAACAAATTATTTGAATTTTTATTTTCAAATTATTTTCGTGTAGACATGCATGTTATTTTCCCATTTTCAAATTTTCCCGTTTTCAAATTACTCACTTCTCAAACTCTTCACCGGATTTGCCATCGCTGTTTTTATCGCCTGGAAACTTACTGTTAGCAAGGCAATCAGCGATACGCTGAGACCAGCCACAACAAAAATCCACCATGAAATATGGGTACGATATGCAAAACTTTGCAGCCATTTGTTCATTGCAAACCATGCAACAGGAAAGGCAACGAGCGATGCAATCAAAACTAATTTTAAAAATTCTTTTGAAAGCATTTGTGTTACTTGCGATACACTCGCGCCCAATACTTTTCTGATACCGATTTCTTTTGTGCGTTGTTCTGCTGTATACGTTACCAATCCAAATAAACCAAGGCAGGCAACGAGAATAATAAGTATAGAAAAAATATTTAAAATGGCTCCGGTTTTTTGCTCTGTTGAATAGGTTTTATTAAAAAGATCATCCATAAAATTGTAGGTAAATGGCTCGCCGGTATTGTAAGTATCCCAGTTCTTTTTCATCGTTGCCAGCAAGCCCGCAACATCAGTTGTTTTTATTTTAAAGATCAATCCACCTTCAGGTTGCAACGTCATATACAATGGACTAATCGCTTCGTGCAGCGATTTAAAGTTGAAATTTTTTACCACACCAATTACATGAAAAGGAATGTTGTTTCCTCTGTCACTATTTTGCCTGATTACTGTTTTGCCAACAGCACTCATATCATTCCATCCCAATGCACGCGCTGCAGTTTCATTCAGAATAATGCCTGTTGAATCTGTTGCAAAGTCTTTTGAAAAATTTCTGCCGTTAATCATTGTCATCCCCAATGTAGGGATGTAATTTTCATCTACATGATATTCCACACCATCCACAACCAAATGATCATTGCCCTGCGGATAAGCTAATGCGTTATTATAATCTGATGGACCAGCAGGTTTATAATATGATGCAGTTGCATTTACAATACGAGGATCCTGCAACATTTGTTGTTCATACACTTTCTCATTTTTACCCAATGCATAAGAATTTGGAATGGTAATGATTTGTTCTTTGTTATAACCAAGGTCTTTGTTTTGTATGTATTTCATTTGTTGGTATACTACCAGGGTTCCGATGATCAACGCCGCGGAAATAAAAAATTGAAACACTACCAAACCGCTTCTTAAACCAAAGCTTTTATGATTGCGCGAAAGTTTTCCTTTTAGTACCACAATTGGCTTGAAAGAAGAAAGATAAAATGCAGGATAAATGCCTGCAACAATCCCTACCAATAATCCCAAACCAATAAAAGCAACAACAGGTTTTACATCAAGGGCTAAATGTTTTCCTGAAATATTATTGAATGCGGGCAACGCTAATTGAACCAGCACAAACGCAATAAACAACGCAAAAAATGTAAGGAGTATGGATTCTGATAAAAACTGGCTGATGAGTTGAAATTTTCCGGAGCCCGCTACTTTCCTAATGCCTACTTCTTTTGCTCTTTTGGATGCGCCTGCTGTTGAAAGATTGATGAAGTTAATGCATGCAACGATCAACATAAAAATAGCAACGCCTCCAAAAATATAAACATAAGTTTCATTGCCACCGGGCTCAAATTCTGTAGTTGTGTTTGAGTTAAGATGAATGTCTTTCAATGGTTGTAAAGTAAAACCCAGCGAATTGCCTTTTGTGATAAATTCTTTCAGGCTCAGGCCCATTTGCTGTTGTATTTGTGGACCCATATATTTGGCAACCATTGCAGGAAATTTTGCTTCCATCTTTTTCAGATCAGTGCCGGGATTCAGTAAAAGATACGTATGATAACCACCGGCAAGCCATGTATCTGATGTAGCATTTGCCCAGCTTGTCAACGAACCGAATGCATCAAAATGAAAATGTGAATTCGCTGGTATATTTTTAATAATGCCGGTTACTTTATAGACACGGCTACTGTCTGTTTTTATCTTGATAATTTTTCCAACCGGATCTTCTTTACCAAAATATTTTTTGGCAGTTTCCTGTGTAAGTACAATACCATCTGGCTGTGCTAAAGCTGTCTTCGCATCGCCTTTTATCATGGGCAAAGTGAAGATGCTGAAGAAGTTTGGATCAACCAATGCAAAGCGATCATCTTTAAAAACAGTATTGTTGTAAGTGATTTTTGGTGTTCCAAAGTCAAGGATTCTTGTTGCATCTTTCACCTCGGGAAAATCTTTTTTCATCGTTTGTGCAACAGGCGGCATGCTCACACTCTCGTTGATTTTGCCACCATTGAGATTTGCATGAAAAACAACTCTTACGATATTGTCTGCATTTTTATTAAAGCCGTCATAGCTCAACTCGTCCTGTACATACAACATGATAATAAAACACGTTGCAATACCAAGCGATAATCCCAGAATATTAATGAAAGAAAAAAGCTTGTTCTTTCTGATATTTCTGAATGCGGTTTTTAAATAATTTTTAAACATAAAAATTCATTTATGATTTTAATGATTTCTGATTTAATTCATCATGACTCTTTTCATCAACTTAAATAGTAAACAAACAATTATCGCTTTTTCATTTCCATTCTTACATCACTCGCTTCTCAAACTCTTCACTGGATTCGCAATCGCCGCCTTTATGGCCTGGTAGCTTACTGTAAGTATCGCAATGATTACAGATAAAATTCCTGCCAGTGCAAACACCCACCAATGAATACTGATGCGATAGGTATAGGACTGCAACCACGAATTCATTGCCCACCATGCGATAGGTGCAGCAATGAGAAATGAAATAATTACAAGCTTTAAAAAGTCTTTCGATAAAAGCGTTGTAATGCTGGTAACTGAAGCCCCGAGCAC
>DASTXM010000088.1:0-7275 GCA_035765495.1 Hanamia sp.
TGATTGATTTTTTCTTCATTACTGCTTAAATCATCAGCGATTTCATTTGCTGACTGCAAATTGCCTGTTGTCAATTCTTTTTTCAACTCTTCAATCATCTCCATGTTCACTTCAGAAAAATTGTTTACAAAATTCAAAGGATTTTGAATTTCATGCGCAATGCCCGCGGTGAGTTCTCCAAGTGATGCCATCTTTTCTGATTGGATCAATTGTTGCTGGGTATTTCTTAATTCCCAAAGTGTATTTTCTATTTCATTTTTTTGTCTTTGCAATATGGCATTTGCTTTCTGCTTGTTTTTATTATTCCTGTACAAGATAATTGCCAATATGATAAAGCCGGTTATAACGCTGATAAGTCCGTAAATTTTAATTCTTGTCTGGTATTTCTTTTTGGCTTCAGCAGCCTGCTGTTCGAGCTGTTGCCTGCGGGCCGCTTCGTTAAATGAAAGGGTTTGAAATTGCCTTACTTTATTTGTGTTATACAAACTATCTTTTAATGTAACAGAAAGCAGCAGGTATTTATATGCGCTGTCCGGCTGGCCATTTTCTTTATATAATTCAGCAATCAACGGGCTTATTTCTGCCAGGTAGGTATTTGAATTTTCACCCCACGATTGAACAGTAATCTTGTTATTTTGCAATAAGTTCAACGCCAGTTTTGCATAATACAGTGCAGAATCAATGTGTCCCTCCTTTTTAAAAAGCTTTGCGACTCCCTCGAGATTGCTTGCTGCCAGTTGCGGGTTATGAATTTGAAAGGCCTTTGGTAGCGCAAGCCTGTAATGATAAAATGCGGCAGCATCGTTTCCCATCTGTGAGTAGATATCTCCGAGCAAGGGATGGATGAATGCAGTGTCGCCTAATGTCCGGGCTGTTGATATTCTTGAAGAAATATTTGCGTAGAACAATGCAGAGTCTGGTTGGTTCAACTTGTAATAAGCGTTTGCGATAATATATTTTGCATTCTTTTCAGCAGACTTAAACCGGTTGTCAGTTGTATCCACGGCACTTAAAATAGAATCCATCATTTTACCATATCTCAATACGTTTCCGAAGTCATTCATAGAGTTGTAGTCCTGTTGAATGGCATTTATTGCATCCGCCATTATATATTTGTCTTTCACTTTTTCCGCCATGTTAAGATTTTCTAACCTGATCTCTAAAGATTTCGGGTAATTGCCAAGTGAATGCAACAGTGTAGCGATAACTTCCTGCATGCCGATCTGCATGAGAGATTGGTCGTTCGTCTTCCAAGATTGATATTCGCCCGACTTATCAATAGATTGCTGTAGCTGCAACGCTTCATTTGCATAATGCAGCGCAGAATCAAGGTTGTAGTATTCCGGCCAAAATGCGTAGTTGGATGCAATGGCGGCCATTATTTGAATCCTGTTACTATCTTCTGTTGTTTGACGCAAAGCATATTTTTTATCAATTAGTAACTCATCCCTCCAACTATAAATATTATCAACAAAAACGGCATCACTTTTAATCGTTACTATCCGATCGGGCACCTCATCACCATTGTATTGCTTTTCAACAGTAAACCAGTTGCCCCTATGGAATTTATAACGAATAGAACCTTCAGGCAGATTTAATGTGATGGATTTTTCATTGTTTGCTATGGGATGCATCAGGTAATTTTTATTAGGGGTAGAATCCCAATTACTGAAAGTACCGGTCACATAAATACTGTCGTGGTGTATCGCAGTTTTTTCCTTAACGATAAAGGTGACCTTATACTGGGCGCTGAGCCAGGGTGTCATCAACAAGCACAGAAAAATTAAAAGCAACCAACTTCTCATATCAAAAGAAATTAACAAAGAAAATAAACAATGATTTTTCAAATAAGCTATTAAAACATAGGATGATCCGAATTTTATAGTTGAACAATGAATTCTGTTCCCTCACCTTCCTTGCTTTCGACTTTTATCTCACCCCCATGCGCCTTTACAATATCATAACTCAGACTTAATCCTAATCCTGTTCCGCTTCCTGTCGGCTTTGTCGTAAAAAAAGGCTGAAATATTTTTTCTCTGATGTTTTCAGGAATGCCACCGCCGTTGTCCTTAACGGTTATGGTTACACTGTTTTCAGATCTCTTCGTACTTACTGAAACAGCCGGTTGGTAAGAATCAGGATTTTTGCTTTTTTGTTCATTTACTGCATAAAAGGCGTTGTTATACAAATTCAGCAAGACTCTTCCTATTTCCTGTGGAATGAGATTTATTTTCTCAATATTGTTATCGAAATCTATTCTAAAATCAACATTAAAAGATTTATCTTTTGCTCTCATACCATGATAACTCAGTCTTAAATATTCATCGCACAATGCGTTGATGTCGGTTGGTGTTTTTACACCTTCACTTTTTCTTGAATGTTCCAACATGCCTTTAACTATCGAGTCGGCTCGCTTACCATGATGATTGATCTTTTCGAGGTTTTGGATAATATCATTAGCAAGCGCTTCCGCTTCTTCTTTGTCACCGCTTTCCAAAGCCGTTTTCATTTCTTCCAACAGTTCTTTACTCACTTCCGAAAAATTATTCACAAAATTCAAAGGATTCTGAATTTCATGCGCAATGCCTGCCGTAAGCTCACCGAGCGAAGCCATTTTTTCTGACTGCACTAATTGCTGTTGCGTTTGTTTTAACTCCACGAGTGTTTTATCCACCTGCTTTTTTGCTTCTTCCAATTTATTGAAATCCTCGTAACGTGCATAAGCTGTAGAGAAGGCATCAGCAACAGATTGAACGAGGCTGAGTTCCTCATCATTAAGTTCAGTTGTATTTCCAACATACATCATCCCCTGCAGGAAAGGAAGGAAGTGCAAATAAAATCCCCCATGGGGAACACCGGCAAGATATTCCCCTGCAGAATCAATTACTTCTTGCTCCAACAATGTATTGGCAAAGTCAGTGAAATCAGTATCATTCCAGTGATCGATGTAAGCCGTATTGTTTTGCCAATTGAGACGGATCATTCTTATTTTTCCCGGAGTGTCATAAGGGATTTTAAAAGCGGCAATTGCTTTTCCTTCAGGGGTAGAAAGAAAAGTATGAATGAGCTGGTGTTCGTTGTCCATAATGAATACACCGCAACGGATGAATGGAAGGCCTAGAATTGTCAGTTCGTTCCAGACCAAGGGAATGATGCGGTTAAGATCAGCCGTTGTTCTCATTGATGCGATATCTGCACGGATACGGTCCAATACGGCCTGTCTTACTGCTTCCTTTGCATTGGCTTCTGATTGCTGTAACTCAAGATATCTCCTGAAGGTAAGGTCAATGATACCTGCAAATCTTTTTAAGACATTTATTTCTTCTGCTTTATAAGGAATTTCTGACCACGCATAAAGACAACCGACCGAGAAAGAAATAAAATGACCAAATTGCTTTTGCTCATTGGAGAAATCAGGAACAGGAACAGGTAATCCGGCCAACAATAATTTATAGTAGGATATCAATTGTTCACCTTCCAGTTCGGGGAAATAATCTTCCTGCTGAAGCCAAGATTCATATATTTTTTCCAGCACAGGGTGTTTTTCCAACTGTACCCAGCCAATCAAAGAAAGACTATCTTCTTTTGTGGAAGATGTCGCAGAATATAACCCGGCTTTCCTTGATTCATTACTCAACAAACCCACTCCGCAACGGATAGGCCTGATACCTAATTTTCTTAATTCTGTAAATACCATGCTGGCTGTTATGGCAACGTCATTACTGTTGTGCATCGCCATTGCTTTACCACGTACTTTTTCCAATGCGGCCTCGATTGTTGCTTCCCTTGCCTGTGCTTCCGCTTGTTTCAAGTCCATGAACCTTCTATAGGCAAGGCCAAACACATTTGCAAACCTTCTCAGTAGCGTCCTTGTTGTTTCTTCTGGTTCCACCATTGTTGTCATCACCAATGAGCCTCCCTTAAAATCTGCTACCGACCAGTAAGCTTTTATATCCTCCTGGGCCAGGCCTTGAAAACTTTCTGATAAAACTTCAAACACTTTACCTGAATGTTGCTTCACCATTTCGAAAAATTCCAGAGCCTTTTCCCCATCGTTTACCAGGACATAATCCTTTTTGTTGGATTGATAACACTCCATCATTTCCTCAATGATCTTTACGCCATGCTTGGGAAAACGTGACTCCCTTTGGATTATATCCCCTTCCGTGTTGGGTGGCCGGAGAGCCGCCCATGATTGGAAATAATCGGGCGATTCATCATAGAGATGAATCGCACAAGTCTCAAGTTCTTTCTGTCCGAGCAAGCCCATTTGTTTCCTTAATTCCAGAGCTATTTCCTTTAATTCCTGTGAGGCATGCATAGCCATTGCCCTTGCGCGAACTCGTTCCAGTGCCACTTCAATCTGCGCTTCTCTCGCCTGCGCTTCTGCTCTTTTTAAGTCGAGAAAACGGGTATAGGTTTGTTCGAAAACGGAGGCGAATCTTTCAAGTAACCTGGTACTTTCCGCTGAACATTCTATTGTTGACTGGACAATCAACAACCCTTTTGAAAAAAATGCAACATTGATGATTCGTCTCTTTTCATTGTGATTCACGGCTGCGCCGCCTTTGCCGGCCCGGTAGGTCATAAACTCCAATAATTCTTTTCCACTAAGATCTATGACCAATGATTTCATTCCTTTTTTCCAGGCATGATATATTTTGTTGGTAACATGCGGTTCATCGATGGAGAATTTGAACACTTTGTTCATTTGATTGCCATACATCGTAACCCAATACTCAATTACATGTTCCTTCTCGTTGATTACACCTATTGTGGCCTGGTCAGGATTTTCACCAAGCTCTTTGAACTGCTGGAAAAGAACGAACACAGCTTCAGAAAGTTCATCACTTTTCTGCATTGCCATAGTTCTTGCACGTACTCTTTCTAATGCCAGTTGAATTTGTGATTCCCTGGCCTGCGCTTCCGCTTTTTGAAGATCAAGGAACCGGGTATAGGTTTGTTCAAACACATTTCCAAAGCGAAGAAATATCTGCGTTTCATCGAATGGTTTTAAGGTAATGAAAAGTACGTATCCATATTTAAAAGGAACAGCATGGTTTTTTTGCCAGGTTGGCAAAGGGTACCCGCTATCAATAAATTTTTGAAGACCTTGCCTAAATGAAGGAATCTGCATAAACGCTTGATAGTATTTTTTTTGCCTTTCTCCTTCAATAATCTCCTCATACATTCCTTCCTGGTTTTTCCAGCTTTTATACATCCGTTCCTCTACAGGGTCGATATCATAGCGATGAGAAAAGACACCGATACTGGTCCACTTCTGAACCATATAGTTCTCTCTATTACATATCGCAAATGCAACTCCCTGCAGTTGTGCGCCCAACTGCTGCACCTGCTCAAATAAAAGCTCAGCAGCCGGGAGTAGCTCGGAACTGTTGTGCATTGCCATCGTTTTGCTTCTCACTCTTTCCAACGCCGCTTCAATTTGTGCTTCTCTTGCCTGCGCTTCGGCCTTTTGCAGATCGAGGAAACGGACGTAGGATTGTTCAAATACGTTTGCGAACCTTTTCAGAATTTCATTTTCAGCATCAGAGAATCTTTTTCCATTATGATTGATCATCGCAATGCTGGTATATTGCATCACCGCCACTGATCTTGTATAGCCACCCTCTCTTGACAGTAATTCTTTTTTTCGCTCAGCAGGAAGCGCATTCCATGGTTCATGCCTGAACAGGTGTCTGAAAAATTCTTTTTTTTCTTCATTCGAAAATTCTTCTACCAAAAAATTATTTCCCTTCTTAATTGCATCTCCCAACCTGCTGATTATTGGTATGGGTGAATTGGGAACAACTACTTTCTGAACATAATCGGCCGCCCCTGCAGCTGCCCACAAAGGAGCGTCTTTATCCACTTCTTTGTTGATGCAAATAAAAACGCCTCCGTTCATATCAATGTTCATATTCTGGAGTTGTTGCGCCACAATATTTACTACTTCCTGTAATTCGGATGAATGGTGCATCGCAAGGCTTTTTGCCCTAACTCTCTCCAATGCTAATTGGATCTGCGCTTCTCTTGCCTGACCTTCGGCTTTTTGAAGATCAAGAAAACGGGTATAAGCCTGTTCGAATACTCTTGCAAACCTTTTCAGTATTTCATTATCAGCTGCTGAAAAAGCTTTATCTGTATATCGCGTGAGATGAATACCCGTGTTTTTTGCCAGCGCTACAGACATGCTCGCTGCTTCACTTTCTAAAAGAAACTTTCTTTGTTTTTGGGGTACATGTTTAAAATCAGTAGCGCTAAAAAGATGTTGAAACAATTCATTTTTCTCTTGGAAGGAATAAACTTTTGAAAAATGATCTCTACCGTTTTTCCTTGTATCAAACAAATCTTTCAGGTAGGTTATATTCGTGTAAGGAACCAAAACTCTTGCATACTGCTGCTTCTCTTTATTTTCAAGCCACCAGGTAATATCCTTCGAATCTTTTGTAAAAAGAATGATGATCGCTGTGTAAAATTCCACATTCAGATCTTTCAACCTTTCAAGCACGGTATGAACCACCTCCTGTAATTCTTCACTCTTTTGCATTGCCATTGTCCTTGCACGAACACGCTCCAATGCGAGTTCTATTTCAGCTTCTCTCGCCTGCGCTTCAGCCCTTTGCAAATCCAGAAAGCGCCGGTACGTTTGCCCGAATAATGCAGAAAATCTTTCAATTATTTTGGAACTTGCCTCACCTAATGGTGTTGTTGTAAACACAAAAAGGGTGCCTTCCCTGAAGAAAAAACAATTGGTGATTTGAAATTTTGGCAAACGTGAAAGATCATACCTGGTGGGGTAATCCGGAGCATCGTTAAGTGCCTTGAAATAACTTGTAAGGTGTTTACCTTTCAGTTCATACGTGTGAACCCGTCTTTTTTGCTTCCATGCCTCATAGATCTTTATGAATTCGGGATGTATTGAAATATCAAATGTCCCAATCGATAAATTAATTTTCCCCTTAACATCAGGATTAGCTGTCCACACTTCCATTTTACAGTCGGGTTGTATAATAGAAATGCCGCAACGAATTGCGCCCAACCCCAAAGCATTCATTTCCCTGAACATGGCATCAACAGTTTCACCAATATCATGGCTGGTGTGCATCGCCATTGTTTTGGCTCTTACTTTCTCAAGTGCCACCTGTATTTGAGCTTCTTTTGCCTGCGCCTGTGCTTTTTCAATATCGAGGTAACGCCGGTAAGCCAGTTCAAAAACTTTCAGGAAACGTTTAAATAAATCCTGGTCTTCCCTTGGGAGTGGCTCATACGTTG
>DASTXM010000089.1:0-20624 GCA_035765495.1 Hanamia sp.
AATTGATCAAAGAGTGAGCAGAATCCTGTGTAAAGTAATTGGCATAAGCATCTGAAAGATGGTGTGGATCGATTCCCAAAAATGAATAATGAGCAAAAAATAACGGACCTCCGTAATCGGGTCCCAAAGGCAATTGCACACCATAAAAATCTTTACCATTTTTCATCCCGCCGTTTGAAGCCCAGCCATCATCATAAACAGTTTTCGGAATTAAATCAGTATTTGAAGAGGCGGCTAAAATATAAGTGATCATTGCTTCATTCCAGCCTTTTATCTGCATGTTCATATCAAAATTATAATCCGGACTCCAGTGCCAATACAAAACGGTTTGATTCCCATTCCTGAACCAGTTCCATTCAACTCCGTTCCAAAGTTCATTGATATTATTGCGAAGGGTAGTTTCATCTGCATTGGCCGAATTGAAATATTGTCGCGCACACAAAAGCCCTTGCATCAGGTAAGAAGTTTCCACAAGATCAGCGCCGTTGTCTTTATCACTGAATGGGACCGTTGCACCTGTGGCTCCATTTATCCAATGTGAGAATGCGCCGTGGTAACGGGTACATTTGTTTTTCAGAAAATTTACGATCGTATCTATTCTTTCAAAACCTTGTTGCCGGGTAATAAAATTTCTATTGACAGCAGCTATGATACTCATAACTCCAAAGCCTGTTCCCCCGGTTGTAACCACATCGCCCGAAGTATTTCTTTCACGTGCCATTCCTGAAACCGGGTGACCAAAATCCCAAAAATATTTAAACGTTTGCCGTTGAACAATATCTAGCAAAGCACTGTCGGAAATGGGAGGAAATTTATCTGATGAATCAATTTCAGTGACTAGGTTGATTGCTTTGTCTGCTGTAAGTGCAATTTTTTCAGCAGATTGCAATCCTTTCGAAATCGTAAAAGTATATTTTGATAAATACTGCAAAGGAGAAGCAGGTTGAACAGTGGCGACACTGTCTTTATTCCAATAGGAAATATTTACCGGAACTTCAGCGCCATTATTTTTTACAAGAGAAATATTTGAAGTAAGTGAAGAATGATCTACAGGTGCGGTAAACGCAATTCTTATTAAAGGATTCAATTGAACATTATAATAATCATTATTGCGGTTGGCGTTACTGTCATTAACTTTTACAGAAGTAATATTAAAACTGCCCGGCGCCGGCGGAGGAGAACTTGAATTTTTCTTCGAGCAGCCCATAACATAAAGAACGAAAAAAAAGAAAAGGTAATTCTTCATAAGAACTCAAGTTACGCAATATTTAAGGCAAGAGTTTTACTTCACAATTTTCAAAATAAAATATTCAAGCTTTTGTTCGTTTACTTAAGAGGATGAATAAGGAAAATTATGAACCCAAATTATCAACTTTTCTTCGCTACCAGGTAATTATTGATAAGATCTTCAGTTTCCAACAAAACGGATTCAAAGTGTGGGTCTTTTGTCCAATCAATTACGCGATGCAACTTCCTGTCCAACGGTCCCCAACGATTCGGTTCACCATCCATACTTATTACAATGGAAGGCGTATCCAAAGCATCGGCTATATGGGCAACGCCTGTGCAATTTGAAACCAAAGCAAAAGAATTTTTGATGAGAACCGCTATTGCACCAAGTGAAGTTTTTCCGGTAAGATCTATTGCATTATGATGCATGCATTTCAAAACGTCTGAAGTGATATCCGACTCCGCTTTGGTTCCTGTGATCACTGCTGAAAATCCTTTTTCTATGCAATGATCTGCAATCTTTGCAAAATATTTTGGTGGCCATTGGCGCCAGGTGCCACGTGAACCGGGATGAAAACAAATGTAATTTTTTGGGAAAACAGGAAGCAGTAGAGCATCGAATTCTTTCTGATCTTTTGGTGTTAGCGGAAATTCAAGATGCGTGCCTTGTGAACGGATACCCAAATGTTTCATGAGTGCCAGGTGGCGTTCTACCTCGGGCAAATTTTCTGGATACCTAATAAAAAAAGGCGAGTTAACATGGCTTTCCTTGTTATAAAATCCTGCCACATTTTTTGCGCCCATTTGAAAAACCAGCCGGTTTACGATCGTTCCATTTCCCTGCATTTGTAACAAAAGGTCATAATTTTCCTTTCGCATTTTTCTCAAAAAATTTTCAAGATCTTCTTCATTAAAAGATTGCTCGGGCAGGCCTGGGTAACCTGGAAAATGAATGAACTGGTCAAAATACTCACTGAATCTTTCCACAAATGAACTTGCCCAGGGCAAGCCAAGCAAAGTAATTGAAGCGGAAGGATAAGCGTGTCGCAATACCTTAATAGCGGGAATGGAACAAAGCATATCCCCCAATTGCAGAGCGCGAAAAACAGCGATTTTTTTTATGTCCTTTAATGCCTTCATCATAGCCTCAAGACTTTAAATTTAATTGCTCCATACAGGTTCCAGAAAACGGAAACAAACGGAATGAGTAGTGAGGTGGCAATCATTTCGATCACATGGGTAAAAGAAAGTGAAGCATTGGAAAGACGCTTCTTAATAAAGCAGATCATTAAATACAACCACGACAGTAAACAAACAAATGCAACGATTTTTTCACCCTGCAACCATTCAGCAAAAGAGGTAAATAGCAGGGCAATGATTAAATAATAATTCCGAAGAGCAGGAGAGCCAATACGTTGTTTGTACAATTGCGGATGTTTCTTAAACAATAAAGCGTTGAACATTGATTTTCTTTGTTCCTTCAAGCTAACCCCCCACGGCGCTTTTCGTGCCGGATGAATAACGATCGCTTCTTCAATTTTTTTGATCGGAATATTTTCTTTCAAAAATTTAAACTCCAGATCGCTGTCTTCGCGCCATGCCATTGTAAAAGCTTCATCAAAACCATTTACCATTTCAAGACAACTTTTGCTGCAAGCGCAATTGGCGGTTACAAATTCTGCAGTTTCAAGATTGGCGGTGTTCAATTCAAAATCTGTTGGAGCTGCAGGCAATGGAACGATCACTTTACCGGTAAACGCAATTTCACATTCACCATAAAATTGAAAAGCGTTATAATAATTGCGGATCCAATGAACTGAAGGAATGCAATCATCATCTGTAAATAAAATAAGATTGCCTTTCGCTATCCTCCAGCCTGCATTTCTTGCAGCTGCCGGACCTTTTTTAAAGGGCAATGAATAGCAATGGATGTTAGGGAAAATGTCCAGGATGTGGCAATCGGCCAACATGTTGTTAGTTTCATCGTCGAGACCGTCAGTAACAATAATTATTTCAAATTCCTTTGCAGGAAAATCCTGGGAAATCAGGGCTTCGATGCATCTCTTCAATAGAACCGGCCTTTGATAAGTAGGAATAATCACAGAAACTTTTAACGACATATCAGTTCCTCCTTTTTTATTATTAATTTTTATTTTTTTCCAACAAGAAAGAATTAATAACCAATGCATCAAATGGCGATGTCCAGAAACATTCAATGGCGTCCCGTGGTGTACAGACGATTGGCTCGCCCCTGGTATTAAAAGATGTGTTCACCAGGACAGGCACCCCTGTTAATTCTTTAAATTCTTTCAGAAGCTGATGATAAAGCGGGTGTTGTTGTTCATTGATTGTTTGTATTCTTGCGGTTCCATCCACATGACGAACCGCAGGAATTTTATCAGCCTTATCCGACCTTACACAATGCACAAATAACATGAAGGGAGATTGTTGTGCATTTTCAAACCACTGTGGAGCATCTTCTTCTATCACTACAGGCGCTACCGGCCGAAAATCTTCACGGTCCTTTATGTCATTTAATTTTGCCTGCATTTCTGCGTGAACCGGAGACGCAAGAATTGACCTGCTTCCCAACGCGCGTGGACCAAATTCCATCCTGCCCTGGAACCACCCGATTATTTTATCCTCTGCAAGAATTTTTGCTGTTTCTTTGGCAACATTGTCGAGTTTGCGGTAAGGTACTTTTGTCCACTTCAAAAATTTCTCAACTTCTTCATCTGTATATTCAGGGCCCCAATAGCAATGATCCATTGTAAAAAATTTCTCATCATTATTCACCGATTGAGCAGCCACCCACAAAGCTGCACCGAGTGCTGTACCCGCATCCCCTGAAGCAGGCTGAACCCAAATGTTTTTAAAATTGCTGTAATCACGAATAACTGCATTTAAAACACAATTAAGCGCAACACCACCAGCAAGGCACAAATTCTCTTCACCTGTTTCTTTTTGAAACCAATTTACCAATTGCAAAACCGTTTCTTCCAATACTTTTTGAAGCGAATTAGCGATATCGAAATGATGTTGTAAAAATGGTTCGTCTCTTTTTCGCGCTTTCCCAAATCGCTCTTCCAGTTTTAAATCGCTAATTGTATAAGTTCCGTTTTTTCCCACATTGATCATTGATCTGAATTCATCCAAATAAGCCGGCTTTCCATAAGAAGCAAGTGCCATCACTTTGTACTCATCTGATGACCGCAAAAAACCAAGATAACTGGTAACATCTTCATATAAAAGGCCCAAAGAATGCGGCAGCAAAACCTCAGAAATTTTTGTGAGATTATTTCCTTCACCCAGGTAATAGCTGGTAGTTGTCTTTTCGCCTCTACCATCAATGGTTAGCACGGCCGCATGATCAAAAGGTGAAGGGAAAAAAGCGCTTGCCGCATGGGCTATGTGGTGTTCTACATAATTCCATTTGTCAAGTGATAATGGCGCACCTGAAAATCTTTTTTGCAAATGATGGGGATAACCGTCAACCAATTGCCGTGGTGCATTTATTATTGAAGAAAGAAACAAAGGATCCCATTCTGCTGCCCCATTTTCATTTTTACGGTCCGGCGCCAATGGAATGGAGATTTTAGGATCGCCCAGTTTATCGTTTAAAATTGAGGGATCAAAAGAATAGGCGATCTTGTCAACATCTTTCAAATGAATACCGGCCTCCTTAAGACAAAAATCAATTGCATGATATGGCAACTGGTAAGTTGAAAAAGGTATCGGCCTCTTGCCGTGTTTGATGTGTGTAAAACGTTCATCTTCAGCAGCAGCTAATAATTTTCCATCTTTTATGATACAAGCTGAAGAGTCATGAAATACTGCGTTGATCCCTAATATATACATTCCTTCAATTTCTGATTAACAAGATTCTTAACAAGGAAAATAGAATTTCAAATACTGCACCAACAGGTATTTCAGAGAAAAACAAAAATTGACAAACCAGAAACTTTCGAAATCATTTTTTATAAATCAAAAATTATTGTTTTGCTTATTCCACTTTAGTTCTGTTATTTAAGAACGGGTGTGGAGAGGGAGAAAAATATTTGATTTTTTTTTAAGTACAACTTAAATATTTTATAGTGAAGTATGTAGAATCCATTCTACAGCCTTCGCACTTTAGTACTATTAATTTCACAAACCTTCTTTCGATTTCTACTGATTCTTCCTGCTTTGTTATTGGCACAATTTTTTGCTTTTGTAAAATGACCAAATGAAAATAAACACTTAAAACAAAGAGGACTTTAATCAACTTATTTCCGTATTTACGTGGGCGCGTTACAAGCCCGATTAAAAACCTTTTAAGCCGGCAGAGCAATTAAGATCTGGTTCAATGAATCAGAATAGAAAGTTTTATGAATTATTGCAAATTCAATTGGGCCGCAGTATTGGAAGAGGTTCCAGGCTGGATGGAATAAATATTTGCGACGCCGGCTAACTCAAAAATTCAAATTATGAAAAAGAAAATAGCATTTATCAGTGAACATGCGTCTCCTCTTGCGACACTCGGAGGAGTAGATAGCGGAGGTCAAAATGTTTATGTAGCTGAAATACCAAAACAGCTGGTTAAATTAGGATATAACGTAGATGTGTACACGAGAAAAGAAAGTAAAACAGATACGATTATCAATTGGCTCCCGGGAATACGCGTGATACATATTAAGGCAGGTCCTGAAAAAGTAGTTCCCAAAGAAAAACTTCTTTACCTGATGGAAGAGTTTGCCAACAACATGATTTCGTTTATGCGCGAAGAAGAATTGGATTACGAACTTGTTCATGCAAACTTTTTTATGTCGGCCCTTGTTGCCTCAAAAATTAAGAAGGTTTTCAATATACCCTACGTGGTTACTTTCCATGCGCTTGGTTTGGTTAGAAAACTACATCAAAAGGAAATGGACAACTTTCCAACAGAGAGAATAGAGATCGAACGTTGTATTCTGCAGCATGCCGATCATATTATCGCTGAATGTCCACAGGATAAAGACGATATGGTAAATCTTTACAATGCCGACCCTGAAAAGATTTCGATCGTTCCATGCGGATTTAGTTCAAAAGAATTCTATCCAATCGACAAGAAAAAAGCGAGAAGAATCCTCGGCTTTTCGGAGGATGAAAACATCATTTTGCAATTAGGCAGGATGGTCCCGCGGAAGGGAGTGGATAATGTGATAAGGGCCTTGGGAGTGTCAAAAAAAGATAATCCGAATCTGCGGTTGGTAGTTGTTGGAGGCGAACAAGATACACCGGATCCATTGCAGTGCCCTGAACTGGCAAGGTTGCAAAAACTGGCCGCCGAAAACGGAGTAGATTCATTTGTATATTTTACAGGAAGAAAACAAAGGGAAGCACTAAAATTTTATTATGCCGCAGCCGATATTTTTATTACAACGCCGTGGTATGAACCGTTTGGAATAACACCAATTGAAGCGATGGCTTGTGGAACACCTGTAATTGGTGCAAATGTGGGCGGTATAAAATATACAGTGGAAGAAGGAAAAACCGGATTTCTTATTCCTCCAAATGATCCTGTTGCCCTTGCAGAAAAAATAAAAATCCTGCTGGCAGATGAAAAATTATTGGCCACCATGCAACACAATTGTGTGAAAAGAGTAAACAGGTTTTTTACATGGAGAACCGTCGCCATCTCATGTCATCATCTTTATGAAAAGATTGTGGCAGCACAATACAGGAAAAGGCGTTCTTCAAAATTGATCAGTATAGATAACCTGAAAAGTGCAAGTTACCTGTTGACAGATCCGTTTTTCTTAACTCCAAATATACCGGCAGTAAATGAATAAGGCGGTTTTTATCGACAAGGATGGAACGTTGATAAAAGACATTCCTTATAACGTAAATCCGGAACTCATAGAGTTTGAAGATGGTGCTTTTGAAAGTCTTTTAAAGCTTCAACAAAATGGTTTTAAACTGATCGTTATTTCAAATCAACCGGGAGTAGCGCTGGGTTATTTCAAAGAAGAAGAACTGAAAAGTTTAGGAGAAAAGATAAAGGGGTTATTGTTGGAAAAAGAAATAATCCTGGATGGCTTTTACTATTGTCCTCACGCAGAGAATGACAATTGTTATTGCCGGAAACCAATGCCGGGCCTGCTTTTAGGTGCAGCAGAAAAACACGGGATCAATCTTTCAGAATCATGGATGATCGGTGATATCCTGAATGATGTGGAAGCTGGAAACAGGTCAGCTTGTAAAAGTATTTTAGTCGACAATGGAAATGAAACAGAATGGATTTGGAGCGATCACCGGAAACCAAATTTTATTGTGAATGATTTGAGATCGGCGGCAGAAATCATCTTGCTTCAATCGATATAATGATTTGAAATGACTGACTGGAATAATTGTAAAAATATCTTGTGCATCCGTGCAGATAACATGGGTGATTTGCTGATGTCATCGCCAGCCATTCGTGCTTTGAAGGAAACGTTCAATTGCAAGATTAGTTTACTTACTTCTGCAATGGGAAATTGGATTGCATCATTTATAAAAGAAATAGACGAAGTAATAGTTGCCGATCTGCCCTGGGTGAAAACAAAGAAGCCGGTTGATGAAAAAGAAACAAAAGATTTGATTGAACAACTCACAAAAAAGAATTTCGATGGTGTTGTTATCTTTACCGTTTACAGTCAGAATCCTCTTCCTGCAGCCATGCTCACTTACCTGGCAGGCATTCCAAGAAGGCTTGCTTATTGCCGGGAAAACCCTTATAATCTCCTTACTGACTGGGTTGTTGAAAAGGAACCTTTTTCATTCATCAAACACCAGGTGGAAAGAGACCTCGATCTTGTCAGATCTATTAATGCAACAACACAAAACGATAAGATTAATATTGAAATTTCAAAATCGGCAAAAGAAAGTGCAATAAGAAAAATTAAGGATGCAGGAGTTGACCTGGAGCGGGAATGGTTGATAATCCATCCGGGGGTAAGCGAAACCAAGAGAGAATATCCGGAAGAGAACTGGATTGGAACAGGAAAATTATTAAGAGATGAATTGGATTTCCAGCTTTTGGTAACAGGATCATCATCAGAAAAAGAACTTTGTACGCGAATTAGAAATAATATAGGAGATAATTCCTTTGCTTTAGCTGGCTTGCTTTCTATTGAAGAGTTTATTGCGTTAATTAGTATGGCACCCTTGGTTATTTCTGTCAATACGGGAACGGTCCATATTGCTGCAGCAACACAAACGCCGGTGATTGTTTTGTATGCACTTACCAATCCACAACACACACCGTGGAAAGTAAAATCTTCAGTCTTATTTTATTCAGTAAAAGAAGGATTACGAAGCAAGAACCAGGTAGTAATTTATGTAACAGAAAATTTAATGGAAAAGAATTTAGAACCTCCTTCTCCCGCAGAAATCATAAATGAAACAAAAAAATTACTTGAAAAAGTTTCTGAAATAAGGGTGGCCAATTAAAGCAGTGAACAAACAAAAAATTAGCTTTTCCATCCAGGTAAAAAAAACCGCTTCAATTGAAGCGGTTTATAAAAAGCTAATAATTTTTTATTTACTGATTCGGGTTTTGCAGAGTTACCGGTTGCAAGCGGTAAGCATTTACATAACGCCCGTTTTGTTGGGCAGGAACCCATTTAGGACCATTCCTGATTGCGTTTACAGCCACTTCTGCCAGCTTGGAGCCCTTCATAGTTGTGGCTTCCACCTGGCTCACGGCCCCGGTTTTATCCACGATAAATCTTACTACGCAAGTACCATAATCTGATTCCCCAAACTCATCCAGGTGGCGGGTAATCGCCTGGCTTACATAACGCTGCCACGCTTGTGCCCCACCGGGGAAAGAGGCTTCAATCTCCACTTTTGTAAACACTTTATCCGGATCTTCCTTCTTCTCCACAGGAGCCGCAACGACATTTGATCCTTTCAAATCAGTTGGAGGAGCTACAATACCCAAGTCTTTTGTTCCTTCAACAGTTTTAATATCCACCTTGGCTTTTTCAATTTCTTTTACATCTGGTGGTGGCTTTACCACTTCTTCGTCTTTTACCACTTTCGGGGGAGTAAACTTAACCGTTGCTACCGGCGGCGGCGGTGGTATTTTTGGTGGAGGCGGCGGTGGAGGTGGTGGTGGTTCATCTGGTTTAATTTTTTGCAATGTGGTCTCAGTTGTTTTCAACTTGATCGCATCTTCATTGTTCTTCAACTTATTGGCTATTACTGAGCCAACAAGGAAGAGTAAAATCAGAGCTATGGTACCTATCAGTGCAGTGGTGAGACGTTTGTTATACGTCTTCCTCAATTCATACGCACCGTAGGTCTTATTCCTTCCATCGAAGAGAATATCCAGGAGGTCTGATTTTAATATTTGGTTACGTTCCATGTTTAAGTTTTTAATAAGGTTCTCAAGTACGTCTGTTATTGAATTCCGTTTGCCTGTTCGGTTTGCTGAATCTTACTGTATTCATCCGGAGTAGGATCAACCATCGCATACCTGTCTATTTGATTAATATCCATTTCATCCAGAATATTTACGGCGTTTTTATAAGTAGCGTCTTTGTCAGGCTTGATAATAACAAAAAGATCTGAGGCCGGCGTACTTTTCTTTTTCTTAAGAATGATATCCCTTACATCTTTGTAATTCGTAGTTTTCATTGTTGAAGGATCATTCCCATAGTAGTAGTATACTACATTATCTTTACCAAGTAACAACGTGAGGGAGCCCGATTCTTTAACTTTTGTAAGATCTTTCTGATCTTTTGTGTCCTTCGGCATATTAAGGTTCATCGAAGTAGGCTGCTGAACAGTTGTGGTAAAAATAAAAAACGTGATCAGCAGGAAACCAAGATCCACCATTGGAGTAAGGTCAACCCGGGTAGAATGTTTTTTCCCTTTTTTGACACCAGGCCCTTTTTTCTTACTCTCCTTAACTTCCATTTCTGCCATAGTAGTATAATTTTAATTTTAAAAAAATTTTATTCCTCAAATCTCGCCTATTCGTTTGTGGAAGGGGCTTTTCCATGCAATTGTTCTTCCAGGTTCTTTTTATACAATTCACTTCCCTCAGGAATATTTTCTGAACTGGTAACGAGGTAGTACTTGTATTGATCATTCTTTTCAAATGCATCAATCACTTGCTTAAATGTAGAATATTTAGCCTGGCTATCCCCCTTTATCAGGTAATTCATCTTCTCTCCCATTCTTGCATTTACAATAGCGGAGATCCATGCCTGTAATTCATTATTAGAACTATCAACAGGAATACCTGGGAGATCACTTCCTTTCACTTTAGTTGGATCCATTTGGTCAAATTGTTTTAACTGGCTAATAGGAGATCCAACGAATTGTGCATTAACGAAATGATCTATATCGTCCTGCGAAAAATTGATGTTTCTTTCTTTGCCCAATTCAACCAGGACGTCCTTTTTAATGGCAGGGTCCATATTCATAAACACTTTATTGTCTTTGCTGATTGTAACCTGCATGAAGTCCTTTTGAGCCGCAACCTTATTTGATACAGAACTCGGAGTTACTACCGTAATGGCTTCGGCAGGTTTAAACTGTGCTGCCAATATAAAGAAAGTCAATAGCAGGAAGGCCACATCACACATTGGCGTCATGTCTATCGAAGTACTGCCACGTTTTATTTTTGCTCTTGCCATCAGTAATTTGTTTTATAATTATGAGATGCGATTTTGTGTAAATTCCACAAAATTATTTGTACAATGAAGCAAAACTTTGTGTTAAAGTAAAGCCTGATTCATCGATACCATAAGTGATCGCATCAATTTTTGTAGTAAAGATGTTATAGGTAATAATAGCGAAAGCAGAAGTACCAATTCCGAGAGCGGTATTATACAATGCTTCTGCAATACCAATTGATAAGGTACGTGCAGCGTCGCCACCACCAGATTCACCCAAAGCGCCAAACGCCCTGATCATGCCGACAACTGTTCCCAGCAATCCGATCAATGTTGATACCGAAGCAAGAGTGGAAAGAAACACCAGGTTTTTTTCAAGCATAGGCAATTCAAGCGCAGTGGCTTCTTCAATTTCTTTTTGGATAGCCAATACTTTTTGATCAGTATCCAATTCAGTATCAGAGATCATTTGCTTGTACTTGCGCAATCCGGCTTTCATTACATTTCCTACAGAACCTTTTTGCTTGTCGCATTCAGCGATCGCAGCATCTACTTTCTTGTCAGCGAGGTAAAATTGAACTTTCCTGATAAATTCTGCATTTGAAGTTTTACCAGCAGCTTTTGACACAGTCAATGCTCTTTCAATTACAAAAGTGAAAACGATAAGGAAACATCCAATCAAAATAGGTACGATAATTCCACCTTCATACATTCTTGGGAAACTACCTTTTGGTCCCAATTGGTTGGGCCAGAAACCGCCATTTGGATCAGGGTTGGTAAAATTGCTATCGGCTCCAATAACAAAACGCCAGATAACATAACCGGCTACAACACATACAATAGGTGCTATCAAAGAAATAATGTTACTGGATTTTTTGGCCTGCACCGAGGTGGTAGCGTTAACTGGTGCGTTTGCAGGAGTCTTTAAATCTGCCATGTTGGTTTAGTTTTTAAATGTTTAAGTTTAGTTGATTTGTTAAAGATTTTTGATTATGCAATTGTAAAGAAAAATTAAATTAGAATCTCAATTTCCGTTAAAAATATTTTGTAAGCGGCGCACAAGTTAATAAAATAATTGAATGATAGCCGCCACTCATTAATAATTTAAAAAAAATGATTTTTTGCTACTCAAGGCTGAAACGTTAAAATCACAAACTATAAAAATAGAAAAAAGCAACTACATTAAAAAAAGTTTTTAAAGCTTTGGTCTTTCTTAATCCCTGTTATAAATGAGGGTCTCCTTATTCATACCTGAGGGCAACAATCGGATCCAACCGGGCCGCTTTTATAGCAGGATACAATCCAGCAAAAAGGCCGACACCTGAAGAAACTACAATCCCAATTACTACCCAACCCCATGGCACAACAAAACCGGTATGCAAAAACAGTCCAACCACGTTTCCAACAACAACGCCCAGGATGATTCCAAGAACCGCTCCAATTAAACTAATAAAAATGGATTCAAATAAGAATTGAGCGCGGATGCTTTTGCTTTTTCCACCGATGGCTTTTATCAAACCAATTTCACGGGTGCGTTCGCTTACTGCCACCAGCATGATATTCATCAATCCAATCGCAGCGCCTATTAAAGTTATTAAGCCGATAAAAGCAGCTGCTGTTGTAATAGATCCAAGAGCAGATTTAAAAACTTCTGCAATCGTATCACTTTT
The DNA here is from genome assembly GCA_035765495.1 of Hanamia sp. Classification (GTDB taxonomy): domain Bacteria; phylum Bacteroidota; class Bacteroidia; order Chitinophagales; family Chitinophagaceae; genus Ginsengibacter. Next base: position 12,527 of record DASTXM010000089.1, read on the forward strand.
GAAAATGTAAAAATTATTTTCTTCATCAACAGCAAGTCTTCTTATCGGCCTGAAAGTCCCCTTTGCTTCTGCAATAGCCGGTTCAAGGTCATTTACGCTGTTTACCATTATCCCTATTCCATAAGAAATTCCATCTGTTGGAAAAAGACGGCGGATATTGTTGTAAGTGGTGAGTACAATATTATCAGCATTAAAAAATGCACTCGAACCTTTGTCTTTCAAAACGCCAATCACCCGGTATTTTACACCATCTGCTTTTATCGTTTGATCAATTGCTTTTAAGGTATTGTCTCCATAAAGTTTTTGCGCCACACTGTTTCCGAGTATGCAAACATTTCTTCCACTTTGCACATCAAGCTGATTTAAATTCCTGCCACCTGCAAGCGTATATCCATTTTCGATAACATAGTTTTCATCTCCTCCGTTAATTGATATGTTTGGATTTGTTTTCACTTTGTCGTTCATCACCACAATATTTTGGGGACCGTCGAGAGAGATGGTAACGCGTGCAGGAAAGGTGTAATGTTCTTTAAAGAGCCTTGCCTGCTGGTAAGTGATCAATTTATTTTCGTTGGATTTTTTTTGCTTCAAAGCACGTGCATCCGTCTTTTTTACCTGCCTTCTGCCCATCCTGATGTTTACGTCGCGGTATTGAATGCTGAAAGAATTGGCCCCCATCACCGCAAAGTTTTCATTCAGACTTTGGTTCATAGAAGCTATCGCCGTTATGATGCCGATCAACGCCATGATCCCAAAAGCAATAATCGCAACAGTTATACCCGTTCGAAGCCGGTTGCTCCTGACTGTTCTGAAAGCTAGAGAAAGCGAATCTTTGAGTTGCATTGCCATAAAAAAAATTGAAACCGGATGTGAAGTTACAATTTCAAAACATTTCTTGAATTACCGTTCCTGTATTTAAAAGCAAAATAAAACCTTCCGGCTTTTGTTGGTTCACTATCTGATGAAATAAAAAAGCCCGGATGAATTTGTAAATAAAACCATCCGGGCTTTGAGAAAATTATTGCTTTTTTAATCAGCTTTCCAGGTGTTGTTTTTCCTGTTGATGTCAGGCAATTGACCATTCGGATCTAATTCAACAGAAGTGATCTTGGAAGTGGAATTGTATTTGAAAGTCCAATCCACATCCCTTTGCCAAACATTCACCGGCAACTTCACGATTTGTGAATTTCCATTCTCTTCAGTTATTTTCATAATTACCGGGAGCGCCATTTTTTCTTTGTTCTCAATGGTGATCAAAGCGCCATCAGCCGGATTATCATTTACATATTTTACACTTTTTACTGCCTGGTCGAATTTCCATGTTGTATAAAACCATTCTTTCCAAAACCAGTTCAGGTCATCGCCTGCTGCATCATTCATTGTACGGAAAAAATCAATTGGCTGAGGATGTTTAAATGCCCAACGGTCGATATAAGTTTTGAAAGCAAAATCAAATCTTTTTGGTCCTATAACTGAGTTGCGCAAAATGTTTAATGCAGCTGCTGTTTTAAAATAATATTGACCATAATCGCGAAGTCCCATTGATTCAGGAGGTGTCATCAACGGATCTTTGGCATGTTGCAACGCTCTTGCCATAGCCAAAATGCTCCTGTTGGTTGTGTCGCCATATTCACCATGATTAAAAGAATTTGAAGCATAACCATTGATGAAAGTGTTCATACCTTCATCCATCCACATATAACTTCTTTCATTGGAGCCCACAATCATCGGGAACCAGTTGTGGCCAATTTCATGGGTTACGTCATGCCATAAACTAGCATTTTTAATTCTATAACTGCAAAAAACAATTCCCGGATATTCCATTCCCAGTGCAACGCCGGCAACTACTACAGCGGAGTTCCAGGGATATTCAAAATAATTTTTAGAATAAAATTCAATGCTTTGTTTCAGGTACTGAGTACTTCTTCCATAAGCTTCATAACCTGCACTCTCTTCAGGATAAACTGCCATTGAAATACCTTTTCTTCCTGAAGGAAAATTAATCCTTGCCGCATCCCAGATAAACGCTTTGGAAGCAGTCCAGGAAACATCCCGCGAGTTAGTCATTTTAAAATGCCAGGTAAGCATTCCTTTTTGTGTAGGTCGTGTGGAAGCTTTTCCAACTTCGTTTTCTTTTACAATAAATACAGTGCTGTCGCTCTTGCGCGCCAGGTCTAATCTTTTAATTTCTGTAGGAGTTAAAACTTGCGATGGATTTTGGAGATCACCGGAACCTGCCACGATCATATCAGCAGGAACAGTGACGTAATAATCAAAATTTCCATATTCACAATAAAACTCGCCGAGGCCCATGTAAGGCAATGTGTTCCAGCCTTCCACCGCATCAAAAACACACATCCTTGGATACCATTGCGCCAGCTGATAAACTACACCATTCTTTGTGTACAATCGTCCCATGCGATCGGCGCCATATTGCGGAATTGAAAACCAATAGGAAACTTTTACATCCACTTTATCACCGTTACCCTTAACGGTAAAGGGTAAACGCAATTGCATTCTTGTATCGGTAATAACCGGGTCAATTTTGTAAGTTTTTCCCTGGTAAGTAACAGAGGCAGATTGAATGTGATAGCCACCTTTTGTATATCCTTTTACGTCAAAACGATCGCCGCTAACTAATGTGGTAGCCGCTCCACGTGAAGAAGGATTGAATAAATTCTGATCCAGTTGCAGCCAAAGATATTTCAGTTCATCCGGACTGTTATTCGTGTAATGAATAGACACATCACCTTTGAGCGTAGTGTCTTTTTCATCAAGCGTGGCATGAATAACATAATTGGCACGGTTTTGCCAATATTTTGGCCCGGGCGCTCCGTCAGCACTTCTGAATTCTGTGCCTTGCTGGGTTAAAAAATTAGGATCAAAAACTTCGTTTTTGTTATAAACGGAAGAATCCTGTGCAATTACTGCCTGTGAAAACAGGATCACTGCTAAAAAATAAAAAAAGTGTAGAGAAAATCGTTTCATGAAGTTTTTTTTGGCGATAAAAGTAATCGAATAAGTTATTTGAAGGCTAAAACAAAGGGATGAACGGAAAAAAAATTAACACTCTTTAAATTACTTAAATCGCTCTTTTATAACAGGCAGGTATAAACGATTTTTCTCAAAATAAAAAATTCATAGAATTTCTTTGTTCACTCTAAAACATGAATTTCATCATCCATGACTGATAAAGTAGTCGTTGAAAAAATTATGTGAGCAAGGATCAAATGCTGATAAAACCTTTTAAAATCAATTTTCGGCGGATCAGGATGAAGGCTGAAAACAAGTTTCCAAAGTATTATTCCGACAATACCGTTCGCTACGCCAACAAAAACCTCATCTGGCAGATCTGGATACATCTTTCTAATTTCGGGTAACCGCTGATACGTCCATGCAAAAAAAAGACCCATACTTCCATGCATCATCCATCCCGCTATTTCTGATACCGTTTCTTCTGAACCTGGCAGAATTCTCTTTACCATTTTGCCCAGCAAGGCCGGTTCCCTAAAATCCTTATCTTTCTTACTTGATAAAAAATAACTGAATAAAGTCATGGCAGCCGTACCGGCAATCGCACCTGCTACTACATTTCTTTTCCTCATATTACTTTTTAAATAAAAAATAAATAAAAAGCATGCCAGATCAGCAAAATCGCTTTATCTGCCCTCCAATGATTTTTTAGCATAAAGTTTGATGAACGATTGAAAAAAGAAAAGTTATGTCAGATTCAAAAACAACAACCGACCTGAATGAAATTAAGAAATGGGCTGAGGCAAGAAAAGGTAAACCTGCGAAAGTAAAAGATGTTGGCAAAGGAAAGGACGATGGTATCATTCGTATTGATTTTCCCGGTTATTCAGGAGAGGATTCACTTGAACATATTCCATGGGAAGATTGGTACAAGATTTTCCAGGATCGAAAGTTAGCTTTTCTTTACCAGGATAAAACCAATGATGGAAAAGAAAGCCGATTTTTTAAACTCGTAAGCCGCGACTAAAAACCAACTTTGTCTAAACAGGTATTTAAAATGGCCATTTAGCACTTACTGGTCCATAAAGAAAATGAAGGGGCGCTCCAATTTATTTGGGGTTGCCTCTTTTTTATGAAATAACGGCCCGTAATAAAATTCGGTATATTAGCAATTATAATTTATTTCTTTCCTCCCGAATGCGTTTACTCATTTCAAACAAAAACTATTATGAAAAAAATTGGAATCCTGTTTGGCCGTGAACGAAGTTTTCCTGAAGCTTTTATTGAACGCGTGAATGAAAAAAATGTAGATGGCATCAGGGCAGAACCTGTTTATATTGATAAAGTATTTCAGGGGCAACCGAGCGGCTACGATGTGATTGTAGACCGGATTTCACAGGATGTTCCTTTTTACCGTGCCTATCTTAAAAACGCTGCCTTAAATGGTAGCGCCGTGATCAACAATCCTTTTTGGTGGAGCGCAGATGAAAAGTTTTTTAATAATTGCCTTGCTACAAAAATCGATGTGCCGGTGCCGAAGACTGTTTTGATTCCTTCAAGTTCTTTGCCTTCCGAGACTACTGATCAATCTTTTTCGAACCTTGCTTATCCATTGGATTGGGAAGCGATATTTGATTACATCGGCTTTCCGGCTTACATGAAACCGCATGCAGGCGGAGGATGGAAAAGTGTTTATAAAGTAACAGGTATTGATGATTTTTTTACCAAACATGGAGAAACCGGCGAACTCGTTATGATGCTGCAGGAAGAAATTATTTTTGAAGAATATTACCGCTGCTATTGCATTGGCGCCAGGCATGTTCACATCATGCCTTACGAACCAAGAAATCCTCATCACCTGAGATATGTGGCCGATTTTAAACCTTCAAAAGATCTTTTGCAACAAATGGAAGGAATTGTGATACGACTTTGCAAATATTTAGGTTACGATTTTAATACCGTAGAGCTTGCTGTTCATGATGGCGTTCCTTATGCAATTGATTTTTGTAATCCTGCACCTGATGCCGAAAGGAATAGTGTAGGCGAAGAAAATTTTAAATGGGTTGTAGATACTGCTGCTGATTTCGCAATTGAAAAAGCACAATCCCACAAAGAAGGAAAGGAAAATCTGACCTGGGGCGAATATTTGGAAAAAAGTGCGAAAGGAAAAGACGCCTTTTAATTCGCTGATTAGCCAATTACCTAATGTGCCAATGAAATCAACTAATTAACTAATACACAAATTAACGACTAAACCATCCTATGGCTGCTATTTCTTACAAACAATTTACGATTGGCATCGAAGAAGAATATATGGTAATTGATCCGGAAACGCGTGAATTAAAAAGTCATGAACAAAAGATCGTGCATGAAGGAGAAAAATTGATTAAAGACAAAGTGAAAGCCGAAATGCACCAGGCAGTTGTGGAAGTTGGAACAGATGTTTGTCAAAATATAGACGAAGCTTTTTTGGATGTTGTCAATTTGAGAAAAACTATAAGCCAGATCGCCGGTGATTTAGGTCTTGGCGTCGGCGCTTCCGGCACGCATCCTTTCAGCCATTGGGAAAGGCAACTCATCACCGATCACGTACGCTACAGCGACATTGTAAAAGAATTGCAGGAAGCGGCAAGAAGCAATTTGATCTTTGGTCTGCATGTTCACGTAGGAATGGAAAGCCGTGAAATGGCCATTCATATTGCTAACTCTGCCCGATATTTTTTGCCTCACATTTTTGCCCTCAGCACCAACTCGCCTTTTTGGGAAGGACGCTCAACAGGTTATAAATCTTACCGCACAAAAATTTTCGACAAATTTCCACGAACAGGCATTCCTGATTTTTTTGACAGCATTGAAAGTTATGATAATTACATAAAGATTTTGGTAAAAACCAATTGCATCGACAACGCTAAAAAGATCTGGTGGGATTTGCGTGTACACCCGTTTTTTAATACAGTTGAATTCAGGATTTGTGATGTGCCATTAACGGTTCAGGAAACAATTACATTGGCAGCTTTATTCCAGGCAATTTGTGCCAAGCTTTACAAATTGCGGATGCAAAACCTAAATTTTATTATTTATCCTCGCATGCTTATCAACGAAAACAAATGGCGTGCAAGCCGCTACGGTATTGAAGGAAGCATGATTGATTTTGGAAAAGAAAGCGAAGTAAATACGCGTGTACTCATTTATGAACTGCTCGATTTTATCGACGATGTAACGGCACCGCTCGGTATTCGCAATACCATTGGTTATGTTCATAAGATATTGGAAGAAGGCACCGGAGCTGACCGGCAATTGAAAGTGTTTGAAGAAACGCTAAGCCTACCTTCGGTAGTGGATTATATTCAATCCCAGTTTTTGAATGGATTGTAGTGGATGAAGAAAAAAGAGGGATTTTTATTTTGTTAGTTCCCATTTACAAAAACGATCCATTTCCAATCTTCAATTTCAATCGTACATTGCATCAGTATGAAATATTACCTAATAGCCGGTGAAGCTTCAGGCGATTTGCATGGAAGTAATTTGATAAAAGAAATCCAAAAGATGGATACCAATGCAAATATTCGTTGCTGGGGAGGCGACAAAATGAAAGCCACAGGAGCTACGCTTGTAAAGCATTACAAAGATTTAGCTTTTATGGGTTTTGCAGAGGTGATAAAAAATCTTCCCGCTATATTAAGAAATTTTAAATTTTGCAAAAACGATATTTCTAATTTTAAGCCGGATGTAATTGTGTTTATTGACTATCCCGGTTTTAACCTGCGCATGGCAAAATGGGCAAAAGAAAATGGTTTCAAAACCGTTTTTTATATTTCACCTCAGGTGTGGGCGTGGAAAGAAAACCGCGTAAAAAATTTCAAACGCGACATTGACAAAATGATTGTGATCCTTCCTTTCGAAAAAGCATTTTTTCAAAAATGGAATTACGATGTAGAATATGTTGGTCATCCATTGGCAGGGGTAATTGAAAATTTTAAAAACAACCATCCTGAAATAAAAGTTGATGAAAAAACAATTGCACTACTTCCGGGCAGTCGCAAACAGGAAATCAATGCGAAACTTCCCATTATGCTGGAAGCGACAAAAAGTTTTCCAGGCTACAATTTTGTAATCGGCAAAGCTCCTTCAATCGAAGATGAATTTTATCAAAACTTCATCAAAGATTATCGGAATGTAAATTCGATTGCCAACGACACTTATTCGCTACTAATGAAGTCCACAGCCGCTTTGGTAACTTCAGGAACCGCCACTTTGGAAACTGCATTGTTTGGTGTTCCTGAAATCGTTTGTTACAAAGCCAGTAATCTTTCTTACCAGATTGCAAAGCGTCTCGTCAAATTAAAATTTATTTGTTTGGTTAATCTGATAATGGATAAAGAAGTGGTGAGAGAATTAATTCAAAACGATCTTACTGCTGAAAACATCGCAACTGAATTGAAAAAAATTCTTTTTGATAAGACAAGAAGAGAAAAAATATTGGATAATTATTCAGCCTTAAAACAATTGCTTTCTGAGGATGGAAATGCTTCCAAAAACGCCGCCGAAAGCATTTATTCTTTTGTAAAAAATTCCGGCATACAGTAAATAAAGAAAGAAGAGAGTTTTTTATTCCGGTATCTCTCAAAATAATTTTCTGGTGCTTCCTTATTTATTTCTTCTTGACAAAATCAATTTTTTTACACAAATACCAGTTTTTTAAAATATAAATCTTATATTACAAATCCTTTTATAGCATTTATTTGCTATTCCAACTTTAATTAATCCTTAAGAAACCTTTTTTAGACCGGCCCGCTAATTTTTTTCACCAAAACTAATTGGTATGAAAAGGCATTTAAAATTTCGCAGGTCAGGTACTTTTTCTTCTTTAAACAACATTGTCAGAAAAAGCTTACAGCTTTATAAAATTTTCGTGCTTCTATCCATTTTTTCTTTTGCCAAAGTAAATGCGCAGGTTATTTATCAGCATGATTTTGGAACGACAGCAATAACTTCATATCCCTATACTGACCCTCCACTGATATTTGATTCACATTTTTCTAATTCAATCTGGTCAAATTCTACAGGCCAATGGACAAGTTTTACCGCCTCTTCGGGGGAGGCAATAGGTTTTAGAAAGGCTACA
>DASTXM010000090.1:0-75604 GCA_035765495.1 Hanamia sp.
TTCAAAGGTAAGAAAAGAGAAAGCTTAAATATCTTTGGATGTAACGGTAATATATAAACGAAAAAAAAGAAGAGTAAGCAAATAAATCTTACGAATTTTTATTTTCACTGCTATTCAAGAATTGCAGATTTCTTTTTATTCCTTTAAATTTTGCCCTCTTTATTGGTGAGTTCTTAAAGATGATTTTAAACGATTCTTCTGTTAGTTCTTCCCAATCTTTTTCTGAAAAATTTAGTATCTCTGGTAAAGGTGTGAACTCAGGTTCATTCGCCGGTTTTGAAAACCGATTCCACGGGCAAACGTCCTGGCAAACATCGCAACCAAATAAATTATGCTCGAACTTTCCTTTCATTTTCTCAGGAATCAGTTCATCTTTTAGTTCAATGGTAAAATAAGAAATACACTTACTTCCTTCAATCACTTTACCGGGAAGAATCGCATCTGTAGGGCAATTGTCGATACACTTTGTGCAGGTGCCACAAAAATCTCTTGCAAATGGGTCATCAGGCTGAAGTTCAAGATCGGTTATTAGTGTGGCAATGAAGAAAAAAGATCCTGAGTTCTTAGTAATTAAATTGCCGTTCTTTCCAACCCAGCCCAAGCCGCTTTTTACAGCCCAACTTCTTTCAAGAACCGGCGCACTATCCGTAAATCCACGTCCATGAATTTCCCCGATATTTTGTTGCAAAATTTGCAGAAAAGTTTTTAGTTTGGCCCTTATCAGTTCGTGGTAATCTTTGCCATAAGCATATTTGGAAACTTTTGGAGTATCAGGATTTTGGCTTTCAGAAGGAAAATAATTTATTAATAATGTAATAACTGATTTTGAGCCAGGAACCAATTTAGAAGGATCAATCCTCAGATCAAAATAATGGTTCATATAATCCATCGTACCGTTAAAACCATTGTTGAGCCACGATTCAAGTCTTTTTGCATCTTCATTCAGCCGTTCAGCTTTTGCGATTCCACAATAATCAAAACCTAAATCTGAAGCGGTCTTTTTCACAAAGGAAGTATGTTCGGAAACAGGGATCATAAAGCGCTGCAAAAATAGTTTCTTTAGCCCAACAGAACATTATTAGTTTCCTTTATTACAATGAAAATTGATTTAAGAAGAAAGCTGCAAAATCAGCACAAATACATCTCTTACACTGAACTTCAGTCAGTTGGACATTTATAAATGTGACATTATTTCGACTTTTCGACTTGGATTAATATTTGTGCATTAAGTTTAAATTTATAAAACGAAACTATTGTATGAATCCAGGAAACTTAACGATAAAATCCCAGGAGATCATCCAGAAAGCGCAACAACTTGCTTTCAATGACAGAAATCCAAATATAGAAACTGAGCATTTATTGAAAGCCTTGCTTACTGATGAAGATAGTCCTGTGGATTTTCTTTTGAAGAAAAATAATGTAAATGTAAATTTTGTTGAAAGTAAAGTTGATGAAAGCATAAAAAAGCTTCCGAAGATGGAAGCTGGAGAACCGGCACAGGTTATCAGTCGTGACATGAACAATGTAATGTTGCGCGCCGCTGCATCTTTAAAAATTTTTAACGACGAGTTTGTAAGTGTTGAACATTTGCTTCTTGCGATCGTGCAGGGAAATGATAACGCTTCGAAAATTTTGAAAGATGCCGGTCTTACCGAGAAGGGATTGATTGCAGCAATTAAAGATTTAAAGAAAGGCTCTACTGTTTCTTCCCAAACATCAGACACACAATTTAACGCGCTTAACAGGTACGCGAAAAACTTAAATGAATTAGCTAGGAGTAACAAACTCGATCCTGTTATTGGCCGTGACGAAGAAATAAGAAGAACCCTTCATATTTTATCAAGAAGAACTAAAAACAATCCTATTCTTGTTGGTGAACCCGGCGTTGGTAAAACGGCTATTGTCGAAGGTTTGGCAATAAGAATTATCAGCGGTGATGTACCTGAAAATTTGAAATCAAAAATAATTTATGCGTTGGATATGGGTTTACTCATCGCCGGAGCAAAGTATAAAGGCGAATTTGAGGAAAGACTAAAATCAGTGATCAAAGAAGTGGGGCAAAGCGAAGGAGAAATTGTTTTGTTCATTGATGAAATTCATACGCTTGTTGGAGCCGGAGGCGGTGAAGGCGCAATGGATGCTGCCAACATTCTGAAACCTGCTTTGGCTCGTGGAGAGCTTAGAGCAATTGGTGCTACAACTCTGAATGAATACCAGAAATTTTTTGAAAAAGATAAAGCACTTGAAAGAAGATTTCAAAAAGTAATGGTGGATGAGCCAAGTGTTGAGGACGCTATTTCAATTCTTCGTGGTTTGAAAGACCGATACGAAACACATCATCATGTGCGCATAAAAGACGAAGCAATTATAGCAGCGGTGGAATTATCAAACCGTTATATAACCGACCGTTTCTTACCCGATAAAGCCATTGACCTTATTGATGAAAGTGCAGCAAAACTAAGGCTGGAAATGAATTCGATGCCGGAAGAACTTGACAATCTTGAACGGCAGATCCGTCAATTGGAAATTGAAAGAGAGGCAATCAAAAGAGAAAAAGATGATGTAAAACTTAAAGAGTTAAATACTGAAATTTCCAATCTTTCTGTAGAACGTGATACTTTCAAAGCCAAGTGGCAGCAGGAAAAGGAATTAGTTGACAAGCTGCAAAACGCCAAAGCAGAAATTGAAAATTTGAAAATGGCAGCAGAGAAAGCAGAACGTGAAGGTGATTATGGAAAAGTGGCGGAGATACGTTACGGCAAATTGCAAACGCAGGAAAAATTAATTGCAGAATATACTGTACAATTAGAAGAAATTAGTGAAAAAAGATTTTTGAAAGAAGAAGTTGATGCAGAAGACATTGCTGAAAGTGTAGCAAAAGCAACGGGTATTCCCGTGAATAAAATGTTGCAGAGCGAAAAGGATAAATTGCTCAATCTTGAGGATGAACTGCATAAAAGAGTAGTAGGCCAGGATGAAGCAATTGAGGCCGTTGCGGATGCGGTACGCAGAAGCAGCGCAGGCTTACACGATCCGCGGAAGCCAATTGGTTCCTTCATATTCCTTGGAACAACAGGAGTTGGTAAGACAGAATTGGCAAAAGCACTCGCCGAATATTTGTTTGACGATGACAGCATGATGACGAGAATAGATATGAGTGAGTACCAGGAGAAACATTCTGTAAGCAGGCTGGTTGGCGCACCTCCCGGATATGTTGGTTATGAAGAAGGTGGCCAACTAACGGAAGCGGTTAGACGCAAACCTTACAGCGTGATCCTTTTGGATGAAATTGAGAAAGCGCATCCGGATGTCTTCAATATTCTATTGCAGGTGCTTGATGATGGAAGGCTTACAGATAATAAAGGCCGGGTGGTCAATTTCAAAAATACGATTATCATCATGACGAGCAACATGGGCAGCCAATTGATACAAACTGCCTTTGAAAATATTAATCCGGATAACAAGGAAGAGATAGTTGAAAATACCAAGCGCCAGGTAATGGATTTGTTGAGGCAAACCATCAGGCCGGAATTCCTTAACCGTATTGATGAAGTGATCATGTTCCAGCCTTTGATGATGGAGGACATAAAAGAAATCATCAGGATCCAATTAAACAATCTGAAAGAACAATTGGCCAAAAGTGGTGTGGTACTTGAATTTACCGATTATGCGCTGGATTATCTTGCCGAATTCGGCTTTGATCCACAATTTGGCGCAAGGCCATTGAAGCGGTTGATCCAAAAACAAATTGTAAACCAATTGAGTAAAAAGTTGCTCAGTGGAACAATAGACAAAACCAAACCGGTGCTCGTAGATGTTTTTGATGGAATGGTAGTTTTCAGAAACGAAGCAATACCCAATGATACTGTAACCGTATAACTTTTTTTCAAGCATAAAAAAAACCGTCTCCAAAAAGGGACGGTTTTTTTATTGAACAACGCTGACTTAAGAATGCGAATGCGCCTCCTGCATATCTCTTTTCCTCTTGATCGTGTCATGCGATTCTTTCAAATGCTCCTTCTGGTTGATGATCAATTCCCTGGTTGAAGCAGGAAGATTATCTGTCTGAAGTGCTTCCTTGTAAGCCTTTTGAGCGGCATCTTCGCCAAACTCTGACAGTTCAAGAGCAGATTTATCAGTCTTACCCTGCATGGTCGATTTTAAATCCATCCACACATGGTACACTTTTCCGGAACCGGTATTACTGTTCCGGTCTGCTTTTCCACCCAGCGTATCGATCTCATTAATAAGTTGCTCTTTGTATTTGATGCTTTGATCTATCATTCTTGAAAACAAATCATCATATTCTCCTTCAGATCTGGAATCATCAATTGCTTTCTGGTATCCATCAATCCTGTCGTTATTGATTTGTACAAGGTCATTCAAAACATCAATTACTTTTTCATTATTATTATCCATTTTAAAATGTTTTTAGGGTGAACAATTACTCAAAGAGCAATACAATACCATGCCATTATTCTCCTGCTAATTTTAGAATTAACAAATACGCTTCTTTACAAGCCTTTTTCTTAATGGTCATTGGCGAACCTTTAAATAACTTTCTTTCTCTCAATAGCTTTCCTTTATAAAGCAATGAAAAGAAAACCGTACCGACCGGCTTTTCCGGGTTCTCACTTCCACCATCTGCATTCAACCCTGTGATGGCGATGCATATATCTGCATTGATTAATTGTGGAAGATTTTTCGCCATTGCATCCGTTACTTCCTGCGATTCTGCAGTAAAACTTTGAATTAAATCCTTATCCACTTTCAATAAACCTGTTTTCACATTTTCATTGTAACAAACCACCCCGCCCAATAAAACCTCTGAAGTGCCGGGTGTTAGATTTAATTCGTGCATGGCAAGACCACACGTAACACTTTCAGCAAATGCCAATGTCAGATTTTTTTCGGTTAAAGTTTTAAGTAATTTATGTACGAGTGATTTCATTGTAGAAAAATTTTTCTAAGCAATTGCTGTGCCGCTGCTTTTTTTGTTGAAAACAAATAAATCGGATAATAATTATTTCTAATAATAGAAGTAAGTTTGTAACAAACATTTTGAATTATGAAAAAGTCATTAATAATTGCCATCACTATTGCAACGATTTATTTTCCTGCAACTGCACAGGTGAATATGCCGGCTCCAAGTCCCACACAGACAATTATCCAGGATTTCGGTTTGGGAAAAATTGAATTGACCTACAGCCGCCCGGGATTAAAAGGACGGCAGGTATTCGGAAATAATTCTGAGTTGGTTCCGCTCGGAAAACCTTGGCGTACCGGAGCAAACGCAGCTACCAAAATTCATTTCACCGATAAAGTGAATGTAGGTGGAAAAGATTTAGACAGCGGCTCTTACGTGATCTATACAATTCCCGGAAAAGAAAATTGGGATATTGTTTTGAGTAAAGGAAATGCTTATCCCGGCCAGGAAGGGTTTACTACAAATGACGATATTCTTCATTACAAAGCACCTGTTGTTTTGCACAAACAAAAGATTGAAACTTTTACAATGCAGTTTACAGATCTGAAAAATGAACGCTGCCAATTGCATTTAAAATGGGCCAATACTGATGTGGCCATTCCAATAACAACGAATATCAAAGAACGGATAAGACAAGAAATTGAAACTGCTTTACAAGGAAACAATCCTCCTTATTACCAGGCAGCAAATTTTTATTATGAGTATGATAAAAATTATCAAAAGGCCCTTGAATACATTAGCAAAGCCACAGAGCAAAATCCAAAAGCATATTTCATGTATTTACAAAAAGCAAGAATTCAACAGGCACTTGGAGATAAAAAAGGGGCAAGAGAAAGTGGGATTAAAACCATTGAACTGGCGAAGGAAGCCGGCAATGCCGATTATGTAAATTTTGGAAATAAGCTGCTGCAACAACTATAAAAAGCTTTGGAGTAAACAAACAATTAGCTGATTTTTTTCTTTGCTGGCCTCATCCCTCGAATGTGGATGGATTTATTTCTACAATTTTCAGAATGTAAGCAGTTTCTTGTCATCGCTGTAACCTCATTTTAAATCATTTTGTAAATGAGGAGATGCTTTGAATTTACTGCCTTTAAAAAAATCCCAAGCTTCATTTCTTCTTATGAGAGAAAAAAAACTTCTTCAAAAGATAACCTATCATGATACCGGTTAAGATTTTCCTTGCGGGATTGGCCGGAATAAACTTTGTGCTTGTTGGTGTAATTTCATAAATGCCTTTTGCAACAGCATTAAAGCCTCCTCCTCCACCGGCACCTTTTCCAACAGGTGATTCATTTTCATTTTCACCTTCGACCACTTCGCTTTTTCCTTTCTTCCTTCCCTGCCCGAAGCCCCCACCAAATCCGTAAGCCAATTTCGCCACAGGAATGATCGTTTTATCGCCCACTCTTACCGGTTCACCAAAAACATTTTTTACCGAAGCATTTTGTCCGAGGCTCGTTGCCAGGTTTTCGATAATATTTTCTTCTGCCATGGTTTTCAATTTTAATCGTTCAAAAATTATAAATTGTTTAAGTGATAAAATCAATACAAAATTAGATTTTAATTCGCGGGCTTTACAACCAAAACCCTGATTGAGGTCATAAAAATATTGTGCCATAAATGGAAAGATTATTGTAGTGTTTAAATTAAAAAAACGCCATGCGAAGCAAAGCAAGTATCAAAAGCCATCCCATTCACCCGATCCTCGTTTCTTTTCCAATCGCCTTCTTTTTTGGAACGTTCGTCAGCGATCTCATTGCTGCTATTTCAGGGAACGGCAGTTTTTGGACTACAGGCTATTATCTCGAAGTTGCAGGAATTGTTATGGGAATCGTGGCAGCAATCCCTGGATTCATTGATTATTTATTCACTGTGCCTCCAAAAAGCTCCGCTAAAAAAAGAGGCGCAAAACATGGATTGATCAATGTTTCGCATGTCATCATTTTTACCATTGCACTTATCCTTCGCACTAATGCAAATCCCGGGGAAATATTGATCATTGTACTGGAAGGCGCGGGAGTAGTTTTGGTCGTTATCGCCGGTTGGCTTGGCTCTACCCTTATTTACAGAAATCAAATCGCAGTTGATCCTCGTTATGCACATGCCGGAAAATGGAAAGAAGAAAAGCATGAAAGGACTGAGAACATAAAAGTAGCTTCTGTTGATGAATTGAAAACGGATCAAATGAAATTGCTGCACATTGGCGACCTGAGGATCGTAGTGGGCAGAACAGATGAAGGCTACGTCGCTTTCCAGGATCATTGTACACATAGGGGCGGATCACTCGCAGCCGGTGCAATGATTTGTGGCACAGTTCAATGTCCGTGGCACGGTTCACAATTTGACGTAAAAACCGGGCAGGTAAAAGCCGGCCCGGCAAGAGAAAATATTAAAACATACCATCTGACTGAAACGGAAGGAAATATTTTCCTTCACTTGTAATGGCTAAAAGCTCGGTTCGTCGGCACTTGGTCCATAACTCCCGGGAATCGGGATGTTCAATAACCGAAGATAAACTCCCAGTTGTGCCCTGTGATGAGTGGTTTGGCTGTATGAATGGCGGATCGCTTCGTATTTGGTCATCGCACTCAAAAGTTGATCACCATTCTTTATTGTCCATGTTTTCAAAAGATCCTCATCAGAAACCGATTGCAAAGCATCGAGTGCTTTCTTTTCCGAACGATCCAGCAAATCAAGGAGATCCTTTGTGCTGCTCACATCTGTTGGCTTATAATCGCCTGCAGCAAAATCAATTCCATCGGTGTTCACGGCCATATCAATCCATGATGGTAATTCAGCTATGTGCACACAAAGGCGTTTCATATCCATACTTTTTTCATGAGGCTTCCATTGAAATTTATCAGGACTTACCAGTTTCAAAAATTTACGGGTGGTCTTAGCTTCCTGCTCAAGCTCTTTGATCAAAAAAGGAATTACATTCATAAAAAAGATTTTGTGTTTTCTAAATAGAGAAAGGAATTGCAAAATTGCAACCAAAGATTGATATTAAAAAAATTGAAAGTGAATATCTTTTTATCAGCTCAGTTTTTATTCCTTCTCCAAAAACCTTTTTTCTTTTTTTGATCATAAACCCCATTCGCCTTATCTACAGATTCTAAAAATTCTGTTTCAAGAAAATTATCGGAAGATATAGCTGACTGCGCGATATTCTTAATCACCTCCCAATCCAAATTCTTCGGAAAATATTTGGAGGCTCTCAACTTTAGGCCAAACATAGCTACAGCGGTTGCAAAACGAAGATCTTTATTCAAAGAATCAAATGGAACATAATTATCGCTGCACGAATAGTTTACCACCTTTTCACTACTATCGTTTGGAACGCGGTAGTGAATTTGAAGATCGGCAATATTTATTGGTTTACTGGAAGTTGAATCAAGCTTGGTTGGAAGATATTCAAAGATGACAGTGTTACCTGAACCTGAACCAATTTCACCGCCTTCAAGATCATAATTCTTTTCAGCGATAATGCTTTTTTTATTGTCGTAACCTATCAGCCGGTATTCGTTCACGTATGCAGAATCAAAAACTGCGTTAACATAAACATTGCTGGCAACGGAATAAAGCGTTTGCGTAAATTCTGTTACCAACACTTTTTCTGCTTCCCTCAGATCATCGATGTAGGCAAAATTCCCATTCCCTTTTTTTGATAATACTTCGATTTTAGAATCTTTATAATTGCCCATTCCTACTCCCAAACAGGTAAGATAAACCCCGGATTCTTTTTCTTTTGAAATTAAATCTTCCAGGTCTGCTTCACTGTTTTGTCCCACATTAAAATCGCCATCGGTTGCCAAAATGATCCTGTTGTTCCCGCCTTTTATAAACGAGTTCTCTGCAACTTTATAAGCCGTTTTTATCGCTGCTTCTCCCGGCGTATCACCAGAAGCGGTCAAAGCTTCAATTGATTTGGTGATTCTTAATTTGTGCGCACCACCGGTTGGTTCCAGCCAAAGGCCGACAGTGCCTCCATAAGTCACGATCGATACGGTATCCTGCTTCCGAAGATTTTTTACCAGTAATTGAAAAGCTTGTTTTAGTAAAGGCAAACGGTTTGGAAGATCCATACTTCCCGAAACATCAATGAGGAATACAAGATTAGAAGGTGGTACATGATCAAGGTTTAACTTGCGCGCTGAAAAATTCAAAAACAACAAACGGTGCTGTTTGTTCCATGGGCAATCACTAACGTTGGTCTCTACACGAAAAACACTGTCGCCTTCCGGTTCTTTATAATTAAAATTGAAATAATTCAACATCTCATCAATCCTGACTGCGTCAACAGGAACTGGCGTTGCCTGATTGATAAACCTGCGCACATTACTGTAAGAAGCTTTGTCAATGCGCATTGAAAATTCTGTCCGTGTCTGTGCTCTTGCTTTTACAAAATCATTCTCGGCAAGATTGCTGTAGCTTTCATTTTCATAATAAGAAAGAGGAAAGATATTTCCTTCTGAACCGGTAGTGAGTGAAACTAATTTTTGCTTCGCAGGTCGGTAAGCCATCGGCATTACCTGCAAGACAATTTTTTGGTATTGGCTGGTTTTGATGCGCACCCCTTTTGTAAGATATCCCTCCAGGCTAAAGACCAAAGAATCGGTAACATTTCTTGTAGGAATGCCAAAGCCACCAGAAACACCACTTGAATAAAGAGCATTGCTCTCGGGCATGTAGATCTTTACATTCTGAAGTGCATTTCCCTGTTCATCACGCACTTCTCCCCTTATGTAATATTGAGCAAATGTTTGATGTACAAAAAAGACTGCCGTTAATATGGTAAACACCTTTTTCATGAAACATCAGAAAGATAAGGTCTTTTTACAAACCATTCAGGCTTTCAACAGCAATTTACACCAATTGGTAAATCTCTTTTGTATTTCTTCCAAGACCATCATAATCCAGCCCGTAACCCAAAACAAATTTATCGGGAATTGTAAATCCGAGATAATCGATGTTTATTTTGTGAACAGTTGCAGAAGGCTTGTGCAATAACGCCACAATTTTTAATGAAGCAGGATGTTGATGTTCGAGTGTTGGAAGGAACTGCGATAAAGTTTTGCCCGTGTCCACAATGTCTTCCACGATGATTACATCGCGATTGTAGATTTCGGTATCGAGACCAATTGCGGTTATTACCTTCCCGGTTGATTTAACCCCTTTATAAGAAGCCAGTTTGATAAAACAAATTTCTGCATCAACATTTATTTTTTTGAAAAGATCAGCAGCAAAGATGAAAGCGCCATTTAGAATCGCAATGAACAAAGGCTTTTTTCCCTGGTAATCTTCATTGATCTCTTCCGCAACCCGGCTTACCTCCTTTTCAATTTCCTGTGCGCTTATGTAAGGAACGAATTCCTTGTCATGAACTTTTAAACTGGCCATAAATTATTTTAAAATGATAAGTCGCTGCCCTGGCTGAAGATTGTTGCTTCCCAGGTGATTCCACTTTTTTAATTCCTCCACGGTAACATGATATTTTTTTGCAATACCGTAAAGCGTTTCTCCATGATGAACAAAATGCGAAATGCGGTCAGGAGCCGCTTGAGTGGTTTCTTTATTTCTTACAGGAATAACAGTTGCTTTGTTGTCGGTGGACGCTACCTGGTTCATTTGAACATTGGGACGCAAAAAGATCTTTGTTCCCGCCACCAAATAATCGTCAACTGTTAAATTATTATACGCATAAAGATTTTGAAGTATTACTCCATATTTTTGTGAAATATCATAAAGCGTTTCCTTCGGCTGAACGATACAAACATCCTGCGGACCTTCCTTGTGCTTTTTTTCAAGAAAAATATATTGATCTTTTTGCAATAATCCGTCATTAGCCAGGTCGTTCATATCCAATAACTTTTCAAGATTGATATTGTGCTCGGTGGCGATTGCCAGAAGCGAAGTACCTTTTGTCACCCATAAAGCTTTTGAACCATTAATGGTCATATCGACGGGATAACCAGGAACAGGATCGATGGTAGCCACATCTGATTGAGCATTTGAATCCTCTTTGTCATCAACATATTTTGTTGCATCAAAATCCGGAACATCACTAAGGCCTTCATCTGTATATTGTTCCAGGTTATTGTCTTCAATATATTTTATAAGAATCTGCGGATATCTTGGGTTAGTAGCGTAACCTGCTCTTTTCAAACCGTAAGCCCAGGCCTTATAATCAGAAGGATCCAGTTTAAACAAGAATGCATAGCGGCTGCTGCCTCTTAAAAAGTTGGAATGGTCGCGGTAGGAATCTTCCGCAGTTTTGTATTTCCTGAAACATTCACCTCGTGCATCGTCATCATGATAAACGACTTCCGATGTCCAGGTGCTCTTACATTTTATCCCGAAATGATTATTGGATTCTTTCAAAAGATCACTGTTGCCATTTTCGGTTTCGAGCAATCCCTGTGCAAGTGTTATTGCAGCAGGAACGCCCATTCGTTTCATTTCTTCAATCGCAAGGTCTTTGTACTTCTGAACATATTCGGCTGCAGTCATGTATTGTGCCATGGATTGCAGGCTAAAAAATGAAAAAAGTATTATGATCAAAATGCGGTTCATCAGTAAACGAACAATAATTAAAAATTTTTATTTTTTTATGATCAACATCAATCCATCCCTCACCGTTATGATCACCTGCTGGGTTCTTTCATCTGCCGCCACATGCTCATTAAAAGCGTTAATGGCAATTGCGTTCTTTCCTGTGATGTTTTCAGTCAAGACTTCGCCATGAAACAGCACATTATCAGCCAAAATCACGCCACCCTGCCTCACCCGGGGAACCACCAACTCGTAATAATTAATATAATTGGTTTTATCAGCATCAATAAAAACCAAATCCCAGGTTTCGTTTAAAGAAGGGATAAGTTCTAACGCATTTCCACGGTGTAAAATTATCTGATCAGCCTGTGAACATCTTGCAAAATATTTTTCGGCTGTATCGGCATCTTCGTCCCTAAGTTCGAGAGTGTGTAGCTCACCACCGGGTTTCAACCCTTTTGCGAGGCATAAAGCGCTGTAACCTACAAAAGTGCCTACTTCAAGGATCATGCTGGGACGAACCATTTTGCTCAGCATTTCCAATAATTTTCCCTGCCAGTGGCCGCTGAGCATATTGGAATGAGGATGGTTTTTTAAAGTAAACTCTTCAATTTCTTTCAACAGGTCATCTGTCGGTTCAGAAAAACGAGAGGCATATTCATTTACTTTATCGCTTATTATTTCAGGCATGGGACAAAGTTAATTCTTCATCCGTTTTTTTCCGCGAAACGATCAACAAACCTAAAAATGTTAAAAGTCCGTTCACAATGATCAATTCTTCGGCAAAAACATAACCGTCAAAAAGTACTGTAGAATATTTGCTGATAAAAAAGCAAAGTATCGGCGCAATGACGGCAATGTAGGGAGTAGCTTTGTCCATCACCTTTCTTTTTTTGGCAAATAAGACAAATGCAAACAGCCCGATAAGCGGGCCATAAGTATAAGTAGCAACAGTAAAGATCGCACTGACAACAGCTGCATTATTGACTGCATTGAACAATAGCACCACAAATAAAATGATCAATGAAAAAAGGATGTGCACATAAGTACGTTTTCTTTCTTTTTCCTTTTCATGAAGATTTTTCTTTTTATCGAAATTCAGGAAGTCAATACAAAAGGAAGTAGTAAGCGCTGTTAAACCAGAATCAGTTGTCGCAAAAGTGGCCGCGGTTAACCCAAGCATGAAAACAACTGCCGGCACACCTTTGAAATGATTCAAAGCAATTTCGGGAAAAAGATAATCTGTTCTTGGCTGGCCGGTTGCTGCATCAACAGGAATGGCAATTCCTTCGCGGTGTGCGTAGATATAAAGTAAGGCGCCCACACTCAGGAAAAACAAATTGATGATCACAAAAATAAAAGTGAAACTCAGCATGTTTTTCTGGGCGTCTTTCAGGTTTTTACAGCTCAGGTTTTTTTGCATCAAATCCTGGTCGAGGCCAAACATACCGATGGTTACAAAAACGCCACCGATGAATTGCTTCGTAAAATGGAATTTGTTGGTTACAAAATTATCTGTGAAGAACATCTTAGAATAATGGCTGTCTTTCACTGCATGAAAAGCCTGGCCGATATTAAAATGTAAACTGTGACAAATAAAATAAATGGAGAGAAAAACAGACGCGACCAAAAACACCGTTTGCAAAGAGTCGGTGATGATGATCGTTTTCAAGCCGCCGCGGTAAGTATATCCCCAGATCAACAAAAGACAAATCACGATCGTCAGCCAAAAGGGCACACCCATTTCGTCAAAAATAAAACGCTGCAAAACGATGGCAACAAGGTACAACCTGAACGCAGAACCAATAACCCTTGAAACAAGAAATATTGCGGCTGCTGTCTTGTGGCTTACTTTTCCTAATGTTCTTTCTATCACTTCATAGATCGAGATAAGGTGCATCCGGTAATACAATGGCAACAAAATAAACGCTACCATAAAATAACCTACTGCATTTCCCAACACAAACTGAAAATACCGGAACTGTGATCCGGCAAGGTTGCCGACTTCACCCGGAACAGAAATAAAAGTTACACCGCTGAGCGCGGTACCGATCATACCAAAAGCAACGAGATACCATTTTGATGAACGGTTGGCAATAAAAAAAGTTTCGTTATCGTGCGACTTTTTCGAAGTGAGATAAGAGATCAATATCAGCACCAGGAAATAGCCGATGATAAAAGAAAGCAGCACGGATGGGGACATAGTTCTTTGTTCGAAAGATTAAAAATGATTTTGGATTTCTATTTTTTTAATTTTGAATTTTGCCGAAAATAAATAAAAATATGTCAATTCAATTCTTAACTGTGTTTTGTGGTTCCAAAGACGGAGGCGATCCTTTGTTTTGTGCACATGCAAAAGAAATTGGAAGATTGCTTGCGCAAAAAAATATCACACTCATTTACGGCGGTGGCAACAAAGGAATCATGGGCGCAGTAGCGAATTCAGTTTTGGAAAATGAGGGTAAAGTGGTGGGGATCATGCCGGCCTTTCTCGCTGTGCCCGAACATCAGCATAAGGGAGTTACCCAAATGATTGAAGTGGAAGACATGCATGTAAGAAAAAGATTATTGTACGAAAAATGTGATGCAGCGCTCGTTTTGCCCGGCGGCTTCGGAACGATGGATGAATTTTTTGAAATGCTCACATGGAACCAATTGAATATTCACAATAAAAAGATCTTCGTGCTCAATACCTCCGGCTTTTATAATTCTTTGATTGATTTTCTTTATAAAGCAAAAGATGAAGGGTTTCTTTATTCAGACATCCATCAATACCTGAAAGTGATTGCTTCCCCTCATGAATTGGAAGATGCACTGGCAGAAGTTGAATCTGCCATGGAAGAAAAACAGTAAACAAAAAAATAACCTTTATTTTTATTTTACATTTTACTAACGACAAGGGTTAAACGAAAACAGAAACAGATATAATTAACATGAAAAGAATTGTGTTTATAACAGGAGCAACCTCGGGAATTGGAAAAGCATGTGCAGAAAAATTTGCGCAAAATGATGATAAGCTCATCATCAGCGGAAGAAGAAAAGAAAGACTGAATGAACTGAAAAAAGAGTTGGAAGAAAAATCTCAATGTGAAGTATTAAGCCTGCCGCTGGATGTGCAACAAAAGGATGAAGTGTTTCAAAAAATAAATGAGCTGCCCAATGAATGGAAATCGGTAGATGTATTGATCAACAGCGCCGGACTTGCGTTAGGTCGTGATTATTTTGATGAAGCCGACCTTGAGGATTGGGAAACGATGATGTCCACCAATGTAAATGGCCTGCTGTATGTTACCCGAGCCGTACTTCCTTTTATGAAAGAAAAAAACCGGGGGCACGTGATCAATATTGGTTCCGTTGCCGGTGATGAAATGTATGAAAGAGGAAATGTGTATTGCGCCAGCAAAAGTGCAGTAGATGCGATAAGTCATACAATGCGTTTAGATTTGTTGCGGCATCATATTAAAGTAACAAACGTAAAACCGGGCGCTGTAGAAACCGAATTTTCTTTGGTTCGTTTTAAGGGCGATGAAGAAAAAGCTTCAAAAGTATATGACGGTTTCGTCCCTTTAAGTGGTCGCGATGTGGCAGATGCAATATTTTACTGTGCTTCCCTTCCACCCAATGTCTGCATCAACGATCTCACCATCACGCCCGTTACGCAGGCAGACGGCATTTATTTTTTTAAGAAGATCGGCAAGGGGGAAGGATGAATTCTTGTAATTTTTTTTATGAAGAAAAGAAAAAAATAACAATAAAGTTTATATTTATAGTGAAATTGAAACCGCTGCAACGAATCGATTCTTAAGTTGCCGTTACCTCTTGCAAACTTATCCCCGAACTGCTTAAAAGTTGTTTAATTTCTTACCCTGGTTTTATGTCTGAATGAAAGCTTGATGGCGGCTCTATGAAGAACGTTTAAACTATGAGTTTCAAAAACGTTTCTCTTAACCAAAATATAAATTTTATGAACACAAAAAAATTCTTCCTTGGCGGCATCGCTGGCGGAGTCGCTTTCTTTTTGCTCGGTTACCTGTTCTATGGAATGCTCTTCTCAGATTTCTTTTCCAAAAACGCTGGTTCGGCCACGGGCGTATCCAGGCAAATGGACCAGTTCGTTTGGTGGGCGCTGATTTTAGGCAATTTGTTGTTCGGCTTTATACTATCGTATGTGGCAGGCAAAGCCAAGATCAGAACCCTTGGCTCAGGCCTTATTGCAGGCGCCATTTTGGGAATTCTTTTCGCCGCTTCTTTCGATTTCACTTCCTATGGCACTTCTAATCTGATGACAATAAAAGGAGTTTGGGCAGACATCGTGATCCTGGGAGTGATGGCTGCAATTGCGGGCGCAGTGGTAGGTTTGGTTCGGGGGATGGGTAAAGAATAAATCATAAAAACCAGGAGATATTGCGGAACCCTTGCATAAAGAGTTCCGCTCCTCTTTTTAAATTCTGATGAATCCATTTTATTGAAGATTTTTATTTCCTGAAATTCTTCATTTCAACTATTTATTTGACCACTGGCTTAAATTCTTGCTGATCTTCCCCAGCTCTCTTTTAAGTGAGCACTCCTCAAAATGATTTAGTATTTTGCAATATGAGTGAAGACAAGCATTTAGCCACTAATAAACCGGTTGCCAAAAGGCGCTGGATGCGGCTGATACCTATTGCTTTTATCACTTACAGTCTCGCTTATCTTGACCGCGCCAATTTTGGCTTTGCTTCCGCAGGTGGCATGGCAAAAGACCTGGACATCACTGCAGCCACTTCTTCTCTCTTAGGTTCCTTGTTTTTCCTGGGTTATTTTTTCTTCCAGATTCCCGGGGCGCTTTATGCGGCTAACAAAAGCGCCAAAAAGCTGATCTTCTGGTCGCTCATCTTTTGGGGACTTTTTGCAATGGCTACAGGAATGATCAGCAACGTTAACTTTTTGATTGTTATCCGCTTCATGCTCGGCGTGGTTGAAAGTGCCGTCATGCCGGCAATGTTGATTTTTTTAAGCCGGTGGTTCACAAAAGCAGAACGTTCAAGAGCGAATACTTTTTTAATCCTGGGCAATCCGGTCACCATCCTTTGGATGTCCATCCTGTCTGGTTATCTCGTCAATTCAATGGGTTGGCGATGGATGTTTATTTTGGAAGGTTTACCGGCTATTGTGTGGGCTTTTTTCTGGTGGCGATTGGTAGAGGACAAACCCAAAAATGCCAAATGGCTTAGCGATTCTGAAAAAATAAATTTGGAAGAAATTCTGCAAACAGAACAGCTAAGCATCAAGCCGGTGAGGAACCATAAGGAAGCATTCAAATCCAAAGTGGTGGTTTTGCTTAGTCTCCAATATGCGTTTTGGAGCATTGGCGTTTATGGCTTCGTCTTGTGGTTGCCCGATATGCTCAAAAAAGCCGGTGATCTGAATATGGTTAAAACGGGATGGCTTTCTGCTGTTCCTTATTTGCTGGCCATTATCGCCATGCTTTCCGCTTCCTGGTTTTCTGATAGAACATTAAAAAGGAAAATTTTTGTCTGGCCTTTCCTGTTTCTTGGAGCCATTGCATTTTACAGTTCTTATCTTTTAGGCACTTCCAGTTTTTGGCTGTCATTCATTTTATTGGTTATCGCCGGTGGCGCAATGTACGCACCTTATGGGCCATTCTTTGCGATCATCACGGAGGTGTTACCAAAAAACGTATCAGGCGGAGCCATTGCGTTGATCAACAGTTTTGGAGCATTGGGCTCATTCCTCGGTTCTTATTTTGTAGGTTACCTGAATGGAACTACCGGCAGTTTTGATGCGTCCTATATTTTTATGTCGGGCTCATTGTTTCTTTCGGCTTTACTGACAATGTGGGCTGTTAAGGATGGAGCAGTTCGTGCAAAGAAAAATGTTGACAAAAAAGAGAGTGCATTGCTTAAGGAAGTGCAATAAGACAGTAACCAGCGGTACAAAAGGTTGCCAACCTTTCGAAGGTTAGCAACCTTGATGCAATTCCTTCTTATCAAATAATATCCAATTTGTCTTTGGTAAATTCATTTTTCAGGTTCCCCGTGTTAAGCGTTGTCGCGGGTTCAAACAAATCACCAATTGAGCTAATCCCTCTCCACGATATAATTCAGTTCGATTACGCCGTTAGTGAATGGATGAGTATTCAACAATTTCAGTTTTGTTTTTTCCCCCTTTTTATCGGGATTGATATCGGCAAATAATGGAATGCCTTCTCCAAGAATTATCGGATTTAAAAATATCCAGTAGCCATCAATTAACTCCTGTTGCATTAGAGAATGTGTTGCTGTGGGGCTACCGAAAAGCAATATCTCTTCGCTCCCATTGCCGGATTGTTTTATTTCGTTTATCCTTTCCGCTAAATTGTCGGTGATGATTGTGGTGTTGGCAAAATCTGATTCATTCATTGTTTTTGATAAAACAAATTTGTGCACCTGCTTATACCACTTTGAATGTTCGATATCGTGTTTGCTTGCGCCAGGTTCGTCTCCTGCAGTTGGCCAGTAGCTTTGCATCATCTCGAAAGTCACTCGTCCATACAATGCGGCGTCGCCTTCGCTTATGCGCTTGCCCACATAATCGAAGATCTCTTCATCAACCTTGATCCAGTTCATTTCTCCATTTGGACCTGCTACAAAGCCGTCAAGCGACATGTGCATAAATGAAATTATTTTTCTCATATAGTCATTTTTTTTATGATTGGTTTTGTCTTTTTCAAATCAAATATCTACAACCCTGGCGCTGATACAATATTATATAAACTTTTCAGGATAATGAGTTATGATCAACAGAATCAAACCGGCTTTTTAAAAAGCATTAAAGGCAGCGAAAAAACAAAAAGGCCTGATTTTTATTTTCTTTTTACTGCTAGAAGTTCTAGCATGAAACCAATAATGAAAAACGAAACTTGTATGAGTTTTGATGCAAGATAGAATTACAGCGAACTTACTCTGTGGTAATATGCCCCTCTCCTTCTGCAACCTTTATCCCAACCTTTATCGCTGTTTCCAATGCCTCAACATTTATGTCCTTGATTGTTTTGAACCGAATACAATACCCTGTAACGCTTGCTTTTCCTAATTTCTTCGCATGCGTTCTGGCTAAATAACTCTTATCTTTTATCCCAAGGATATAGATGGAAATGCCGGTAGTGTTGGCGCTCATACCAATTTGAAAAAACTCCCTGGCCTTCCCGTTCGCATACTTTATTGTGCGGTTTCCATAACCGATTGTTGGATTGGCAACAACTTTATTATCGGCGTTCCTGCCACTGTCATACCATAATTTACATCCCGGCATCAGTTGAAGAATGCGCCGGTGCAGTTCTTCCATTTCACTGCGTTTGGGTTCCGTCTGACTGGCGATAAAAGATTTGATTTCTTGCTTTACGGTCATATTCCAAATTTTAAATAAGGTATTTTACATAAGTACATTTAAAACCAAAAGACGACCATTTGTTGCTGTAAAATACTTTACCGGGACTTCACCCCATTTTCAAATTTTCACATTACCCTTTACCCTTCCAGTAACTCGCACCTGAATCCATTTTTCTTTACAAGCATGATTATCCGGGAAACCTTCATATTATCTCCTTCAACCCTCAGCACTTTATCACAATCCAAAAGATCGAAATTTATTTCGAATGTAGGGAAGGCCTTTGATAATACACCAATCAGCATTTTGCTGTGTGCCTTCTTCTGAACATTTGTTTTGAAAACCTCCACCATTTTGTACCAGGTTTTGTTGCATAAAATTAAACCTATAAGGTTTTCAAAAACCTTATAGGTTATAAGCCTCGTCTTTAAAATTATGACCGTTGTTCCTTCAGGTGCGCCAATAATTCCTCCAAATTGCTCAACGACATCTTGATTCCCTGGGTGAAGCCCTCGAGAATACGCTCCAGTCTTTCAAGTGATTCATTGTAGATTGAGATGTGAACCGTTGTCTTCCCGTTCTCTTCGCTGAATGTATGATCCCAATCTGATCCGTAAGGATCAGGGTTTTCGTCCTTGTCGGCAAACGTGTTGAACATTTTAAAATTCGTGATCGGGGTAATGGAAGTATAGGTCTGTAATGCCCAGCGCTCTTCTCCGTCAGGCATTATCATTGCGTAAAATCTTTTGCCGCCTACCTTAAAATCCTGGTATTTCGTTTTAGCCGTCAATGGCTTGGGTGGCAGCCATTGGTCGAGCAGTTCGGCCTTTGTGAAAGCGTCCCACACGAGTGATTGCTCCGCATCAAATTCCCGGGTGATGTAAACCATTTTCTTTGATTTGTCCACGGTAAAATCAAATTGCAAATTGTCTGTCATTTTTTTTGTTTTTTATTTTTTGATAATAATTTGTCCAGTTGATTGAATCGTGTTTCCCAAAGCTTCCTGTACTGTTCCAGCCATTTATCGATCTCTTTCATTTTTTCAATTTCAAGTGAGTAATAAATCTCCCTGCCATGTTGTTCCTGTTTCACCAGTTCACATTCGGTAAGTATGCGCAGGTGTTTGGAAACCGATTGGCGGGTAGTGTTGAAATTATCGGCAATGGCATTTGGTGTCATCGCCTGAAACGCGATCAATGCTATGATCGCTCTTCTTGTGGGATCAGCTATTGCCTGGAAAATATCTCTTCTCATATTGTTTTTCTTTTTAAGAAACCATTCGGTTGCAAATATATATGCAACTATTTGGTTTCGCAAATTTATTTTTGAAGAAAGTTTCGTAATTTAGAGAAGCGATGCAAAACTTACCAGGAAGTAACCGATTAATTCAGGAGCTTCCATATCAAGTTGATTTGATTTTTTAAAAGAAAATTTATCCAGTAGCCGTATAGAACTCAGATTATCCCTGTGACAGAATGCTTCAATTTTTTGAACTTTAATTGTATTGAATGCATAATCGATAACTTTTTCCACAGCCTCCTTCATTATTCCTTGTCCCTGAAAGTTTGTCAAAAGTTCATAGCCGATCTCACAGTTGTCATGTTCATCAGAAAAACCAAAAAGACAAACCGTCCCAACTAATATGTTTTTGTCACTCAAAGTTATTGCCCAATATAATGAAGTATTTTTATCAATATTCTCATTAACCTTGTTTATAAAATTTTTTGCATCATCAACAGTTTTGCTTACTTGCCTGTCAAGATATTTATTTATTTCACTGTCAGATCTCAAAGTGAATATTTCTTGTTCGTCAGTGATTGATAATTGCCTGAGCGTAAGCCTTTCTGTTGTTAAAACCGGAAATGGTGTAAAATTTTTATTTAGCATATTGTCTGATTTGATTTGCCAGAAATCATACCCTGGCGGCCGTTCTTTGTTCTGTTTAGAAATTCAAACGAGTTCGTCTGACTAAATGTATCCGAATGTAAAATAAAAAAGTTGATTATTTGTTCGTTTGCCGTTAGCGGCTATTTTTAATCGACATTATATTTAGAAATGAAACCCCTCTTTAATGTTGGTCGTATCTTTTATGGTATCACAATAATCTGCATGGGATTGCTGACAATTTATTATCACGATTTCCCTTATATGCTTATACCCCTAAATCATTCCTCGATCCCTTATCTTGAAATACTTGCTTATACTTCCGGAGGTATGCTAATTTTAGCTGGGGCATGCATTGTTTTTGAAAAAAAAACCAGGACAGTTTCTCTCGTGACAGGAACTGTGCTTCTACTGATATTTTGTTTTTATTTTATTCCATATCAATTGGAGGTAAGTTCAAATTCTATGGATTTTGGGGACTGGGAGAATGCTGCAAAAGAATTAGCATTATCCGGCGGTGCATTTGTAATTGCCGGTGGCTATACAGGGAAAAATGAAAATCCTGTTATAAGATATTTGACGAACCTAATACCTTTGGGAACTATTTTATTTTCTGTAGCCATTATCAGTTTTGGAATTGATCATTTTTTATTTGCCAGGAAGGCAGCAGACTATGTTCCATCATGGATACCCTATCATCTGTTCTGGATGTATTTTACAGGCACAGCATTATTTGGTTCTGGCCTTGTGATCATTTTAAAAATAAGGCCGAGGCTAGCTGCCGTGCTTTTAGGTACAATGATTTTTACATGGTTTATTATTCTTCACATGCCCAGGGTGATTGCCTCTCCCTTTGCTGATGTTGGCGACGAAGTTACGAGTGCATTTATAGCGCTTGCATATAGCGGAATTGCCTTTGCCATTGCCGGAAGTACTAAGAGCCAATTGCATCAAAAATGGCGCTAAAGCTGTGCTTCGGGTGACACCATCCAAGGTGCGGCAGTGAACCAACCTTTATTTAAGATTTTTATTCGGCTCCGCGAATCCTCCATTCCCGCCGCATTATAAATTCCCTTTTTTCATTTCATCCACCACATGGTTGCATGCTCTTGCGGTTAGTGTCATGTATAAAATACTCGGACTTTGATTACCCGTGCTTGCCATGCAGGCACCATCTGTCACAAATACGTTCTTACAATGATGTAAGGCGTTCCATTTATCCAGCATGGATGTTTTGGGATCATTGCCCATCCTGCAGCCGCCCATTTCATGTATATCCAAACCGGGTGCCTGCTTACTGTCTTTATAATGAATATTTTTTACGCCGGCTCTCGTAAACATCTCTTCTGTCTGCTCAAAAAAATCTTTCAATAATTTTTCGTCATTGTCATCGTATTCAACAGAAGTTATTAGTTGCGGAATGCCCCATTCATCTTTTTTATCCGTGCTTAAACGCACATGGTTTCTTTCTTTAGGAATCGTTTCGGCCTGTACATAAGAATATACCGTCCAGGGTCCCAATTCCGTCATTGATTCTTTAAAATCAGCGCCCATTTGCTCCGGGTTGGTTGAACCGTCGCTTCTGTATCGGCGTGCACCGGCGTAGGTTGTGTAACCTCCAACAAAGTTCGTATCAATCTTATGAAGGTTCCTGTAGTTAGCGATGATCGCATCTGTAGGATTGCGGCCATCATAATACGAATCAGTAAATCCTTCCATTTCTCCTCCAAGGGAGCCGCGGTAATTATGGTGGCAGATATATTTTCCCAATATTCCGCTGTCATTGCCCAAACCATTAGGAAAACGGTTTGATGTTGAATTTAATAAAATAAGATTGCTGTTTAAGGTCGATCCGTTCACAAAAATGACTTTGGCAAAAAACTCAGTTGCTTCTTTTGTATTCGTGTCGATCACACGCACACCTGTTGCCTTTTGTTTTTGTTCATCGTAAATGATTGAATGAACTACAGAATAAGGACGTATCGTTAAGTTGCCTGTCTTTGCAGCCCACGGTAACGTCGACGAATTGGAACTGAAATAACCGCCAAACGGGCAACCTCTCTGGCATAGATTTCTTGCATGGCATCTTCCTCTTCCCTGGTCAAGATGAATCTGGTTAGGCTGTGTTAAATGTGCCCATCGCGCATGAACAAAATAACGGTTACCATAATTTTTTAAAATGCTTTCTTTTAAATGTTTTTCCACAACATTTAATTCGAACGGCGGAAGAAACTCGCCGTCGGGCATAGCTTCCAGGCCATCTTTACTGCCACATACGCCTATAAACTTTTCTACATGTGAATACCACGGCGCCACGTCTTCATATCGTATTGGCCAGTCCCAGCCATAACCAAAACGCTGCGGACCTGTAAATTCAAAATTGCTCCAGCGCTGAGTGCATCTTCCCCATGTTAAGCTTTTTCCGCCCACCTGGTAGCCGCGAATCCAGTCAAAAGGTTTTTCCTGGATGTAAGGATGCTCTTTATCCTTCACAAAAAAATGCATCGCGTCTTCCCTGAAGGCATAACATTTTGACACAACAGGATTCTCTTCCTGCTGTTTTACTGTCAGGTCATTCCGGTGCGGTAAATCCCACGGATCTTTTGCCATGGTTGGGTAATCGATAAGATGCTTAACATCCCTTCCTCTTTCCAGCACCAATGTTTTTACCCCATGTTCACACAGCTCTTTAGCGGCCCACCCACCGCTTATTCCCGAGCCGATCACAATAGCATCGTACGTATTTTCTTTAGTTCCTTTTCCCATTACTTAGTCTGATGTTTAGAATATTTTACTGCCTTTAAGTTGTTGCCCACGCTTTGTCTCCTTTTTTGTAAGGAACGTCTGCCACGTATCTATCCGGCGTCTGTTCATACCGTAAAGCTTTGGTAGCACCGGGTTTGGAGCTAAAAAATCCAAATGCAACAAGCCCCTTTATCATTGGGTAAAATTGTTGAGTGCCACTATTGCCATTAGCAGCCTTACTGTCTTTTGATTCATTTTCCAAACTGCGAAGTATCTCCTGCTTTTGCGAAACACTCAGCTTTAGAAACTCCTTTCCAAATTTTTCGTTACTTAATTTTTTGACCTTATTAATTCCTTCCCAAAAAACAACTTGTTGTTGGGCGGTATAACAATCGGTTACATACACTTTCATAAACTCGCCGATATGCGCAGCCTTAGCGCCCGGCGACGTGGCCGTTGCAGGAATGATCGTTTCACCAATTTCATCAAGCAGGTTTATATTTTCCTGCGAAAAAGAATTATCCTCTACTCCCTGGTTGCACGATGGCAAAAGCACTTCAGTACTTACTAAAGCGGCCGGAACCAGGATGGCTACGGAACTCAAAAAACGCCTTCTTTTCATTTACTGAATTTTAAGCAATGCAATTAAAGTTGATTGCTAATGTCGGTAATATTATTTAAAGATTTTGTTGAACTTACCAGGAAGTACTAATAACGATAATAATAATTGGGTTAAGCTGTGGTTCGTAGGGAGACTTGTGTGAGATAACACTTGCGAAAATTTGCATAACGGAAGCCAGTAAACGAAGTCTTGAGAAGGATTCTTATTTTCCAACTCTCGCTGAAGCCTCTCGCTGCCACATGGAAATTATTTTTTAAAAATCATGTAACTCTTGGGGGCTTCAGGAATACTTGGATAGAGATTTTGTATTCTGAACGAATTTTCGTCAATTTTTTCAAAGTCAAATAGTTGTCCTGAATATTGACCATGCAAGTGTTAATATTATTTTGCTTGTATCTGCTGTGAAAGAATAATAAAACGAGTAGCATGGAATTAGAATTTATGTCTGCCGGAACCGTTGCCAAATGTATAATTGAAAGTTCATTGATATTGTTATCGCTCAACTACGATTCTTTCTGCACGGCCGTGTCCTGCATCAACACGAAAGGCCGGGAGTAGGACACGGCCTGGGATGAAAAATAAAAAAGTTGATTATTTGTTCGTTTGCTGAAAGAAATCAGTTTCGTTTACAAGAGGCGCCTGGTTGATGTTCCTTACGGCCATCATTATTAAAAAATATTGTTCAAAATAATTTTTTAATTACACAGTTCCTGTTTGAGGCAGTTATTTCAACCTATGACAAACATCAAAAATATAGTGATCATCTAATTGATGCAGATGATGCAGTCCTACTAATCCTTTTTTAAAGTTTGGATAAACTGTGATTATTTTTTCTTCTATATATTCTTCTATATTCAATTTGATTATCTTATTAATATTTAAACCATTTCCGTATTTACCATACGAATTAACTTGGCTGGGGCGGTAATATTGATTTTCATATTTGAAAATTGCACCGCCGTTTCTTGAGATTAATGTATCGATCTTAACAGGATTATCCTTATGGGATTCAATATGATTAAGTTGAAGAGAATCCACCCTGTAAATATGCAACTCGGGCTTATTTTTATATCCTTTATTTACAAATAACCAATGTATCCCGTTTTCATCTGTAAAATATGAAGTGTCGGATACCTCTTCATTTTCAAATGCAGTTGAATACAACTCCCATTTAGAAGGGAATTCAATACATTTATAGACCTCTAATCTCTTGGTAGCAAGAGTTTCGGGGATCATATAAATTTCATTATCCTCACTAATCATGAATGGGTAGGATAAATGATAGGACAAATTCAAGGCGTCTGTCACCTCAACAAAATTATTATCAACTATTCTTGCACAGCTTATCTTCCCTTTTGAGCGTGAATATTCATAATTTTCGAAAAATGCGAATAACGCCCCCTTATGTTGTAGTAAAAACGGATCTGCCCAAAATTCTTTTTTTGGTAATGCGATTTCCTTTTTCTTGTAAAGTTGAGATTCCAAGAAAATCCCTTTTGAGAAAAATAATGACCAGCAATATCTTCTTTTGTTCGGAATGATTGAAATAGCTCTATATAATATTTTAGTCAATATGGCTTTGTAAAACTTGAATAAATAAATAAACAAATATTTCAAGTTTGGTTTCTTGTACAAAGGATTGTAGTATACCAAAGAATTTTGGTAGGTGATCTGTCCTGTTTTTAACTTATTGAGGTTTTTAATCAATAAATTTACTGAGCTTTCCAAAACGTCGTGATTCGTAACGATGTGCGAAAATTCCCAATTGTAATATGCCTTATCAATTATTTTTCCCCCATCAAGAGCAGGCGTCAACTTTTGCAATGTAACCCCTACACACGGCTCATTCAGTACGATTTCCCAAAAACCGGCCGGGCCACCCCTGTTTACAGCATTATCGCCATGATGAAAACTCCAGATGCCATGTTTTGCACTATCCAGAATCTTACCTCTAATGATGTTGAACTCATGCCTTAAAATCACATCAAGTTGGTATGATTTTACTATTTCACTTTCTTCATCTGAAAAAACGTCCAGGAATCCTTTTCGTTGTGGATTCAATTCAATGCATGTTACCTTATTCAGATACTCAATTGTTTCTGATTTTTTTTCAAATTGTTCAAAGTGAAATATTTTTAATTCTATTAGATTTTGAATTTTAAATAGTGTATTAGCCAGTAACTGCCTGCTAAATATATTGCGATAAAGCCTGTTTTTAGTGCTGCTTAGATGTTTTCTCCCATCTTTTATTAATAACACCAGTTCCAGTTCAGGATCAGAAATAATATGATTTAAGATTCTATACTCATAATTATTTAAAGTCTCAAATTCTCTAATTAAAACACCTATTCTGATCGGCTTCTGTTCTGAATTGGTCATTTGCTGTTATCTGTTTTCTAATTCTTCCCGGCAATTATTAGTGCTGAATAGCGACTGCCAGGCTTTGTGCAGTTAGGATTTAAAAAACATCCACCCGAACCGTCATCCGAAGCTAAATGAAAAAGTTGATTATTTGTTCGTTTGCTAATAGAAATTGATCAATCGCTCTTCTGGTGATCACAAAAGCACAAATGATGTTGTTTATTCGCGCTTCATCACTTTGTCCGGGAGGGGCTAATTATAATTTTCCAGATCGGAACTGGGGACAGACTTGCAACATTCCGGTATGTCTCCGTCAGGAAATTCCGGCGATGTAATTCAACCATTTTTGGTATTATGAACAATAATTCCGGTTCAGACAGTTGCAGAGACGCAATGCATTGCGTCTCTGCTGACGATCCCTTAAAGTAAAAAAATTATCAAAAACATATATGAAAATTATCCGGCCAGGCAGGCATTATTATTGGAAAGTGAAATACAGTAAGGCTGAAATAGCTTCATAATGAAACAAAAAATAATTTATACAATTGGCCACTCCACCCATACGCTTGATGAATTTATAGCGATGCTGAAATCATTCAATATAGAGTTGCTCGCCGATATCAGAAGCTTTCCCGGATCCAGGAAATTTCCTCATTTCAATAAAGAAAATCTACCGGCATCGCTGGCTGAAAATAATATAGAATACATCCATTTAAGAAATCTGGGAGGCCGGAGAAAAGTAAATCCTGAATCGTGCAACACCGGCTGGAGAGTGGCTGCATTCAGGGGTTATGCAGACTACATGGAAACAGAAAATTTTAAAAAAGCTATTAAGTACCTTGAGCAAATTGCTTCAGCAAAACGCGTAGCCTACATGTGTGCTGAGGCAGTCTGGTGGCGGTGCCACCGTTCGTTGGTATCAGACTATTTGAAGAATGAAGGCTGGACAGTTTTGCACATAATGGGTGTTGGAAAAAGTACAGAACATCCGTATACCGGGCCGGCAAAGATTATGAATGGCAAATTAAATTACCGCAACGAGTAAGATTATTACAAAACCACAATTTTCCTGAAGAGCGTCCTGAGTTTGCAAACCTCAGGACAGCGGGACAGCGGCTGAGATATTATTTCCGGATTATAAGACTAGCAGGCGAGTAAAACCTTTGATATTGTTTAATGATTGTTGAGCCATAAACTTTTTTCATATAAAATGTGCAGGATTCTTTCATTTCCCTATCTTTCGTTTTTATTTATAAATCCTGATGAAACATCTTATAACGCTCTCTGCCTTCACTATTCTTATAAACACATTTTTCTGTAATTCAGCTAAAGCTGAAGATCCCAAACCGGACACCGTAAAAGTCGGAATATACATCACGAGTATTCACGATATTGATTTTAAGCAGAAAGAATATACCATCAGTTTTTGGCTTTGGCTCAAATACAAGAACAAGGATTTTGATTTTATGCAAAA
This sequence comes from Hanamia sp., assembly GCA_035765495.1. Lineage (GTDB taxonomy): Bacteria > Bacteroidota > Bacteroidia > Chitinophagales > Chitinophagaceae > Ginsengibacter. The sequence continues at coordinate 27,997 of DASTXM010000090.1, forward strand.
CCTGGAAGTACCGATGGCAAAATCTGTTTCACGGTCTTTCGCTACAATAGATACCAGTAACAACCAGGTTTATTTGTTGATGAAAATGCAATGCGTGATGAAAGACACATGGCGTATCCGGAATTTTCCTTTCGACCACCAGAAGCTGAGGCTTTCTATAGAAAATTCACAATTCGATTCTGAATCGTTGGTTTTTGTAAGGGATACTTTGGGTAAAAATTATGATCCCCGGTTTACCCTTAGTGGCTGGAATATTGATAGCTGTGTTACATCCATTGGTGTCAAGAAATACGAAACCGCTTTCGGCGATCCTTCTTATACAGTGCCGCACAGCGAATATAGTTCTTACAGGGCCGTTATCAATATCAGCAGGGATGCGGATGGCTTATTCTGGAAAATGTTTTTGGGCATGTACATCGCTTTCCTGATCGCGTATGTTTGTTTTTATATTCATCCCGATGGAATGGATTCACGCTTTGGATTGAGTGTGGGTGCCCTTTTCGCGGTTATTGGTAATAAATACATCATTGATTCTTCGCTGCCTGAAACAAAATCCTTTACATTAGTGGATTCACTTCATGGCATCACCTTGTTTTTTATTTTCGCCATCGTCGGCGCCACTGCTTATTCACTCAGACTGGTAAAAGAAAACAAGCCGGAAAAGGCCAGGAAATTTGATATGATCGTTGCGCAGGTTTTTCTGCTGATCTATGTTGCCGTGAATATGTACCTGATTGGCAAAGCAAATATGTAAGAGAGAATCATCACTTTTTAAGTTGGAATAACGGTAGGCAGTAAACGAAGTTTCAAGACATATTTTTATTTCTAATTGTCCTGACTTCGCAAACGGTTACAAACTCAGGACAGCGGCTGAATTATTATTTTGAGATTCTAAGAATAGCGTGTGCTACAAATGAGATCCTTGGATTTAATCATGAGGTTTATTTAAAAGAAAACCCACTCTGAAACCCGCTGTACATGCAAAGTTGACAGAAGGATTATCTTTTGCCACAGCCAGTACAAATGGATGCCCATATAAAGCATAATTGTCGTCAGCATTGTCAATTTCTGCTCCTCCACCAAAATATAATTCCAAAACCACTTGATCGGCAAATACCCATTGGTGTCCTAAATTCAACATCAAGGCACCAAACCGTTGATGTATTCTGATGGTTGCTGTCGAGGAATAATCGCTGAATTCATTGAAGCCGAAAGCCCCGATTATAAACGAAGGTTTTATGTACGAACCTGCGATTGTATTAGTTTCATTGTAATTAGTTGCGGAAATTTCATTAGAATGAATCCTTTTAATAAATTTATAGCCTAACTCAATGAAGCCACCGAATTGATTTTTACGGCCGGCTCTGTACCTGTAGCCACCGACTGGCTCAAAGAACCATGGAACGTGCGGTTCGATATTTAAATCCCTGCCTGCGCCAATAACTCCAAGGCCCAATTCCACGCTTCTGAGGTGGCCCGCATTTCTTTCAAGTGCAAATTGTGAATAACCAAGTATCGGAGCGAAAACATTCATCTTTAACCCAATTGCTGACTTAAGGGATTGAGTTGACAACTTTTTATCCGTAATGGTACTGGTCCTTTCATTGGCCGGTATATTTTGAGCAAAAACCCGGCAGCAGAAAAAGAGTAATAAAATTGAAAATAGAATTTTTCTCATATTGCAGTTTATAAATGTTACCAGTTGTTGGTCTTCTATTTTATAAATATATAGCATTCAAACGGATTTTCAGATCGATTTATTTCTTACGCACCTCTGGCGCAAGCGTCTCGCTTGTGCCTCTTACTTCTGGTATTAACCAATAAAAGATAATTCAATCAAACCCTTTCCATCATAATAATTCCTTGCGCTACTATATAAGTATTCTTCCTCCTTTGTTACAAACCCCGCTACAACCGGGTTTTGATGTATGTATTCCAGCTTTTGGTAAAACATCTCTTTATTTAATAATTCTACAGGATGGTTGTGCTGTTGCCATAACTGCCAGTCATTATTATTACTGTTTTTCTTTCCAGCTGTTTCCATCATCCACAGAAGCCATTCTTTTCTGCTCTCTGCCGGGTTATTTCTTATCTCTTTCCTCAAGCTACGAGATGTGAAACTTTTCATCTCACCCACAAATTTTTCCAACTCTCTGCCTCTACTTCCAATGATCACATGAACATGACTTGTCATAACGCACCAGGTGTAAATTTCTAAATCTTTTTCCTTCTGGCAGTATTTCCAACTTTCTATTAAAACCTCTCTGTATTCATTGCGCACAAATAAGTCAATCCCCGCCTGAATGATTTAATCGGGCAGGCAATATACAACAGCAAACCTGATGAAATGCAATTTGCCAGGATCACCAAACCTGTATTTTCGACTCATCATCCGAATTTAAAGAATATTGACGATTTAAGGCACAAGCGAGACGCTTGCGCCAGTTGGGGGACATTTGGGGCTACATAAATCGCAATCTTGCGCCAACTGGGAGCAAACGCAGGACAGTGGCTGAAAATTAATCAGTTATATTTTCCACGTATATAAGGCAATAACCAATTTAAACTATCAGGAAATGGAATATTAAATTTCTCAAAATCGGTTGGAGTTATCAATATCTCTAAAACGTCTGTATTTGGTGAATACATAGCTGGAAAAGTTTTGTTCACAAAAAAATCTTTTCCATAAATAAGAGATGAAGGACTTGATAACACCTTATTTTTATTTTTATATTTTATGATACATTGAAATCCTCCGCCAGTTTTTCCTCCAGCATTTACTCTTATTATCTTTGATTCAACTAATACTCCATGAGTTTTTAAATCTTTCTGATCTATAATTCTTATTACTATACTGAAAATTATAAGTGATAAAAATACTATTACTCCTATAATATTCAATATTTTTTTTATACTTTTTTTAGTCATAACAGGAAGGCAGTAAATAAAGTTTTCGACATATTCTTCGGGACAATGGGAGCCTATTTCACCACTTCCGCAATTGATTCCAGTTGCTCCGTCAATTCTATTATTTCACCAATCGTTTCCCTCGTCTTTGGATTGAAATTAGACATATCCGTTACTTTAATTGCAGTACCTGCCATGCAAACCATTAGCATATTTGTACTTCCTGATCCAACTTCATTAAAATCAATATCTGTAGAAACAATTGCATTTCCTCCAACCTGAACTGCCTGGACACGCAAATCAGATTTACACAAATTTGTTGCTCTTGCTATTTTTCTATTTGAAGCATTAGATGTTGCACCAAAAAGATCATTGAATGATCGGGATAATTCGGTAGTAAAACCGGTGCCGGCCGTTGTTTGAGCGTTAACCATACCAATTACTTCATATTCCCATCTAACGGGAGCAGGACTTGTCAGGATTGGTATGTGATGAATGATTTGTTGAAGCCTCTTTTCTATTTCAGCTTTTTGTTTTTCAAATGTGGATGCGATTTTCTTCAATAATTGTTTGTAACAGCTGGAACAATAGCCTTCTTTGTTTTCTTTCAAATGCTTATTCAGAAAGTCTGTTTTGGATTGAGATAATAATTCTGCACTTAGAAATCCGCTTAAAGACTTACCGCAATTGGGACATTTTTCTAAACTCATAATATTCTGTTTTTGGTTTATTTTTCTTTGCCTTCACCTCCTTTGTCGCAAGCATCCGCTTGTGCCATCCATAATAATGTCTGAGACGTGAACCTTATGCGTTATCATGTAATTTATATTTACGGCTCATCAAATAAAAATAATTTCTTTTAATCAACATCACAAGCGAGACGCTTGCGCTAGTTGGGGGACATAAGAAACGGTTTTGATTCAAAATTTTTTTCCTCCTCACTTTTATAACATATTTTACAAAAATACATATTACCTTCAAACAATGAACTTGTTGCAAACCATTACTATAAACTCAGGTTTACTGCTTTATTTGGCAATTGCAGTTATTGGTTTACTAACGTATTTTATTTTGAAAAATGCGCAATTAAAGAATCAGATCCATAAAAATGACATTTCGATAATTCAAAAAGAAAACCTAGTAAAAGAGAAAGATTTATTAATAGAAAAAATCCAAGCTGAAATAAGAGGTACTGCGCAAGATATGGCGAAGGTAATATTTGAGGACTGGAAAACGAGTGAATTGAAGCAATACCAAAAAATAATAGAAGATGCAGGAGTCGAAACTGCTCAGTCCTTGCTGACTCAATGGAAAGTTGAGTATGAAAAATTGATAAGGAAGGATGCAGCTAATAGAAGCGTAAGAGTCGTATTAGGAAGAGTTACTGAAAATTTAGTACCATTTACCGAAACTTTTAAATTTAACCCCAGAGATACAAGATTTATCGGAAATCCAATTGACCTTATTGTTTTTGATGGAGTGGATGAAAATGCAGATGAGATTTTTATCTGGTTCATTGAAGTTAAAACGGGCACTTCCGGTTTGTCTCAAAAGCAAAAAAAGATAAGAGATGCCATCAAGAAGGGTCGAGTTGATTGGGATATAATAAGTTTGAAAGATTTTGGGGATTCTGTAAATGAAGAATTAAATAACGATAGTTTGATTTAGATCCAGAATCGTAAAAAGTTGTTCTCCAGAAGAACGCTTACGCTAAACACATTACAACCTTGCGACAATTGGGGGAGACGCTTGCGCTATTAGGGCTTCATTCCAGTTAAGCAGTTGTTGTAGTGACCGTCAAAGGCGTTAGCTCAATCTTTAATGAATCGTAATGTTCTTTATCTATAGCTTCAACTGCTTCTAAAACAATTTCAACAATATCAGTGCACTCCTTCATGTCTGAAAATTGCATAATTCTATTTGTAGAAAGACTATGAGAATGATAATGAATAAACTTCCGAACTCTTTCACATTTAACAGTGTCCGGAATTAATTGGTCTAAATTTTCATCAACATTTCTAGTAGATAAATATTTGAATGCTGCAAAGGCTTCTAAATATCTTCTGATTATGTTTGGTAGATTATACAATTGTTCGAAATCTTTGCTTGGCGTTTGTTTGAAATTATAAATTAAAGAGAAAAGGTAACAATACTCAGATTTGAATTTTAAAAGAAGACTTGGCAGCTGAATAATTTTAGACTCATCCTTTGTGTCATTGGTAGTTCGCTCTACCAAATAAAAGGATCTATATTTGTCTTTGACTTTAATGAACCAGTCCTTAATCAAATTAAAGAACTCATAATTGTGGGTAGATACAAATAATTGCTTACATTTTAAGGTTCTTGTCTGTTCGTCATAAAATTTTGTTCTAATAAATGAATATGTATTAAATAGGTGATTAGAATCTAAGCTTGAAATTGGGTCGTCAAGGTAAATGATGCTATTTGCAAGAGTTGTGTTTTTATCCTCCAGCTTTGTTATAAAGTATGCAAACGCGATGGCAGTTTTTTCGCCTTCGCTTAAGTTCTTGGCTATGTGGCCTGCCCTTAACAATTGGAATTTATTATCTGCCGTCACTTTAGCTTTAATATCCTCCTTGCTAAAATATTGACTCAGATATTCGTTTATCTTTTCGGCACCCTTCACAGTTTCAGACAATCTTTCTTCAATGGATGTTATGTTCTTGTCGATTTTCAATATTTCAGCCTTCGTTGACTCGATATCATTTGAGAGATTAGCTATGGCATTTTGTGATTCTTCATATTTTTGAGTTCGTGCAAATTCCAATGAATAGTTTTTTATTAGCTTTTCGTATGCTGCTTTCTTTTGATTTTCAAATTCAGATGTTTTTTGATTATGCTTTTTAATTACGTCGTTTATTTTGGAAATGCCGGATAAGATAACATTTGCGTTATCTATTACTGCACCTAGTTCAGTTTTTTCGAACACTTTTGTTTTCTTGCTTTCAAGTTTTTCGACCATTCTTTGCAAGGTTTTGTTTAAGACTACGACTTCCTTTTCTGTATCTGCTTTTAATTCTTGGTAAGCCGTTTGGAATTCAGTATAAAAATTGGCAGCGTCTGGCAGCGACAAATTTATTTTCTGGCCTTCTGTTTCTTTAACTTTTTTTCCTAAGTTCAATAAAAGTTCATCATAATCTTTGGAAAAATGTTTGTTTAGATTTTCCAATAAATCGGAAGACAAATCGCTACCGCAGAATTCGCATTTGGTCTTGTCCTTATGTAATTCTTTTCCTGTTTTGACCCATTCATTAAGTTCGGGATTGGCTCTAAGTCGCTCGATAACCTTTGCGGTTACCATAGTTGACAAAAGGTCGTTTATTTCCTTATTTAGGACTGGAATATTTGGAACTTTGCCTATTACTGGCGTTAACTCTTGCTTCTCTTCTGTACTCTTGTATATTTGGACCAGCGCCTGAATTTCCGTTTGAGATAATAAGGTTGTTGTTTTGTCTTTCGAAACCGCAGAAACTTTGTGTTCAAAATGTCTTTTGTCAAATGTTGTGAGAATTAAGGTATTTTTTATTTCACTCGCTTTATTTGACAATGCCCAATAGACATTATCGGCAATTGCCTTTTTATCTTCCTGTTGCTTCTGTAGTTTCCCTTGAGCTTTTTCACGATTTATTTTTTCGGCTGCAAGGTCGTTCTGTAGTTTAATATTTTGCTCACCCAACATAAAAATCGGCTCAATTCCCTCGTTCCACTTTAAGTTGTCGGAAATGAAATCAGTGTTGAAGACTCTGATATTAAGCTTTGAAGGAAAAATAAGTTCTGAGTACCTGTTGCCGTCGGTGTCTTCGATTTCAAACGTCGCAGCTTCATAGTCTGCGTGTTTTGCACCAATTTCATAACAGCGAAAAATTCTAGAAATTGTTGTCTTGCCACAATAGTTCCATCCATAGGTTAAATTGAAATGATTGAAGTCTGGAATTGTGCCGTCCCAATCGAACTTTTTAAAAATCCCAAAGTCTCGAACCTTTCGAATTTGTTTAATTGTCATAAGAAGGTTTATTAGTTAGGTCTAAGGTAGCATTACAGCAAACATTTTATTAAACGAAAGCAAGCAAAAATCCACACATTAATAATCAATACTTTTCCATTGCGCTTTTTGTATTGTCGTTGCGTCAATAAAGAATTTAACATTATTCGTTTAACTATTATTTTAATCGAAATTTCCAATCCCCACAGTTAGTTTCTTCTTACGGAGAAACTCATAACAGCGCTTCAAGGTAAAAATTATATTAATATCTAAAAAAGAAATTTTTGAAAGGGTGTATTAATAAAGTGAGTGATTTATAATCTTTCCCCGATCACCCAAAATCTTTTTAAGATCCCCAAAAACAAATTTGGGATGGTCGTCCCAAAATTTTTTTTCTCAAAACCAAATCTTTTTTTGTCGATTTCAAATCTTTTTTTCCGAAAACCAAATCTTTTTTGTCAAAACCAAAAATTTTTTTCCCAAAACCAAAACTTTTTTTGCCGATTCCAAATCTTTTTTTTCCAAAACCAAATCTATTTTTCCCAAAACCAAATGTTTTTTAGTCGATACCAAATCTTTTTTTGCCGATCTCAAAACTTTTTTAATCCATCTCAAATCTTTTTTTGAAAAAAAATGAAAATTTTTTTTGGGTGCTAACACATATGTTAACCAGTAACTTAGGACAGGACAAAACTTAAAAACAATAATATTTTTTTTGTGTAATACAATATTTCACAGAAGCGATGTGTTATATACCCATTATTAACCAGCCAAATTAATTGAATTATGACAATTAAAACAAACTTCGCGCGGATTAAAACAAGCTTCTATAGCTTCACCGACGCTGCCTTTGCAGCCTACGCGCAATCAATCAACACGGCGTTACCAGGTAACGTTAATTTCCCAAACACCCAACCACTTTTGCCGAATCTTGCCGATGCAGTTGATGCTTATATCAATGCTCTTGCAAACGCAGCGTCGCGCGATAAAGTGGCCGTGGGACTTAAGATCACCGCCAGGAAGAACCTGGAAGTTGAGCTTTTGACGATAGCCAATTCCTTGCAAAACGAGGCACAGGGCGACCGCGACAAACTGCTCAGCACCAGGTTCGACCTGTACAAAAACAACTATTCACCTACTCCCCCGCTGGGACCGGTTACAGAATTTACCGTTACCGACGGCCTGAACCCGGGTACAGCAAAGTTGAAGACGAAAGGACCTGCAGGTGCCAAAAGCTTTGTGCACCAGTACACTCCCGATCCTCTTACTTCTTCAAGTAGCTGGAATAGTTTCACCTCTACTTTTAAAGAGTACACCTTCACCAACCTCGAATCAGCAAAAAAATACTGGTTCCGCGTAATAGCAGTTGGTGTCAGAGACCAGGTGTCTGTAAGCGACCCCGTTAGCAGGGTTGTACAATAATATAAACCCAATTACCAATAACACGCTGGTTAATGAGATTGCCGCTCTTATAAGGGCGGTTTTTTTTCTGGAAAGATGATGGTTGTAACGTTAACGGACACACGAAATTGGTTAAAAAAGTTTACCAACCTTAACTCAGTGGTTTTACCCATAAAATGTTCCGATGGAGCAGGCAAGCAAAGCATTTATAAAAGTAATTGATTTATTTGATGCACTTTGTTGTTGGCGAGGACGCTAAAATCAGCATGCGATTTAGGCACAAGCGAGACGCTTGCGCCAGTTGGGGACGCAGATTGCTCTCCCACTTCATTATCCGATATTCCTTGTTCAGTATTCTTTATTTGTTTCTTTACGGGTTTTGATCACAGTCTGGCTTTCCCACTTCATTATTGATATTTCTTGTTGGGCATTTTATATTCTGCTTGGCCTGTTTAAATTGATACTGATGTGGTAATTATTTTTTAGTAGCTCCATTAGTTACAAGGGCCATCCCTTCCTCGATGGCTTTTATTACTGATGCGCTTTTTTCTGAGAGGCCGTGCCTGTTTGCAATCCAGTTGGTGTCGTTATAAGTCAGCCAGACTTTACCTTCCTCGTCCTGCCAGGCCAATGCCTTTACCGGGAGGTCGATGCCGCTGGTTTGCTTGTCTTGCATTAATACTGTTCCTGCCTTGGGGTTTCCAAAAATTATTAATTCCGTAGGTCTTAGTTGCAGTCCTTGTTTGGCAGCATTATCCCCATGATCTATCCGGGCAAAAACGGTTAATCCTTTTGATTGAACTATAGAAGCGACCCTGTCAATCGTTTCTTTCACAGAATAGTCGCTTTGGGTGGTGATGAGTCCGTTCATGGTATGATTGCACTTTTGTTGGTGGCTTTTGCTTTCCAAGCTGGTTTAATGATATTGTTTTTCCGTTTGGCAATTGATAAAAAGATAAGTCCTAAAACCAGGCAAACCAATAACGAGGTCAATGAATCCTGTGGCCCTGTTATTCCTCCTGTGAAAATTGAGTTGCCCGCGATCTTACTATTCATTAAGCCTTGCGTTAGCGAACTGCTTGGGTTGATACATCCAAAAATTCCGGGTTCTGCAAAGTCCCAACCAAAATGTAAAAAGATTGGCAACCACAAATTCCGGCCAAAGACATAAGCGGCAGGAAGCAGTAATCCCGCCTGCATGGCTGTTGCTCCTACAGATATAATGTTTGCTCCTTTTACATTTATATGTAAAACCGCGAAAAGAATGACAAAAATAAAGATGGCAATTGAAGTTCCTGTTTGCTGTTCCAGTAAGCGGAACACAACACCTATCATTATAATTTGAGCTACAAACCCCGCGGATAATGCAAAAGCAAAAGGAGTTATAAGTGTTGAAACAGGATTGATACCAACAACTATAAAAGTTCCTGTTAAGTAGATGACTAAAATAAATAAAGCCTGCAAAAATATGCCGGTCAAAAAACCAATGGTTGCATTATTAAAGAACGTAGCAGCGCTCAATTTATAAATCTGCCTTCGCTCGTATTTTTTAAAAAGAAGAATGTAGCCTGCCGTGGCAAGAAATGCTTCCGTAACTGATGTTATTAATGCTTTTGTATCATTGGTCAAATTAGTTGCATCGAGCAGGGAGGAGCGCAACCATTCTACGATTGCAACTAATCCAATAATTAAAGCAGTAGCAATAATCATTTTTGTAATAAAGAAATGCAATATCTTTTGCAAAGGCGTGCGTGTGATTTGATTTTGCATGTTCAAGAGGAACAGGAAATTACTGCGTTTATAAATGTAATTCAATAATCTGATACCAAATGTTTCTGGCCGGGGCGCCGGAAACAGCAGCGTTCATTTCTTTTAAGAGTGAATCTGTTGGTTAAATGTGGGGGAATGATGATTGTCACTTTTTCTCTTGAAAGAAAAAGTAACCAAAAAGTTCAAGGAAAACCTGCCTACCGGCAGGCAGGCCCGATCGTTCCGCGCGTTTTTCCTTGCCTGCGCGCGGCAAAAGCCAAATCATAACACTTTGAGTATTCGCCAACCAGAATTAATAAAAATGTGTTTGGTTTCTTCATCTCAATGTAGCATTCGTGAAAATTAGTGTAATTCGTGGCTAAAGATTTCGAAAACGGTTGTTGGCGGGGACGGGAACAACAGCAAAAGGGACGCGAACAACAGCAAAAAAAGGTTGCCAACCATCGAAAGGTTGGCAACCGGGTAAACAAACAACCAGCGTTCTTTTTTATTTTACTTTCAGATCAAAACGGTCGAGGTTCATTACTTTGGTCCAGGCGGCTACAAAATCATTGATAAATTTATCCTGCGCATCTTCACAACCATAAACCTCTGCCAGGGCACGCAACTCAGAATTGGAACCAAAGATGAGATCAACTCTTGTCGCTGTCCATTTCTTTTCACCTGTCGCGCGGTCAACACCTTCATAAATTTCCTGTGAATCAGACGCAGGTATCCATTTTGTGCTGAGGTCCAGCAGGTTTACAAAAAAATCGTTGGTTAATGTTCCGGGGCGGTTGGTAAAAACGCCTTCTTTGGAATGATCGTAATTGGTGTTCAGAACGCGCATGCCACCAACCAAAACGGTCATTTCCGGTGGTGTTAGCGTGAGCAACTGTGACCTGTCGACCAATAATTCTTCCGGCGTTGCGCGGTGCTTCGCATCCAGGTAATTACGGAATCCATCAGCAGAAGGTTCCAGCACTGCGAAAGATTCAACATCCGTCTGATCCTGGCTGGCATCTGTCCTTCCCGGCGTGAAAGGAACCTTTATTTCCTTGCCTGCATCCCTGGCCGCCTTTTCAATTGCTGCGCTTCCCGCAAGAATAATAAGGTCGGCAATGGAAATTTTCTTATTGCCTTTTTGTGCATCGTTGAATTCCTTTTGAATGCTTTCGAGTTTGTCCAACACTCTTGAAAGTTCTTCGGGGTTGTTCACCTTCCAGTTCTTTTGCGGCGTAAGCCTGATGCGCGCACCATTGGCACCTCCCCTCTTATCAGAATCACGGTAAGTGGAAGCAGAAGCCCAGGCAGTAGAAACCAGTTGCGAAACCGGCAAATCCGAAGAAAGCACTTTTTGTTTCAATTGCGCAATGTCATCGTCATTTACCAACTCATAATCGCGGGCGGGAACAGGATCCTGCCAGATCAGATCTTCCTTTGGAACTTCAGAGCCAAGGTAGCGAGATTTGGGCCCCATATCCCGGTGCGTCAATTTGAACCACGCTCTTGCAAAAGCATCGGCAAACTCTTCAGGGTTTTCATGAAAATGCCTTGAGATGGGCTCATAGATTGGATCCATTCTTAACGACAGATCAGTTGTAAGCATAAATGGCTGGTGACTTTTTGATGGATCATGAGCATCCGGAACAGTGCCTGCACCTGCGTCGCCTTTCGGTTTATATTGAAAAGCACCGGCTGGACTCTTGGTCAATTCCCATTCAAATCCAAAAAGATTATCAAAAAATTCGTTGCTCCATTTTGTTGGTGATTGAGTCCATGCACCTTCCAAACCGCTGGTAATGGTATCATCACCGAAACCGCTTCCAAAAGAATTTTTCCAGCCAAGCCCTTGCTCTTCGATGGGAGCAGCGGCAGGTTCGGCACCTACATATTTTCTTGGATCGGCAGCGCCATGGGTTTTACCAAAAGTATGTCCGCCTGCTATCAGCGCAACGGTTTCATAATCGTTCATCGCCATTCGGCCAAATGTTTCGCGGATGTGTTTGGCAGCCGCCAAAGGATCCGGTTTACCGTTGGGTCCTTCAGGGTTCACATAGATCAATCCCATGTGAGAGGCAGCCAGTGGATTTTCCAACTCATCATCACCATTTGAATAGCGCTCTTTGTTTCCCAACCACTCTCCTTCTGATCCCCAGTAAACATCTTTTTCGGTTTCCCACACATCTTCACGACCGCCACCAAAGCCAAAAGTTTGGAAGCCCATCGATTCAAGAGCCACATTTCCCGCAAGGATCATCAGGTCGGCCCACGATAATTTTTTTCCGTATTTTTTCTTCACAGGCCAAAGTAACAAACGCGCTTTATCCAAATTCGCATTATCGGGCCAACTGTTTAATGGAGCAAATCTTTGACTACCTGAACTGGCTCCGCCACGACCGTCAGCAATGCGATAAGTTCCTGCACTATGCCATGCCATGCGAATGATCAAAGGACCGTAATGCCCGTAATCTGCAGGCCACCAATCCTGTGAAGTAGTAAGCACCTCTTCAATATCTTTTTTTACTTCATCGAGATTGAGTTTCTTAAATTCTTCCGCATAATCAAAATCTTTTCCCATCGGGTTGGAACGTGAAGAATTCTGTCGCAAAATATCAAGGTTTAGCATTTGCGGCCACCAGTCGTGGATACTCGGTCCGGCACCGGCAGCATGATTGAGTGCTCCTCCGTGAAAAGGGCATTTGGCTTCACTTTCATTCACTTTCCAAACAGGGTCGGATGTTTTATTGTCTCCCATTATTTTTGATTTTTTAGGTGATAGATGAGCGTCAAATTTACAAATAAGTTTGCTGGCCTTTTATTTATACTTTTTATGACATTATAGATTTAAACTATAATTATTTTCTACGCAATAAAATCATTTTAAAAAAACAAGAACATAAGTTTTGTATTTTGCGAATCTCTTTTTCAATCCTAATCATTTTCACATGATGACAAAAACGGTTCGTTCCTTATTCTCTTTTTTTATTTGCCTGCTTATTTTTTCATTCACAAAAACGGATGCGCAGAAATATAAATCTGAAAATCTTTTTTACCTGGTGGGCTCGCAAGACAGTTATGAATCTTTTGTAAAACACGCGGACGAGATTTCCATCATTTGCCCTGATGTTTACCAGATAGACAGTATGGGTGTGATTACCGGCGAAGTGGACCGGCGCATTCTCGAACTTTCGGCCAAAAAAGGAATTAAGGTGATGCCGTTGTTTGCTTCATTTGACCAGAAAGGAATTCATCAATTACTCACCAGCGATGCGGCGAGAAAAGAAGCAATAAGGCTTATGCTATTTTATGCAAGGCAGTTTCATTATTATGGTTGGCAGTTTGACATTGAAAACATTCACTTCACTGATAAGGACAATTATACTTCATTTTTTAAACAAACAGCAGACAGCATGCACAAATATGGTTTTGCTATTTCCAGCGCTGTTGTAAAAACAGAACAACCGGCACCTATGAGTGCCAATCCTGCTTACCAAAGGTTTTTGTATGAAAGCTGGCGTGGTGCTTTTGACATTCCAGCCATTGCAGAGGCAAGTGATTTTATTTCGATCATGACTTATGATCAGCATACGGCTTACACTCCGCCCGGGCCAGTGGCGGGACTTCCATGGATGAAAAGAATCCTAAAATATTTGCTCGATGCAGGAATTCCGCCAGAGAAAATTTCTTTGGGCATACCTTCTTATTCTGACTATTGGTATCCGACAGTCAACAGCAACGGCCCTGGTTCAACTAGAGATGAAATAAGTTATGCTACTGTGCAGGACCTGCTCGATCGCTACCAGGCAAAGCCTGAATGGATGAACGACCAGCAGGTTTATTATACGCATTGGGAAAATGGCGGCATTTTCAACTGGTTGTTCATTGAAGACGCAAAATCGTTTCTGCCAAAATTCAAATTGGCCGAAACGCATCACCTGCGCGGCATTTCTGTTTGGGTGATCGGCACTGAAGATCCTGCCATTTGGGATGTGTTGAAAAAAGAGGCTGTAACGGTGAGGGTTAAGTGATTATTGAGTATTGATTATTCGATTATTGCATTATTGCAATTATTTAATTATTCGATTATAGATTTTTCGATAGCATTTGCCAATTGCTTATTAACAATTGCTTATTGCCTATTGCCTGGTGGCTGTTTGTATTGGAAATTGTTCATTGCTCATTGTTCATTGATAAATTGACAGAAATGATCTTCGTAACACAATTGATCTACATAAAAGAAGGCCAGGAAAAAGTTTTTGATGAATTTGAAGAAGTGGCGATGCCATTAATTTCGAAATACAATGGAAAATTATTGATGAGGCTGAGGCCGGATGAAAAGACTTTTATTGAATCGCACATGGACAAGCCCTATGAGATTCACCTCGTGGAATTTGGGAGTGATAGTGATCTTGAAAATTTTTATGCGCGATGAAGAGCGTAAGAAATTTTTACATCTGAAAGAACAATCGATTCAATCATCTGTATTAATTAAGGGAACTAAACTTTGAAACAGTAAACAAACTTTCTAAAGAATTTTTTATTGTAAGATTACCCTTTTGTCAAAAGTTGTGAAATAATAATTCCACTTGCTACGGCAGCATTCAAAGATTCCGCATGGCCCAAACGGGGAATGGTAATTTGCTGACTGCAATGTTGTAAGAGCGAAGAATGAATTCCTTTTGATTCATTGCCGATGAGAATAATTCCTTCTGAAATTTTGGGTAATTTAAAAATGGAAGTCCCTGAAAGAGTGGTGGCAAAAACAGGAACGTTTTTATTCTTACTGATCCATTTTTCCAGGTCAGTATAAAAAACATTTACGCGTGCGATACTGCCCATGGTTGATTGAACCACTTTGGGATTATAAACTTCCACGCTGTTTTCGCTGCAAATAATATTTTCAATAGCAAACCAATCGGCAATGCGAATGATCGTTCCCAGGTTTCCCGGATCCTGCAGATCATCGAGCATGATGGAAATTTTTCCTTTTAATGAAGGAATTGCACCCGCTTTATTTTTTTGAAAAACCGCGACAACTTTGTTTGGCGTTTTTAATTGCGAAATGCTTTTGAGCCAATGATCATCAACTTCATGAATATTATCTTCCGGAATTGCCTGAAGCAAATTCAAATGTTGTTGCAACCAATTCTTTTCTGCACAAATCATCAAACATTTCATTTTGTTTTGCACGAGCAATTCTTCAACCACCTTCGGGCCTTCGGCGATAAAAGCTTCTTCCTCATCCCTGAATTTTTTGTGGCTTAAACTTTGAATATATTTGACAATCTTTTTGCTCAACATGGCTGATAATTATGAAAGGGATTAACTCCGCTGCGTCCGTACTTTTTATTTCAGGTATTTTATTTTCTCTCGCCGTTTTACCTGGCTGCATCGTTGTCCAAAAATATCAAAAAAATGTTCCTTTTGTTTTTAAAAATAATATCAAACTGAATGCGGAGAATGTGAGCAAAGATGAAAAGGTGCTGCTGAAATCAAAGCTCAATACACAACTCAATGACAGTGCACGGGTGAATGTGAAAGATAAATTTTTCATTTTTCATTATTATGTGAACCCGCCTGTTTTTGATACGAATGCTGTAGCCGCTTCTGCAACCAGCATGCATGCGTTGCTGATCAATTCAGGGTTTTATAATCCTGAGGTCACTTACAGTTATGATACCACAACAAAAAAAAGATACCAGAAACGAGTGACGGTTACGTATAATGTAAAGACCGGTAAACGTACGATGATCGATACCGTTGCTTATCTTTTTACCAAACCCGCATTGGAGAAATTGGCAGTAGCTTCAAAAGATGAATCGCTGTTGCAACCAGGCACACCCGTTTCCAAATCGGGGATCATCCAGGAAACCAACCGGCTCGTGAATCTTTTTAAAAACAATGGATATTATAAATTTACCGCCGATGAAATAAGAGCGACGGGCGACACAACTATTGCAGCATTGACGAGCGTTTCAGAAGACCCGTTTGAACAATTGCGTTTATTGGCCGAAGCACAGGAAAAAAGAAACAAGCCAACGATCCGGCTGGGTTTTCAATTGAATAATTTGCCCGACAGCACTCACCTGCAGAAATATTACATCAATCAAATCTATGTTTTGCCCGATTACCTTACAGGTGACCGGTACACTGATTCTACTTTTCATGTGAGGCTTTTTCAGAATTACATTGCAGAATACCACCGCAAGCTTTTTAAGTTTAGCCTGCTCGACAGGAATCTTTCGATAAAAAAGGACAGCGTTTTCAGGCAGGACGATTATTTTAAAACAATAAATGATCTCTACAAGCTAGGCGTTTGGGAAAGTCCGACGATTGACATCAACGAATTAAGAGATACCAACCTGCTGAACCTTGTTGTAAAACTCGTTCCTTTAAAAAGGTATGCTTTTGAAGGAAATATTGAGATGAGTTACTCGGCTAATAATGCGACGAGTGCACTTACTACATCTGCAACCGGAAATCTTTTAGGCCTTTCATTGAACCTTTCTGTTACTGACAGGAATCTTGGTGGCTCAGCAATCAGGATGACCAACGGAATAAAAGCCGGGGTGGAATTCAACACCTCGCACAGGAACAGCAGCGGAACGTTTATCAATTCGAATGAATTGAGTTATTCAAACACATTGTTGTTTCCCAAATTCATTTTTCCGCTGGGCAATATGAACAAGAGGAAAATGATCACGAACCAATCGTTTATTAATACCAACATTTCGCTCATCAATCGTGTTGACTTTTTTGATCAACAGGTTTTCAATACAAGCTATGGTTTCAACTGGACGAACAATGAGAAGCATTTGTGGAGTTTGAAGCTTTTCAATTTTGATTATCGCCGTTTATTTAACAGGTCAGCAAGTTTCGACAGCACCTTGAATGAAAATCCTTTTTTACGTTATTCATTCAACACAGCATTGGTTATGGGCGGAGGTCTGAGTTATAACCTGGTAAAAGCAAACCGGCGCAATCCAAAACTCGTAACGAATGTGAAAGCCAATTTGGAAGAATCCGGTTTAATTTGGGATCTTTTGAAACAGAAAAACAAAACGCCGCAAACCGGAAATTTCTTCAATAAATATTTAAAGGAATTTATCAAGGCGGATGTTGATTATACATATACGATCAATCATCCCAAATCGGCAATTGCCTTGCATGCTTTTGCCGGTGTAGGAATTCCGTTGTCGAAGAACGATACGACTTTGCCCTTCTTCAAACAATATTTTGGCGGAGGACCGAACTCAATGCGGGGCTGGCCGGTACGCGGGATTGGTGTTGGCGGACAGCCGCTGGCTCCTTACAAGAGCAATCAAATTCGTTTCAATGACCGCACCGGGGATATTCAACTGGAAGGAAATGCAGAATACAGGTTTAACGTGGCGCCGCTGTTTTCGAATGCCGTACTTTTTAAAATGGCTTTATTTACAGACGTAGGCAACATCTGGAATTTTAAAAACACAAAACCTGATGGAAGCCCGGATACCACACAATTCAAATTTAAAAACATTTATAAGCAACTAGGTGTTTCATCCGGTGTAGGCTTCCGCTTTGATTTTACTTACTTCCTTATAAGGTTTGATGTGGCGTTCCGGTTTAAGCGTCCTGATGTTTTGGAAAATGATGGTTGGCAAATTCCTGATGTTAACCTAAGACATTTGTTCGGAACATCGCTTGACGACAGGATCTGGCGTTATGAGAATTTCAATGCCACAATTGGAATTGATTATCCTTTCTGATCTGCTGTTGGCAGTAAACCAACAAATAAAAGATTTTTTTACGCCTTAATCTCAAGCAGTAAAAGAACATTTTTGTCAAATTATTTTCGGGGATAACAGTTAAGATTACCCGAAAAAGAATATTTGGGCAAAAACAACAGGATAAGAAAAAGAGTGAAGTTTAATTCATGAAGTGCTGAATGGTGCTCAGCAGGTTTTTCATTTCAAAAGGCTTGGAAATAAATGATTGGGCGCGGCAATCTTCAATGAATTTTCCCATGTCGGGATTGGCTGAAAAAAGAATTACAGGAAGGTTTTGGGTTTCTTTAGCCAGTTTAATGCTTTTGCAAATTTCGCGGCCATCGGCGCCTCCAAGTGAAACATCTAATAAAACCAAATCAGGATGAAAATCGCTGATGCTGGTTTCAATCTCCTGCCAACGGGAGATCGCTTTGACATCATAATTATTTGAATGAAGTATGATTTCAACAAGTCCGAGAATGTCTGTATCATCATCAACAACAAGAATCTTATTCATAGTCTATTTTAAAGTACGGATTTAAACATAAACGCATTATTTCTCTGCCTGTTGTGTTTTAGTTAAAATTGGCAAAGAAAAATTAAAACGCGTTCCTTTATCCATGGAATCGATCCATATTTTTCCTCCATGCCTCTTAATAATATCGCGGCAAATATAAAGCCCTAACCCAAATCCTGAAATGTGAACTGAAGAACCTTTCGTGCGGTAAAACCGGTCGAAAATATATTCATGTTCCTCTTCAGGAATACCAAGACCAAAATCCCTGACCCTGACGGTTAGATCATGTTGATTTTTTTCTAGTGTCACTATAACCTCCTTTTCTCCCGGCGAATACTTTACGGCGTTTGACAAAAGATTGATCATCACCTGCTCAATTCTTTTCCTGTCGCCATAGATCATCACCTCTTTTAACTCATCGTTTCTTTTGATCTGGTGGTTGGCTGATGTCTCCTGTGCAGAAGCTATTGTTTCATCAACTAATTGTGAAATATCAAACTCTGCCATTTCCAACTGGAGCTGTCCACTTTCGATCTTCGAAACATCAAGCAAATCCTTTACCAAATCCTCCAATTTGAGCACATTTTTGAACGCACTATCTACAAATTGTTTTTTGGCAGGATCTTCTTCCATCATTTGCAACATCTCGACATAGCCTTTGATAGTGGTTAATGGTGTTTTCAATTCATGGCTGGCAATACCGATGAACTCATCTTTTTTCTTTACATTTTCGCTTATTTGTTCCATCATCCCGTTATAAACATTGATCAGAGTGGTTATTTCATCATTTCCTTCATCAATCAATGGAGTAGAATAATTGCCGGTCTTGTGCACTTTTTTCATTGTGTTCACGAGAAGCAGCAATCTTTTTGATATATATCCCTGGATAACATTGGCTACAATAAAAGTGAAACCAACGGCTACCAGGATCAGAATGATGGCAAACCGGTAATTGTCGCGCAAGGTCTTTTTCAACTCTACAAGCTTACTAACCAAAATGATCTTCCCGATATTTTCGTTTGCGCTGATAATGGGGTAAGTTACCATAAGCGTACTATCCGTAAACCGGTGAGCGCTGTCTCTCATATTGGCAGGAGGCTTTATTGGCTTCGATCCCTCTGGTGCATATTGTGCCACCACTTCCCCTTTGCTGTTTAAAATCGCCGCCTGGATAATTGAGGGAGAAACGCTGTGAAGCTGGTTCAACATTTCCATCGCTGCCTGCGGATCCTGGAACTGTATCACAGAAATACTGTTGGTTCCGAGCACCTGCGCAATGCTCATCGTGCTGTCCACTTTCCTTTGTTTATAAGCCTTTACGTCAGTAATGATGAAGATGAGAAACATGATCACGAGTACGAGCACGCTGGTAAACACCTGCATGAGTATCAGCTTTTTTCGTATCGACATGTTTTTAAAACTCAGCATTTTGCATCTTTATTTATCTCTAATCAGTAATAATGGCCAATTTCAACAATTGCGATCCTGCCTTCAGGCCTGAAGACGAAATCGCTTTCAGGTTGGCTTCGAATTTCAATCGTTGATCAACAATTACGAAATTAAAATCCGTTCCCCGCGAAGCATATCCTTTAGACTCGCTGATCGTAAGTTCGCCGGGTGCTAACCTGCTTAAAATTGAAGACAATGAAAAAGGGGATTCTTTTGAAATGAAAACAATATCACAATCCTTAATTTGTGCAAGGTTGTCAATCGTTACAATAACGATCCTTTTATTAGCGATTGTCCTGTTTTTGGCTATCTCCTGTAAAGGGATTATCACTTTGGACGAATTGCCGACAACACCGATAATGAATTCATTCCTGTTATTGTAACCGCCCCAGTCAATATATTTTGCAATATTATAAATGAAAGCTGCCTTCAGATTAGCTTCTTGTGTTGCGTCTTGTGCCGACACGTGAATGCCGGTGCACGACAGTAAAACAATAAAAAGGAGCTTTTTTAATATCATTTTTAAAAAGTAAAAGGCAATATTAATTTTAAAAATTCAACATTGAAAGGTTTCAGAATTTGATTCCAATCTTCAATAATCCATTGATTCCAGGCTGTTCAAGTACCGTAGAAAAAAGGGCACCATCGGCCGTTCTGAAACCAGGATCAAGCCATTTGACATTGAAAAGATTTTGAACATTTATGCTGGCAGTAATTCCTTTGTTAAATAACTCTTTTGTGCTGAATGTCAGGTTCGTCAATGTATAGCCTTTGACAGGACCATAAGGATCTGTTCTCGGTGAGCGGCGTGTGCCTACCCAATTTTCAATAATATTAAGTGTAAAAAGATCTCCGAATCCAAGAGTGATACCTGCATTCCCTTTGAACTTGGCGATATCCGGCAATTCACCTTGAAAATGCGTCAAAAGGTTTTCAAACTGTGCATCCTGGTAAGTGAAATTTACAAATGCCGAAAATTTGGGAGACATGAAAAAATCTCCACTCAATTCCAAACCATTAATGTTTTCTTTCCCCGGATTTTTATTAATAGTTAGCCCTGTGAGGTTCTGAAGTACAATTACATCTCTTAACTCATTTCTGAAAAGGTTGAGCTGAAGACGCGCATGAGTGGAAACGGCAAAGATGGCATCCGCTTCGTATGTTCTTATTTTTTCTGTTTTCAAATGAAAAGAATCAGGTACCTGGATAATTTCATTTTCTGTTGGTGCGCGAAATGCAGTTCCAAATTGCAGCTTGAATGTGAGATTCTTATTGGGCTGGTTCACGATCACCGCGCGTGGATTAAAAGATGATCCAAAATAACTATTGTAATCGTATCGGGTTCCGAGTGTGAAACTTGTTTTGTTTAAAATAGAAGTATTCAAAACATATTGAAGATAGCCACCGATATTGTCGCGGATAACATTTTTGCGTGAAAGAAAATGAGCATAAAGATTATAAACTGTATCTCTTCCATTCAGCAGATAAGGCGTAGTAAGATCAAGGGTTGACTTCCTTTGTCCCTGCTCCACGTTATCCCTGAAATATTGAATACCTCCTGAAATGCGTTGGTTTTCTTTGGGCAAATAATTGGCTGTCACTTCCCCCGCCACCCGGTTTGAGAAACTGGTAAAAATACCCCTGATAATTTTTTTACCATCAAAAGTGATGTACAAATAGGAATCAT
The DNA here is from genome assembly GCA_035765495.1 of Hanamia sp. GTDB lineage: Bacteria > Bacteroidota > Bacteroidia > Chitinophagales > Chitinophagaceae > Ginsengibacter. The sequence goes on from DASTXM010000090.1 coordinate 49,461, forward strand.
CTGCAGTGCCTGTTTCACGATAAACTACCCGGCTCAACAAGGTGAATTTATCACTGGGCTTAAATTCATTTTGCAAATAGCCGGTTCTTAAATAATAATCGGCAACGCCGCCTTTTTCACCTCTCACATTTCCAGATAAAAGTCCGATAACTCCTAAATTATCATACCCCTGCGAAGGCAATCCGAATATTTTTGTTGCACTGTTGAAGAAAGTACCGTAGCCCATCGGTGTTCTGTAAAATCGATAGCCCAAAGTTGTCTTTGCTCTTTTTGCATAATAACTTATTTCGCCATTGAATGAACGGGCATTATCAACAAAGGAAGCAGAATAATCAGGACTCCTGTTTGTAAACTTGGGTCCGTCGGAATTATAAAGTGTACCCGCTAAGGAAAATTCCCAATTGCCTTTTCGTATACCCATTGTTAGCTTTTCAAAAGTAGTATTGAAACTTCCGACGCCCTGCTCTGCTTCCAATCCATCAATCTGCGCGCCCTTTTTGGTGATTATGTTTATGACGCCACCAAAAGCATTGGCTCCATAAAGAGCCGACGCAGGCCCCCAGATGATCTCGATCCGCTCAACATTATGAAGACTGTAAGCTGGACCCGCCATATCGTTTGTTCCCAAAATATTATTTTCAACAATTCCATCAACCATTAAAAGTGCACGAAGATTTTCTGCGCCATACATGCCGCGGAAGTAGATGAGTGTAGGAGAATAACCGTTAATATGGATCATATCAATCCCCGGAATATCCCTGAGGGCATCCTGCAATTGCTCATATCCCCTGTCTTTAATTTCCTGCGCCGTGATCACGCGGATAGTTGCAGGTGCCTCACTTGCAGTTTGCGTAAATCCTGCGGCTGTAACTACTTTAATGTTCATCAACTGTTCAAGAGAAAGTTGTGCAAGACTGTCAACAACAGCAATTGAATCAGATTGTGCGATGAGGATAGCAGGCCTGAGGAAAAAAATTCCGATACAGGTAAGCAGGACTTTCAATGGCATAACAGGTTATGGTTTATTGGCAATTGTAAAATGGAATAAGAAAAGCAAATGTATCAACAACAAAATTCTTCGTCTAAACTTCAGAATTATTCTGTTCTCAAATTGTATTCATCAAAGGGTAACAGTAAATGCATAATACTCCCACGGTGCTTGAGTATCACCTTTTTTGAATTGGGATTGAAATTACTTCATATCTGCGAGGTAAGCCTCAACATCTTTGCTCATCGGCCCTACCTTTTCAATCACTCTTTTCAATTGATCAGTGGTAATTCCAAGCCGTTTTTTCCAATATTCAAGTTCGTAAGGTTCAGAAATGTCAATCCTGCTCCTATCGCTTTTTCCTCTATTATTTTTATTGTCGGGCATGTCCATCTTTTTGAAATGTGCGACAATAGGCATGCCAGAATTAATTAATATTTAGATGAAGAAATTAGAAATAAAATTTGGAACTTATATTTCTGTTGTTGACTCTATAAGTCGTGCAGTTTTCAACAAATATTTTGGATACCTTCAGTTCTTCCTCCCAAAAAAATTTCTCTAAGTTTTGTTGGTTCACTGTAACAGCGCTTTATTGAACCTTAGTGAAAAGAAATTCCTTCTTTCTTCGGTCTTTTTTGTAATCCTGAGAAAATTTTATCGTAATTATACTATATCTACCGATTTATCGTTCTTCCATAAAATAAAGCTTTTAAATAAAATACATATTTAAAAACTTTTGCATCTTTTTCGAACTTTTCCCACTTCGGCAAATTATTATATAAGATGAAAAGAGATGAAAGTCACTCTCCACTTTGGGGCCTTACAATTTCTTATGCCGCGTTATTTGTTTTGCTCGTTGTAGCGAAGAATGTTCAGTTTTGGAAAATGCGCTCCACGAGCAAGCAACTATTAAACATTATAAGCAACACTCAACAAAGGCAATCAGCTTTTTTCAACCTTTATACGTATAACCAGGATGAACAAAAAACCTTGGAGGCTTTTGTCTCCTCACCTGCACATGAAGAAAAGCATATCCAGCTCATTAAAGATCCAATAAGAAGCTTTGATAAAAGTTTAAATGAAACTTCAAAGCTATTAAAAGGTTCGGCTGAATTGAACTTATTTGAAAAGCTAAAGAATTTGTTCGTTGAGAAGAAGGACAAAACTGATTATCTCTTAAGAATAACAAAATCAAATCCACATGAGTCAGTAGGTTTTTATAAAGCGGAACTTATTCCGTTGTATGCACAAGTGAGCCAATTGAACAAGGCATTATTACACCAAAGCGAACAAAACGATCAGGCAAGAATTGCTTTGGCTGAAAACCGCCTGGCAACCATCACACAAATCAATTTTTGGATAAGTGGCATTTTGATCGTTGTAATGATTTTGCTTGGGATCAATATCATCAAGATTGCCAGGTCAAATCGGAAGATGAATCACCAGATAACCAAAGCCATTATAAAGACGCAGGAGGATGAACGATTTGAAATCGGGAGTGAACTTCATGATAATGTATGCCAGGTTCTTGCTGCCACCGGCATTAGCCTGAGCCGTTTAAAAAATTCATTAACCGGACCGGAGCTTGAATTGTATGACCAATCTATGAAAGGTATAAAACTGGCTACCCAAGAGATAAGGAATCTTTCACACCGGCTCGCACCTGCATTCTTTGATAATACTACACTTGAAGAAGCGTTCCAGGGGCTATTAAAAAGTTTTAATGTAAGAAGCATTTGTAAAGTGTACATGCATTTCGATTTCTGTGAAAGGAGCCAGCGTTTGAACACAGATTTGCAATTAAATCTTTATCGCATTTTGCAGGAACAACTCAGAAACATATTGAGGTATGCTGAATGTACTGTAATCGAAATTACAGTTTCCTCGTGCAGGCAAAGATTGAAAATGCGAATTGCAGATAATGGTAAAGGTTTTGATTTGCACACCACAAAAGGCGGCATCGGCCTTGCTAATATGAAACGAAGAGCTGAATTGTTTGGAGGGAAAATGCATGTAAGATCTTCTCGCGGCAATGGCACCGAAATCATTGTTGATGTGCCGGTATAAAATATTTCATCCATATTTTTCCATAGTTGATATTTTCGATTATTGTTTTATTAAATTAGTAAATGAAAATTACTTCATGAGTTTACAATGATCACCAGCTGACTCAATTTAATAAATATGCAAGCAGATATTCCTGAAATTGTCAAAAGGTTCTCATCAGTCTTCGAGCTTTCTTTGTGTAAGGAATTAGAAAAAAATTCGATGGTTTTAGAAATGAACAGCGGTCAAACGATGCTGAAAGTTGGAAGCCCGATCACCGTGGTGCCAATTGTTTTATCAGGTATATTGAAAGTAACACGAATTAATGAAGACGGTCAGGAAATGTTATTGTATTATGTGCGTGAAGGTGAAGGTTGCGCAATGACTTTTGCTTGTGGAATGATGGGCCAATCCAGCCTTGTAAAAGGATCAGGGGAAGAAGAAGGTTCTCTGCTTTGCGTACCCGTAACGGTGATGGACGATTGGATGACCAATTATTATTCATGGAAAAAATTCGTTTTGTCAACGATTCTGAATGAATTTATGGAGGTGATAAAAAGTGTGGATGAAGTTAGTTTTAAGAAGATGGACGATCGCCTGGTAACGTTTTTAAAAGAAAAATCGAAAATAGGATCATCGTCGTTGATCAACATAAGCCATCAGCAAATTGCAAATGAGCTTGGAACCAACCGGGTCGTAATTTCCCGCCTTCTCAAAAAGCTTGAAAACGAGAAAAAGCTTCTTCTCTATCGCAACCAGATAAAACTCCTGAGAAGTTTGTAACAAATGTTACAAAGAAAGGTAACAATGTTACCAATTCGCCTCTTCCAATTAGTGCAAATTTGTGCTCAGATCTAATCCACGAGCCATTCACCTGGGTGGTTATTTTATCAAACTTAAAAAACACAAAGATGCCAAAATCAGCAGTCGAATTAGTCAAAGAAGCAAAACAGCAAATTGAAAATCTAAGTCCGGAACAGGTAAAGGAGGAAATTTCTAAAAATAATGCCATCCTTATTGACATCCGTGAAAGTGAAGAACTATATCAAAATGGCAAAATAGAAGGAGCACTTCACGCTCCCAGGGGTATGCTTGAGTTTTATGCAGATTCTTCACTGCCTTATCACAAACCGGAATTTGATAAAAACAAAAGGTTGATACTCCAGTGCGCATCCGGGGGAAGATCAGCTCTGGCTGTCAAAACCTTAAAGGAAATGGGTTATGAAAACGTTGCACACCTGGATGGAGGATTAAAAGCCTGGAATGAGGCGGGTCTTCCTGTAACAAGATAATTGCGGAGAACAAAAGCCGATCTACAAGAGAAGAAAAGGCATATTGCCCAAAGTAAAAAGCAGGCTATTAATCTCTTTACAATAAAGATGCAAACGGTACAAATTTTTGTTCATTAAAAAAGCCTGTAAACGATTTAGTCTACAGGCTTTTTTTGAAATTTTTAAATCTTGAATATGTCGGGTAGACAAGATTTTTTAAAAAACACATGAAACTCAGTGTGGTACAATGTTTATATGTTTTTGCCAACCCTCTTTGTTGTCCTTTTGGTTGTCTTTTTTTTGCCGTGATTATCGCTTATGTCTTAACGACACTAAATACTTACTAGCACTATTTTAGTCTTTCAGTTGAGCATGAAATTAAAACTTCCGTACAACTCAAATTTATAATTCTTCCTCAACATTTAAATTATAATGTCATTTTCTAACTTTATATCAAATATTTCGGTTGTACCTTTAAACTTAGAAAGAGTATAATCAGTTTCACATAACAACCCTTCATTTTTCGAGCATTTTTCTCTTTTCGCCTTCCAGCCGTTGCACTTTCTCCTGCTCGTCAATTTTGCGTTCTGTCTGCAGAACTTCATTTTTGAAATGTTCTTCATTAAGATTGTATAAGCTATCCGTATGATAAATGATTCTTAATAAACTGGCATTGCCATTTGCCTTCCAATACCTATACTTCATGTCGTTTGCTTCAAACGATTTCTTTTCGTTACTGCAGTTAACCCATCCGTAAGCAAGCAATAAAGAAATGATAAATAGACTAACGGAGATCCACACGTGCTTATGAAAATGATGGGTATGTCTTACCTGGTTGTTGGTCTCCTGCAATGCTTGTATCTCTTTAGATAAGCCGTGTATCTTTTTATTGTTTGCATCGCATACGGCATTGAACTTTATGAAAAAAGATTGAATCGATTTGACTGCTGCTTTTAATTCTTCATCATTACCTGAACTACCTTGTTTTAATAAAGCAATTTCCAGTGATTCCAGTTTTTCTACAATTGCCTGTAATAATATTTCACTCATCATTCTTTATTTTAACTACGCAAGCCGCGCGACTTCTTCTTTCTTGTCTTTCGTAATCTCCAATCAGGAACTAACGACTGATCATTTTGTTCAGGCCTTATCAATTCATTGAGCATACGCAGTTCTTTGTTCAACGACTTGTTGATTTCCAGTTTTTTATTTTCAGAGACATTCTTCGAATACCACAAATATTGTGGTGATTTAAACAATTTCTCCGCTTGCTCTCGTTGCAATATTTTTCGAAGATTGTTGATGGAGAATTTTCTGTCAATCTCGCTTCCCTTATATTGATAATCGCCTAACTTAAAACTGATACCTTGCAATTCATCTGTCTGACCTTTGTATTTGTATAATATTTCAATTTTTTCTTTGGCTAATTTTTCTTTTAATTCAACAAGACTTTTGCACAATGGTAGCTTCTCTAAAATAGCCTGGTAAATGATGTAACGATTCGCTTCTCTTTCATTTAATGCCTCAAGGTTTGTTAACGAGAGGTTTTTTGAAACAGCTTCTTTCAAGCCATATTTTTTGGTGAGTTTCTGTGCAACTTTTTTTCCTCTTAATCCTATCCAGCTATCTTTAATTGCCTCTCCTTTATCGTTTACCAAATTGGCAAGAATATGCAGATGAGAATGATTCTTATCAATATGTTTTACAATCGCAAATTGCGTGTCGGTAATCTTCATTTCTATCAGGTATTTTCTCGCTATTTTCGCCATCATTTTATCTTCAACTTTTTCACCCGGGTAAAAGCTGATGATGCCATGAAAGACTGCTTTGGTAAGAGAACCTCGCAGGGATTGCTGCAATTCAAAATCTTTAGCCATGAGCTTGTAATCATAATCCCTTACACCTTCTGAGTCCAAAACCACCGCTCTTTTTTTATCCATGCACACATACCTACAGGCGCCGTAAAATGTTTTTCCTATGACTACTTTACTAATCATTTCTTTTTAGTTTGTTGAGCAGTTCATCCATAAAGTTTTTATATTTTTCAAACATCAATACCGCGGTAATAAATCCTTCCTGGTGTCCTATCTTTGCTAGCTGGTTTAAGTTTTTCGCCATACCTATTAATTGCCTGACAATTTGCCTTTCTTCTTCATTTAATCTTGGGATAATTTTACCATGCAAAGCCATCTTGCGGATGTACACAGTAATTTTTAATCCCGAGTTAGAAGCCTGTTGTTTGACAATAAAATATTCTGTTTTTGAAAATCGGATGCTTCTTACAATTTCCTTCTTAACAGCTTTTTTTGGCCTTCCGTTCTTTTGCTTTATTTTCATTGCTTCACTTGTCATGTCCTCTGTAATATTCTTTTGCGACCAACGGGAGAAAAAGCAAGCTGCGTTTTTGTAACACAAAAACACCGCTTGCTAATAGAAATGATTAGAGGTGTTTCCCCCTTTTTTGAGCGACATATATTTTCTTTTCCAATTTTCCGAAGTTCATCATCCATTCATTGAGGTCTTTGTATCCCGTATACAACTTGCTTTCATCTTTGAACTTCAGTGATCTTTTTAAGGGCAGGTTGGTGCATTTTCTTCCGGCGTTATCATGATCTAAAAACAGGTGAATCTGCTGATGTTTTTCCATTAACAGGAGGCTTCTTTCAAAGAAGGATAGAGAGTTCAGGATTAAAAAATTCATGTGCCGGTCTGGCAGACTAGTAATATCCTCCCGCTGATTTTTATTCATAGTTTCATAACTCATGAAATCAAAAAAGCCCTCAAATACAGATATATTTTTTGCTCCATTATCGAGGTAAGTAACATACTTGGGAGACCTGCTGCCTTTAAAATATTCATTGCGTAATTCATATCCTCCCGCATTATTTTTAAAGCCTATCGCTTTATATATTTTATTAGTATTTGCGTTCGTAAAATGGACTTCATAACAATAATGATCAGCAATACTTTTATCGATTCTTCTTTGCCATAAATAGCGGCAAAGCATGAGGTCCCGGATGGGCTGCTTTGCGGCTATTATCTTGATAGCAGTTTCTCTTGCATCCTTATTATCAGCTACAGAATTTTTAGGCAAGTGGAACTGCGGTCTGACCAGCTTGTTTTTAAAATCATTTTGCGGGTGAAAAAAGGAAATTTTTTGCAATGCTTCACTTACATCACAGCGATAAAATTCCATTGCAAAATCAATTAGTTTTCCTCCTTTACCAGGGCCATGATCATACCATACATTTTTATTTCTATTGATCTTAAATGAAGGTTCTTTTTCATCTCTGAAAGGAGATAAGTACCAGTAATCTGATCCTCTTATTTTCTGAGGCTGATACCCCAGTGAATTAAGGTAATCCACCAGGTCCATTTGATTGGCTTGCTCACAGTTCATCACACACTTTTTAAAGATTATTTTTCTAGCTTTTGTTTCTTCCTGCAATGAGATCATCGATGTCTGCACGGGTGAAATACCTGCGTGAATGAATCTTAAAACTTTTCAGTTTCTTTTGTTTCAACCATTCATAAAGCGTTGGCTTGGAGACCTGGAAGATCGCGCATACCTCAGATGCTTTTAGTAAAGCTTTCTCAGGAAGGTGTGGGGTTGGAGGAGAGATCTTTTGCTGGTTTAATTTTTCAGCAATTGCATCTTCAATGATCATTTTGATTTGTTTCCAGAACTCAGATGGAGTTATTGGAAACAGCATGGGTGTTTCATTCATACTTCTACATTTTCTTGTTCACAATTGAAATTCCAAAAACGAAATTAGTAAAACTGATTATAAAGTAAATACAGCATTCAATATTCAACACGTCCGGATAAAGGCTTATTAACAAATGGATCAAGGCATTTCAAGATTTACCTTAAACTACAGTAAAATGAGGTTAAGGCTGATTAATTATCTATACATTCAGTCAAGTGAAAATTAACAAGAACAGCCACCAAATAATCATATCTGTCATGCCCAGGATTTTACTTCTCTTAAACATTTACGTTACTCATTAACGACCAACGAAAGTACTTTCACCATCTTATTCAAATTAGAGATGCAAAGTTTTTGAGGTCTTAATAGTCAGGAGTCTTAATAGTAAGGAATAGTAGTTATTAATTTTGTATTTTTTTCTTTAGGAGTTGTGCATTAATGGCCACAATTATCGTGTAGCCGGATGCCCAAACCAGGTTTTGAATCATTTTTAAGGTCGTTACCGCCTGGTTTTAATAGGTATAAATGTCTTTCTCAAGATATTGGTTCAAAAAAAATTAGAAGTTGACTGATATCGGATTTATTGGTTTTTCCTGGATTAAAGGAACGGCTCTTTTCAATGGATTTGGTCCCCGATTGCTATCGGGATGATTAATGATTGTTGAACCTCAATCAACTTCTGGAACAAAGATATACAGGGCAGAAACGTTACGAATCAATTGGTTTGGTGGTTTTTGGTTCAGGTCCAGATTTTACAGGAGTTTTTTTATTATAGTGTTAACTTTTTCTACAATATCGGCAGCTCTGATTCAGCTCAAAATCAAAAGCCGTCATTGCCTCTGATATATCAGATTTAAGGAGAGGAGCAAAATAATTTTTGGGAATTTGTTATTTTACTGCGTTTTGATGTTCCCGAAGGCTTGCAAAAAAAACAATTACGCCGGCGCCGATTAAATAGACTATCTTTATATGCTTTCAGATCCTCAGGATAAGTTCCTCTTTTTATTTCTCTGATTACATAACTGCTTTTATCTCTACTGTTAGCAAATCGCAAAAATCTGTACGCATGCTTGTTGTTAGAACTTGACTTGCAACTGATTTTAAATTTTGAAGCATAAATTATAATAGAAAAACTATGTCAACAACAGCCGTTAAAACAAAAATACTTTTTATCAGCACCTATCCTCCAAAAAAATGTGGTATTGCCAGCTTTTCCAATGATTTGATAAAAGCCATCAACCGGGAAATTTCAGGAGAGACAACAATAAGCGTTTGCGCTTTGGAAAAAAAATTGAACAGGGAACTGTATGAAGATAAAGTAGGATTATTTATGGACAGCTATAATTTAGATTCCTGCCTGCAGACTGCTCATGCAATCAATAACGATCCGCAGATAAAACTCCTTTGCATCGAGCATGAATTTGGCTTATACGGTGGAGAATTAGGTGATTATCTGCTCGGGTTTTTATCATTAATCAAAAAGCCGTTTATCGTCCGCTTCCATACAGTGATTCCACCACCTACAGCCAAAATGTTAAGAGTGGTACAATCAATTGCATTGCTTGCTGATAAGTTGATTGTGATGACGGAAAATTCAGCCGCCATATTGAAAGAAGATTATAACCTGAGCGATGATAAACTTATGATAATCCCCCATGGAACGCATGCCTATAGCACCATCAATGTAAATCAATTAAAATCAAAATACAATCTTAATAAAAGAAAGGTGCTTACCACTTTCGGGTTATTAAGTCCTAATAAAGGAATTGAAAAAGGTATTTTGGCAATGAAGGAAATTAGCAAAGCGCTCCCTGATTCAATTTACCTGGTGATCGGACAAACCCATCCTAACCTTATAGAAAAAGAAGGAGAAACGTACAGGGGTTATTTGAAACAATTGATCGTTGATAACGGCCTGCAGGAAAACGTAAGATTGATCAACGAATACGTTCCAACGCACATCCTGATGGAATACCTTGCCTTAACGGATGTATATCTTTTTACTTCAAAAGATCCTCACCAGGCGGTGAGTGGTACTTTTGTTTATGCAATGAGTTCCGGTTGTCCCATCATTTCTAACTTATTTGTGTTAGCGACGGAAATGCTGGACGAAAGCAGCGGTGTGATTCTCAAAACGAATAGTCCCGACGAACTTGCAGAAAATGCAATAAATATTTTACAAAATCATGGATTGCAACAAGAAATGAGTGCCAACGCACGAGCCAAAACAAGAAACACTACCTGGGAAAAAGTAGGTAAGAAACATGTACAATTATTCAGTAAAATTTTAGGAATGAACCTGTCGCCTGCCGATGCTTCACCCCAATATGATACACAAAACAGCCTTTAAATTAAATTATGTCAACAGCGCAATTAACAAAACCGGTAACCAAAGTCAAATTTGAAGGCAAAATGCCAGCAATTAATTTTGCGCACATCCGCAATTTAACTGATGATACAGGTATCATTCAACATGCCATTTTTAGCATTCCTAACAGGAAAGAAGGCTATTGCATAGATGATAATTCGCGTGCTTTATTGTTATCCGTATTTGCCCTAAAAGCAAACTTACCAAAAGGGGATTTACCCAACCTGCTGGTTTATTTAAGTTACGTGCATTACATGCAAACAAAAAGTGGCGAGTTTCAAAATTTTATGGATTATACCAAGGTTGCTGTCGAGGACCGGGGTTCAGAAGATTCATTTGGAAGAACAATTATGGCACTTGGCTTTCTTATAAATGAGGGACCTACGAGTTTATTGGTAAAAACAGGGATAGGCATTTTTAATAAAGCAATACCGCATATCGATACACTGGTTTCTATCCGCGGCATTGCTAATTCTATCATCGGACTTTGCCAATTTACTAAGTTTAATTATCCTGACGATACAAAAGCTAACCTTGTCGCAAAGCTCGCCAATAAGATGATGCACCTATACGAAGAAAATGAAACAAATAACTGGCATTGGTTTGAACCGATACTAACTTATGATAACGCGATACTGCCACTTGCTTTATTAAACGCTTATGAAATTACAGGTAATGAGGATTATTTATTGATTGGTTTGGAAACTATGCATTTTTTAGAATCGAAGGTTTTTCATGATAATATAGTAAGCCCGGTAGGAAACGACGGTTGGTATCCGCGAGCAGGGCTGGCCGCCACGTTTGACCAGCAAGGTATTGACATAATGGCTATGGTGTTAATGTATCAACAGGCTTTTCGCTTAACACGCGATACGAAGTATCATACGCGTATGTATCAAAGCTTCCAATGGTTTCTCGGTAAAAATGACCTGGGCGTTTCATTATATGATCCGTCGACGGGAGGTTGTGCAGACGGTTTGCATAGCGAGGGCACTAACCAGAACCAGGGAGCAGAAAGCACTATTGCTTACTGGATTTCACACCTTATTGTTACCGCATCGCTGAAAAAATGAAAGTTGCTATTTTATCCCCGGTAACGTGGAGAACGCCGCCGCGAAACTATGGTCCATGGGAACAGGTAGCTTCGGTACTTGCTGAAGCACTTGTGAAAGAGGGAATGGAAGTTACGCTGTTTGCTACCGGTGATTCAATTACCAGCGCAACGCTTGATGCAGTTATTGATAAACCAACCGGTGAATATCCTGCTGATGCAAAAGTTGCTGAATGCCTTCACATAGCCAATTTGATGGAAAAAGCTTCTTCATTTGATATCATCCATAACAATTTCGATTTTCTTCCACTTGCTTATAGTAAACTTATAAATACACCGGTTATAACAACCATCCACGGTTTTTCATCACAGCAAATTGTGCCTGTGTATAAAAAGTACAATACGCATTCTTATTATGTTTCCATCAGTAACAGTGACAGGCATCCCGCCCTAAATTATATTGATACAGTTTATAACGGACTGGACGAGCAGCAGTTTTCATTTGGTACAGGCGAGGGAGATTACCTTTTATATTTTGGAAGAATTCACCCTGACAAGGGTACTTATGAGGCCATACAAATAGCCTTACATTCAAAGAAAAGACTGTTCATTTGCGGGCTTATACAAGATCAGCAATATTACAATAAAAAGGTTCTACCTTTTATAAATTCTACTTCCATTATATACCTGGGCAATGCCGGTCCGCAGCAGCGAAATGAATTGTTAGGCAATGCGTCCGCACTTTTGCATCCTATAAGTTTTGAGGAACCGTTTGGCTTAAGCGTTGCAGAAGCTATGATGTGTGGCACGCCGGTGATTGCATATAATCGTGGTGCTATGAAAGAATTAATTGTTGATTCAAAAACAGGTTTTATAGTTGACGATATTGAGAAGGCGGTTGATGCGGTAACCAAAATTAAAAACCTGGACAGGAATACCTGTCGCAAACACGCCTTGCAAAAATTTAGCAGTCGTGAAATGGCACTCCACTATATTAAATTGTACAACAAAATTATTGACAATGCTGCAGGCCGCGCACCTAGTTATTTATTGCCGAGAATCTCGTCGAGAAGTTCCGCTAATGGAATAGTGGCAAAAGAAGACGAATGATCAGATATGGCATAAGGAACCAACAATTTATCGCCATGGACGATGGAGCCGCACGAATAAACAACATTTGGCACATATCCATGTCTTTCATCTTCATTAGGAATAAGGAATGGTTCCCTTAGACGTCCCAGTTCTATGGAAGGATCATTTATGTCAAACAGGCTTGCGCCGAGGCAATACTTGCGCATAGCACCCACGCCGTGTGTTATAACCAGCCAACCTTTATCTGTTTCAATAGGTGAACCGGCATTGCCAATCTGTATAAATTCCCACGGAAATTTGGGTTCCTGCAGCAAAATCGCTTCTTCCCAAACATACAAATCATCTGAATACATGAGGTAGTTATTTACACCATCAATTCTTGATAGCATGGCATAACGACCGTTTATCCTCCGGGGAAATAACGCCAGGTTTTTATTTACCGCTGCCTTACCGCTTAAAGCAGCTATTTTAAAGTTTAAAAAATCAGTGGTTGTTATTAGGTGTGGCATGATTGAGTTACCGTTATAAGCAGTGTAAGTGGCGATATAAGTGAAGGTGCCGTCGTCTTCTGCAAACCTTACCCATCGCGCATCTTCTATTCCATTTTTTTCAACAGCAGTTACAGGAAAAATGACACGCTCCGATATCAAAGAATCCGAAGCAAAATGCAACTCATAACCGCTGCTTACCATATCGAGGATGTTATACTTTATACTCTTCTCTTTCGACGGTAATTTAATAGCAGATAATGCATTTTTTAAAACGACTTCCATTTCTCTATAGGAAAAAAAATCTTTAAGCTGGTCCAGTATGGAAGAACTAACTTTTGGTGGCAATTCCAGTTGATCCAGTAAGGTGCGAAAAGTCAATTTATTATCTTTTTCTTCCTGGGTCACTTCCCCTTCACTTAAAAAATTACCAGCCGGCTCAAGGCTGATCCTTGCGTTTTCATCCAATACGCCCCTTCTGAAAACCATAGAGGAGATATGGCTTTCTCCCGTTGCCCTTAAACTTACAATTACTTTTTTATGTCCTTTTGCTACACCAGCCTGATCAGGGTCTGCTACGATGGATGGATTAAAAAGTGCAGCGGCTTCAATGGAGTATTCCATAGTGAAATAAGCGCCTAATAGCAATTTTCTTTCTTCGCTTATTCCTTCGAACTCAACATCAGTAAGCAAGTATTTTATTGAATTAAAATGTTTGAGAAAGATCGCCCTGGTGTCCTTATACCTGCTGTCAAAATCTATCAAAATATCGGTTAGAAGCGTTGCTGCTTCACCAGGTTTCAGCTCTAATACCTTTTGTATGATCAGCAATGAACGTGCGTCACCTGTATTAAGGAACCTCGCAATTACTTTTTTATAATCCGGGTTAAGTCTCAAGTTAGTCCGGGAAACTGTTAATGACATCGCACTATTTAATGATGGCGTAAGGTAGGTTAATAAAAGTATTAGAAGACAAATAATTGCAGATATCAATTTGCCGTTGGAGATGATCGCAGCAACGGGTTATTAGAAAGCTTAACAAAAATAAGTTGATTTTATCGGTTTACTCTGATGCATAAATTGAGTAGCGTTGCGTTTCAGACCGTTCCGGAATTGTCACTGATCTTATTTCCTTTGGGTTGGCCTGAGGTACATGATCGTGCCCTAGGGGAATTCAATATTTTCAATTTGTTTGTAGTATCATCTGGCCGGAGTTATCCTGGGGATTCGCGTCATTCTCCGCAGTGATAAAAAAACCGGTTGGTTGGAAAGGTACCGAAGTTTGTAAGGAACTTTTCATGGTTTTTGAAAGCAAGCTGTTTGAAGTTGTCAACTGTCCCACCTCCTTGGTTCCGTTGGCCTCTGTATTCATCCATACGATATATAGCTTTTTTGGCGGATCAAGTCTTGATGGGTCAGCAAGGTGCATTACACTTAAATCGATGTTGTAATTGTTATTTTGATTTTTCTTCACTTTCACGAAGCCCTTGGCAGCCGGAACCACACTCGAAGTTTGAAATGACATTTTATGTGCACATGAAGGGAGCATAAAAGCGATAACCAGCAGAATGGCCACGGGGATAAAACGGGTGGAGCGATTATTTATATGATTTATTTTCATTTTAAATTTTTATTTTACTTTTTTTAAATCGGATGTTGCGAAGGTCAAAGCTTTTAAGGGATTAAGTGTTATACAATTTCATCAATTGCTTACATCATTCACACTTTTTCTCATAAACAGATGAAGTTTAATAAAAAAAAGCAAGGAGAAGATATATATTGCAAAGGGGCAGCAGTAAATAAAAGGGCAAAAAGCATATTAAAGATTGCGTTGTGGCTTTTCACAAACCGGATGCGACAAAAGGAAGTTTAACTGCTGAAATTAAATACGGGCTTATATTTGCACAAACGGCCCCATTATGCCAGGTTTTATTCCTGTACCTATAAAACCTTCCTCTTCCACGTTTGCTATCAGTGTAAAACCAAGGGATGGCAAATTCAGTTTGCCTGTGTTGTGTTTTACTATCAAAACTCCTCCATCGATTAAATAAGAAGTGACATCCATAGTTTGTCGCGGTATTTCTAAATTCACCTTCAACTTTTCTAACGTGATTTCCCGGTGATTAATTATAAACTCCCTGATTCCGAAGATTTCATCATCACTTATTATTGCAGGTTTGGACATCCAAAAAAGAATGCTTACGATATTTTTTATCGTTTTACAGAGAGTTGTAATATCAACTTCTGTTGTCTTTACAAATAGATAGGATTTAAATAAAGGAACTTCAATAATCCTGTTCCTCAGAAAAAAAGAACGGGACCTTTCATGATTTAATGGGAAATAAATCTCCATCTTTTTCTTTGTAAGTAATACAGATACCTTTCTTTCACAGCCAGGTTTTGTGTATACTACATACCAATTATTCTTCATAAATGTTTTTAAAATTAAAGAGCCTTCATACTATGCACTGTGACTTGCTATATAGTTTGCCAGGCTTGTGTTTATTCGTATCCACTTTTAATAACTGTTGAAATCATTTTAAATTTTCCGTTTGGCATTATAAGGTTGGAGGCATTTGCCGGAATGATAATTCCCTGGCCTGTTTGGAGCAGGTTGGCAACTTTATTTATTACAATATTTGCATTTCCCTCTATGATTTGCACGAACGTGTCGAAAGGAGATGTCTTTTCAGACAAACCCTCGCCCGTATCAAAAGACATTACGCTTACGTTTCCGGTCAATTTCTTAAGAATGGTTTTGCTGACTACAGAGTTCGGCAGGTATTCAATAATTTCAACAATGATAAGAGATATAGCTTTTTCAACTTCTGCGCTGCCAGACGTTACATAGCCTTCGGTCTTATGGTTACCAGTATTTTTCATCCTGCAAAGATGAGCAGTACCCGATTGATAAGTGTTATATAAATGTGTGAAAACATTACATGATTCACACATCCTCAAGCATGGAACGCCTCCTGTTTTTAATTTCTTTAAAATGCGTGGGCGTGAGGCCTGTCACTTTTTTAAATTGCGCGGAAAGATGGGCAACACTGCTATAATGCATCTGGTAAGCAATTTCAGTCAGGCTTAATTCATTGTAGACCAGCAATTCTTTTACCCGCTCAATTTTGTGGGCAATCATAAAATGCTCAATAGTGGTTCCCTGCACTTCTGAAAAAAGATTAGCGAGATAAGTATAATCATAATCTAACTTTTGGCTCAGGTATGACGAGAAATTTATTATCAACGGTTCTTCAGAGTAATGCACCAATTCAATAATCACATTTTTTATCTTTTGAATTAATTCACTCTTTTTATCATCAATCAACTCCAGTCCTGTTTTGAGCAATGCTGCTTTGAGTTGTTGTTGCTTCACTGTGGAAATATTTTCAACGATGTCTGCCTCCCCTAAGTCAACTGTGGTGTAAGAAATACCCAGTTTCGTTAACTCTTCCCTAACAACCATCTTACAACGAATGCAAACCATATTTTTAATATACAATTTCAAGGTGTTTTTTGTTTGAATTAACAATGAGAGATTAGTGAACAAGGCCTGGAGCATGTGCCATCGGTGTTCTGCTCCAATCTTCAAAGGTACCTCAATAAAAGCACGAATCTTGTTTCAGATGTGTCAGTTGCTCCACTTTGTCCTTTAGGCTTATAATGCGAAAGTTTGAGAGCGTACGCTTGAACACACTGATGTCGCACAACAGTTTTTTTTAGACATAGCTTACTTTTTAAGAAAGACTCCTTCCTTGTGAAAAAGATCGGTCACCAGTAATTAAAGATTAGTTTTTTACCAACGAAAGAAATTATAAAAACAGATGTACTACTCTTTGAATTGTAATAATTTCAAAATGGGAACGATTTATATGCCTGCTTAATTTTCTTTCACAAAAGACACAGGGAAACTAAATGAACTTTTACTTGTGCATAAAAATATAACGGTGAAAATATTAATGGTTTTAACGTCGCATAGCGAATTGGGGAACCGGTCACAAAACCGGATTTTGGATAGAAGAGTTTGCAGCTCCTTTTTACACTTTTAAAGATGCAGGCGTCGATATTACGATAGCCTCGCCCAAAGGCGGGCAGCCACCCATCGATCCAAAAAGTGCAGAGCCTGCCAGCCAAACAGATGCCACACGGCGTTTTGACAAGGATAAAGACCTGCAAGATTTACTGGCCCACACAAAAAAGCTATCACAAGTTTCAGCAGGAGATTATGATGCTATATTCTACCCCGGCGGCCATGGCCCCTTGTGGGATCTTACGACCGATGCTGATTCAATCCGGCTGATTGAAACTTTTTGGAAAACTAATAAACCGGTGGCAGCTGTTTGTCACGCCCCTTCAGCTTTACTGAATGTAAAAGATGAAAACTGGGAGCCCCTTGTAAAAGGTAAAAAGGTAACAGGATTCACCGATACAGAAGAAGAGTCGGTTCAAATAACCAATGTGGTGCCTTTTTTACTCGAAGATAAATTGAAAGAGAAGGGTGGTATCTATTCTAAAAAAGACGATTGGGCCTCGTATGTAGTGCAGGATGGTTTATTGATAACCGGTCAAAACCCGGCCTCCTCTGAAGAAGCTGCGAAACAATTGCTTGCAGTTTTAAAAGATAACAAGGTTTTTAGTAAAACGATTTAATAATACAATGCCCGTGCAATAGCTCAAAGTTTACAACTTTGCTTTTGCCGGGCATTTTTGTGCGCAGATAGAAAAATTAAGGCAGCGATCAATAATTTTTTCATAACTGATATTCTTTAGGGTAAAAAAACAAGGAGTCAAACTGTAAGGTTTGTTTTCGCGGAACAAAGAATTTCGGTCTGCTGACAGGTCGTCCTTGCGACGCTTTCCGATTAATCCAGGCTTAGAAGAAAACCTGGCCGAAAATTGTGGACTTATTCGTTTTAAACAATTAATCTGAAATCAAGGCATCTGTTAAAGTCTCTGTCCAACTGTGGTTGAATATAAGAAAGATTGAGGTAACTAAAAAAGACGTCGGCTTTAATTCATAAAAGATTGACCTCGTTTTACAAATGGAGAGAATTATAAAAAGACGCAGGTGGGCAAATTTCAATGAGTTAGATTATTATAACTTTTGTAACGCAAAAGACAATTGCAATTAATTATTTAGGTTCTTGTTTCATCAACTTAGGTAGAGAACAAAGACTGTATTAATTGTTATCCTCTACTGCTGTTCCATTGTTGTCTGCTGAGTGTCATATTAATAGCCACCCAAGCTTTGGCGTTTATTCTTCTTTCAGCTTTGATCGAAGGATTAATTGTGAAGCCAACTTTTTTGTAACATTCGATCGCTGGAATGTTCCAGTCAAAAAAGTTCAATTCCGTAAGAGGCTTGTTGAAGTTGGCAAATCCAAATTCCAAAAGTTGAGCTACAATTATCTGGCCGACCCCTTGTCCTCTTTGGCGAACGTCACCGATTAAAATTCTGCCTAAATGAATAGAGTTTTCTTTTACGGTTAATTCGCAGTGGCCAATGATTTTATTATTGTAAGTGCAGATTACTGCGAACGCATGGCGCGTCTTATTTTCCGGTGATTTGCTCAGTTGGTCCGTCGTTAACGGAAAAGTGTACGCTGGTCCCGCGAACTGCAATACCAGAATAAATGGCGCCTGTCAAATCAAAGAAAAAACCGGCATAGGCCCAATCTTTTATTCGCCACCGGCCGGGCACTAAAATCACAAGGATGCCAAGCAGTTTTGCAACTATTTCTTGTTGTTTTACTGCTTCGTCTTCTCTCGCGCCTTGAGCAAACGTTTTTTTTCGTAAGTTATCCCAGGCAAAATATTTTTAAAATAAATACCCCAGCTGAAAATTAAAGTAATTGCCATCACCTGATAAGAATCCTTTTTGTTCTGATAAAAAACGACAACGTATAATTTTCCAAGCAGTATGCCCGGCCCGATACTGGTTAGCGCGGAAACGTACGAATCATGATGTTTAGAGCCCGAGTGCTCCGTATCCAGTTCTACCAGTGATGGAATAACTCCGACGCTGAGGAACGGAGAGACTTTTCCCCTTGCCAGGTAATAACTACCTTTTATCGGCAGACGGAACATTTTCATTTCGTCGCTCTCCCTGGCGAGAAAAGAAGGATAAAAAAGATCATATTTGAATTTCGCAAATTAAATCCTGCCGAAAAAGACACCCTCGAATTTGCAGCAGGATTTATGACCGCGATAAAAAAACCTGTGGACATGCAGGAGCTGTTGAAAAAAAGGGAAGGTAAAAACAATCCCAGTTTTAAACTAACACTATTTGAGAGAAGTTATTTCAATTGTTATGGCCGCACATTTGGCTATCGAAGCGCAAAACTATCGCTGCCAGGTTACCTAACGATTATTCGTTCATTAATAAATAGTTACCATTTGTTACAAACCGGATTCGCACCGTTATCCTGATCATTAAAATAGTGGCAATGCAACTCAAAATAGTTGGCTTTGAGAAAAAAAATTTGTAGGAATTTCTCTTAAAGAAATGGAAAATGACCAAAAAAAAAATCATTTTTTATTTGTTTACTGTAAACGTCACTTTCGCTTTTTTAAAAACGGGCTGTTCCTGATAAACAATTTAAAATTATCCGGGTGCTGGATGATGAAATTATGTTCATGAGGAGTATGGATAAAAACAATTCTATGATTGCGTATAACCGAAGGCGTTACATTCGCTTCTTCCAGCGAATCTTCCGGGAGATTCGCATCGTTCACCTGTTTCATCATAAGTTTCGTTTCATCCAGCGTACCTCCGTGATCGGTGTATAGATCGATAAAACGATGATGTTTGCTGGCAGTTAACCAATTCATGAACTCATCTCTGTTCGCAAACAACGCATCAAATAGGATGACTTCACTCACAGGCACATTGCCATTTTCCAGGATGTGAGCCATCACCCGGTAACCGCCACTATGACCGGCGAGGATCAAATTACCAATGCGGTCTTTTGGTTTGATAAGGTGCACACTTACCAGCTTGTGCATTACCTCATTTACCAGGCTATGAAAGGTATTTTTTTTGTTCCAGCTTTCCACCGTAACTATCCGGCGAATTTTTGGCGGTTTCTGCCAATACCAAAACTGCGTTTACATTCGCTTCCGCAAACTGCCTCGATAGACCGTACTCAATAAGAGCTGTGTCGATATTGTTATTCCAACCATGAAACCAGAATATCATATCAACTTTTTTCTTAGGCACAAAATTCTTTGGAGTGATGATGATCACGGAACTGTCTGAATAATGGTTGCCAGCATCGTACAACACATTTTGATAAAGATGGCCGTTCGCTCTTCCTGTGTCAGGGAAAGACGTGTAGGAAGAAGTTATTTTAAATTGATCGAGCGGTATCTGGCAAAATGCTATAGCACAAGAAAGTAATAAAACGAATAGCAGAGAAAATCTTTGAATCATCTGGTTACAATTAGTAGTGATAAATATAGGAAATGAAATTAACGGGAAGGTTGTTTATTTTTCTTTCCGGCCATTTATTTTTGAAAATAGAAATTCAACAATTTTCCTGGTTTACTTCACACGCTTTTGAATCGATACTACCTTGAGGTGAAAGCTATTAAGAGAGTTTAACAGAACTCTTAATATAATTTTTGAAAACTAATGCAAATAATCTGCGTACATTGTAGATAGTTATTACAATATAATTTTAAAATGGCTTCCAAAAATGATCTTGATTATACCTATACCACTATCGATGAGATATTCAGGCTAAGCGTTGGTGAAATGGGAGATTATAGTGGTGCGATGTTTAACGGCGATTTTTCCATGACACTTGAAGAGGCTCAAAAACAGAAGCACACCTTTATTGCCGACAGTCTCAATATAAAAAATGGCAGCAAGGTACTTGACATGGGCTGTGGCTGGGGTCCATTTCTTCAATTTATTAGCGCACGTGGGGCTAACGGTTCTGGCGTTACTTTATCTACCGGCCAGGCGGCAGCGGGTGTAAAAAACGGCTTGGATGTTCATGTTATGGATTGCCGATATATCAAACCGGAAGACTTTGGCACATTTGATGCAGTAAGCTGTATCGGAGGCCTGGAACATTTTTGTTCTATCGAAGAATATAAGGACGGCAAACAGGATGAAGTATATCATAATTTTTTTAAAGGACTGAAAGATCTTTTACCTAAGGGGGGAAGATTTTACATGCAGACAATGGTTTTTGATAAGAACATGATGCCGCTGGAGGAAGTAAGCGTGGACGCTGATAAAAATTCGCCTTCGTATGCAATGGCTTTGATGGTGAAGCAATTTCCCGGTTCGTGGTTGCCTTACGGAGATGAGCAGGTGATCCGGAATGCAGCGCCCTATTTTAAACTGATTTCCAAAAGCAGCGGCAGGTACGATTATATAGAAACGATAAAAAGATGGCGAAAGAAGTTCAGGAAATTTAATTTGAAAAAATATCTTTTATATGGCTCTCTCCTGCCCAAATATTTTTTCGATAAAGAGTTCCGCCACCTGGTGGAAGTGTTTAAAATAAGCCCTAACAAAATTTGTTTTGAAAACGAAACAATGGATCATTTCCGGTTGGTATTTGAAAAGGTGTAAACAGCAGCTAGGCTTTGCTTTTATCTTCAACGACAATAATACATACGTTTAAACCGCAGCGCCTTTATCCTCTTTGCCCAAATTTTTAAGAAAGCGGACATGAGATCTGATCGCTCCTCCGAAAGAATGATTGGTATTGTATCGCAGGCTATATTCTTCTGCGGTTTCTTTAACAATATCAGAAATAGGTTTGTAATGCACATGGCAAATGCGTGGAAACAAATGATGTTCTACCTGGAAATTTAAGCCCCCGCAAAAAAAACTCAGCAGCTTGTTTCCCCTTCCAAAATCTGCAGTGGTGTATAATTGATGAACCGCCCATGAATTCATGATATTTCCTCTTTCGTCAGGCAGCGGAAATTGCGTTTCTTCCACCTCGTGAGCCAGCATGAAGATGATGGCCATCGTAATTCCTTCGCAAAAATGCAATACAAGAAAGCCCAACAATATCTGCCACCATAAGGCATTTATCAGTATCACCGGCAACACCAAAAAAAGCATATAATACACCAGCTTGAAAAAAAACAATTTGAAGTATTCGACCCGGGGATGCTTTTTATTTTCATAGTTACCGATCTTCTTTTTAAAAAACTTTACATAGTCTTTTACAAATACCCAGGATAAAGAGCCAAAACCATAGAACAAAAATGCATACCAATATTGATAGCGGTGAATTTTCCGCAATCGTTGATGCGGCGACATTCGCAACAAAGGCACAGACGTAATATCTTCATCGTGGCCTTCAATATTTGTATAAGTGTGATGAACGATATTATGCATAATGCTCCATATATAAGCGTTTGCGCCAATAACGTTAAAACTGTAGCTCAGCAATTTATTCATTTTCCTGCGCCGCGATAATGCACCATGAATGGCATCATGCGAAATATTAAGACCGATAAACGCAGTAAAAAATCCGAGAACCATCCATAGCATAAACTGAAACCAAAGCGGGTTCGAATTCAAAATCAAAAGAAGGAAAGCTCCGATAAAAACTGACAGGTAAAAAACAGTTTTAAATACCATCAAACGATTTGCATTCTTTGATAAATTATTATTGGTGAAATATTGTTCTACGCGTGCATTAACGGTTGTATAAAAATCAGTATTGTTTGCCTTCGCAAACTTTATTTTAATTGACATTGTGTAAAAAAAGTTTTTTGTATTAAATTGTTTAGAGCTGCAGTTGTTATCAAATCGCACAGACGGGCGTGAGATATACGCGCTGCAAAATTTTTAATCTAATAGTTTTGAAAATAATCGGATGCTTGTTTTACAACAAGCCACGTCAGAATAGCTTTACCTTGATTTCCCCCAGAATTACATTAAAAACAATACTACAATTTACACTTAATTATTGATAAAAGCTGTCGTTCTTTTTAAACTTAACGTATAACGAAATAATGTTAGCCCGATCGGAAAAGTCCACTTCATCAGAAACTTTATAAAGGCGGAAGCGAGCGAGAAAGGAAAATGGCTTTTTGGAGTAAAGCAATAAACTTCAAAGATTTTTACTTTGAACGACAAGGAAAATTTAAAACTCCGGCTTTCGAGGGAGCTTTAAATTTATAATTTTGCCTCCGCTCTTACTTTCCGCTGCTAAATAGTCTTAGTTTTCGGATTGTAGAATAAAAGGTTTGTTTAGTAACATTGCATATTCCAAAGGGGTCAAAACCACATATCTCAAAAACACATTTTCTTTTTTGTGACCAGAGATCTGCATAATGGCCTTCAATGGATAGCCACGCTTAACCATGTTAGTGCAGAAGGAACGCCTGCCAGTATGCGCAGTAACAAATTCCCACTTTTCAGAAACTGTAATTATCTTTTTTCCTCCTTTCGTTTGTTGCTTTTCAACGGTTTCCTTAATCCTTGCTTCCTTGCAAATTTCTTTTAAATGCATGTTTATTTTCTGATCGGATACTGAAGGCAGTTTATCATTCCATTTTCTTAAGATTTCCTTTACAATTTGGAAACATGGAATAACTACTTTACTGCCTGTCTTTTTCTGAAATATTTCTAGAAAGTCATTATCCTCCCTATGTTTGATATTGTGACTCTGGATGTTGGTAAAGTCAGAAATACGAAGCCCTGTCCAGCATGATATAAGAAATAAATCTTTCACTTTTTCCTTTATTCCACTTAGTTTTAATTTCTCAATTCTGCTCAATTCTTCCTCATTCAACACCACGTTTACGGCGTCTTCTCTTGCAATAACAATTTTTTTATTATTCAATATGGAATAATCAAAAACATATTTTTCGTCCTTAGCTTCTCTTAAAAACTGCCTGAAATTATCTACATGTTTTGCAGTATTATTGATAGCGTAATCCTTTTCTGTAGTAAGGTAGTCGCGGAAATCTTTAAAAGTATTTACAGAAAGATTTATCCAATTCAAAGGTTCCCGATTTTCCTGTTGAAAGGCCTTGATATTTTTTAGGGTAGTAGTGTATTCCTGGATAGAACGATAACTTATTTTCAATCCTGTCCTGGGATTTGTTCTGTTTTTAGATTCGGCAATATATTTTTCAATGAATTCAAACAGTGATAGTTTTTTGCCAGCAATTGCTTTACCAGTGGCCTCATCCAAACTCCTTTTTAAATATTCCTTGGTCAGCAAAATATTTTCTTCCTTGGATTTTACATAGGTAGCATAAGCCGCATTGTATAAAGATCTGAGACTATTATTTATTTGGAAGGCAAAAGGTTCGGAATTAATATACCTCACAGACTGCGCTTTTTGATTCCAGTTCTTTGGTAGAATTGAAAAATCAGTTGGATAAACAAAGCGGTTAGCACTACTTGAATATTTTGGTTTTCGGCTTTCATTGCCAACAGTCCATCTGCAATTAAGATAGATCTTTTGTGGCTTGGATGCATTCGTTTGTCTTAACTGGAACCTGATATTAAATTTCATCACGCATATTTTATTATTCAAATATACGCGAAGCAATCCAAAATCATAGACATTTGTTGTCCTTTTGGTTGTCCTTTTTTCCTAATTTAATCTTATTTTGCTTGACTTTATCAATTTACACTTTTTGTTTGAAACTCTTTACAATCGGGGGTTTTGTCGTAAAAAATGATAAAATTTAGCAAAACTGATTTAACCTAAAAAGTCGGGTAGACAAGATTCGAACTTGCGACCCCACGCCCCCCAGACGTGTGCGCTACCGGGCTGCGCCACTACCCGAATGAATGCTGCAAATCTAAAGTAATTAGGGCTTTTTTCAACAGGCCAGGAAGAAAAAATCTAAACAAGCAGAAAATAAAAATATATTGAAATTGTTGGTTTGCTGTTCCCAACAGATTTGAAATTCACTTAAGCAAAAAGATATTTTTCAACCACCTTTTCAACTTCAATAGCAGAAATATTTTTATCCAACCTGTCGTGGGTAATGATAACAGGATGAAGACCCGGAGGGGTTCCAATCCTTCCGTGAGAGCCTTTTACCAGTGACGCATCCAGCGGTATCACATCCATCACATACCGGAAACCTGCTTTCTTCTTCAATAATTTATAACCGGCTCTAAGCTTTGAAGTCATGAACATTTCAACCGGATCATAACCTGGTTTTTTATGAATATCAACAACACGTGCATAATCAGGAGCCACTGCATCATCCAACCAAAAATAATAAGTGAACCAACTGCGATCATCTGCCATCAATACCAAATCACCACTTCGCTCGTGATCAATATGAAATTCTTTTTGCTGAACCTTATCGAGGATCTTTTCAATGCCCTGCACATTTTCAAACAACTTCCGCACTTTATTTTCAACTGAAGGATCATTGAAGTAAACATGAGCCACCTGGTGATCAGCAACGGCAAAAGCTTTTGATGCGCCGGGATCCAAAAGTTCCAAACCTCTTTCAACACGGATTTGTAGCAAATCATTTTGGCGTAAAATCCTGTTCAAATGAATGGGATTGTCAACGGCACCAATTCCATATTCTGAAAGTATTATAATCGAGGCATTTTTGGATTGATAATAACTGACAAGCTGCTCAACCACTTTGTCAATTTCATTCAAATCCTTTGCAATCTTATTTTCATCTGGCCCAAACTTTTGTAAGCAATAATCGAGATGAGGAAGATAGATCAAAGTGAGTGTCGGATCGTGCCATTGATCGGTGAGAACAGAAGCATCGGCAATCCATTGTGTGGATTTGATATCAGCTCCGGGTCCCCAAAAATGAAACAAAGGAAATTGGCCCAATTCTTTTTGCAGGCGATCGCGCAACTCTGCCGGATGGCTGTAACAATCAGGAATTTTTCTACCATCAGCCAAATAATTTGGTCTTGGCGTTACTGCAAAATCAGCAGACGAATACATGTTATACCACCAAAACATTTTGGCACATGTAAAAGATGCATCCATCCTTTTTGCTTTCTCCCAAATCTTTTCTGCCTGCACTAATTTGTTGGATTGCTTCCAGAATTTTATTTCACAATCTTCCCTGTCGTACCAGCCATTGCCAACAATTCCATGCCCTGAAGGCCATGTTCCGGTAATGTAAGTTGACTGAACAGAAGTCGT
>DASTXM010000091.1:0-20698 GCA_035765495.1 Hanamia sp.
CCGTGTAGTACAGAATACGCTCTGTAGTAGTGGTCTTGCCCGCGTCAATGTGAGCGGCAATACCAAAATTTCTCTGAAATCTTAAATCGGCCATTTGGCTTGTTTTTATTTTTATTATTAATTTTTATTCGTTTTCTCCAAGGTTTTTGCTTAAAAATCTGTGCTTTCGAACCGACTTATCAGCATACTTTCTTCAGAGGGCGCAAAGGTACGAAGAATCTATAAAAAAGTATAGTCTTTTAAGGAGTAATTATTGAAAAGCGGATTGTTTAACAAAAAAAATTAAGCAGGGAAGATTTTGCCTTACCAAACATAGGTTGCTACTGCTCCCGGGTTCAACGAAGTAACAGCGGATTTACTTTCATAACTAATGTTGAAGGATTTTTGGTCTTTACTTGCATTCAGCACAATTAAAACGATTTTTCCGCCGGAAGTTTGGAAAGCCACATTGGGTAAATCGCTGATCTGATTTGATTCTATCCGAAAAGATTCCGGCCTTACAAATTTTGAAGCATGTGCAATTATATAATAAGATTGATTCCTTTTAAACTGGTTTTTATCAATTGTGACCGCGCCCAAGCAGGTATTACAGCCGCCATCAGTATGCGGTTCCATATTCGGATCAGATGCAAGATTCCATTCCAAAACATTCCTGCTCCAGTTGCGGCTTGCTCCAACAATTAAATTTTCAATCGCCCATGAAAGATCTCCCTGGAAAGTGGAGGCAGAGCCTGTATATTGTTCCGTAAAATAAATTCCTTTATCCGGGTAAGCATCATGCACTTTACTCAATGTTTCAATTCTTCCTGCATACAAATGAAAAGCTGAACCTGCTACATATTTTCTTGCATCCGGATCTTTTAAGATCGTTATCGGATAGCCCGGTTCATCGGCATTATGATCGTAACATAAAATTTTGGTAGTAATTCCGGCTTTTTCAAATGCAGGGCCGAGACTGTTTTTAATAAAATCCCTTTCATCCTCAGCACTCATATACATACTTGGATTATTCTTTGGATTGAGTGGTTCGTTTTGAGGAGTGATGGCATCAATATTAACTCCTTCGTCTTTCATCGCCAGAATATATTTTACAAAATAATTCGCGTAAATATCGTAATATTTTTTCTGCAAGTTTCCACCGATCGAACTGTTATTGTCTTTCATCCAAACCGGCGCCGACCAGGGAGAACCAAGAATTTTCATTTGGGGATCGATCTGCAAAATTCTTTTCAAAATTGGGATCAGATCCTTCTTATCTTCATTAATACTAAAATGAGAAAGGTCTAAATCGGTTTCGCCTGCCGGCAAATCATCATAAGAATAGACATGATCGCTTAGATCAGAAGCGCCAATAGTTATGCGGAGATAACTGATGCCAATTCCATTGTCTTTTGTTGAAAATAACTCGTTTAATAATTCCGTTTTTTCCGGCTCCTTCATTTGGTTTAACAGCATGGCGCTTCCATCTGTAAGACAAAATCCAAAACCATCAATTTGTTGAAATTTTTTATTCGCATCAACTTCAATAGAAGGCAATTGATTTTGCTGGTTGGTAAATTGCAAATCATTCTTTTGCTTGGCAAATAAAACAGAATTGTTGGCATCGGTGAGCCAAGTTTCAATAGTATGCGAATTGCTTTTATCAATTCCAGCGCTTTGCGGTGCATGCTTTGGACTGCAGGAAATCAGCAATGCAGTAAAACAACAAAATATTAAAATTTTCGTTTTCACCTTAGGCTTTTAATGGTTAAAATGATCGTTCAGCATTTTCATAAAATAGCCCCCTACAACACTTCTTGCCTGGAAGCCGACTTTTTTGCCGGTTGTTGTTTCGTGCCAATCACTCAAAGGAACACGATCAGGCGTTTCTGTAGCAAACTTATAAACCGGTGCTACAAATTTTTCAAAATCTTCTTTTGAGGTAGTTAAAGTGGCCGTCCACATGATCCAGTCAGATTTTGTATAAGTCTTCCTGCTGTCTAAAGGAAGGCCGAATTCATTTTGTTTGGTAAGGTAATAGGCAATCTCTTTTTGAGCAACGCTTTTTGGAAATATATCGAGATCAAGCACTTTGTCCCACACCAAATTATACTTTTGGCTCCAGGTATTTTTATCATTAAAAGTGAGTCCATAATGATCGCCGGCATCAGCAAGTTGCATCCATTTTTTCGCCATCTCTTTCGCCATCGAACTATATTTTTCTGCCACTTCATTTTTGCCCAACATTTTTGCCATCATTCCATAAGAACCAATAGCTACAATGGCTTTCACCGAAAGATTGGCGTTACGCGCAAGGTGCCCGGCAAAATCATCCGTGCACAATTGATTAGCCGGATCCAGTCCTTCTTTTGAAAGATATTCGGTCCACCCGGTTAAGGTTTTCCAATGTTTTTTTGCATAATCCGCATTGCCTTCGGCTTTTGCAATGGCTCCCGCCAGGATCACCATGTTGCCTGCTTCTTCCACCGGCATATCTTCACCATAAGTTTGACCATTTGCGATTGGATATGTGCCCAAATCATGCGCCGGGAAAGGCTTTTTCCATTTCCCGCTTTCGGAGTAATAAAAAATTCCGTTTAACATTCCTTTCAAAAAATCAGGATTGTACAACAAATAAAGCGGCGCGCTCGGGTACGTTACATCCACGGTATTGATAGAACCGTTGCTGAAATTTTCTTTTGATAAAAACAATATTTCTCCCTGCTGACTTTGGACCAAAGCGTGCGCGGCAATGCTTTGCCTGTAAGCCAGTTCGCAAAGCTTTGCATACTTTTCTCCGCCTGAGTTCACTGCATTATTGTAAAGCTGTTTGTCAAAATCGTCACATTTATTTAGAACATTATTATATTGGTTTGAAGCAATTTCCAATTGTTGAAGCATGGTACTTTTTCCATCACGGTTCCACCACGGGCGCAGGTTTTGATGAAAAAACTGAACTGCATATTCTTCGTCGTAGCCCAATTCCAAAAATTTTTCTTTGGGAGAAGAAGAAACAGAACCCAGGTTCAAAATTGTATTCAACATCAATCTTTTCCCATTTCCGGAATTTCCCTTTTTGGAAATTTGTCCCGTGAAAAATTCAATTCCCTCATCATCATTTTTGGATATGTATTGTTGGTTGCCTTTATCATTTTTTGCGGCCACATAAAAATAACCCCAATCAATTCTCAGATCATCGCCTTTCTTTTGCAAAACAGGTTGTGCAACTGTCCCGGCTTTTAGGATTTTCAAATCTCTATTGGGAACTACAAAAGCTTTTACTTCCTGAGTCGGAACATTCACCGCAATATCAGTTGATGCACCAAAATAAATTTTTACAGAATGAGTTTTATTATCATTGGATGAAACATCAAAAGTCACGTAAGAAACAGGCCGGGCAAGTATTTGCATATTCTTCAATAACAAAGGAGAAATAAATTTCACTTTTAGATTTACAGGTCCGCAGGCAAAATCATAAATCGTTTGCGTTGCTTTTACGTCAACATCGGTTTGTGACGCCAACTGAATATTTTGATGATTTACAGGAGGAAGTTTTTCAACAATTCCTGCATCAAGGTAAGAATAACCGCCGGTATTGATACAATGAATTGCGAGCAAATTTTTTCCTTGTTTCAGGTAGTTTTTGATGGCATCATTCAAATCCACTAAAATGAATTTTCCTACTGCGCCAGCTTTCGAATAAATTTCCGTTCCATTCAAAAAAACTTCTACATCATCATCATGACGAAGTTTCAGGAATAATTGGTTGAAGTTGGTATCATTTAAATTAAATTCACGACGAACCCAAATTTCTCTACTTGTCCAAATTGTTTTTCCTGTGGAAGGCCTGTCTGCAAAAGGTGCTGTTCCCGTTTTCCAATTATTGTCAATGAAATTAGTTGTATTCCAATCTTCTCCTGGTTTTTGAAAAGTATATTTTACGGAATAACTATTTTCATCTGCAGCCGGAAGAACTGTTTTGTATTTTGGTTGTTCTTTTCCCAAAAAACGATAATAATTTCCATCCACTTTTGCTATCCCGATCAAAGATTGATCTGCTCCTGTCCAATGTTTCGTGGTAGATTGATTCAACGCATCGGTTTCTGACCAGATACTGAAATAAGTAGTATGGGTGATAAGCGGGTAAGCGGGAGCAATTTGTTTTTGAGCAAATGTTGTTACGGAAATAAAGATAACCAGGCAAGATAAAAGTAACTTTTGCAAAGATTTCGTTTGCGTTTTTAAACCGGCAGCTGCGTAAATTTTCATATTGAATTGATCTAAATCGATGAGTGAACAGTAAATGAATAATTGCTCAAAAAATTTATTTTGAGCATGATGTAGGGTAAAAATAAATCAATTAAATAATTCAAACTTTCATT
Source organism: Hanamia sp. (assembly GCA_035765495.1). Classification (GTDB taxonomy): domain Bacteria; phylum Bacteroidota; class Bacteroidia; order Chitinophagales; family Chitinophagaceae; genus Ginsengibacter. The sequence continues at coordinate 4,362 of DASTXM010000091.1, forward strand.
AAATAAAAAAACCCTTCCCGGAAACCGGAAAGGGCTGATATTCGAAAGAGGTAATTTCTTAAATTCTGAAATGAGCAAATGCTTTGTTTGCGTCGGCCATACGGTGTGTATCTTCTTTCTTCTTGAAAGCTGCACCTTCGCCTTTGCTTGCTGCTACAATTTCGTTAGCCAGTTTTTCTGCCATGCTACGGCCGTTTCTGTCGCGGCTGTATTTGATAAGCCATTTGATACTCAAAGAGACTTTCCTGTCAGCGCGTACCTCAGAAGGAATCTGAAAAGTAGCTCCACCAATACGACGGCTTTTAACTTCCACACCAGGAGTTACATTTGCAAGTGCTTTTTTCCAAATCTCATAACCATCTTCACCTGTGATCTTTGAAACTTTTTCAAGCGCTTCATAAAAAATTGAGTAGGCACCACTTTTTTTGCCTTCCCACATTAGGTTATTTACAAAGCGGGTAACTAATCTGTCCTGGAATTTAGGATCTGGCGCTAATGGAAGTTTTTTTGCTTGTGCTTTACGCATTTTACTTTTTTATTTTTTTCAGACGTTCGCCTGATTTTATATCTTATTTTTTAGCTTTTTCTTTCTTGGTTCCGTATTTAGAACGGCTTTGTTTACGGTCTTTTACACCAGCTGTATCAAGGCTGCCACGAACAATATGGTAACGAACACCAGGAAGATCTTTTACCCTTCCTCCACGAAGCAACACGATAGAGTGCTCCTGCAGGTTGTGTCCTTCACCGGGAATGTAAGCGATCACTTCTACTTTATTGGTCAATCTCACTTTCGCCACTTTCCTCAAAGCTGAATTTGGCTTCTTGGGTGTAGTAGTATAAACCCTTGTGCAAACGCCACGGCGCTGTGGACAACTGTCAAGCGCTCTTGACTTACTTTTCGCCCTGATAATTGTTCTTCCTTTTCTTACTAACTGTTGTATTGTAGGCATTGTTTTTTACCCTGATTTTTTTGGACGGCAAAGGTAAGTGTAGCTTTGCTAAAAACCAAAATTATTTAATGGGACGAAAAATAGAAATTCTTGTTTCACAAATCGTTAAACTTTGACCAGCCAGCCATATTTATCTTCAAGTCTTCCTTCTTTTATATCGGCCATTGTTCTTCCTATTTGCGGAGCAATCTTCCATTTTTCTGTTTCAAAAGTCATCACGAAATCGCGGTAGCGAAGTTCCTTGATCATCGAAATGGTAGCCGCAGTTCCTGTTCCGAATAATTCGTTTAAATCACCATTCTTATAAGCATCAACAATTTCGTCAATGCTCAAAGGCCTTTCCTCCACTTTCACATCCATGTCCTTTAATAATTGAATCACGCTGTCGCGGGTAACTCCTGCAAGAATGGTGTCGCCGAGCGGCGGAGTCACTGCTGTATTGCCAATAATAAAAAAGACATTCATGGTTCCGCACTCCTGCACATATTTGTGTTCAAGGGCATCCGTCCACAAAACCTGGTCGTAACCTTTTCTTTTTGCTTCAGCTGTAGGATACATGGATGCACCATAATTCCCCGCGTTCTTCGCAAAACCCACACCGCCTTGCACCGCACGCACATATTTCTCTTCAACATAAATTCTCATTGGTGCGCTGTAATAAGGGCCTGTTGGACTTAAGATGATCATGAATTTATATTTTTGAGCCGGCTTAACACCAATAGTATCATCCGTGGCAAACATAAAAGGCCTGATATAAAGAGAATGATCCGGTTGACTCGGAATCCAATCTTCATCCAGTTTTACCAACTGCTTCATTCCCTCCATAAAAATTTCTTCCGGCACTTGTGGCATTTGCATTCTTTCTGCAGAAATATTAAACCGCCTGAAATTATCTTCAGGACGAAAAATGAAAGCTTCGCCCTGGTCATTTTTATAAGCTTTTATTCCTTCAAAAATCGATTGGCCGTAATGAATCGCTGCACAAGCAGGATCAATAGTAATGGGTTGATATGGTTTAATTTCCACTGTTCCCCACTCGCCGTTTTCGTAATTCACTTCAAGCATGTGATCGGTAAAATATTTACCGAAGGGAAGATTATTTACATCCAAAGCAGGCAACTTGCTGTGCTCAACTTTTGTGACTTTAAAATCATCTGTAGCAATCATAATCTTTACATTTGCTGCAAAGAAACGAAAAAAACGAAGGAGAAAATCTTTATGAGTTTGGATAATATTCAACTTTCGACACAAACATGCGAAATTTTATTTAGCCATAATCTTATTGGAGATCAGGCATCTAAACCCAAAGCCCAAACTCAGGAAAAAATCAAAATCGAATGCCTTGGGGAAAATAAAAAACACGTTGTTTTCATCGTAAATGATCCTTCTTCCAAATTTTTGGCAGACGAAGAAATGGAAATGCTGACGAAACTTGTTAGTGCGTGTAAAATGACGATGAAGGATATTGCTTTGGTCAATTTTGCCAGCAATACTTTCCAATACCAGCAAGTAAACGAACAATTTAAGCCGGAAAAAATATTGTTGTTTGGCGTTGCAAATGCACAGATTGGGCTTCCGTTTGAAATTCCGTTTTTTCAAATACAACATTATGGCGAGCAGTTTTATCTTTCTGCGCCATCTTTAAAAGAACTCCAAAGTGATAAGAAATTAAAAGCCGCGTTATGGGCCTCTTTGCAAAACCTCTTTCTTAAATGAACACCATCATCTTTGCCACCAATAATGACAACAAGGTCTCTGAAGTAAGGTCGATCCTCGATGGAAAGTTCAGGATCTTCTCTTTAAAAGAAGCCGGAATCGATATTGATATTCCGGAACCTCACGATACGCTGGAAGAAAATGCGCGGGAAAAAGCAATTGTCATTCACCGGCTTACTAATGAAAATTGTTTTGCAGAAGATACCGGTCTGGAAGTTGATTCTTTAAATGGAGAACCAGGCGTTAAAAGCGCACGTTATGCCGGAGAAGGAAGATCATTTGAAAAAAATATTGACAAGCTTTTAGATAAATTAGCCGGAAGCAAAAATCGGGATGCGCAGTTTCGCACGATCATTTGTCTTATTTGTAAAGGCAAAGAGAAAATTTTTGAAGGCATTTGCAAAGGCACTATTATTGCAGAAAGAAGAGGAAATTCGGGTTTTGGATATGATCCTGTTTTTGTTCCCGACGGTTCGTCCAAAACATTTGCTGAAATGACGATGGCCGAAAAAAATGTTTTCAGCCACCGGAACAAAGCAGTTGAAAAGCTGGCGAATTACCTCAAAAATAATCCCTGTATCTAAGATATAATTCAGAAAAACCTAAAAAATTTGACTGCAACTGGCAACCATATTCCTTCCGAAAGCGACTTAATAAAGGGTTGCATTGAAGGGAATCCTGAAATGCAAAAATTGCTCTATGACCTGTATTCTTCAAAAATGTATGGCGTTTGTCTTCGTTATGCAGAAAATGCTGAAGACGCAAACGATGTGATGCAGGAAGGATTTATTAAAGTTTATCGCAGTTTACCCAAGTTCAGGTCTGAAGGTTCTTTTGAAGGTTGGATAAGGCGTATTTTTGTAAACACTTCTATTGAGCACTACAGGAAAAAAACGAAGAAGTACAACATCACTGAAGTACAGGAAAACACAATAGAAGACAACGAACTGAGCGCACTCGATTCTTTGGCCACCAAAGACATTCTGAATATCATCAATGAATTGTCGCCCGGCTACAAACAGGTTTTTAATTTGCATGTGGTTGAAGGATATTCGCACAAAGAGATCGCCGAAATTTTAGGCATCACGGAAGGAACCAGTAAATCGCAATTGGCAAGAGCAAAAGGAGTTTTGAAAAAAATTATTGAAACAAGAACCAGTAGTAATAAAAGTGATGAGTAATGGCCTCTTTTGAAAAAAAGCTATACGACTTTGAAGCTATCCCGCCGCAACAAGTTTGGGATAACATCCGTGAAGATTTGCAGGATGAGAAGGTGACTAACTTATACAATCGTAAAAAATCAAAAACTTATTATTTTGCAATTGCCGCTGCTTCTCTCGTTATTATTTTTATCGGGTCTTATTTTATTAAGATCAAAAACATTCAAAAGACCAATCCAGGAGTCGCTTCAAACAAAACTATCTCTCCTGAAAAAATGAAAGATTCAATGATGGTTAACCAAAAGATCCTTGAATCCATCATTCACAATCCAAAAGAGAAACAGGAAATTGTTGCTAACGATTTAAGTGCAATTAATCTTCCCAAAAAATACATTACCGTTGCCGGACCTGAAGGTCAACCGGTAAAAATTTCACCAAAAGCCGCTACGCTCATCATTGCTGCCGATAATGAATTTCCACCCAAACCGGTGTGGAGTAAAAAGATCAGCAAATGGCAAAAGATAATGTTAAGCAGCACCGTCTCTCCGACTTCTGCAGGCCTTGCCGATCTTATCGAAATTGCTTCTGTCAATGATAAAATTGAATAAGAACTGCAAAGATGCCGCGCTTAAAAATTGATCTTCCTGCAAAAAAGTTATTTACCGTTTCTATTCCTGTTCGCATCACAGACATTAATTATGGCAACCATGTTGGCAATAATGCGATTGTAGAAATTATTCATGAAGCTCGTGTTCAGTTTTTGCAAAAACATGGTTTTACTGAACTGAATGTAGCCGGAACTGCGCTTATCATGAGCGAATTGTTGGTAGAATATAAAAACGAATCATTTTATGGTGATGTGCTGGAAGTAAATATTTTTATAGGTGAAATAACAAGGGTTTCCTTTGAACTTTTTTATCAAATTTCAACCACAAGAGACAAAAAGAAGATCATCATTGCCTTGGCAAAAACAGGAATGGTTTGTTATAATTATGAAATAAAAAAAGTGACTGCAGTTCCGGGAGAATTAAGATCTATATTTCTTTAGTAAAAGAAAATATAGTTGATTTTGTTTGTTTACTCAAACAACCAGAGTTTTCCAAAAATCATGTGATTTCGTCTAATTATCATGTATTTCCGTCCAATCATCAAAAAATCAAATATCGAAGTAACTTTTAGTTTACATTTGGTTGTTACTATTTCTTGATTAACCAACTCAATTGCTTTGAATGAGTACACTGCTTAAATCAACAAATTTTCCAAAGATTAATAGTCCACCCGGTTTAAAGTTTTCACGGAAACCTTTTTATTAAAGCATCTAAAACGATACTATATGAAAAAAATCAGCCTAATTGTAATTTTCATCACTTCTTACTCTATTGCTTATTGTCAGTTAGACAAGGGAACCTGGCTGGCAGGTGGATTAGGAAGTTTTAATACATATAAAGAAAATTATACTACCCCTTCATTTACGCTTAAAAATAAATATAATGAAATAACCTTGTATCCTGTTGTTGGTTTCTTTTTAGCAGATAAATTTGCTGGAGGCATTAGAGGAGGCTTTTCTTTCCTAAAAGAAGATAATATAAGTTCCAGTGGGAATGTCGGAGGAGCCTCAACACATTCAATTCAGTTTTCCGGTGGCCCCTTCGTCCGTTACTATTTCCTAAATTCAAACAAGGTTTACAACATCCTTGCAGATGCCTGTTACCAATTTGGCTCAAATCAATATTTAGGAGCAGCACACGAAAAAGGAAAATTAAATACTTTCTCAATAATGGCGGGACCTGAATTTTTTTTTAATACGGCAGTTGGAATAGAAATTTTGATTGGTTATCGCCAGAAAGTTAATTCTATAGACAATTCAATGAATGGCTGGAATAGCAATAAAACTGGTTTTCAGACTACAATTGGCTTTCAAATACATTTACAAACAAATTAAATCAAAAAAATATGAAACAATTATCATTACTACTCGCTTTTATTTTTGTTGTTAAACTTTCAATCAGCCAAGGTATTGATCCATTACCAGATGCTGAATACTGCCCCAATGTAGAATATACCTTTACAGCAACCATCAAGATTGTAGTACAGTTAATGTTACACGTGCGACCAGTTATGACAGAGAAGTTATATTAACCGCAACTGTAGCAGCTTGTTCTGGTAATTACACTAAAACTCATACAATTCATCTTGGTAAACCATTCTACACTAACACAGGTTATGAAATACAAGGAGTAAGCCATCCAATCAAGCTTTGGTCCGGATCTTCATCGGATTATAATGAGCTATGCATGAATTATACGGCTAATACTGACTTCAGTTTCTCCGGTGCTCAAAGTGTAACCTGGTCTCGCACTTATTCATCTCCAAGCAGTGTAACATGGAATCAAAGTGGCGATAATATTTCAACTTATTTTTTTGCAACTGGGCAATATGAAAGATTTTCATTAACCGCAAGTAATGTTTGTGGTTCAATAAGCAACGATTATGGTTTTAGTTCAAAAGATTGTAGTGGTGGTGGAGGAGGAGGATGCCTTAGTTACCAGGTTTCACCTAATCCTGCTACAAATAGCATCCAGGTAAGTGTTACTCCAAATATTCCAGCTCCATGTGATCCACCTCCATGTTGCCAGGCAACGGCACAGACTGAATCATCTACTTCTTTGCAAGCAACTAATACAACAGACAAATCAATCCAAATCGTAAGTATTTATGATAATAAAGGAACTTTAAGAATGGAACGTAAATACAATGCAGACAATAAACACGCCACGCTTAACATTTCCAAACTTCCGGCAGGTGTTTATTTTGTTAGGATAACTGATGGTAATTTTTCAGAAAATCATCAAATTATTGTTGGAAAGTAAGACAAGCAAAAGATTTAAAAGGTTGGTAGCAAAAGCTGCCAACCTTTTAAAAAAATATTAAGCATATTAAGCATTCCAAATCTTCCAACTTTCTTCTGCCTGTATCTCCAACATTTTAGCGCCATTTTCAATTGTTGCGCCATTATTTTCGGCTAAAGAAAGAAACAAAGTCTTTGCAGGATTGTAGATCAAATCAAAAAAGTAATGCTGATTGGTTATTTGTTCATATGGCAAAGGCGGGCATTCATCTACTCTTGGAAAAGTGCCAAGTGGTGTCGTGTTGATCACGATTTGAAAATTCTCCAGGCCTTTCTCGGCAATATCTTCATAAGTAATTGTGTTTTTCTCATCACTTCTGCGCCGTGAAACCTTCAGGTAATCAATCTTTAATTATTGCAAAACAAATTCCACGGCTTTCGAAGCGCCACCCGTTCCGAGGATCAAGGCTCTTTTGTGAAAAGGTTTTAAGTGAGGCGTAAATGATTTTTCGAAACCAATAATATCCGTATTAAATCCTTTCCATTTTTCCTTGGATATTTTGATACAATTGCAGGCATTTATCGATGCAACCTCTTCGGACTTTTCGTCCAAAAATGAAATGATGTCTGTCTTATAAGGGATGGTAATGTTCAGTCCTTTTATTCGCGAATCACTTTTTAATAAAGGAATTCTTTCGGCAAGCTCTTTTATTTCAAAATTCTGATAAACACAATCCCGGATATTTTCCCTGCGAAACTTTTCGGCAAAATATTTTTCAGAAAATGAATGGCCCAACGAACGGCCAATTAAGCCGTAGATGTTCATCAGGCAGTTTCTTTATCAAGATACAAATGGAAAGTATCGCCGCGAAGGCCGATTCTCATCGCTTCCAGCGGAATTATTTCTGAAGGAGCAATATTTCCAAGATTGGCATTGCAACCCACCAATTCCAAAAAATAAAGTTGCTGTGCTTTTTGCGGCGCTTCCCACAATATCTTTTCGCCGGGAATCTGTGTAAGAATTTCCTGCACTAAACCTTCTCTCACTTCACCTGTTCCGCGGTAAATACCGACGTTGCCGGCTTCGCGCGCTTCTGCAATTACATAACTCGCACCTGCTTCCAGCTCGGCGCTCATTTGTTCGATCCATTTGTAAGGCGGAATAATATGCGTAGCATCTTTGCTTCCTACTTCGCTCAGAACGGTTCCATGTTTGGTAAGTTTTTCAATGTAACCGCATTTTTCTGCATGTGGAATAGTGATGGAACCATCGCTCACTTCCATATAGGTAACATTAAATTGTTTGCACAAATCAATGTAATCGTTGAATTGGTTGCGGATCAAAAATGCTTCAAATAATGTTCCTCCAAAATAAACAGGAATGTCGAAAGACTGGTACAACTCGATCTTTTCGCGAAGATTGGGTGTTACGTAGGCAGTTCCAAAGCCTAGTTTGATGATATCAATATGCGGATGAGCGGCGCTGATTAAATTCCTTGCTTCTTCAATGCTGAGGCCTTTGTCCATGATCATTGTAATTCCGTACTTTCTTGGCTTTTCAACACGGGAAGGAATTTGAGAAAGATTAAAATTCATTTTACAATTTTGAGATGAGCAAATATAGATTGGGTGCTGCAAAGATGTGGAAAAAACTTTAAACGCAAAGTGACAGAAGTAACAGTAAACAAAGAATTTACCTCTTATTTTTTTTCATGGAATTCTTGTAAGTGCCGATAATCTCAACAACAGTAGGGTACTGCAATAAAGATGGATTTAGTTCTATTAATTGCTTCACCATGCCCGGGGCTTCTTTCATCGCCAGTTGCAGTTGCAACAACGCTTCTTTCGATTTGCCCAATTCAAACAGAACAGCGCATTTATAAAAAATAAAAACCGGTTTGTTGTCCGTATTTTTTTGTGCGTTGTACACCTGTTCAAGTGCTTCTTCATAATATTCTGCATCATAAAGGCATCTGATCAATTCTTTCCAGCCTTTCACATTCCGTGGCCGTGATTTTATGAAATGCGTGAAATTGACCACTGCCTCTTTTATCCGTCCCAACTCCATATAACAAATGCCAAGGGAGAAATAAAATTCAGGTTGCGAACGGTTAATGCTCATCGCGCTTTCCAAATTTTTTATTGCACTTTCCCAATAACCTTCCTGCATGTAAGTGCCTGCAATTTTGAAATACAAACGGCTTTCGGTTGAATTAAGATGAACCGCTTTCCTGTAATGAAAACGCGCCTGCGCAGGATTCTTCAGTTTTTCATATGCATATCCAATTGCTTCGTAAATAATGTCTTCAGGCATCGACAATTCCAGCACTTTTTGCAAAGCTTCTACGGCATCACGATATCTTTTCAATCGCAAATAAGCATCGCCTAAATTGCGGTAAGCATAATCAAATTTTTCATCAATTGCGATGGCGTAGAGATAAGCATCAACTGCTTTTTCGTACAATTTTAATCCCTGGAAAGCAGTTCCCAAATTAAACCATGCAAGCTGTGAATACGGATGTTCGTCAATTATTTTTTCGTGCAGCCGTATGCTTTCTTCCTGCTTGCCGGTGTATTCCGTCCAGAAACAAATCTTATAAAGCGCCTCTTCATTTGTAGGATCTTGTTCAAGTATCAATTGAAGGCAATCATAGACCTTATCAAAATTCTCATAATCGTCATACACATCGGCCAATTCAAAAAGCAATTCTATTTTTTCTTCTCCCTGGAAAACAATGATCGCTTCTTCCAGCAAAGCGGTAGCTTTTTCATGAAAATCAAGCGCGAGGTAAACATCGGTTTTCAGAATGTAGATATCAATGTCATTGTTGTCAAGAATTTCCGCTTTTTGAAGTAAGGCAAGCGCTTCGTGGTATTTTTGTGTGGCGATCAGTAAGTCAGCCTTTTTTATCAACAAGCTTGAAGAATAAGGAAATTGTTCGATGGCAAAGTTAACAGCCTCGAGCGCAGAAGATAAATTGTCGTTTTCGTCGAAATAGTCGATCAGTCGCTGAAAAGCCTCTTCCTCAATAAAGCTGAATTTTTTACCGCTCTTAAAATTGTTGTACTGCTTCAGCAGTTCATTCATTTCCTCCCTCTCCTGGCGATGCTCATTTTCTTTCATATATGTCTTTCAACTAGTCACTACAAAGTACTGATTATTTTGAACATAGCAACAAAGTTTCCCATTTTGTCGTTATTAGGTAAAAAAAAGTGACGAATGGCTTCTAATTCTCATAATAGTTTCTTAATTTTGTACTAATTATTAAATTTTCACAATGTCTAAATATTCCAAAATAGTATCAGTAGCTGTGCTTGTTTGCGGAGTATGCCTTTTTTCCTTTGCGGACAGGGGCGGCTTTGTGAAAAAAGATAAACCCCATCTGAATATTGAAACTCACGGTAATCTGAAGAATTCTATTCAATTTAATTTAAAGTCCGGATTGAATTTCCGCGGAAGTTTCTTTACCAATTCACAAAGAATCGGGAATACCCTCGTAACTGATGCATATGTTTCTTATCGCAAGGGAAACACCGTGTATATCCTGCCTTACAAGCAAAAGATAATGATTCCTGAATATTCTCAGCAAGATGGATATAAGCTGATATTGAGATCAAGAAAATAAGAAAATGTTTTTCAATAATATTAAAGCCTGCAAGTTTGCAGGCTTTTTTTATGAAATATAAATCACGATAAATAATTCGTTTACTGCTTACAACTACGACTTCTGTTTTGTTTCAGCATAAGTCATCACGCGGTAGCCGGAGTTGGGAATCTCAAATTTAGAAGAGGAGACAGGATTGTAGCTGATTGAGGCCAATGTAAACTTTAAAGTCATTTTGCCCGTCTGCATTTCATATTGAACCGGCAGTCCCTGTAAAGTTTTGAATTGACTGTCATAATCTTTGTTTGCCGGATTTACTTCCGTGGTATAATAAACAGTAAATGTGCTTCCGTTTTTCAGTTTGGCAATGGCTTTCTTGCAATTAAATCCAGCGATCTTTTCTGTGCCACCTGTATTTTCAAAGGAAATTCCTTCGTATTTATTGTTGTTTTGCTGCCAGTCCTGTGCAGTCATGGTGATCATTAACTTCTGGCCACTATAATCTTTCAAAATCACCCCTGTTCCTGTAGCAGCATCATGGATGGTCGCTTCCTTTCCAAGGCTGCTCACAAGTTCTGTTCGGCTCTTGGTTCCTTTTATATAAATGGTAGTTGTAGCTCCGTCGAACATGTCGGCTATTTTGGGTTCGCCACTTCCTGTTTCAACAGACATATTGTAAACCAATGTTCCTTCTGTAAGTGTTTTTTGGGCAGTAACTGATGAGGAAACAAGTGCAAAAGAAACCAGGAATAAAACAAGATTGAATTTCATGCTATTTAATTAAAGATAATTCAGTGATAAAGATAGAATTATCAGTAAAATAGTTGCAACCTTATTTTTTCTTTTTCAGTGCATCGCTCTTCTCTTTCATTGCCTTTAATTTGGCATTTGATTCCTGCATGGCAGCTACCCTTTCCTGCCATTTGCTTTGCGCAGCAGGCTTCTTTTTGTTTTCCTGGATCTTTGCCAATATCTTATCGTGATCGATAATGTATTTCTGGATTACTAATTGAATGATCAACGTAATACTGTTTGAAACAGTATAATACCATGTCAAAGCAGAAGGCATCCTGTTGAAGAATCCAATCAGCATAATCGGGAAAATGAAAGGTAAATATTTCATTACCGGGTTGCTGTTGTCCTGCATGTTGGTCATTCCATAAAGTGAGATCAACATACTGGTAATAGCTGCCGTAATTGTAAACAAACTTACGTGATCGCCATAGAAAGGAATATTAAAAGGAAGGTGATAAATGGAATCGTAAGTTGACAGATCTTTTGCCCACAGGAAACTTTGATGGCGCAGGGCAATATTTGAATTAAAGAAATCGTACAAGGCAAAGAAAATCGGTATCTGGAACAAGGCTGGTATACACCCACCCAAAGGATTTACACCGGCAGTTTTATACAATTTCATTTGTTCCACACCAATCGCCTGCTTATCATCTTTATATTTTTCTTTCAATTGGTCGATCTCGGGCTTCAGCACCTTCATTTTCGCACCACTTAAATAGCTTTGATAAGTGAGTGGCGAAATAAGCAATCGAATAATGATGGTAAGTAAGGCAATCACCAGGCCATAGCTTGCAATCTTGCTTGAAAGGAAATTAAACACCGGCATAATGAAGCCGCGGTTGATGTACTTTACGAAAGCCAGAATTCCACTTCCAAGAGGAACCATATTATACATCTGGTTCCCATATGATTTCAAAATCTTATAATCGCTGGGGCCATAATATAATTGTAATGGGATCAAAGCATCATTGCCTGCAGGAACACTGAGGTTAAGATTGGCAGTAGCTTCGGCTATAATGTGTTTGCTGGTATCTTCGGGAGAACTCCATTTTACATCACCTGAAGTAAATTTATTTTTGGCTACAATCGCTGCAGCAAAAAATTGCTGGTTTAAAGCCAGCCATTCAACAGGCTGTTTAAAATTCTGCTCATCATTCTTCCCTTTCGAAACATGTTGAAAATCGTAATCGTTATTTTCAACATAAGAAATATGTGTTTGCTGGGTTTCCCATTCAATATCTTTTTCCTGCTTTACCGCTTTTACTTTCCATAACAGATCAATCTTATTTTGGGGAAACAATTGCGAAGCGCCATTCACTTTAATATTAAAGCTTAGCATGTAATCATCAGGCTTAATAATAAACTGGTGCTCTATGGATTGACCATTGTTTGTTTGGAGGGTAAAGGTTACAATTTTACTACTGTCTGAGGTAGTTTGCACCGGTGAAGGAGTAAAAAGAACATCCGAAGTTTGAATGGTTTGATTGCCGGAATTTACAGGATAAGAAATATCATTAAAAGTTCCATCTTGCAGGATCAAAGGCTTACCGTCAAAGGCTTTAAAATTCTTCAGTTCTATTTGCTTCGGCTGGCCTCCTTTATTACTGAAGGTGATTTTTAAAAGTTTGGTTTCTACTGTCACCAATTGCTCCTTGCCGGCAGAATCCTGCTTAAAAATACCATTGAGTGAATTTTGTTTTGCAAGAATCGAATCATTTTGCGCTTTCAAACGCGCAAGGGTATCAGGTTTGGGCTTCAACCGGTCGAGAGAATCCTGGATATGTTGTTTTTGTTGCTCCGCTGCCATCTGCCCCTGCCTTGAATAATAGAAGTATCCAAAAAACAACAGCGCCAGCAATACAAAACCTATGATCGAATTTCTATCCATACCCTATTTTAAAATTAGGGTGCAAATGTACACAAAACTTAGAGTAAGTACTTTGTAAATCACCCCTAAACAACAAATGCCCCCGGTAACGAGGGCATTTTATGAAAATTGTTAACTTATTTTGCTTTGGCGTCCGCTGCCGGAGCGGCTTTTGCTTCAGCAGTAGCTGCTGCAGGTGCGGCTTTCGCCTCTTCCTGTTTCAACTGGCGCGTCATTGTAACTGAAGCCACCGGGATACGCGGAGAATTCATTATCTCCATATTTTCCGGCTTAACGTCCTGTACGCGAATGTTTTCGTTCAATTGAAGATCATCAATATTTACTTCAATATGCTCCAAAAGATGTCTTGGTAAAGCTTTCACTTTCAGTGATTTCATTTTCACTACCAGTTTACCACCTTCTTTTACGCCCTGGGGAACACCGGTAAACTTGATGGGAATGTTAACGGTCACTTTTTTGTCAGGAACAAGTTCCAGGAAATCCACGTGGATCAGATCATCAGATACCTTGTCAAACTGAAGGTCTTTCAACACGCATTTGTGTGTGTTTCCGTCAACGTTAATTTCTGCCAGCATGAATTCCGGCGTGTAAATAATGCCTTTAAAAGCTGATGCCGGAGCAGAAAAATTAATTTCTTTTGCACCTCCGTAAATTACAGCGGGCACTTTACCCTCAGAGCGGAGTTGGCGGGTGGCTGATTTGCCAAAGCCGGTCCTGAGTTGTCCATCGATTGTAATTGATTTCATTTCCATGATTAAAAATTTTTGAGGCGCAAAGGTAGGGTAAATTAGCAAATCAGCCAATTCAATAATTTAGCTAATGAAGAAGGTAAACTTGTTTCTTCATCACTTTGTTTACAGGGAAGAAAATTGTAACTTATTTCTTTGTTTACTGGCTAAACTTAAGGCCAATTGACTCAGCTAAGCAAGGTTCTTCTTATGCATTTTGCTTCTTATAAAAAGGCTGTTGATGCTCTTGTTTTCATAAGCGTTTCTTATCGCAACAGCAAAAAGGTCAGCCACGGAAACCACTTTTATTTTATCAATTTTTCTTTTGACGGGAATGGTATCGCAAACCACTAATTCTTCCAACACACTGTTTTCAATGTTTTCATATGCATTATTACTCAATACAGGATGCGTACAAAAGGCACGAACGCTCCGCGCACCCTTTTCCAATAACAAGGCAGCACTTTTGCACAAAGTTCCGCCGGTATCGCATATATCGTCGATCAACACGATATCACGATCTGTTACATCACCGATCACAACCATGCTCGCGATTTCATTGGCTCTTTTGCGATGTTTATCACAAATAACCATGTCCACTTCAAAATAGCTGGCTATTTCCCTGATCCGGTTGGCGCTACCTACATCAGGGGCAGCAAAAGTGAGATTTTCAAGATCGAGGTCTTCTATATAAGGAATGTAAATGGCTGAAGAATCCAAATGATCCACGGGAATATCAAAATACCCCTGGATCTGCGGCGCGTGCAAATCCATGGTGATAATCCTATCAGCCCCTGCAGCGGTTATCATGTTGGCTACCAATTTGGAACCAATCGCTACACGTGGTTTATCTTTCCTGTCTTGCCGTGCATAACCGTAATAAGGAATTACTGCAATAACTTTATAAGCAGAAGCACGCTTGGCTGCATCAATCATCAGCAACAATTCCATCAAATTGTCGGTAGGAGAAAAAGTACTTTGTATTAAAAAAACAAACTGGCCGCGAATACTTTCAAGGTATTCAACTCCAATTTCCCCATCACTGAACTTCTGGATGTTGATCTTGCCAAGAGGCTCACCAAATCTCAAAGCAATTTGTTTTGCAAGATATTCTGAACCGGTTCCGGAAAAGAGTTTTACGTTCGGATTCATATATTTATGTTTGTGGAATACTTTGGCGAAATTATAATTATTATTGTTTGAAATAAATTTATTTCATGGAAAGTTCTAACAAGTCATCCACGTCCATAAAAAATTGGGCCGCCGGTGACAGGCCAAGAGAAAAACTGCTTTCAAAAGGAAAGGAAAACCTTAGTGATTCAGAATTAATTGCCATACTGCTTAACAGTGGCAGCGGAAAGGAAACTGCTATCGACGTTGCAAAAAAAGTTCTGAAACTGGGTGAGAACAACCTTGACGAACTCGGAAAAATTTCCATAAAAAAATTAATGTCGATCAAAGGAATTGGTGAAGCAAGGGCGGTAACCCTTGTGGCGGCTCTCGAACTTGGCCGTAGAAGACAAAGTGCTGCCCTTCATACCAAAAGCCAGATCCATTCAAGCAACCAAATCGCCGAATATTTAAAAGCTTGCCTGAAAGATCATCCTTATGAAGTGTTTGCTGTCGTCTTCTTAAACCGCGCCAATAAAATAAAACACTTTGATATTATCAGTAAAGGAGGAATGACGCAAACTGTCGTAGATCCAAGAATTATTTTTTTGAAAGCGCTGGAAGTGGAAGCAACTTCAATTATTTTGTGCCATAACCACCCTTCAGGCAACTTAAAACCAAGCAGGGCCGACGAGGAGATTACCACCAAACTGATCAATGCCGGAAAACTGCTCGACATCAAAGTGCTCGACCATCTTATTGTGAGCGATGAGGGGTTTTATAGTTTTGCAGATGAGGGGATGATTTAGTTCATAGTTCATAGTTCGTAGTTCGTAGTTCGTAGTTTAGGCTTCACAGATAACAATATCTTTATGGCAACAATTCAAAATTTTGAAGATTTAAAGGTTTGGCAAAAAGCAAGATCGTTGTGCCAGGAAATTTCTTTAATTATAAGTCAGGGAAATTTCTCTAAAGATTTCGGATTAAAGGATCAAATCAATAGATCTTCCGGTTCCATTATGGATAATATTGCAGAAGGTCTTGGAAGAAAAGGGAATTCGGAATTTATAAATTTTCTTACCTATTCGAGTGGTTCGTTATGCGAATGTAAATCTCAATTATATAGAGCACAGGATAGAAAATATATTACTGAGGAAAAAAGAATTGAACTATCAGCCCTTGCAGATGACATAGGAAAAATGATTAGTTCGTTAATTAAATACTTAGGAGGAAGTGAATTAAAAGGAACCAAGTTCAAAGCAAGGGAAAAGAAAATTTCTTAGTATTACCCTGCACAAAAAAATAGAGCCAAATTCACGATAACTAAATTCAAAGAACTTAAAACCATGAACTATGAACTAAAAACTATGAACTAAAAACTATGAACTAAAATTATTTGAGGCTGTAAAATAAACTGTGTCAAAGTTCAAACGATTTAAGAACTTTAAAACACAGTTTACAAAATGCAAAAGAAAAAAGAAGCCTTCGATTACGAAGCACTTAAAAAGAAGACCTTGGAGCAACTTCGCTCGGGCAA
>DASTXM010000092.1:0-45385 GCA_035765495.1 Hanamia sp.
AATCGCTGAGAAGAAAAAAAGTAACCGATTATAAATAACGATTTGTATTTTTAATCATCATTTAGCTCTTTCATTTATTGCCTGCTTCCCAGGTGGGTCAACATGAGCGGAATGGTGGGTCAACATCACCGGAATTTACACATTCTGAAATTGCCCATTTGGATCCCTGACATCGCCTCCACAAATTCAGTCAATTTCTCGGGGTCTTTATACAGGTCATTGAAAAAATGCATCTCCGAACCTCCCCGTGATTCATTTTGTGTCTCGCCGGTTTTAAGCGCTTCATCAAGCGACCCCCAAAATTTATACAAGCGGGAGTTTGACATTTTAAAAATGCCCCCGATGTAGGATGGTTTTTTTTCATCAAGGAACATTTCAGTATCGCTACTGTCCGTATAAGTCGCATTGTCAAGCAATCCTTCACGCCGAAGCAATCCCATAGAAACCAACGCATCGAGCCAGTCATAAACATGGCGGTCAGTAGTTTTTAATTGTAATGTCTCTTTGATTTCTTTCATGCTTTTTGATTGCCCGGCCAAAAGGCTGAAAAGTCCAAACTGAACAGCAGTAAGCAAAGTTTTTGAAGCCCAATATCCCATTCCAATTTTCATGATCTTAGAAGGGTCAGGTTGCGATGCATGAGATTGTTGTTCCATTTTCGAGATTTTTTTATGGTGAATAAATTTAAAAGAAAGAATGTATCCTCTTCCTGTGGATCGAAGAAAAGAACTAAAGATAAAAATAAATAAAGTTGTTTTTTATTTGTTTACTACCAGGTTACCTGATCAGCGTTACAATCCCTTTGATCTCCGTTTCTTTATTTTCTTTTTTGCCTTTGATCACATAAATGTATGTTCCGGCATCGCTTTCTCTTCCTTTATAATTTCCATCCCACGCGCCATACCTGCTGTTAGTAGAAAATACCATATTGCCCCATCGGTCATAAATCGATAAGCTTTCCATTTCTATTTTTACACCTGCAGGAATACGAAAAAGATCATTATTGCCATCACCGTTTGGTGTGAATGCGTTTGGAATAAATACACCACAGTTTTGAAAATGCACATTCACGGTAAATCTTCTTGAACATCCATTTCCGGATGAAGCTATTATTGCGTAAATGCCCGGATCAAACACTTTTACAACAGATGTATTTGTGCCATTCCAATAGTAATTGACTCCTTCAATTTCAGGAGCGAGCACCAGGCTGTCACCTGTACAAATTGAAGTGTCAGGAGGAATCACCAACTGTTGCAGCAAGTTGTCAGTTACAAAATAAGTTTCAGAAATGAAACACGAATCGGCTGTTGAGATCAAAACATTGTAATTACCGTTAGCATTTTCATGGGGAAGGTGATAGATGTTTGACGTACCACCTTTGATGGCAATGCTGTCTTTATACCACTGGTAAGAAGCATTTGAATAAAAGGGAACATAGAGCACAGAGTCTTTATCACAGCGATTTTCATTCTGGCTTGAAATATATTGGAAATGGAAATCAGTAGTAGGAAGTAAATGCACATCATCGAGGTCATAAACATAAAAATCAAGATAACTGGTGCTGTCTGCGAGATTATCAAGGATATCCGGCAGCACTGAGCAATCAGGACCGATAGCAACTACATTAATGACTGAAGGAACTTTAAAGTTAATCTTGCCCTGTATCCATTTTCCCTTACTGCGAAGCGTTGTTTTTCCAAGTAAGACCCAGCCATTGAAATTTGCAGGACAACCATTGCTGGAAGCATTAACAGGGCCAAATGGAACTGCGTTACAATCTTTGTTGCCAAATATGGCTACTGTAAATGGTTCTGTTTTAAACTTAAAGTTTTTATCATCATTTGATTGAAATCTTCCAGCATTGAAGCTGAGTGTGTAAGAAATATTCGGCACTAATGGCTGTTGCAGGCACTGGCTGATATAAACTTTTGCAATGTCTTTGTCGGTCATATTTGGTTTCCGGTAAACATATTGCCTGATCGACATAAATCCATTGCCATCTGGAAGTGGCAGCTGCGGAGGCATATAAAGCATCACTTGCTCAGAATCGTAGGAGCAGTGGAAATTGTGATAGTATTCGGCAACATAGCCACTCGTGTAATTGGCATATTCCCAGTAATTCGCAACATTAAAATCATCGTTGTATGAATAGGTGGGGCAGCTTTTATAATTTTCGAAAGAACCGTTTTGTAATAAATTTCCATTTACATTAAAATGGCACTGGCAATCGGGGTCATGTAAATCGATAAGTCCATCACCATCATCATCTTTACCATTGTTGCATATTTCCTGGGAAAAGCTTACAAAGCTTTGCATCAGCAATAACATTAAGAGAAAATTTCTACAAACTTTCATCATTTAAAGGAATAAGATGACAGCTTATAAAGGTAGAAAGATTCCTGTTGCCTTAGAATTCAGCTTCGTAAAATAAAAATGAGATTTGATTGTTTGTTTATTGTCCCCGGAGTTGTATGCTGTCCTATTTCCGAAACAATTTATCAATATGCCTTTTCAATAAGAATAACTGTAGAAGCAACATTACAGAGGATGCAATTAGAACGTTCGCCGTTAGTGGCGAAATGTTCAAACCCGAGAAGGGCTTTAAAAACTGGTCAAAATGAACAGTGGATAAATTGAAATATTTATTAAGCGGAATTACTTCCGTATTAAGGATGAGGAACACCGATAGAGCTATAAAGCCAGCCAGGATTATGAACCACCCTCGTTTGGAAATTAGGGGTTTGTACTCTAATGAAGATTTGGCTTTGGGTGCAAGCACGGCTGACATAACCGCACCGGTAAAATCAACAGAAGGGCGTTCGATTGGATTTGAAGCCATCATATCTGCTACCAGCTTTTCAATGTTTTTATCTTCGTTATTTTTCATATTGATCAATAATTTCGGGTTCAAGATTGTTTCTTAAAATACCAGCTAATTTTTTCCTGCTCCTGAATAATTTAATTTTAATATTGTTTTCGTTTGTGCCCATGACAGTAGCAATTTCCTTTAATGATTGTTCATTAAAATAGTAAAGTGTCAATAAAAAACTTTCATCTGCGGGTAACTGGTCAAGACATTTTTTGATCATGCTTTTTCGCTCAGTTTCCTCAATAGAATCAACTACATTCATCAATGATCTTACCTGGTGCTCAGTAAATTCGTTTATTTCCACAACCAGGTTTTTTTTCTTATACTTTTTCAGACGGTCAAGACAATTATTGTAGGTGATCTTATAAATCCATGTTGAAAATTTTGATTCGCCCTTGAACTTGTTCAATGAGCGGAATATCTTTACAAAGGTGTCTTGAGCGCACTCTTCAGCTTCTTCACGGTTCTGCAGCATTTTCAAAGATAATGTAAATACCATGTCCTTATAACGGTCGACCAGCTTGGCAAACGCGTTGGTATCGCCTTCGATTACCAGGTTGATATAATCTTGATCGTTTAATTCCATTGATACCCAATTTGACGATTTCTATTTGCAACTGGTTACAATTATTTTTTTTGATGAACATGTAACCGGATATAATAACCTGTCGTCATAGCTCATGAAACCAATTAAAATTAATACTTTAAAACAATCGTTATGAACATTCTTATTCCCATCGTCTTGTTCCTCGTGATATTCGGTATTTTCTACCTGTACTATTCCACCCGAAACAGGGAACGGCTTGCATTAATAGATAAAGGCGTGGATGCCGGTATTTTTATGCGTGGTAAGACCAGCTCAGGAATTGGCAAATTCATCATATTGAATTTAGCGCTTTTGTTTATGGGTATAGGCATTGGCGTATTTATCGCGCTGATATTGTCGACTTATACTTCATTAAACAGTGATGCGATTTATCCGGCCACCATTTTTACCATGGCAGGATTTGGATTATTTGTAGGATTCAATATGACCAAGAAAATGGAGAAAGAGTAGAAGTTTATCTCCGCTATCGCGAATTAAAAACAGGTATTTCGGTGCCTGTTTTTAAATTTTTGATTGTCTTGTGTTATATTGTTTTACGCCAAATTCAATTTCACTTTCTTTCCTGTTCTGCATGCTTCATAAATCGCATCAATGATCGTAAGATCCTTTAAAGCTTCTTCACCATCAACAGGTATTTCAGGCTTTTTGTCGCGCAAAATAATATCAGCCATTTCATCCATCTGAACGGTTTGATGTGTCACATCCGGCGCAACGATGTCACCTTTATTGGTGATACCACGGATAGGGCCATAGTTAGTAGATGGATACATTTGTGCAAATCCTTCCGTTCCATCAAGAAAAAATCGATCAAGGTAGTTTAAGCTGTAAGTTGAAAGACATGACGCCACTGATCCTCCGGGAAATCCCATTTGAAACTGGATCGTTTCATCAATCCCTTCTTTAAATTTTTGCGGATCATTTTTTGTTTCCTGCGCTGTAACCCAAACAGGATCTTCACCAATCATATATCGTGCACCGTTCACTGAATAAATGCCAATATCCATCATTGCGCCACCTCCCGAAAGTTCTTTATTCAATCGCCACTGTGTAGGATCGCCAATAGTAAAGCCACTCAATCCCTGGAAGAAAAGTGCCTTACCAAATTCGCCTGCTTTTCTCATGTGAATAACTTCAAGCGTGTGTGGCTCAAAGTGCATCCTGTAGCCGACCAATAATTTTACGCCTGCTTTCTTACAGGCATCAATCATGTCTTTAGCGTTTGCTGCATTCACCGTCATCGGTTTTTCACAAATCACATGTTTTCCTGCTTTTGCCACGCGGATCACTTCATCATGATGCAATCCATTAGGCGTGATCACATAAACCGCATCAATGTCAGGGTTGTTTTTTATTTCATCAAAATTGGAATAGTTATAGCAATTTTTTTCCGGAATATTGTACTTGCTTTGCCACATTTTTATTTTAGAAGGTGTACCGCTGATCGCACCTGTCAGCTTCGCTTTAGTACAGCTCTGCATTGCTTCGGCTACGCGTGTTCCATAACTACCTAATCCCATGATGGCTACTCTTAACATTTGTGTATCGTTTTTTTGATGAGCAATTGAAGCAGTTGCAACCCCCTTTTTAATAAAAGGAAAAGCGATCGAAGCAGCAGTAATCTTTCCTAAAAAATCGCGTCGCGAATTCATAATGGTTTTTGTATATAAATGTAAGTGATTTATTTTTTGCTCTCGTTTTTTCAACTTTTATTCGTGACTCGAAACAACATTTGTTGTGCTTGGTCGTCGAAAGAATGTCACGGTTTATTACTTACTGAAATTGAGTTTTCACCCGTATAATTCCGCGATTGAATAGTGAAATCTTCATCATCTTTTTTCTTTTTTTATTTTCTTTTAAAAAGATATTAACATGGGCAATTTATGGACCTTCTGTTCGTTGATAAAAAACAGGTGACTTCTCAGTAATCACAACTATCATTTCCAAAAAACCTACGATGAAAACCACCGGATCATGAAACAAAAGAAAGAGAAAACAACTATTCTGTTTGTCAACAAAAATCCTCAAGCGTTCAAACCAATGCAGGTGTCAGATGCTTTGATCCTCCATTGGCGAAAATATGTTGCCGGAGTTGTTCTAGTATTTGCCGGCTTGGTAACTGCTGTTGTTTATCTTGTTTCATTGCAAAATAATCAGATCCTAAAACAAATGGCCCTTTCGAAGAAAATCCATGAAATGCACAAAGTCATTTCCCAGGTGGATACCAGTAAGATAAAAGAAAGGTTTACAAAAATCGATACAGAACTTTCTGATATCAATCATTTTCTGAAAGCCCGTGGAATTAAACCAGCCGTTAAACCAGATGAAGGAGGAGAGGCGGATGATGATGTTTTATCAGACGACGAGATCACTTCTTTTTATGTAAAATATCTTGACCGTATTGGATATGATCTTTCACACACCCCGCTTGGAATGCCTTATCATGGAAGGATTACTTCAACTTTTGGGCACCGTGAAAATCCATTCGGCGGTGAAAATGTAGAAACGCACAAAGGGCTTGATATAAGTGGCCCATTTGGATCACCTGTAAGAGCTATGGCAGAAGGAGCCGTAGAGTTTGCTGGTCGCAGAGGAGGTTTTGGAAATTGTATTATGCTCAAACATGCCAACGGATTTGAAACGCTTTACGGCCACTTATCTAAAATTTTGGTGAAGGTTGGTGATAAGGTCAACATCGGGGATACGATTGGCAGGATTGGTTCTACCGGTCGTTCAACCGGGCCTCATCTTCATTATGAAATTCATAAAAACGGTCAACAAATAAATCCTCAATCATTCTTAACCCTTAATTAAATTATGTTTAAAAAAACAAAAGACCTGCAACCAGTGGAAATTAACCAGCAGGAAATTTCCACTATCATTGGTGAAGGATATACATTCACCGGTGAAATTCGTGGCGCTTCCGTTATAAGGATCGAAGGGACTGTTCTTGGTAATATCAATGTTGAAGGAGGTGTAGTGTTAGGTGAAAAAGGGAAGATCCAGGGAGACATCGAAACGCGTTCTGCAATCGTTTATGGAACGATAACCGGGAATGTAAAAACAGTGCAACTGGAAATCAAAAAAACCGGTGTGGTCAATGGAGACATTACCACCGATACGCTTGAGATAGAATTGGGCGCTCAATACAATGGAAAATTAGACATGAGGCGCACACAGCCGGTACAGGTTAAAGAACCAGTTGTTGAAGAAGAGCCTTCAAAGAAAGCATCCTGATCTATATGCTTTTTTCGTTTTAGTAAAACAACAAATAATCCTGATTTATTTTTAGTAAATCAGATGGCTTTCTTTTACACATCCTCCGTCTCAGCTGTGTTATTGATGAAGATTGTTGTATTTGAGGTCTTATTTCCATTTCGCTGACAAACAGTATTTTTCTTTTCTCTTGCGATTGCTACAGGGTCTCCAAAAATGTAAAAAAGTTTTTTCCTGAAACTTTTGGTTGATTTTATGTCTTTCCACATGTCGATGTATTCATGAAAATTGAGCACAAGCGGATTGGCTTTTTCTTCAATATTATGTGTGATACCATAGACCGCCTGTTCCTCTTCGGGCTGGTAAGTACCAAATAGCCTATCCCAAAAAATAAATGTAGCTCCAAAGTTTTTATTAATATACTTATCCTGCGAACCGTGATGTACACGATGATTTGATGGGGTTGCAAAAATATATTCTATAATAGGGTGTATCTTCCTTATGTATTCGGTGTGTACCCAGAACTGGAACAATACAGCAATCTTGCTGGTAACAAAAAATATAACGGGATGAAATCCAATCAATGCAACAGGAAGGAAAAAAATGATCTTAAGATTTTGAACCCAGCTCAACCTGAAAGAAACAGTTAGGTTGTAATTTTCGCTACTGTGGTGTACAACATGCGTCGCCCACCAAAAGCGCTGGCTGTGGGAAACGCGATGTGCCCAATAACTGCAGAAATCAAAAATGATGTAACAAGGAATGAATGTCCACCAGGCAAGCGGAAAGCGCCAGGGAATCCAATTATACAAGAGAATTATGAGATAAAAGATGGAAAGTTTAAGAAAAAAATTGATGATTACATTACCCACTCCGACGGCTATTGAACCAATTGTGTCTTTCTTCTCATATAAATGCCGGTTTTCTCTCCACGACAGATACCATTCGAGTAACACGAAAAAAAACATTGCAGGTGCTGCCCAGATTATAATGTTGGGTGTACTTTGTTCTACCTGGTGCACTGAATGAAAAGGAATTTTGGGAGCGCCGAAAAAAGAATGTAGAAAAAAGTGTTGTAACATAGAGCCGGTACATTTTTATGATTTTCTTGTACATGCTCTATTTTCATGCCAAAGGAGAAGTTAAAAACAGCGTTTATGCATACACGTTATAATTGACCCGTCAAATAAAATTGAACTGGCAGGTGAATAAAAATCCTTCTTTTGCCTTTGTCTCATGGCAATAAACTAATAAAAACTCAGATTTTTTTTCAGGAAGTTTTAAAATCAGAAGCCCCAGCCTTTCATAATTTTAAGATCTGCTGCAACCGCATCAAGTGGGGTTTGATCCTGGTAAGATTCCTGTTCAATAATGAAATATTTTGTGCCGGTTTTTCGAGCATAGTCAACGATTTCTTTTACGGGTATCACACCTTTGGTGAGCAGGCAGCTTTCATATTGATTTCCATCTTGTGTACTATTTTCTTTTTTAACTTCATCCTTCACATGCATCAATCTAAAACGACCAAGATATTTTTTTAAGAAATCCATGGCTCTTCCTCCGGGTTCATACATATTGCCAATGTCTATTTGCTGTGCGACAAGATTTTTGTCTGTCGATTGCAGCAGGAGATCATATAGTATCGTATTGTCAAGACTGTGGTTGAATTCGTAACTTTCATTGTGAAAAGCAAAGTGAATCCCTGCTTTTTTACACAATTCGCCTGTTTTGTTGAACATATCCATGTAATGTCTGAAGTCGTTCATATTTTGACACAAACTTTCATCAACTCCGGGACTGATCACATATTTCATCCCAACAGCAGCCGCATCATCAATCGTCTTTTTCCAGGTGTCAGTATAATCATTGGTTGAATTATTCCATTGTTGTGCTCCCAGGAAACTGTGACCGCTGTCCATGGTGAGATTGTTGTCATTCAGGATCTTTTTAAAATCAGGAATGGAATATCCATAAAATTTTCCGTTTTGATATCCTGCATGTTCTACATATTTATAACCCATTTGCGCCAGTTTTTTCAATGTACCGGCGGGGTCGGTTTTCATATCGTCTCTTACACTGTAAAGCTGAACGCCTAAAATATCCGCTGGAACTTTATTGGTTAATGCTGAAGGAATAAATGAAAGTCCTGCGAGTGTAAGGCTACTGTTTTTAATAAAGCGGCGGCGAGAGATATTCATATCAATGGTTTTACGTTTGAAAATGGTTTTTAAAAATACAAATAAATCAATTCTTTTAGTAATCTTTTAAACGAGACGGTGAACCAACAAAAAACGCACATTCTTTTCTCAGCGAATTTTAAAGTATTCCAAGCAAATCCCACATTTTATGGCGAACGTCGTTTCCGCTTCCGTCATAATTATTGATGACGAAAGAGAAAGTGTAATTGTTATTGTCTTTGCCTTTAATGTAACCTGTATAGGAAATCACACCATTGATCGAGCCACTTTTCATTTTAATGCCACTAATGGTCGGAAGTGCCTCATAAAAGGCAGGAAACCACGATTGCTTCCTGGCATATTCCATTACGGTTACCAGCGCTTTTGTAGTTACGCGGTTAGAAGGAGAGAGCCCACTGCCATCGATTATGTTGATTGCATAAGGCTCAATTCCTTTTTCTTTCCAAAAGCGATGAATAAGGTTTACACCACTGTCCGTAGCTGCCGTTCCGGTAAATTGTTTGGCCATCGTTTTCATCAAAGCTTCTCCATACAGGTTAATACTTCTTCTTAAGAAATGCAAAACGATTTGGTCTAATAACGGTGAGGTATAAGTGTAAAAAACTTTGGCGGTTGATACTTGCAAATCCGATGGATAATCTTTCGCAACGCTTTCAATTGTTTTGTGTTTCAAAGCTGCTTCAAGTGTCACTGCCAATTGAATTCCGGGGTCAGGCATAGAGCCTGAAATGGTAAAATGATTTTCATTTACCGGAGTTGTTCCTCTGACAAAACCATAGGAATGTCCCAGAGGCAAATAAATATAATTGTTATCACCTGAACCTTTTGCAGCTGAAGTAACTTTTGATTTTAAATGAAGGCCATAAACAAATTTCGGTTTAGTACCTTCAATAGAAACAGGGTCACCAATATTGCTGCCGGAATGCAGGAAAAGATCGTATTGGTTTTCACGCCAGTTGAGTGAGCGTGCACCTGCACCATAGTAATTACCGATGTCCTGCCAGATCCATCCGTCAGGAGTCACCTCTGTGTTCCAATTGCTTTCGTCAACGATCACGTGGCCCGTAATAGCGTTTATCCCTTTCCGTGATATTGCTTCTTTAAAGTCTTCGATTACTCGATCTTCTTTTGTTTGGTCATATCGCCAGCTTCCTAATGTAGGATCGCCGCTGCCATCGATAATAATATTTCCATGTAAAACTTTGTTTACTATTTTTCCTGAATAAGCCAGTGTGGTCTTATAACTGTAATTTTCTCCTAACAATGAAAGAGCGGTTGATGCAGTAATAACTTTCTGGCAACTGGCGGGAGCTACGCCAACTTCTGTGTTCATTTGTGTTACAGTTTTGCCGGTAGTTGTGTTGACCAAATAAAGGCTGATGGTCGCGTGTTTAAAGATTGAATCGTTGCAAAGGTTTGCAAAAACACTATTGAAGCGGCTTTCATTAGTTTGTGCAAATGCAGAAGTGATTACAAAGGTCAGCGCAATAATAAATAGTTTCCTCAAGTCGAATTTTTTTAGTGAGTGAAAGACTCAAAACTAAAAGATTCCATTGAAAAAAAACAAATGCCAACAATAAAACAATAAAACAGTATAGTAGTAGATGCTTTAATAAAATCATTCTTCCAACTAACATAATTTTTTCCTCTTCCCTTTAATTAATTTTGCGCCATGAAAAATATTTATGCATCGATTATTACGATAGGAGATGAACTGTTGATAGGTCAGGTGATTGATACTAACAGTGCGTGGATTGCGCAGCAATTGAATAAAATGGGTGTGGCTATTAAAAACCGCATTGCTATTGGTGATGATGGTGATGAAATCAAAAATGCATTGGATTTTGAATCAAGGCAAGCGGATGTGATCCTCATCACAGGCGGACTTGGGCCAACACGAGATGATATTACTAAAAAAGTACTTTGTGATTATTTCGGGGGAAAGTTGGTGATTAATGAAGGAGCATTGGAAAATGTGAAACACCTTTTTGAAAAGGTTTACAATAAACCCGTTTCTGAAGTGAATTTGAAACAAGCGGAAGTGCCTGATGTTTGTGAAGTGATCCAAAACAAAAGAGGTTCCGCTCCTGGAATGATCTTTCAAAGAGATGGGAAAATTTTTATCAGCATGCCTGGCGTTCCTTATGAGATGATGGGTATCATGCACGATTTTCTTCCTTATGTGCAGCAAAAATTTCAATTGCCAGCGGTGCTTCACAGGACAATCCTTACTGCAGGAATCGGAGAATCTGCACTTGCTGAAATGATTGAAAATTTTGAAGACAATCTGCCCAAAGAAATTCGACTGGCTTATTTACCGAATTATGGAATGGTCCGGTTGCGTTTAACAACCTCAGGTTTCGATAAAGAAAAAACAGAAAAGACGCTTGACGAACAATTTTCACAACTAAAAGTATTGGTAAAGGAATACATGGTTACTGACGAAGATGAATCGATGCAACAGGTAGTAGGAAAGTGGCTTTTGAAAAATAAGAAAACAATTTCGACGGCTGAAAGCTGCACGGGTGGCACTATTGCTTCACTTATCACTTCAGTTCCCGGTGCTTCTGCCTATTTTGAAGGAAGCATAGTGAGTTATTCTTATGAAATAAAAGAAACACTTCTTGATGTAAAAAAAGAAACACTCGAAAAGTTCGGTGCAGTAAGTGAGGAAACGGTTAGGGAAATGCTAGCAGGTTTATTGGAAAAAATGAAAACGGATTATGGTATTGCTGTTTCAGGAATTATGGGACCAGACGGTGGTTTGCCAGGTAAACCCGTCGGAACAGTTTTGGTGGCTGTTGGCAACAAAGAGAGGCAAATGGTGAAGGTTCTCAAACAAAGATTTGATCGTTTGAAAAATATTGAAGTTACCTCAGTAATGGCTTTAAACCTGATGAGAACTTTTTTGTTGCAGGAAGAGAAGGAAGGTTTATAGTCTTGAATTTTATTTCCTTGAAAAGGAAAAACTATTTTCTCTTTCTTCTTTTGTTTTCGTTCGTAAAAAATTCTGTGAAGGTGTCAAAATCTTTCCGGTAGGAAAGTTGGATACCCGTCCTGTTCCTTCTTGTAACGCCAGCGATATCTCCAATATCAGCATCGCTCCTGTTGAAGCCAATCACCCGCAATTGTCCATTCGGGGTAACGAGGTATTCAAATGAAACGTCGGGGGTAAACAGAAAGTTGGAATTGGAAGTTGTGACTGCCTGGCCGAGCCTGTAATCAACATTTCCCGCGACAGTTACGAGTAATTTATTATTCAAAAAAGCTGTTCTCACACCAAAATTTCCAACGTTGGTGAGTTCCTTCTGCGCTGTGCCTTTTTGAAAATTCAAATCGCCGGTGTTGATGTTGGTGATCAGGTTTACTGATTTTGTATTCAGTACTTTTTGCAACCATGAATTAAGAGAGGAAGAAAGGGTAGAGGAAAGCAATTGCCCGACGCTTCTCGTAACAAAATTTCCTGTTGTGTTTCCGCTTATTAAAGGTTGATCGTTGCTCATAAACTGGTTGAAGAGCAAAAGTGAAGCAACCTGGTTCATCAGGGCAGTCTTATCTTCCTGGTATCTTGTCTTTAAATATTCGCTGGCGATGGGATCAGATTTTAATGGATTATCGAAGGGGAACTGGAACTCAAACTCTGGTCTTGGATCCTTAAGCGTCCCTCTCAATTTGAAAAGAATATCAACATCACCGTTTATATTCCGGTATCCACTGGTGGTTGGAATATTACTCAGGCTCACATTTTGTGCCCTGTAAACAGCGTCAATGTTCAGGTTGGCAAGATAAGGATCGCCTTGCCACTCAATAAATCCCTGTTGCAGGGTGAACGGAGTTTTTAAAAAAGTCTGGAAATTAAAAGTATATTCTCCCTGCTCCACATTGTACCTTCCCCTGATCGTCAAAGGTTCAGTCGTTCCCGCAGTTATGTTCAGTTTGCCACTTCCCTGTGCTTTAATCACATCGCCTGTTGTTTCATCGAGTATTACATCAATTTTCGCCAAAGGATTTGCAGTGAGTGACATGTTCACTTTAATATTGGTACTTTGACGTGAAACAAGATCGGCTTTCATTTCACGGCCAAACTTTGTAAACGTCAAATAATCCATTGAGCCGGATTCGGCTGTTTCGCCCGTCGGCAAATAAATATGGCTGCTGTCTGTCGGCTCTCCTGAAATATCCATCGTCATGTCTGATAAAAATCCATTGAGAGATAATTCTGCGCGACCAATCACATGACCATAAAACTCATTGTTGTCGCTGGCTGTCGTGTTTAATAAAATAAATTTTGCTGGACCATTTCCAACAGGATCAGTTTTAAAATGAAGTTCATTAAAGAAAAAGTTGTCGAAAAAGGTATGATAAATTTTTCCGGTGAGTGTTGCCGTATGATTAAGTGTGTCAAGAATTTTTATCGATCCAAAATCGATTTCATCCGGATTAAAATTTATAAGCGAACCGTTTGCCAACCGGTAGTGGCATTGTGTGTAATCGATCACCAACGCAGTACTGTCTAACCTAACACTACCTGTAAGTTTGGGCGCTGATGCTTTTCCTGAAATATTCAGTTTACCGGTTGCTCTTCCGGTTAGGCTGCTGAATACAGTAGATAAATAATTTTGAAGAATATTTATTCCGGAATTATTCAAAACTACAGAACCGCTCAACTGGTTGGTGGTTGTGTCGTTAAAACGGTAAGCAAAATCTCCGCTAAAATTGTATAGGTTGTTATTAGAGATCATATTCACTTTCAATTGGGCTGGATCAGAATCGTATTCACCACTGGCAAGGAGAATGCCAACCGAATCATTTTCGAATCTAAACTCATCAGTTTTTGTATCAAACTGAACATACATTTTGCCAAATGGATCATTTACCCGGATGTTTCCATTTAGCAGTCCTCCAAGTTGCGGGGATTTCAAAAACATGGGACTGAAATCTCCAATTTCAAGATTTTGAACCGCTACCATTACATCATTTCCACTTCCTGTTTGCGAAGGTTGCGTTGAAACATATATTTCCTGCCCGTTTTGAGAAAAGCGTATGTTGTTGGCTGTTAGTAAGCTGTCCTGTAATTGTAAAACACCCTCTTTGGCTATTTTCCACTGCTTGTGATTGACTGCGAATGTGGATGGATTGAAAGTCAGCTTGAATCCATGCTTAGCCGTTTGAATTTGAGCGGAAAGGTCGGCGTTGTTAAATGTCTGGTTGCCCGTAGCCTTTATAGAAATATCAGAAATGTCATTTGCTGAAACAACACTAAACCTGGCTTCCGGCGAATGCACACTATCGTTGATGACCACATCATCCACGTCGCCATTCAATAAAAGTGTATCACTGTTTCCTGAAGCAGTAAAATCAATTACATCAAAATTGATGTTGCTGTAATTGAATTGTGGAATATCTGCCTGGATGTTCAAGGTGTAGGCAGCCGTGTTGATATCACCTTGCAAAACAGAATTGTTCAGACCAGAAATTCTCTTGTCGAATAAATTAATATAATCGCTAACATCCCTTGTTTTTATATAAAAGTTGAAAACCTGGTTCTCAACATTTTCTTTGGGTTTATTGATGTAAGAAGGATAATATTTATTCAAAAACATTTGAAAAGCCTGCGGCAATTGCATTATCTTAAAATTGCCGTTAATGCCGGCTTCCAGTTCATTCGTCTCAATCTTCAATGTTTTCTTTCCATCCTCAGTAGTTGAAGTAACATACAAAGAATCAAAAGAAAGTTGCTTTCCATCGTCTGACAAAACCGCATTATACAATCGTGCAGAGCCTAAAAAATTATCAATATTATTTCCCGTGAAATTTAAATTGAACTTTCCGGTAAGTGAAATGCTGTCATTCGTAAATTTCAGATTTTTGAGGTGCAGTTTTGTTACATTCGCCCGAAGATCAAATTCGGGATTTTTCTTGCTTAAATTAATTGAACCAACAAGAGTATCAATAACAATATGTGGATCGTTGATACTTGCCGAGCCTGTAAATAATTTATTATTGAACTCGCCATGTGCAATTATATTCGTATAAACGTAACCGTTATATGTTACTTTACTGATGTTCCCGTCAACCTTGATATTGATATCATTTGCATTAAAACCCTTTCCACTTATTTTTCCATCAAAAGCGATAGTGCCGATATCGCTGTTATCAATAAATTTTCCAAGCTGGAAATTTGTCGTTGAAACTTTCCCTTCATAAACAGGCCGGCCTTTGTGGGGAACAGTAAGATGAAGGTCAGTCCGGAGATTGCCAATATTGGTGGTTAATGTTCCGTAGGTAACAAAATCGTTTATGTATCCTGTATAACTTCCGGCAAAATTGATATTTCCAAAAGCAGAAAGATTTGGATTGGTTACATTTTTTAAAGAAGGAATAAGTCTTGAAAGCTCTGCGTAATTCGTTTTCAGCTCATTAGCGCGGAGGTCTATAAAAGTTTTGTTGATATCCGGCAAACCTCTTAAACTTACATCTCCACTTAAATAGTTATTGGCTCCTGCAGTAATGACCATATTGCGGGCATTCAGGTTATCGATCTTTCCATGCGCTGTACCTGAAAGGGTAAACTCCGTATTCCATCTTTTTGTATCAGGGGCAAAATAGGCGAGGTCATCACTGCTCAATGTACTATTTTTAAAACGCCCGTCTACGGTTACAGCATGAATAAAATCCTGCATGTCGTCGTTAAAGTCCTTGTAGTGCATGGCATAATAATCCTGCAAATGACTTTTACCGGCAAGTATATCAAGATTTTTAAACTCCATCAATTCAGGAGTAAACTTAAAATTGGCCGCAATCTTTTGCACCACAAATCCTCCACGATCCTTTCCGGAGATCGTAATTTTAGAGGTGAGTGTATCAGCTTTTAAATTCAGATTTTTGAATGTTCCATTCACAGACGAAAGCACAATATGATTTTCATCAAATTCGTACATCACGCGTGGCGAATGTCCTTCTTTTACTACAGCCACAGATGCATCATTTAATTTTAGTTGCTTTATATTAAGTCGCCAATTATCGGGATTCCATTGCAATTCGCCTTTTTTTGGAACAGATAACGAATCAGGTGAATTATGATGTGGTGGCCGTTTGCCTTTATAGTCAAACATTGAGTAGGAGGGCTGATCCAAAACAACATCATTAATATCGATCGCCTTTTTATCCAGGTCAAATTGGTCAGCATGCAAGTTCAATCTTCCTGCAGAAAGCAAAATATCTTCACCAATCCATTCATCTCTTTGCCATAGCCGCATGTTTTTCAAATTAACCGTTTTGAGATCAAGTTGAATGGCAGAAGCCGAAGTATCTCTTTGTTTCTTTTGCGGACCTGAAAAATAATCAACAAGAAATTGATAATTCCAGGTTGAATCTGAACGATGCAGATTCACAAAACCATCAGTCAGCCCGATATATTTGAGTGTAACATTTTTCTTGAAAAAAAACCAGTCGGTAATACTTACTCTTGCGTCTCCTGCAAAAAGCAAAGTGTCTTTTTGATGATCGAGCACTAACAAATCCTGCAGATCCATCCTGTCAAAAAGTTCAAGATTAACTTTTTTAATCGATACGGTTGTATGGAGATTTTTTGAAAGTTTGGAGGCAACGCGGTGGACAATAAATGTCTGAACGAAACTTGTTTGAATCAAAATCCACAGGACAAGGATAAGCACAATAATACTCAACAGAACTTTGAGCGATATTTTGACAACTTTTTTCAGACTACAACAGATTATCAGCAAAAATAAAGAAACGATGGTAAGCCAAATTGCTACTTAAGTTAATGCGTTGATAAATTGTTAATCTATAAAAGCTTGCAATTCCGCGGAATCTGAAAAGCAGTAAACAAACAACTAACTGGGATTTATATTTTTCCTGTTATTTCTTTTTTGGAGCAGCTTTTTTTGTGGCAGTTTTTTTAGCAGCAGCTTTTTTGGGTGCCGATTTCTTTTTAGCTTTCTTGTCGAACGCGTTTGGTTCCTGCTGTACGATCATCTTTTTCACGTCCTCAAGTGAAAGCTGAGCCAATTCCTCGGGCGTATATTTTCCACCTTCCGGCTTGGCTGTTATCTTCATCATTTTTTTTCCAAAACGGATGAAGGAGCCCCAGCGACCATTTTCAATTGCTATCTTTTCTTCCGGCCATTGTTGAATGTAACGGTTGGCTTCCTTTTCAATCTTTTTTTCGACCAGTTCATTCAAATCGTTTTGGGAAAGATTGTCAAAATTATAAGCGCGCGGCACGTTAATAAAAAGATCATTCCATTTTATAAAAGGCCCAAACCGGCCTTTGCCTTTGGTGATAGGTTTTCCCTCAAAATAGCCGACCGGCGCGTCTTCAACTTGCTTGGCTTTGATGATATCTATTGCTCCGGGCAGATCAACTTCTGTCGGTTCCAGGACTTTTGGAAGTGAAATAAACTGCTCACCCCATTTTACATAGGGGCCAAAACGGCCGATGTTTACGGAAACTTCTTTGCCTTCATAATCACCCAATGTCAATGGAAGTTTGAATAGCTCGAGCGCTTCCTGAAGGGAAATTGTTTCAATACTTTGGGTAGCTTTCAAGCGTGCAAACTTTGGCTTTTCTTCATCCTCCGCATTGCCTATTTGTACCATTGGGCCATATCTTCCCATTCTTGCGATCACAGGTTTCCCGCTTTCAGTATCAGTTCCTAATTCACGTTCGCCTTTAGCACGTTCGGCATTTTCGAGGGTATGTTCTACCGATTCATGAAAGGGTTTGTAAAAATGCCCCACCATTGTATTCCATTGCAGATCGCCTTCGGCAATTTTATCAAACTCTTCCTCAATGTTGGCAGTGAAAGAATAATCCATCACTTTATCAAAATGCTGGTTCAAAAAATCGGTAACCACGAGGCCAAGATCGGTCGGAAAGAGTTTTCCTTTTTCTGCACCCGTGATCTCTGATGTTTTCAATTTTTCAATCGTATTTTCTTTAGTCAGTTTTACAATTCTGATATCACGTTGTGTACCTTCTTTATCTCTTTTTTCAACATATTCTCTTTTGATGATGGTACTGATTGTGGGTGCATAGGTACTTGGACGGCCAATGCCTAATTCTTCCAGTTTTTTTACCAGGGAAGCTTCCGTATAGCGCGGAGCGTGACGCGTAAATTTTTCTGTCGCAGTCATTTCTATAAAATCCAATTGCTGCCCAACAGTGAGAGAAGGAAGCCGGCTTTCGCCAAAATGTTGGTTTTCATTTTCGTCATCATCGTTACCTTCATAATACACTTTCAAAAATCCATCGAATTTCAATACTTCCCCGGTAGCGGTCAGTTCATCTTCTACGTTGCTTATTTTAATTTTTGCAGTCGTCTTTTCGAGGATCGCATCACTCATCTGGCTGGCAATCGTTCTTTTCCAGATCAGCTCATAAAGCCTGTTCATTTCAGTATCGTGAATACTTTTTTCACTCATATCCGTAGGCCTTATTGCTTCGTGTGCTTCCTGTGCACTTTCATTTTTGGTTTTGTAGTTGCGCATCTGCAAATACTTTTCACCATAATTTTTCAACACTTCATTTTTGATCTGATCTTTTGCAGTGCTGCTCAGGTTCACGCTATCTGTTCGCATGTAAGTGATCTTCCCGCTTTCGTACAATCTTTGAGCAATAAGCATTGTCTTACTAACGCTATAACCCAATTTCCTGCTCGCTTCCTGCTGCAGGGTAGAGGTTGTAAAAGGTGCAGCAGAAGTGCGTTTGCCTGGTCTTACAACAATATCTTTTACCGAATAAACTGAATTTTTACAGCGCCCGAGGAAATCTTCTGCCTCTTCAATAGTTCTTGTTCCACCATCTTCTGCTTTGAAAGTCATCTTTTTGCCTGAATTGTCTGTTGAAGCCAGGAGCGCTTCTATTTTAAAACTGCTGGAAACGACAAATTGATTGATCTCTCTTTCTCTTTCGGCAATTAATTTTACGGCAACGCTTTGAACTCTTCCCGCGCTGAGTCCGCCTTTCATTCCTATTTTTCGCCACAGAACCGGTGACAATTCAAACCCAACAAGACGATCCAGCACGCGGCGTGCCTGTTGAGAATTAACCAGGTTCATGTCAATGACACGCGGATGTTGTACAGCTGCATTAATAGCAGGTTTGGTAATTTCGTGAAAAACGATCCTCTTGGTGGTGTTCACATCAAGTCCTAAAACTTCCGCCAGGTGCCAGCTGATGCTTTCGCCTTCGCGGTCCTCATCCGATGCCAGCCAAACTGTATCAGCCTTTTTTGCATACTGCTTTAGCTCTTTTACAACTTTCGCTTTATCTGAAGGTACTTTATAACGTGGTGCAAAGTTATTCTTCACATCAATACCCATATCGTCCTTTTCAAGATCGCGGATGTGGCCATAACAACTCTTTACTTCGAAATCCTTTCCCAATATTTTTTCAATGGTTTTAGCTTTCGCGGGTGACTCCACTATCAATAAATTCTTTGCCATAATCAACTGTATTTTTTCCGATTCAAAACTTCGTCTTCCTTATGTAAACGTTCTAATTTCCGAATATTTTATGTGGTTGCAATATTAGGGTAAAAATTAAAAATGAAATTTTAAATGCAATATTTGCAATTATTGCACTATTGTTGCTTCCCTGGAATGTTGATTATTAGAGTGTTTCAACGCAAGTCTGCTAAAAAATCAAAATTAAACCATGTTTAAAAAACTTAATAAATTGCCCTCTAAAATATATTTTTTATAAAAAAAAGGCGTTATATAATTTATTAGTGCCAAAATTTAAGTAAAAGAGATTCAATGAAAGTTGTAATGCTTGGCTCGGGAAATACTGCTACTGTTTTATGTGAATTGATAGCAAAGGCGGGCCACGATATTGTTCAGGTGGCGAGCCGCAATTCTGAAAATGCAAAGGCCCTCGCGTCATCTTATTTTGCTGCTTCGGCTTCACTCGAGGTGGCAGAATTTAAGGAAGCAGATATTTATATTGTAGCGCTCAACGATGCCGCGCTCGATCATATTGAAAATATTCCCGCGTTAAAAGGAAAATTTGTGGTTCACACAGCAGGTGCTGTTTCCATAAATGTATTCAAAGACATTTCTGACAGGTATGGTGTGCTTTATCCTTTGCAATCCCTTTCCAAATATGCTGATCACATTCCTGAAATTCCTTTCCTTGTTGACGGAAGCACACAGGAAATTCGTCACCATGTTATTGGTTTTGCCAAAACACTTTCTCCAAAAGTGATTGAGGCCAACGATACAGAAAGATTAAATTACCACGTGGCTGCAGTTTTCGTGAACAATTTCACCAATCATCTTTATGCATTGGCAGAATTGTTCTGTGAAAAGGAAAGGATTGATTTCAAAACCTTGTATCCTTTGATTGATGAAACCAACTTGAGGGCAAAATCGATCTCACCTTTTCTGAGCCAGACTGGCCCTGCAATCAGGGACGATATTTTTACACTCAACCGTCATTTGCAGGCGCTGGTTTCCCATCCCGAACTTAAATACATCTACCTTAAACTTTCTGAAAGTATTATCAAACACCACGGAAAGAGATAGGAAACTAAATTTTCGTTTTCCTTTGCCGGCCAAAAATAAAATGAGCAGTAAAAGTTTATTTACTGTTTGTACGAAATTTATTATTCACTTTTCGATGACTATCTTTGAAAAATTCTGCACAACTGTTAATTTTCAAAAATTTTTTAAGAAATGCATATCTTTTCGCGCTTTAAACAGGTAAAAACCTTTGCATTTGATATGGATGGTGTGCTCACAGACGGAAATATCATGGTGAATGACAATAACAACTGGCTGCGCAGCATGAACATCCGCGACGGTTATGCGTTGCAAATGGCAGTAAAGGAAGGATTTCGGATTGTTATTATTTCAGGAAGTGATTCTGCGTTTGTGCGTGACCGTTTGAACCGGCTTGGCATTCATGAGGTATATATGAAAATAAATAAAAAGGAAGATTTTTTAAAAAACTTTCTTTCTGAAAATAATTTGCTTTCTGAAGAATTACTTTTCATGGGCGATGATATTCCGGATTATTATTGCATGAAAATCGCCGGGCTCCCCACTTGTCCTTCAGATGCCGCTGTTGAAATCAAAGAAATTGCTTCTTATATTTCGCCTTTCGGCGCAGGCGGTGGGTGTGTAAGGGATGTAATAGAAAAAGTTTTAAAACTGAATAATAAATGGCCCTTAAAAAATGATATACCGTCAACCTGATCCTCAAACAATCAAGACGCCTAAATGAAAACGCTTGCCGCTTTTTTCAGATTGATCAGATGGCCCAATCTTCTATTTATTGTGCTTACGCAGGCATTGTTCCGATACTTTATTCTGCCTTTCGTTTATAGAGAACCACATGAAGGATATGAGGCGATAAAGCTTTCTGAAAATCTTTTTTATTTGCTCGTTCTCGCCTCCATTTGCATTGCTGCAGCCGGATACATTATCAACGATTATTTTGATGAAAACATCGACCAGGTAAATAAAACTTCCAGGGTGATTGTTGGAAGATTTATAAAGAGAAGGTCTGCAATTTTGCTGCATGCATTCTTGTCTTTTATTGGCTTATTGTTGAGTATTTACATTGGCTATAAACTAAAAAATGCTTTTATTCCGCTTTTTAATTTTTTAGCAATAAATATTTTGCTGGTTTACTCGAGCACTTTTAAAAAGAAGATATTGATCGGTAACGTTCTTATTTCTTTGTTAACTGCATGGGTCATCCTTGTGCTTACCTTGGCTGAATACCGCTTTCGGATTTCTCCTCATGATGTGGTTTGGCAAAGGATGTTGAAATTGTCTTTTGTTTATGCAGGATTTGCTTTTATCATTTCATTGATTCGCGAGGTAATAAAAGACATGGAAGACATTGAAGGCGATTTAAAATATGCTTGCAGAACGATGCCTATTGCATGGGGATTGCCGGTTTCCAAAGTCTTTACGGCGGTGTGGATCGTGGTGTTAGCCGGCGCTTTATTTGCAATTTTAATCTATGCGATTCAACTGGGTTGGTGGTTCTTTGCGGTTTATGGATTGATTGCCATCATTCTTCCCTTGATTTGGGTTTTGAAAAAATTGTATTCCGCCAATACAGCAGGAAATTTTCATCGCTTGAGCAGTGCAGTCAAGTTGATAATGCTGGCAGGAATATTGTCGATGTTATTTTTTTAAACAGAATGTAAGATGCAGAAAATAATTTTGGCTTCAGCATCGCCACGGCGAAAACAATTGCTCGAATTGGCTGAAATAGATTTTGAAGTAATGGTTTCGAACGTCGAAGAAATTTTTCCTGAAGGGATTTCCCCTGCCCAGGCTGCTATGCATATTGCAGAAAATAAGGCAATTGCTATTTATGAAACTTTAGATAATGGAAATGAACAAACCATCATAGCTGCAGACACAGTGGTAGTCTTAAATGATGAAATTCTGGGCAAACCCTCCGACCGCAAAGAAGCAATTGAAATCCTGGAAAAACTTTCAGGAAAAACGCACAAAGTGATCACGGGCGTTTGCATTTTGTCTTCTTCCAACAAAACGATTTTGGCCGAAGAAACGGAAGTTGAATTTAGTCTGCTTTCCAAAAAGCAGCTTGAACATTATGTTGACAATTACAAGCCATACGACAAAGCAGGCGCATATGCCATACAGGAATGGATAGGCGCAATTGGCATCAAAAGCATCAAAGGAGATTTTTATAATGTAATGGGTTTGCCGGTAAGCAGGGTAGTGGAGGAATTGAGAATTAGGAATTAAGAATTAAAAATTACGAATTAAAAATTACCGAGCTATCGTTGACAATTAATTTATCACTTTCCAATTGCCTTTTGGCTTTTGCCTTCAGCATTCTGCTTTCTGCTTTCTGCTTATTACCTTTCGCCCATTGATATTACCCATTCACCATTGCCCATTGGCCATTCACCCCTCACTCTCCAATTGCAGTCACTACAACATTTCTCGCTCCTCCATGATTCCTATGTTCACATAAATAAATTCCCTGCCATGTACCAAGTGCAAGCCTTCCGTTTGAAATAGGGATCGTTACAGAACTTCCGAAGATCGCGGCTTTGAGATGAGCAGGCATATCGTCAGCGCCCTCATAATTATGCACATAACCGGGGTCATTTTCAGGAACGAGCCTATTAAAAAAGTATTCAAAATCTTTTCTTACTGTTGGATCGACATCTTCATTCAATGCCAGGGAGGCTGAAGTGTGCTGAATAAAAACATGGCAAAGGCCGTGAGAAAATTCTTTTAATGCAGGGAAAGATTCTTCAATCTCTGAAGTGATGAGGTGAAATCCCCTGCTCCTTTCTTCAAGCCTGATATTTTGCTGGTGAATTTTCATAATTCCGAAGGTAAGAACATGAGGCAAATTTTTGAAAATGACTTAAATAATAATATCCGGTTGTTTATTTAATTCCTGTATCTTTTTTCTTTCTCCCACAATCCAGATTATATCACCCCATTGAAATTCTGTATCAGAAGGGGGATTTAGAATTCTTTCGTCGTTTCTTTGGATCCCCACAACAAGACCTTTCGTCCGTTCACGGATTCCGGAACCGCGAATGGTCTGACCTTTAAGTCGGTTGTTTTCGTTTACAACCATTTTTTGTAAAACAATATCTTCGATCGCATTTTCAGCTGAATCTATATTTTTGGTTTGTTCAAATACCGGCTTAAGCTTCTGCATTTGCTCATCAGTGGCTATGATGCCGACATTATCAAAAGGCAACAAGCGGGTGTAACGATCAGGAGCATACATTAAATTATCACCACGTTTGATATAGGCAATGTTAATTCCAAACTTTTCGCGCCATGCAAGTTCAACAAGCGTTTTGCCAATATATTCAGCGTGAGGATCAACTTCTAGGTTGATCATGTGTGCATCCCATGGCGACAGATCTGTTTGAGGCAAAAGTTTTTTCTTAAGCATCATTTCTTGTTGCAATTTTTCCTCGTCTGCCAATTGCCTGGCATTCAGGTTAGAAAGAAATCTTCCTTCTAGGCGTTGATAAAAGTTCTGAATTTTGGTAGAAAATAAAACCAGGACAATGATGATCAGTGGAACGGCAATAAGAATGGCAATGGTTGTACTAAACAACCTGTCAACCCAAAAGCCAATCAACAGAATACCTGCGACCATTCTCGAAATTTCGAGTATCAGCAATGGCCCCCGGCTGTATTTCCTTTGAAGCCATAATTCTTTATAGCCTGTATTGGCAGGTTTTTTTGCCATAAGCGCCCATAAAAAAGGAGCAGCAACACCAAGCGTCACTACCAATACAATCAGGCTACGCAAAAAAGCATTTTCGATATTCCGGTTAAGAAAAGGTATAAAGAATTTAATGGTGATAAGCATGAGTGCGAGTATCACAATCGCATTTGAAACAATGATGTTGATGTATGACATCATTACCGTGCGCCACCTGCTTTCTGCCTGGATGTTTTGTGCACTGAACGAATAATTGTTGAGTGTACGGAGCCATTTTGCAGGCATAATCTTTTCTATAAATTTGAAAAAAGGATCTGAAAGCCGGATCAAATATGGGGTGGTGAAAGTGGTAATTGCAGATGCCCCTACAGCAACAGGAAATAAAAAATTACTGGTTACTCCTAAAGTAAGTCCGAGGGTGGCAACAATAAAAGTAAATTCTCCAATTTGCGCCATGCTCATTCCAACCTGTATCGATTGCTTCAACGGTTGGCCAGAAAGCAACGCGCCTAAAATCGTACTGAATAATTTGCCAAAAATTACAAGCAATGTTACCCATAAAACCGGCCACCGATAATCAACAATTGCTTGTGGATCTATGAGCATACCAACCGACACAAAAAATATAGCACCAAACAAATCCTTCACCGGTTTTAATAAATGTTCAATCCTTTCTGCTTTGGTGGTTTCGGCCAGGATAGATCCCATGATAAATGCTCCTAACTCAGCAGAAAATCCCGCCTGCGTAGCGAGGACAACCATGCCAAGACAAAGGCCCAGTGATAATATCAATAACGTTTCTTCATCCAAAAATTTCTTAGCCCATGACAACAAACTCGGTAATAAAAAAATGCCGGCGATAAACCAAAGGATCAGAAAAAATATAAGCTTGGCCATGATGAAAAGCAGCTCAAATCCTTCTACTTCCCTTGAAACGGCTACAGTAGAAAGTAAAACCATCAACAATACAACGACTATATCCTGCACGATCAGCACACCGAACACAACACGCACATATTGTTGGGTTTTTATTTTTAATTCTTCAAAAGCTTTGATGGTAATAGTTGTAGAAGAACTGGCGAGCATTCCACCCAGGAAAAGACTATCCATTCGGCCCCAGCCCATCCAGTGACCAAGATAAAATCCGGCAACCGTGATAAAAATGATCTCCACAAAAGCAGTGATAGAAGCAGACCCTCCAACACGGATCAATTTTTTAAAACTAAATTCAAGACCCAGGCTGAACAAGAGGAAAATTACACCCATGTCTGCGAGAGTTTTTATATTATCAGTCTCCGCAATGTTCGGTGTCAGGGATAAATGCGGCCCAACAACAAAACCTGCGATAATGTATCCCAAAACAAGAGGTTGTTTCAGTTTGCGAAACAACAGCGTGGTGATTGCGGCTGCAATCAGGATCAATGCAAGGTCTTGTATTAATGCAGGTAAATGGCCCATATTTATTTTCTACAAATGTTCTTTAAGATAATGTTAGCTGCCCAATTCGCAAAAAAAATAAAATATATTGAAGAAAATATATCCAACTCCGCATTGCCCTTTGGTAAAGAGACAAATATTTTAAATTTTTATTTTATCTTCTTGATTCGAGCAAAATCTTATAAATAACCGGTTTGACATATTTTGTTATATTGTCAAAAAGTGATAATTTTGCAATCGGCTAAAACAGCATTATGGCATCGGAATCACTTACACAGGAAGATATTCTACCGGAACAGATATTACAGGCAGCTTCACAATTATTCCTGAAACATGGTTTGAAAAAGGTGACCATGGACGATGTGTCCAGGCTCATCGGCAAAAGCCGCAGTTCACTTTACTATTATTACAAGAACCGTGATGAAATATTTGAAGCAGTGATGGATGCACTAATTCATGAAGTTGTAGATGAAATGGCCGAAGCTGTAAAAAACGCAGTTTCTGTAGAAGAAAAAATTCGCGCCTTCTGCCTCACGAAAGTAAAAACATCGGAAGATAAAAAGGCATTTTTTTCGTCGATTGAGGCTGGAATGGACGCAGAAGATATTTCATGGCACAACCAGATTATGAGTGATGTACACAAACGGTTGATGGCGGCTGAAAGTTCTTTATTAAAAACAATGTTCTGCACAGGCGTTAAGAGCGGCGAGATCCGGAAATTGAAACCCAAAGAGTTGGATTCTTTAATATTCATCCTTCTGAGCGGTATCCGTGGCATAAGGCGAGAGATGAGATATGAAAACGATTTCAGCAAACTCGGTAATTCGGTTAACACTTTAACTGCAATGATTATGAGTTGGCTGAAGGAATAAAATTTTTTTGAAACCAGTTTGACGTTTTTACAAAAAATGTCAAAAAGTAATAAAGACAGTAAAGAAGATGGTGAGCCTAACTAATGTAAGCACATTCAGGGCATTTAAAAGCAGGAATTATACTTTATATTTTATCGGCCGTTCAGTTTCGCAATTTGGAACGTGGATGCAACGCACTGCGGTCGTTTGGGTAGTTTATTCAATGACTCATTCTGCCTTCATGCTGGGCCTGACCATTTTTGCAGAGCAATTTCCATCGTTCCTTCTTTCTGTATTTGGGGGAATTGCCGCCGACAGGTACAACCGCTATAAAATTATTCAACTCACACAAGTCACTTCAATGCTACAGGCAAGCCTGTTGGCAGTGTTGGTGATGACCAATCATTACGTTGTTTGGGAGATCCTTGCACTTAGTGTTTTGCTCGGTATCATTAATGCTTACGATGTTCCTGCAAGGCAATCGTTGATCCACGAAGTGGTGAGCGATGACGCCGACCTTGC
This sequence comes from Hanamia sp., assembly GCA_035765495.1. Lineage (GTDB taxonomy): Bacteria > Bacteroidota > Bacteroidia > Chitinophagales > Chitinophagaceae > Ginsengibacter. Next base: position 26,915 of record DASTXM010000092.1, read on the forward strand.
CAGTGCTCTTTCGTTAAGCGCAGCGATGGCAAGTGTTGCAAAATTACTGGGCCCGGCCATCTCCGGAATCATTCTTGAAAAATTGGGTGCGAGTGTTTGTTTCTGGATCAATGCAGCCAGCTTTGGCGGTGTCATGCTTTCCATCGCTTTTATGAAAATAACGAAGGCGAAGCATGTTTCAAAAAAGAAGAATGTGTTTACAGAGCTGGCTGAGGGTTTTATTTATTTGAAGCAACAGGCTTCAATAGGGCTGGTGATCGTTATGCTGAGTATTACGGGGCTTTTGGTATTGCCTTATGATACACTCGTTCCCGTTTTTGCCAAAGTTGTTTTTAATGGTAATGCAGCCACATATGGTTATATCTCCGCTTTCATTGGTGCAGGTGCAGTAGCAGGAACGGTATTATTGGCTTCTTTAAAAAGAAATACTTCACTAAGAAAGGTGTTATTGCTCAGCACTGTTGTGCTTGGGATTGGCCTTATATGTTTTTCATATACCAGTAATTTTCCATTGGCAATGTTCTTCGCGGTCATCACCGGTTTAGGTGGTGTCGCTCAGTTTACGACTTGCAACATAATAGTTCAGTCAGAATCTGCACCAGAAATGAGAGGAAGAGCGATCAGTATTTTGCTGACAGCTATTTTTGGCATGTTGCCATTGGGGAGCCTTATTGTTGGAGCGGTTTCACAGCATATCGGCGCACAGGCAACTTTACTTTGCCAGGGAATCTTAGCCATTATTGTCGCGATTGTATTTTCAAAAGTCCTGAAAAAACAAAGGATCAGAAACAGACGCACTTTGCAGCTAAAACCTGGCATCGAAACAGAATTGGTGAGTGCGGTTTAATTAACTGCGGGAGAATTTAATTATTTATTCTGGTCTTAAATCTACAGTTGATTCTCTTCTTGTTTTGCGGAGTTGCTATTGGTTTTTACATTGGACCCACTTTTTACAATCATTTTTAATTTAATATAAGTCCTTAAGTTTGCCTGTATGAACAATAAAAATATTTTGATTTCGGGAGCCGGGATCGCAGGAACAACACTTGCCTATTGGCTGAAAGAGTTTGGTTTTAATCCTACAATCGTTGAACGTGCACCTGTTTTGCGACAAGGCGGATATGCCATAGACTTTTGGGGAGCTGGTTTTGATGTGGCCGAACGCATGAACATTCTTCCTGCATTAGACAAGGTCGATCTGCAAATGGTTGAATTGGTTTTTGTAGATGAAAAAAACAGGCGGGAGGCATCAATGAATTATAAAAAAATAAAAAAGATGATGGAAGGTCGCGCGTTTACCTTGCTTCGCAGCGATCTGGCAAAAGTGATCTACGAAAGTCTTCCGCAAGATATTGAAATTATTTTTGGTGATTCCATTTCGAAAATTGAACAAAAACCGGATGGTGTTTCTGTCACTTTTGAAAGTGGAAATCAACGTGATTTTGATCTTCTTTTTGGTGCCGATGGATTACATTCTAATGTCCGTTGCCTGGTATTTGGAAATGAAGAGCAGTTTGAAAAATTTTATGGCTATTACACTTCCTCATTTACTGTTGAAAATGTAACCAATAATGAAAAGGAATTTTTAACTTACAATGTTCCCTGCAAACAGGCGGCGATCTATTCAATTACAGAAAATAGATCGGCAACCTTTTTCATTTTTACTTCTCCAGAAAAACTATCGTACAATTATCATGATACACAAGCCCAAAAACAAATTCTGCGTAACCAATTCGAATCGATAGGGTGGAAGTGTAAAGAGATCCTTTCTAAAATGGATTCGGCACCCGATTATTATTTTGATGTTGTTAGCCAGATAAGAATGAACAATTGGTCTAAAGGAAGGGTAACACTTGTTGGAGATGCATGTGACTGTCCTTCATTATTGTCGGGACAGGGTTCAACACTTGCAATGGTTGGCGCTTACATTCTTGCAGGCGAACTGAAGGAGGCAAACGGAGATTATCAAACCGCTTTTTCTAATTACGAAAAGATTTTTAAACCTTTCATCGATCAAAAGCAGCAGATCGCTCAGAATTTTGCCAAATCGCTGGTTCCCAAAACCAATTTTGGTATTTGGTTCAGGAACCTGGTAATCAAATTGATGTTTCTTCCGTTCCTTTCTAAGGTGTTCATCAAACAATTCAGTGATTATAAATTGAAAATGAAAAATTATTAGTGGTATATTTTTCTTGAAAAAGTCTTATACCTCTAAATTATAATTTCACATCATCTCACATTTAACACATCCGGTTTGATCTCCCAAACCAATGCACTGGCGCCAAGAATAGCGGCATCAGATTCTGGCAATTCACTGAACAATAATTTCACTTTATTTTGAAAAATAGGGAGAAGATTTTTTTCCATGCTTGCTCTTGTGGGATCCAATAAAAGATTGCCGGCTTTGATTACACCGCCAAACAATACGATCGCTTCAGGAGAAGAGAACATTACAAAATTGGCAAGTGCTTCGCCCAGGATCTGCCCGGTGATCTGGAAAACTTCATTGGCAATGGCATCGCCTTTCAATGCTGCTTCACAAACTTTTTTTGAGGTGATTTGCTCATGCGGAATATCTCTCAATATACTTTTTTCATTTACCCGTTCGTCCAGAATTTCTTTTGCGGTAATAGAAATGCCGGTAGCAGAAGCATAAGTTTCGAGGCTTCCTTTCATCCCGGTTCCCCAATGCAGGCGGCCTCCAGGGCGAATGATCGTGTGGCCCAATTCTCCTGCAAAACCATCATGACCATAAATTAATTGACCGTTGGCAACTATCCCACTTCCCACGCCTGTTCCCAGAGTGATCATAATAAAATCGCGCATCCCGCGTGCAGCGCCATACATCAATTCACCAATCGCTGCTGCGTTTGCATCATTGGTTAAAGTGCAGGGTTTGTTGAATTTGGTAGTGATCATTTTTGCAATAGGAATAATGCCTTTCCATGGGAGATTTGGCGCATACTCGATTGTGCCACTGTAATAATTGCCATTAGGGGCCCCCAGTCCGATTCCTTTGATCAAGCCTAATCCTCCAACTGCTTCTATTGCGGGTTCCATCGCTTCGTGCAGTTCAGCAACAAAGAGGTTAACATCACTGTGTTTGTTGGTTACGATGTCTCCCACATTTGAGATATCACCACGATGATTTACGATTCCAAATTTTGTGGTTGTGCCGCCAATGTCAATTCCAATTGCATATTCTACCGGAGATTCCATGTGTTGTTTAATTTTTTAAAGAATAAATTTTGCTGTTAGCGGTAATACAATTTACCAATCGGTTATAATAATAAAAGTAGTTCTTATTGATAATTGAATTTTTAAAATACTGTACAGTAAACCAACAAAGAAATAAGAATTATTTTTAAGCCGGTGTCTGATCAAATGCACCCTCAGGCGATGTTCCTTCATCAACTTCCTCAACCGGGTTTTCATAATCGATTCCCTGCCTTTTTAAAACGCCTTTTACAAAAAACGCAAAGAAAGTAATATAGGCATAACAGATCAATGGAATCCAATATGATTGGTGAATACCAGCGCCCGCCACTGTACTTCTCGATTCCAAAAAATCTGCAAGCTTTCCTTGTATAGGCGGAATAACGCCACCGCCAAGGATCATCATGATCAAAAAGGCAGAACCTTGTGTTGTATATTTTCCAAGCCCCGCAACGGACAAAGTGAAAATTGCAGGCCACATGATGGAACAAAATAAACCGCCGCTGATAAATGCATAAATCGCTACTTTTCCTGTTGTAGCCAAACCGATTGCCATTGCAATTACGCCAAGCAAACCGAAGATCATTAACATGCGGGCTGGCTTGTCTTTACTTACATAAAAAGCACCTACCTGTATCAACACACAAATAATATAATAGTACAAAACACGAACATCATATCCACTCGCCGAATTGACGAGCAGAACGATTGCAAAAGCAACCATCGGAACAACAAAGGTTAATAGTTTTTTTGTCGATTCACTGAATTCGAAAGCGGAGATTGAACCAACCCAGCGGCCGATCATCAAACTTCCCCAGTACATCGAAATATAAAGCGCCGCCTGTGATGAAGGAATGCTTCCGAATTCAGGCTTGCTCAAAAGGTCGCTGATATTACTTACAATGGTAACTTCAGTTCCAACATATAAGAATAAAGCCAACATTCCCAAAACCAATTGCGGGTATTTCATGGCTCCCCAACCACTTGGATTTCTTTGAGCACGCGCATACGAAATTAATAAACTAAGTACTACTATCGCCAAGGCACCAAACAACCATTTAACACGATAGGTTTCCATGGCAATTCTTTCCGAATCAGGTGCGTTTGTTAAATCAACTTTATAACTGCTGAAAACCGGAACAAACATGATGATTAAAAGTCCGGTCATGATCAACAAAGAATATAAAGCTTTGTTTGCCTTCTCGGTTTTTTCTGTTGAAATGCCGTGTGGTACTTTTTTGGAAAAATAAAAAAGTGCAGCCGCCAAAATAAAAAGAACACCAACACCGCTGTAAAGAATGATCACTTTGCTCAAACTCAATCCGGCAATTTGTTCATCAGTGATTGCTGCTGTTGTTCCAAACAAGGCAAAAGCAACTACCAGCGGTCCGATCATCGTTCCGAAAGAATTAACGCCGCCACCAAGATTTACACGGCTGTTACCGGTAGAAGGATCACCCAACACAATAGCAAAAGGTTGAGCGGCTGTTTGTTGCAATGAAAACCCAAGTGCCACAATAAATAAACCGGCGAGCATTCCTACAAATGCATTTGCGTTTACGGCAATGATCATTGCCACGGCACCAAGTGCAGAGAATAATAATCCATATACAATACTTTTTTTATAACCCCATTTTGCCACCAAATCTTTTCCTCCAAATGAACTGTAAGCAAAAAGTGCAAGTGCTCCAATATAATAAGCCAGGTAAAAAGCAAAGTCGATCAACTGGCTTTGAAACTGATCAAGATGAAAATAATGTTTACAAAAAGGGATGAAAACACTGTTACCCGCGGCAATAAATCCCCAGAAGAAAAACACAACAACCAGGGTGCTCAGTGCACCATAATTTGTTGGTTGCAATTTCCCCTTTGCGGCAGGAGCAGGTTTTGATAAATTCATTGAAGGAGTGGCCATTGAGTATGTAGTTTTGAATTGAAAATTGAGGTTGAAAATATATAATTTTCCCAAAGTAAAGGTTTTTATTATAATTTTTTAATAAGAAAAATCATCCTTAATTTGAAGCGCTAAATAATGAGTATGGAAATTCTTCACGTAAGCGCCGAATGTTATCCTGTTGCAAAAGCAGGCGGGTTGGGAGATGTGGTTGGCGCATTACCAAAGTATCAAAATAAGCTTGGACATATTGCTAAAGTGGTGATGCCAATGTACCGTACAAAGTTTTTGTACGAACATTCATTTGATGTGGTGCACAAGGGCGCTTTTGGAATGGCAAATTATTGGTTTGAATACACGATCATAAAAGAAGCAAATAATACACTTGGGTTTGATCTTTATTTGGTTGATATCAACGGCCTGCTCGACCGGCCAAAAGTTTATGGTTATGGAGATGACATCGAAAGATTTGTGGCTTTTCAAATCGCTGTTGTGGACTGGATGAGCAAATGGCATCATCATCCCCATATTGTTCACGTGCACGATCACCAGGCTGCGCTCGTTCCCTTTATGATGCAAAATTGTTTTGCTTACCGTCATCTTTCATGGATAAAAACAATTCTTACCATTCATAATGCACAATACCAGGGCTGGATGGATTGGGGCAAGTCTTGGTACATTCCTGATTGGGATAAATATAAATGGGGCATGCTCGATTGGAACAATACAATCAACGCATTGGCTTGCGGCATAAAATGTGCAGCTAAAGTCAATACAGTGAGTCACGGTTACCTGGAAGAATTGAGGCATAGTGCCAACGGGTTAGAAAGCTTGTTTCAATATGAAAGAGGAAAATGTTTTGGTATATTAAATGGTATTGACACAGAAGTGTGGAATCCGGAAACAGACCATTTCCTGGAAGCTAAATTCGGGCTTGATAATTTTAAAGAACAAAAAGCAAAAAATAAAAAAGAGTTGTGTGTCAAATTTAATCTTGATGAAACAAAGCCGCTGATCATTTTTATAGGAAGACTGGTGGGAGAAAAGGCGGCAGATCTTTTGCCACAGGTGATCGGCGATTCTCTTTACTACATGGAAGGCCAAATGAATTTCCTTGTTCTTGGAAGCGGTGAATCATATATTGAAGATCAGTTGAGTCATCTTCACAATCATTTTTTTGGTTATTACAATCCACAAATAGGCTATAACGAACAGTTGAGCCACCGCATGTATGCGGGAGCAGATTTTTTGTTGATGCCCAGCAGGGTAGAGCCTTGCGGATTGAACCAAATGTATGCTTTGCGGTATGGAACAATTCCGATCGTAAGGCGCACAGGCGGATTGGAAGATACCGTAAAAGATTTCGGTGAAGAAGGAGGATTTGGAATTTGTTTCAATGATGCTTCGGTAGGTGACATCTGCCACGGAATTTACAGATCACTTGAATTGTATGCTGATCAGAAAAAGATGCATAAAATAATCCGGCAAATCATGCAGATTGATCATAGTTGGGAAAAGAGTGCCGAGATTTATATCAATCTCTATAATTCATAAAAAAAATTTAAGTTTAAAAGCCAAAGAATTCTATAAAAGCCACGACCATTTCAAATTTGATAAATAAAAAATTATGCAAACAAACATGTGGATCAGCAAATCAGTAATCGCCGTAATTCTTGGAGGTGGAGCAGGAACCCGTTTATATCCCTTAACCCGCAGCAGAAGTAAACCCGCGGTGCCCATTGCCGGGAAATACCGGTTGGTTGATATACCGATCTCCAATTGCATTAATTCTAATATCAATCGGATCTTTGTATTAACCCAATACAACTCAGCTTCACTGAACAAGCACATCAAAAACACTTACCAGTTCAGCAATTTCAGCAGCGGATTTGTTGACATTCTTGCCGCTGAACAAACGCCCGAAAGTTCTGAATGGTTCCAGGGAACAGCCGATGCGGTAAGACAATGTTTGAAATATTTAATGCCCAATGATTTTGATCACGTGCTTATTCTTTCAGGTGACCAGTTGTACCAAATGGATTTTGGAACCATGTTTCGAAATCATGCAAAAGAAGGGGCAGACATTACTATTGCAACAATTCCGGTGACAGAAAAAGAAGCAACCGAATTCGGAATTTTAAAAGCGGATGAAGACAATAAGATCAAATCATTTATTGAAAAACCTGGATTGGATCTATTACCTGATTGGGTGAGCGAAACAAGTGAAGAAATGCAGCAAAAAGGAAGGCATTATTTGGCCTCAATGGGTATTTATCTTTTCAAAAAGGATATATTGATCGATCTTTTGAACAACAAGAAAAAAGCTGCAACCGATTTTGGTAAAGAGATCATTCCTTTTGCCATACAGGATCATAATGTCTGCAGTTATCAATACAGCGGTTACTGGACAGATATTGGAAACATCGGTTCTTTCTTTGAAGCAAACCTTGCGCTCACAGACGAGTTACCACCTTTCAATCTTTTTCATAACGAACAAAAAGTTTACACTCGTCCAAGGATGTTGCCACCTGCCAAATTTAGTGGCACTTCGTTGTTGAATACGATTGCTGCCGACGGATGCATTATTCATGCAGAACGGCTTGAGCATTGTGTTGTGGGCATCAGGACAAGGATTGGTTATGGAACCAAAATTTACCGCACCTACCTGATGGGAAGTGATTATTACGAAACCATGGAAGACCTGGGAGAAGATGAGGATAAAGGAGTTCCAAAGTTGGGCGTTGGTGATAATTGCTACATTAACAACGCAATCATCGACAAGAATGCACGTGTAGGAAATAACGTTAGAATCAATGGCGGCAGTCATCTTCAAAATGAAGATCATGAATTGTACACGGTAAAAGATGGAATAGTTGTGATCAAAAAAGATGCGATCGTTCCTGACGGTTATGTGATCGGGTAATGAAAAGACAATTAATTTTTTTTAAGAGAAACAGTAGAAAATTTTTATTTAAAAGAAAAAATTAACTCTTTTGTTTTTTTTACAGTGGGTGAAAAAAGTGGCCGGTAGAAATTTATTTTTGAAAAAAAGTCTTTTCACTGCCATTCCTGATTTTATTTTCTTTATTATCGTGTAAGATTTACATAATTTCATTTTTTGCAAAACGTATTGTTATGGCATCACACCCGGTTCCGAAACATCGACTCACTTTCGGGCAGATTATTAATATGAGTTTCGGTTTTTTCGGAATTCAATTTGGCTTCGCGCTTCAAAATGCAAACGTTTCGCGCATCTTTCAAACACTCGGTGCCGATATTGATAAGATCGGATTTTTATGGATTGCCGCGCCACTTACCGGTTTACTCGTTCAACCAATCATTGGTTACCTGAGCGATAGGACATGGCACAAACGCTGGGGCAGAAGGAGACCATTCTTTTTTATTGGTTCAGTACTCGCTTCCATCGCTTTATTTCTGATGCCTCAATCCACAATGCTTTGGATGGCGGCAGTTTTGCTGTGGATTTTGGACGCTTCTGTCAATATTTCCATGGAACCTTTCCGGGCTTTTGTGGGTGATAAGTTAACATCTTCACAAAGAACTACAGGATTTGCCGCGCAAACATTTTTTATCGGAGTTGGAGCAGTAATTGCGTCCGTTTTGCCCTGGATTTTTACGAATATATTTCACATCGCTAATACAGCATCTGAAGGACGGATAGGTGATTCAGTAAAATATTCATTTTATGTCGGCGCTATAGTTTTCTTTTTTTCTGTATTGTGGACAGTTATTACTTCTGATGAAATCCCGCCTGAAAATATGGATGAATGGAAAAGAGAAAAAATGCAATCAAAGGGAATAGGAACTGCTTTACTCGAAATAACTAAAGGGATCTTTAAGATGCCTAAAACGATGACTCAACTGGCGGTTGTACAATTTTTTACCTGGGTTGGTTTTTATTGTATGTGGATTTATACTACACCAGCAATTGCACAAAATGCTTATAATACTGTTGATGCGCATTCAAAGATTTACCAGGATACCGGTGACTGGGTAGGAATTATGTTTGCAGTTTATAGCGGAGTTGCTGCTGCCGCTGCTTTCTATTTACCAAAAGTAGCTAAACGTGCTCATCGGAAATATACCCATATGATTTGTTTGATCATCGGTGGTATTGGGTTATTTGGCTTAATTTTTATAAAATCAAAGTATATCTTTTTGTTACCGATGATTGCAGTCGGCATTGCATGGGCTTCCACCTTAACCTTGCCTTATTCAATCCTTGCAGATGCTCTACCTCCATCAAAAATGGGATTTTACATGGGCGTTTTCAATTTCTTTATTGTTATTCCGCAACTCGTTGCCTCCTTTGTAATGGGTTTTGTGATAAGAGATATATTTCACGACCAGGCGATTTATGCTTTAGTCATTGGAGGTATTTCAATGGCAATTGGCGGATTCTTTAATTTCATCGTTGCGGATAAAGATGAAAAGATCCCTGCGGTAATGGAAATGCAACTTATTCCTGAATAAATAGAACCATGAAAAAAATCACTTTCTTTTTCTTTCTCACTTTTTCTTTTTCAATCTTATTTGGGCAAATTTCTTCCTATCACTGTTATCCTACAAACTGGTGGACAGGAATGAAATGGCACAAAGTGCAGATCATGATTCACGGAAATAATATTGGTAACGCCAATGCATATACGATAAATTATCCCGGTGTCAAATTAGATAAGGCAGAGAAGGTTGAAAATAAAAATTATGTTTTTCTCGATATTGATATTACAAATGCCGCTAAACCTGGCATCATTAAGATCAATGTAAAGAAAAGTGGCTCTTCATTTACAATTGATTTCCCTTTAAACAAGCGCCGGGAAGGCAATGGAACTCAATTTGCACAAGGTATTACTTCCAAAGATCTTATTTATCTCATCATGCCGGACCGTTTTAGTAATGGTGATACAACCAATGATCGTGTGCGGGGAATGAGAGATCAAAGTCTTGATCGCGATACTGTTTACGCCCGTCACGGAGGTGATCTTGAAGGAATTGAAAATCATCTTGATTATTTAAAATCTTTAGGTGTTACAGCGCTTTGGCTGAATCCTGTGATAGAAAATGACATGCCCGACCGCACCGAACATGGCTATGCTTTTACTAACCATTATAAAATCGATCCACGAATCGGGGGCGAAAAAGCATATCATGAATTGATCAATGCGGCGCATGAAAAAAATATGAAGGTTATACAGGATGCGGTATACAACCATATTGGAAGTTACCATTTTACTGTTCTTGATCCGCCCATGAAAGATTGGTTACACCAATGGCCAACTTATACCAATACCAATTTCAGAGACCAGGTTTTGTTTGATCCCTACGCAAGTCCCAAGGAAAAAAAGATCATGTCTGATGGATGGTTTGCGCATGTAATGCCTGACCTGAACCAGGAAAATCCGTATGTGGCTAATTTTTTAATTCAGCACGCTTTGTGGACCGTCGAAGAATTTGGAATAGATGGATGGCGGATCGATACTTATATCTACAACAATTTGGATTTTATGAACCGTTGTAACAAAGCGCTGATGGATGAGTTCCCAAAGATCACGATGTTTGGAGAAACGTGGGTTCATGGCGTTTTGAACCAAGCTTATTTTGTGCAAAATAAATTGGATCTTCCCTATAGAAGTAACCTGCAGGCGCCGGCTGATTTTCAAACACTTTGGGCGATTACCGATGCAATGACAAAAGATTTTGGCTGGACGGATGGCGTTACTGAATTGTATAACACCCTCGCGCAGGATTTTGTTTATAAAGACCCGATGCGGAATGTGATCTTTTTAGACAACCATGATTTGTCAAGATTTTATTCTGTGGTTGATACAAACATGTTGAAGTACAAAGCATCCTTAGCGTGGCTTCTTACTTGTCGCGGAATTCCTGAATTATATTATGGAGATGAAATAGGAATGCAAGGTTTCACTTCGCCAAATGACGGTCATGTAAGACTTGATTTTCCCGGAGGTTGGCCGGGCGATCCAAAAAATAAATTTTCTGTTTCTGGCAGAACAGCAAGAGAAGATTCCATTTGGAATTATATTGCAACATTGGCGAATTTCAGGAAAAATTCTTCCGCAATTTCTTCAGGAAAAATGATGCAATATATTCCTCAAAATGGTTTATATGTTTTTTTCAGATACGACAGTAAACAAACAATTATGACGATTTTAAATACGTCGAAAAATGTGGAAACCGTTCATACAAATTACTATTCTGAAAGAACTTCAGGTTTTACAAAAATGAAGAATATTGAAACCGGCGAAACAAAAACTCTTTCTGATTTTTCATTACAACCGATGGAAAGTGGAGTTTGGGAGTTGGAGAAATAATATCTCTAAAATTTCTTTGTTCACTGCTCAAACTTTCACCACCATTTTCCCTTTGTTTTCTCCTGAGAAAAGCCCTAAGAATGCTTCAGGTAATTTCTCGAACCCTTCAACAATTGTTTCTTTATATTTCAATTTTCCATCTTTCACCCACTGGGAAAGTTGTTCTATTCCTTCGCTGAAGTGATCCTTAAAATTGCCAACGATAAATCCCTGCATTAAAGCACTTCGCGTAAGAAGCATGGGCTGCAAACGCGGACCTGTCGGCACTTCTGTTGTATTGTACAATGAGATCTGGCCACATAAAACAATTCGAGCGTGAAAATTGATATTAGCAATAACCGCATCAGAAATTGAACCGCCAACGTTGTCAAAATAAATGTCCACATCATTCGGGCTGCTGTCTTTTACAGCTTTTTTCATGTCAGAAGTGGTCTTGTAATTTATCACTTCATCAAAATGAAAATCATTTTTCAACATATTAATTTTTTCATCACTCCCTGCAATACCAACCACACGACAACCTTTTATTTTTGCAATCTGTCCAACGACGATGCCTACAGCACCCGCAGCTCCGGAAATAACAACGGTTTCGCCTTCTTTTGGTTTACCGATATGTAATAACCCGAAATAAGCCGTTAAACCGGGCATACCTAATATCCCAAGATAGTAAGGCGCAGGAGCAAGCTTTGTATCTATTTTTTTTACCGAACTCGCTTTCTGTACGCTTTCGGTTGTCCACGGAAAATGCCCCTGCACAAAATCTCCTACTTTTAAATCACTTGATTTTGTTTCTATGATCTCACCGATCCCGGCGCCTGCAATCGGTTCATCAATTTTATAAGGAGGTACATAGGATTTTGCATCATTCATTCTTCCACGCATATAAGGATCTACTGAAAAATATTTAGCCTTTATCAAAACCTCATCATTCTTCAATTCGGGAAGTGTAATAGTTTCTGTTCTGAAATCATCTTTTGAAGGCAAGCCTATTGGCCGGTTTACCAATACTATTTGTTTTACTTCCATCATTATTTTTTGGTACGCAGATCCGCAACATACATGCCTGAAAAATTTTTGGAAGTTCCAAATCGAAAACTAATGGATTGACATTAACACAAGAAAAAGAAATAGGCTTCGGAGAACTATTGTATTTATAAATTCTTAGGAAAAAAAATCAGGTTAATTTATTTGTTCACTGAAAAAGCCATTAAGGTTAGATCATAATATTCCACAAATTTTGCTGACCACTTTTTCCCCAATCTGACATCAGTTTTTTCAATTCTTCTTTTAAATTTGTCTCATCAATCTTCTTTCCACCGTTTGGCGGTGCTATGTTTTTTTCATCCACACTTTCAGCTTCAACTTTAGTAGCATACCAGGTTGTGTGGATGCGATTAATTACCAAACCAAGGATCATTCCCGGTAGACCGTTAAAACTTTCGGGGCCGCCGGGAACTGTTATTTCATCTGTATAAAAAGCAACCACAAAAACGGAATCCATTATAATTGTTGTGGCTCTGCGGCAATGAAAACCGGCAATATCACGAAAATCATTTTTGATCTTCCATTTGGCATTTCGCAGGCTGTCTTCAATCAAAAATGTTTTTTCGAAAACGTGTTTTTTTGCAACATACTTATCATTGGCAAAATCGCTGTAAACAACATTGTCACCGGCGAGATTTCCAAAAAAGGAATTGTATTGATCGTTCACTTCGCGGCCCGGTTTATAGATTGCTTTTGTGCCATCGAACTCATAATCGAAATAACGGGTTTTATACTCGGGAATTGATTTTTTAAGTTGTTCTGCAAAGCTTCCTTTCAAATCGATCCACACATTGGTACGTTTTTCAAATTCGATCTTTCCCTTCGAAATAAAAATTGCCTGTGCAGAAGAATGGCTCGCTATTGCAATGAAGCAAAACAGAAAAATGATCTTTTTCATTTTCATTTATATATTTAAAAGAATGATTGTGGAGCGCCTGCGCCACCTTTATTATGAAAATTCCAGGTAAGCGTAATTAGCCCATAACGTTGATAACTCAGGTAATGCCTGTCAACGACAGCATATGGTTGAATGGTTCTGTCGTAACCTTTGTTTTGGTTTAAAATATCGTGTACACTTAAGCGTAATGTTAATGCATCTTTTTTAAGGAATTTCTTTTCGAGGTAAGCGTTCCAGAGAATGACATTTGTATTTACATCAAAGGCATTCAGTTTTTGTCTGAAATCAAAACTGATGTCACTTCCAATTTCAAACTTTTTAGGTAGTGTTATGTTTCCGTCTGCAGAATAATTGTAAGTCCAGTAATTCGTATTGGATACCGAACTGATGGTGGATTTGGAAATATTGTAAGAGGGATTGGCACTAAAAGAGAACTGGTATTTATCTTTTACATAAGAGCGCAATGCAACATTCACTCCGGCATTTTTACTTTTGGTAATATTTTTTAAACCGTTCACAAAGTTGGTATTGGAGAAAATATTTCCGTTCAAATTGATATTTATATTCAATTTCGTTTTTGGGATCTTTACGCCGTAACCCATATATACATTGCCGTTATAATTTCCATCTACATTAATATATTGTGTAGTTCTTTTACCGAACGCGTCAATTGTATAGGTACTACTAATGGCATTACTAATTTGACTAAAACCGGTACTTATATAAAGATACCTTTGTGTAAATACTTTATAATTATTAAAGTTTAGCCAGAAACTGTTATTGAATTGTTGTTTCAAGTTGGGATTTCCGACAACCACATTCAGCGGATCATTATTGTTTTTTAAAGGCTGAATCTGGTCTATTGTTGGCTGCCGTGAATTACCGTTGTAATTAAATCTTAAACCGCTGTAAGCATTAAACTTGTAATAAAAATCGGCGCGTGGAAAGAAATTGTAATAACTATAATTCCTTGCTGTATCTTTCACAAGGTCGGTTTGATGAAAAGCAGTATTGGCAATGTTTCCACCAAATGAAAAATTGTATTTCTTTTCATTGAAGCGATAATTAATTCCGCCGCTGTTGGTTTTATAAACGTACCGGAATTCATTGCTCAAAGAATCTACAAGCATTGAATATTTTCCATTCGGATCTTTATCGTAGCTCAGCCTTTTTTGAATAGTGTTGTTATTGTAATAAGAATAATTGAATTCCAGGTAAGATTTGTTAGAGAGTGGTTCCGTATAAGTAGCTTTTAAGCCGGCCACATTTGAAGAATTGTCATTTATTTTATTTTGGTCAGTTGAATCTTTCCTGAAAACAGAGCCGGAAGCATCATAAAAACTGGAAACGTTGTTCAAAAATCCGGTGCTGTTAGTATTCATGTTCGTTTCATCAAAATTGATGGAAAGCGTACGGCCTTTCTTTTTAAATTTTTTCCGATAAAGTGCTGTTGCACGAATTCCAGAATTATCACCCTTACTTGAAGTGAAACGTTTGCTGCTGTTTACCGGGTTGTTATTTTCATCCAGCGCCTGGCTTTGGTATTCGTCACTGTTTTGAGAAGTGCCGGTGTATCCATTTGCTGTTATTTTTATAGAAGAGGAAGAATCAATTTTTAATTCACTGGTTCCGCTCAGGCCATGTCTCAATTGATCAGAATGGCTGTCGGAAGACTCGCGGCTGTAATAAACGGAATCCTTTAAAATATTTTGAGTGTATGTGTTTCCGGCACTGTGTACATTCAATTTATTAAAGAGATAGTTTCCACCTGCTTCTAATTTATCATCATTCCATTTATTCGAAAAATGAACGCCGGCTTTCGCACTTTCAGGTAATCCTTCTCCATAATAATTGTGTGCACCCAAATTATCAATGTTGTTGTTAGTAATCATGATTCCTCCGCCATCCATCACCTGGAGGTTATCGTTGCCAAATCCATAATTCTGTGATTCCTGGAAACCTAAACCGGTGTTGTTGGTGCTGCTTCCAATTGCAAAAGCTGCGATTTGCCTTTTGGCTTTAAATGCATTGATCAAAGCCTGCACATTATAATATTTATCCAACGCCCCGGCCGACAATTTTCCAAAATAACCATGCTTGGCGTTATCTTTCAATTTCAGGTTGATCGTCTTCTTTGATTGTCCATCATCGATTCCTGTAAATTCTGACTGGTCACTTTTTTTATCAAAGACCTGTACTTTGTCAACAGCGTCAGCCCGTAAATTTCTCGTGGCTACGGTTGGATCATCACTAAAGAATTCATCACCATCCACCAGAATCTTCTGAACTGTTTGTCCCTGGGCCGTTATCTTTCCATCTTTATCCACCTGCACCCCCGGCAATTCTTTCAATAAATCTTCTACTGTTGCATTTGGTTTCACTTTAAAACTGTCAGCCGTAAATTCTGTCGTGTCACCTTTTATCCTGATCGATGATTGATGGATGATAATTGCTTCCATCAGTTTTGCCTTTTGTGTCAGGTAGATCGTCTTGAGATCAAGTTTTTGCGATGGCTGCAAAGAAAACTTGTCCACATAATCGCCATATTTGGGATAAGTGATCAACACAATGTATTTTCCTGAATCCAGGTTGCTAATCAAAAAATTCCCGTTTTTATCACTTCGCGTAAACTTAACTAAAATGGAATCATTTTCATTTAAGATGGATATCACCGCATTGGCAGGATTATGGTGGCTGGAAGAATCTGTCAGATGTCCTTTAATTTGTGCCGTTTGAGAGAAGATCAATTGGGGAAGAAAAAAAAGGGCAACAGATAAAAAAAGTAATTTTTGCATTAGTTTGGATATGATTGATTGTCAAATATGTTTAAAATTTATCAGTGAAAAATATTATGTGTCATAAATTTATGTTAACATGGTATCAAATGAGGATGAATAAATTGCTATATTCCACAAAAAATCAAAAAAATATTTTCAGCGATGGCTTTAAGAAGCATACCATATGAGGAAGAAAATTTTGTTGATTCAACAAAGCCAGTGTGGAACTATTCTCTTTTTGATGAAGAAGAGATTCGCAATTTTCAAAATGGCACCAACTATAATTTGTATAAGTTATTTGGCTCTCATCCTTTAACTGTTTTAGGAACGGAAGGCTATTATTTTTCTGTGTGGGCGCCGAATGCAACTTACATCAGTGTTGTAGGAGATTTTAATAAATGGGACACCGGTGCTCATCCTTTGTTTGTTCGCCTTGACCATTCGGGAATTTGGGAAGGATTTATTCCCGGCATTCGTGAATATGAAAACTACAAGTATTTTATTATTGGATTTGAAGGAGCCCAAATGTACAAAGGAGATCCATTTGCAAGGCATTGGGAACTCAGGCCGGCAACTTCATCCAAAACCAAGAAGATCGAATACAAATGGAAGGATGCAACGTGGATGGATACACGAAAATCGCACAATTCACTTCATTCGCCTTGGAGCATTTATGAAGTTCACCCGGGCAGCTGGATGAAACCGAATCCCTATGACGAAGATTCTTTCAATTCTTATGACCAGTTAAAAGGTCTGCTGGTTCCTTATGTGAAGGAAATGGGATTCACTCATGTTGAATTTATGCCCATTATGGAATTTCCGTTTGACGGCAGTTGGGGTTACCAGGGATGTGGATATTTTGCACCTACTTCACGGTTTGGCATACCCGAAGATTTTATGAGTCTTGTAGATGCTTTTCATGAAGCAGGAATTGGTGTGATACTCGATTGGGTTCCCTCTCATTTTCCAAACGATGCTCATGGCTTGTATAAATTTGATGGCACCCACACTTATGAATATGCGGACATGCGAAAAGGTTTTCACCCCGATTGGAATTCATACATATTTAATTACCGGCGAGGAGAGGTGCGTTCGTTTTTGATCAGCAATGCCCGCTATTGGTTTGAAATGTATCATATCGACGGAATGCGTGTAGACGCTGTGAGTTCGATGTTGCGGTTGGATTACTCAAGAGAAGAAGGAGAGTGGGAAGAAAACGAATATGGAGGAAATGGAAATATTGAAGCGATGGCATTCATTAAGAATTTGAATGAAATGGTTTACCGCGATTTTCCTGACGTGCAAATGATAGCTGAAGAAGCAACGGACTGGCCCGGCGTTACCGGATTGACTGTTGCCGGGGGGCTTGGCTTTGGGATGAAATGGATGATGGGTTGGATGCATGATACACTTGATTATTTTAAGATCGATCCTTTATATCGAAAAGATTTCCAGAACAAGTTTTCGTTCAGTATGGCTTATTATTATGACGAAAATTTTATTCTTCCTTTGAGTCATGATGAAGTGGTGCACGGAAAGTCGCCAATGATCTACAAAATGCCGGGAGACGAATGGCAAAAGTTTGCCAACCTTCGTGTTTTATACGCTTATATGTACACACATCCGGGAGGAAAATTACTTTTTATGGGTAATGAATTTGGGCAAACCAGCGAATGGAATTACCAAACAGAACTTGATTGGAATCTGCTCAGGTACGAGCCACATTCAAAGTTGAAAACATTTATGAAAGACCTTAATCATTTATTTACTTCTCATCCATCATTTTATGAATTGCAATTTGAACGCGCTGGTTTCGAATGGATTGATCTCGATCACAGGAATGAATGCGTCATGGCTTATATGAGAAAAGGGAAGGATAAGAAGCATGACCTTTTGGTAATTTTTAATATGACGCCGGTAGAAAGATTTGATTGGAAAATTAAGGTTCACGAAAAGACTTCATGGAATCAAATTTTTTGCAGTGACGATGTGAAATATTGGGGAACCGGAAGATTTTCCGGGCAGGAAATTTTCACTGAAATTATTGATAAAAAGAACCACGTTACCGAAATAAAGTTGAATCTTCCGGCGTTAAGTGCAATAGTGCTTCAATAACCTGTAATTTTCAATTCTGATGATCATGAAAAAAGGTTTTTTCTCCTTATTTGTTTGTTTACTGTCTTCAGCAACTTTTGCTCAAAATTCTGATAGTGCGAACTTTTATTATCATAAAGGAATAGCTGAAGATTCTGCAAAATTGTTCGCAGTAGCAGAAAATGATTTTTCAAA
>DASTXM010000093.1:0-3183 GCA_035765495.1 Hanamia sp.
ATTGATATAGTTTTTGGTAATAAATAATTTATTAAATGTAATACATTTTTGTAAAAACCAAAGCGATATTTGTAGTTACTGTACATCCTGCAAATTTTGCTTTGGAACGCGTTTTGATATAATCAAAAACAAACAAACTGAAACCTTTTTTGATCAATCAATTTTAATCTCTGAAAATTCTACAGTAACTGTTTCAGTCTTGCTGCAATTTTAATAGTAAACTTATATGACAATAAAGGAAGAGTGGAAAAATTCGAACATCCAGGTTTTTTGGGGAGAGATTGCTCCGTGTGAGCATTTGGTACAGTTTTATGAGAATGATCATATTTTTCTCAACACCTTAGAAGGGTTTGCAGGAAGCGGAATCCTGGCAGGCGAAAGCATTATCATAATAGCGACCGCTAAACATATTGCCTCTTTAAATAAAAGGCTTCTTGGCCAGGGTTTTAACCTTACCCAACTGAAGGCAGCCGGTCAATACATTCCCATTGAGGTGAATGACGTATTTAAAAAGATTTTAGTAAATGGCTGGGTTGATGAAACCATGTTTAATGAATTTGTCATAAAACTCATTGACGGTGCAAAACACGGAGGCCGGACGGTGAGAGCTTTCGGAGAATTGGTTGCGGTTCTATGGGAACAGGGGAACTGTGGCGTTACCGTGCAATTGGAACATCTATGGCACAAGCTGTATCATCAACTAAATTTCACTTTATATTGCGCTTATCCAAAAATTGGGTTTACACAATCACCCAGCGACTCCATTGACATTATTTGCAAATCTCATTCAAAGATTTTAGACGGACAGGCACGTCCATCAACGGAAATTTATTATAAATCTGCTTAAAAAACTGGTCACTGGTCTGATTGATGGAAACTTCATTTCTCCATTCCTGATTTGCCCATTGCTATTTGGTCATTGCTATTTGCCCATTGCTATTTGCCGATTGCTATTTGCCCCCTTGCCCCCGCAATATGACAACAAATCAAATTACTTAATCCAGATCGACAGTTGGATTGGTCCAGTTAAAAGCACCGTCAGGATTGTACCTCCAAACCCATGCGTGTACCAGCCAAAAAGGAAAACCTGAAGTCCCGTTCCAAACATCATCAGAACCCGTAAAACCTTCGGGCATTGGTAAAGTAAGAGGTACTGCATATTCCACGGCTACCAACTCGGGGTTTCCTGTTTCAAGTCCGTTATACACCAGTATTTCCGGATTCCTGATATCGAATGTCGCATCAACTAAGGATGTTTTCATAAAATGGTGCCCCATGTTTGGTACATCTACATTAATATTCGAATAGCCATCTTTTATCGCATTTTTAATATCCCTGTACCGGGCAGTGGCAGAGCGTGCCTGTTGCAATTCCCACATAGTTTGATTGCTAAGGCCACTATACATGTTTAAAATTTGCCCGTCTGTTTTATTCGCAGTGTTGTCAGGCGACATTTGTTTTGCATTACTTGTAATCACTGGATCGGTACCTTCGGTTCCGGATGCCTGCTTTTCACAGGAGGTGAATATAAATCCTGCTAAAATTGTCCAAAGAAACATCGTAGCAGTAAGCTTGTATTCATGGTTCACGGCAAAAGCCTTTTTCGATGAGCGCCAGCATGCGCTGATAGGTGAATTTTTCATATTTCTGTTTTTTTAAGAGTGAAAAAATAAAATTGAATAAGAGACATCAAATAGCAATCGATAACACGACTTGCAGTTGTCTTGTTTAAAAACAACCGGCGGCAAAATTATTGCCCCTGGTCTACCTGCAATACGTACTTAGGCAATAACCCATGCGCTTCCCGGTGCGTTTCTATTACTGCGTTCGAATCCGGCGCTTCAGAAAGGCACATAATAACACCATCTTTTTCGTTTACCCAATAGTTTAAAAAATTAACCCCGTATTTTTTTTCTGTTGCAAGGTCTTTTTTATGAGCTTCTGCAACTGCTGCTGCCGTTACGTTTCCTGGTCCCAATTCATGGATATCAAGATATAAGTTCTTTCCACCCTGCATCGCAGCTTCTGTCCCTGATGTTACCATGTAAATGCTGTCAGGTAAAAGTCCATGTGCTTCAGCATGAGTGTTACGAATCGCTTCAGGATTTGGTGAAGAAGAAAGACAATATATGTCACCCCTGGCCGTATCTACCCAATACTTAATAAATTGAACTCCATACTTGTCTTCAGTAGCCAGGTCTTTTGCATGTGCAGTAGCCACACCTTCTGTGGTTACCTTTCCTGGTCCCAAATGATGCACATCCATGTATAAATGATTGGAGCTGTTTTGACCATACGAACACAAAGAGAAACAAACAGCGAAAACCGTAAGAGGATATGAAAGTTTCATCGTAAAATTTTTAAAGAGTTAACGATAATATGCTCCTGCAAAATAATCGTCAATTCTGCTAAAAGTAGTAAGGGAAATACCCTATCTTAGCAATAGAGTTTCCCTATTTTAAAAATTTGGATATGGAACTTCTGGAAAGAGAATCTTATTTTTCTTCACTTCAATCACAGTTTGAAAGAACACGTGATGAAGGTTGTTGTGTTTTCATCACCGGCGAAGCGGGTATTGGAAAAACTTCACTGGTGCAGCAGTTTTGCAGGAGAATAAGAAGTAAATCTGCTATTTACTCGGGCACTTGTGATGCCTTATTTACCCCAAGTCTCCTGGCTCCCTTACATGATATCGCATGGCAGATGGGTAACAATCTACCCGAAGACATCAGGAATACCGAAGACCGTTCTGTCCTTTTTGCGAAGTTTTTCCAAACCATCGCCAATCATGAATGGCCGGTAATCATTTTATTTGAAGATATCCATTGGGCCGATGCAGCCACCCTTGATTTTATAAAGTTCTTTACCAGGCGGATTTCCCAAACCCATTGCCTTTTTCTTTGCACCTTTCGTGATAACGAAGTTCACTCACAACATGCGCTCAAAAATCTCCCTGGTGAATTGTCACCGGATTCCTATCTACAATTAACCCTGGCTCCTTTTTCAAAAAAGATCGTTGAACAGTTGGCCGAAGAAAGAGGATATAATGGTGATGACGTGTACCGGCTTACGGGAGGCAATCCATTTTATGTGCATGAAATACTGGCGAGCTATAGCCACGGGGTTCCTCAGAAAATTAAAGATTCTATTTTGTCCGTTTATAACCGGCATGAGGAAAACACA
>DASTXM010000094.1:0-3408 GCA_035765495.1 Hanamia sp.
GGTGTTTTCAAAAACATTTACTTCAACCGCAACCTTGAAAAAATACCTGCGGATATGTTCAAAGCGCCATGGTGGTATCGTCGGACATTTACCATAAATAATGTAGGGAAAGACCAGTTTTATAAAATACGATTCAATGGAATCAGCTACAGCGCCGATATTTATTTGAATGGGAAAAAAATTGCTGACGCGGATTCTGTTAAAGGAAGTTTCCGCCAGTTTATTCTTGATATAACGCCTTATGTAAAAAAAGGCGAAAATGTGCTCGCTTTGAAAGTGGCGCAGGCTGGTCCCGGCGATCTCAATATTGGTTTTGTGGATTGGAATCCCGAACCCGCAGATAACCACATGGGCATCTGGAGAACCGTTCATTTGATCGAAACCGGTCCTGTTTCTTTGGATCAGCCGTTTGTGATCACTGATGTGGATACAGCCACTCTCGATCATGCAAATGTGACGATTAAAGTTATGCTCCAAAATCATTCTGATAAAAATGTAAATGGTGTTTTAAGAACATCATTGGGAAATGAAATTCATATTTCAAAAAATGTTTCGCTTGCACCAAATGAAGCAAAGCAAATTGTTCTTTCACCCGAAGAGTACAAGGCTTTGAGCATGGATCACCCAAAACTTTGGTGGACACACGATCTTGGTAAACCAAATTTGTATGCACTTAACATGAATTTTGAAACAGGGAATAAAATTTCTGATTCTAAAAAAATGAAGATCGGCATTCGTACCGTTTCCGGTTATAGAACTGATCGAGGTTTTCGTGCTTATCGTTTAAACGGGAAAAAGATTTTGGTAAAAGGTGGTGGCTGGACAGATCCAATGTTGCTGAAAGCTTCGCCAGCTTATGAAGAGGCTGGAATTGATTATGCCGTTCATATGAATTTGAATGCTTTAAGAATGGAAGGTTTTTGGGGCGAAGATCAACATTTGTATGACCTGTGTGATGAAAAAGGAATTTTGATAATGGTAGGATTTAGCTGTCAGTGGGAATGGAAAGGCCTGATGCATACAGCTACTGATGATAAGTACGGAGTTATTTCCACTCCTGATCAAATCAATGTGGCAACCCAATCATGGCGCGATCAAATTGTTTGGTTAAGAAATCATCCGAGTGTTTTTCTTTGGGCATATGGAAGTGACAAATGGCCAAGGCCCGAATTGGAAAAAAATTATTTGAATGTTTTGGCAAACTACGATCCTACAAGACCATCAGTACAATCGACTCATGAATGGACAAGTGAACTTACCGGCTACACCGGGATGAAAATGCGCGGACCTTATGATTACGTGCCACCGGATTATTGGTACATCGACACTGCCTACGGCGGTGCTTTTGGATTTAATACAGAAACAGGTCCCGGCCCTGAAGTGCCTGTACTTGAAAGTCTTGAAAAAATGATCCCAAAAGATTCTTTATGGCCAATTAGCAGTTCATGGTTGTATCACGCTGCGAGAGGTAATTTCCATAACCTTACACGCTACAATAATGCAATGGATCAACGTCTCGGAAAACCGGTTTCGCTGATGGATTATGAAAGAAAGGCACAATTCCTCAACTATGAAGGAATGCGCGCGATGTATGAAGCATTTGAATCGAACAGGTTTAAAGCCACAGGAATAATTCAATGGATGTACAATGCTTCGTGGCCAAAATTGTGGTGGCAGTTGTATGATTATTACCTGATGCCAACCGGCGCTTTATATGGCGCAAGAATTGCCAATGAACCTTTGCATATTTCCTATAATTATGGAACTGATGCGGTGGAAGTGATGAACAATACAGGGAAAGAATCGGAACCAATGACCGCGGAAATAAATGTGCTGGATGATGCAGCACATTCATTGTTGAAAAAACAGGTGAGTGTTTCTGCGTTAAGTTCTAAAGAAACAAAACCGGTTTTGACATTGTCGGATAATTTGAATTTGACAAAAACCTATTTCCTCGATCTTAAATTATACGACAAGAATCACAAGAATGTTAGCAACAATTTTTATGTGCTTTCAACCGAAAAAGATTCACTGGATGAAAAGAAGAGCAATTGGTATGTTACGCCTCAATCACACTTTGCTGACTTTACAGCTCTTCAAAATTTGCCAAAGGTAAAATTGCAAACAAGTGAAACCTCGCATATCGAAAATGGTAAAACTTTTGTGAGCGTTAAAGTGAAGAATCCGACGTCTCACCTGGCTTTCATGGTTTACCTGGATTTGAAAAAAGGCAATACGAAGGAGTCTGTTGTTCCTGTTTTCTGGGACGATAATTATTTTACCCTTCTGCCGGGCGAGGAAAGGACCGTTTCTGTTTGGGTTCATACTTCTGATCTTGGCGGTCAAAAACCTGAATTGAAAGTAGGAGGCTGGAATGTAGAGTAAGTGGATTAAAAATTAGTTTAGAAGAATTAGAAAATAATTGACGATTCATAATTGACCATTCACCATTGACCATTGACCATTCACGAATGAGAACATTAAAAATTGCAGTTGCCCAGTTTGAACCAAAAGATGGTGATAAAGATTACAATCTTTCTGTGATAGAGAATTTGACTGCAAAGGCAAAAGCCAGAGGCGCTGAAGTAATTAGTTTTCATGAAATGTCAATCACGGCTTATACTTTTTTTAAGGATCTGACAAGGGAGGAGGTGGTAAGCTATGCAGAAAAAGTTCCGGATGGGCCAAGCACAAAAAAGTTAATTGAAATCGCTGCGAAGCATGACATCACTGTATTAGCGGGATTAGTTGAAATCGAAAATGACAAATTATACAACACTTATATCTGTGTTGACAAAACAGGTTTGAAGGCAAAGTTTAGAAAGCTTCATCCTTTCATCAGCAAATATCTTTCTCCGGGAAATGAATATGTTGTTTTTGACATCAAAGGCTGGAAGTGCGGCATTTTAATTTGCTACGACAACAATGTTGTTGAAAATGTAAGAGCAACTTCTTTGTTGGGGGCCGAAATAATTTTTGCTCCGCATGTAACTATGTGCACGCCTTCTGCAATGCCGGGAAGAGGTTTTGTGGAAGATGCGCTTTGGCAGAAAAGAGAACAAGATCCTGTTCCGTTGCGCATGGAATTTGACGGCCCAAAAGGCCGTGGATGGTTAATGAGATGGTTGCCTGCGCGAGCTTATGACAATGGTGTTTATTATGTGTTTACCAACCCGATTGGTTATGACGGGGAACATTTGAAAAATGGCAATTCACTTATTTTAGATCCTTATGGTGAAGTGTTGACAGAAATAAAAAGTTTTGACGACGAACTTGCGATAGCGACAATTACCGATGATAAAATTCAACTTTCGGGTGGTGGGCGATATAAAAACGCTCGCCGGCCTGAATTGTACAGGGAGATCATTGGTGCCGATCACACTTCGGCAACAAAACCCGTTTGGCTTG
>DASTXM010000095.1:0-14091 GCA_035765495.1 Hanamia sp.
GCAACAAAATAAAAATTCTTGTTTTTTGTTCGGTTGCTGTTGTCGTGCTTTTTTCCGTCTTAGCTTTTCATTCAAAAAACGTTTTTGAAACCGTGAAAGTTGAAGGCGGATTGATTAGTGGAACAACAGACTCTTCGGGGAACGTTCACATTTTTGAAGGCATTCCATTTGCTGCGCCACCAGTTGGAGAGCTAAGGTGGAAAGCGCCAGAGCCGGTAGTTCCATGGCAAGGTGTAAAAAAATGTGATGCCTTCGGTCCCAGCCCCATGCAGGGAAATCCTGTTCCTTTTGGTCCGTGGTCTGAAGAATATTTAATACCAAAAGAACCAATAAGTGAGGATTGTCTTTATTTGAATGTTTGGACAGCAGCAAAATCGCAGGATGAAAAAAGACCAGTGCTGGTTTGGATTTATGGAGGCGGATTTGTAAGTGGTGGCAGTGGTGTTCCCATTTATGATGGAGAAGCGATGGCAAAAAAAGGAATCGTATTTGTAAGCATCAATTACCGGGTAGGCATTTTTGGATTTTTTGCATTACCTGAATTAACAGAAGAATCAAAGCAGCATTCATCAGGCAACTATGGAATCCTGGATCAAATTGCTGCGTTGCATTGGGTTCAAAAAAATATTTCTGCATTTGGCGGCGATCCCGCTAATGTAACTATTGCAGGGCAATCCGCAGGTTCGATGAGCGTGAATTGCCTTGTGGCTTCGCCGCTTTGCAAAGGTTTGTTTAAACGGGCAATCGGCGAAAGTGGCGCAAGCTTTATTGAAGGTGCGCGACATTCTCCTACACTTGCAGAAGCAGAAAATGAAGGAGTGCAACTGGAGAAGAAGATCAACATCAATTCCCTCGAGGAGTTGAGAAACATTTCAGCGCAACAATTGTTAAGCCTGAGTTGGAGGATGAATTCGCCAAAAGTGGATGGCTATCTCTTGCCTGAATCTATTCCAACAATATTTGAAGAAGACAAACAAAACCAGGTGGATTTGCTTACCGGGTGGAATGAAGATGATGGCGTTATTTTTGGCAAACCATCTAATGTGGATGCCTTTAAAAAAGAGATTGAATTGCAATATGGAAAAAATGCAAAAAGGATACTTAAATATTATCCTGCCCAAAATGATGAACAGGCTTCGAATTCCCAAAAAAGAATTACCAGGGACGTTCAATTCGGTATTCAGAATTACACCTGGGCAAGTGAACATGCAAGGGAAAGTTCTCATCCGGTTTTTCTTTATCGTTTCATCAGAAAATTGCCTGCCACAGGAGAGTATGTAAAATACGGTGCTTTTCATACTGGAGAGGTCGCTTATGCTTATGGCAATTTGCGTTTTGTAAATCGATGTCCCTGGCAACCTGTAGATTTTGAACTGGAAAAAACAATGTTGTCTTATTGGTCCAACTTTGTCAAAAACGGAAACCCAAATGGTGACGGTATTCCCGAATGGCCTGCTTTCAACAACAAGACTAACCAGGTTATGTTTTTGGGTGAAAATCCTGTGGCAAAATCACTGCCTGATAAAAAAAGCCTGGATGAATTAATAAATGTGTTGGGTAAGTAATTGCATAAATTATGACAACAGAAAAATTCAGAAATGAAAAAGATTGGCATATGCGAAGGTTCAAAATATTCCAATTATGAAGATTGGCTGAAGGAGCCTCAATTCGAAATTATCCGGATTGGTTATAAATACAACAATTTAAAAGACGTGAAAAATTGCGATGGGATAGTGCTAACAGGTGGAAGTGATGTAAGTTCGGAATTATATTCCGGTTCATCTGGAAATGCAATGGAAGAAGTTAGTGACAGGCAACGGGATGAATTTGAATGGAAGATAATGGAGCACGTTTACGAAAAACAAAAACCGTTGCTGGCAATTTGCAGGGGAATGCAATTTGTGAATGTATTTTATGGAGGAACATTAATCCCGGATCTTTCGCATTCATCAAAAATGATCCATTCGAAACCAGGGAACGGAGATGACCGGATGCATTCTGTTTCTTTGGATAAACATTCAGCCATTTATAAAATTGTGAGTGAAGAAAAAGGAATGATAAGCAGCGGTCATCACCAGGCAATAGATCAAATTGGTGAAGGACTAAAAGTTACTGCTGTAGCACCGGATGGAATAATCGAAGCATTGGAGAAAAAAGAAAATCCGCAAGGCAAATTTTTTCTTTTGATTCAATGGCATCCGGAAAGGACAATGGATAAAAAAAGTGCTTTTTCAGAAAAAATAAAACAGGCTTTTTTAGAGTCTTTATAATCGCCATTTCATTAGACAGTAAACAAACAAAAAAACTAATTTTTATTTTCAGCAAGGTTCGCATTTAACTGTACCAACTCGTTACAAGCGGTATAAAACGCGGCGCATTCTTTGGAATAAAATTGTTGGTTACCCCCAGGTACAAGGTGAAAATAATTGACAATTTTGTACTTGATCGTTGGTGTTATATTTTGATATTTGGCAGCTTTGAGAGCCAATAACCAATCACAATAAGTTTGGTCAGCCAGGCGATATTTACAATCAGCGGTAGGATTCCCGGTATCGAAATTAAGATCCTGTGGATGTGTAAAACCGCGTTTCAAGAGATCAACATTGGCTGCGTAATGAAGCAAAACCGTGTCAAAACTGTTTTGAAATAATTTTTCTGCTTCCGGTGTGGGCACTTTAAATTTTAAAGGTTTTAAAGGTCCGATCTTGGGCAATACGCGGATCAGGAACGAAAGCAATTTTGCTGAAAATCCAGGCCGTTCATATCCTTTTCCATATTGTTTGTCATATTGTTTCTGTCGCATTTTATAATAAAAATGCTTGCTCGCCGGATCGTTATTTTTTTCTTGAATTGTTTTCTTTTTTTGCGACCAGGCAGCTTTGGTTATGGTTGGAAAAATGTTGGCCACAATCCAACGGAAAGTTTCCACACCCCTGTTGAGGTGGTTGTTGTAAACCTCATCTAATTTTAATCCATATGTTTCAAAAAACGCTTTTGATAAAACAGCGGTGTCCACTTTAAACCCAATAAAATCACGGTAGGCCGGGGATGCATAATTTCCTTTTGCCACTTCCAATACATCAAAACCAAACTCCATTCTCATGTGTGCCACCTCATCCTGCTCATAAGTCATTACGCTTCCAAACTTTTTTTTGAGTTTTGGATAAACGAGAGGAACACAAACGTTGGTTGCCATTGGATGACCATACACGTCTGCTTCGTAATGCGATAAAAATCCAAGAGCAAATGCATACTGGTTGATGTTTTGCGCATCTTTTAAAAGTGCATTTACAAGATCACCGCTTCGTACATAATGAACAAGATTTGTAAATAATTTGCTTCCAAAAGGATAATAACCCATGTCCGGAGCAACGGCTCCACCATAAGCATAAGCATGCGCTTCTTTTTGTTCCTCCGCAGTTGATTTTGGGAATCTTTGTCTCAATAAGGGAAGTATTACATTGTTCCATGATGCATCAACGATCGCTTCATGGGTAAGCACGCCGAACGAATTTCCCTTCAACGGAAATAAAAAAAAGGCGAGAAACTGGAACAGGATTATGGTTAGAAATGATTTCATAGATGAATAGAATACCGTTAGAGGCTTTTCTGTTGGCAATCCTTTAACTATGAATACAAAAAAGAAGCCATTTATACATCAGCGCTT
The DNA here is from genome assembly GCA_035765495.1 of Hanamia sp. Lineage (GTDB taxonomy): Bacteria > Bacteroidota > Bacteroidia > Chitinophagales > Chitinophagaceae > Ginsengibacter. Next base: position 3,668 of record DASTXM010000095.1, read on the forward strand.
TTACTTTTCTCTGTAGCAGGTTTTTCTTTCACGACTTTCAAATCATCAATACTAACAGTGATAGGAATAGCTCCTATTTGTACAATGGCTTTTTTGCCTCGAATGTTTGTAACCGTACCCACCTGTCTTCCTGATTTCATCATTACTTTATCGCCTTGTTTAACCGGTTCATTCGTTTCAATAAATTTATTATCGATCTTTTGTTGCTTCTTTTTAAGTATTTGATTTTCCGGTTTTTTAAACAAAACGGCCTGCATCATTTTTACCACTTTGTCTTTGTCTTCCGCCTTTTTCCAATCAACGATCAACGATCTTAATTTCCGGTCGGTTTCTTTCAGGTAATTAAGTTTTTCGTGGCTTATTTTATTTTGCTCTTTTAATAATTCGATCTGTTGTTTGTGTTTTTCTTTGCCAATCACCTGCTCCATTTCCTTTTGCAATCTTTCGTTCTCTTTAAGTAATTTATCCAGTTTCTTTTTTTCTTCCTGGATTTGCTGCTGGTCCTGTTCCGTCCGGTTTAGTAATTTATCCAACGAGAAATGAGATTCATCTACCAGCTTTTTTGCTTTTTGAATTAAATGTTTTGGCAAACCAATTCTTTCTGCAATAGAAAAAGTATAAGAACTTCCGGGTTTCCCGATAATCAACCTATATAACGGTTTTAGGTTTTTTTCGTCAAAAGCCATGGCACCGTTAATGATTCCCGGCACTTTTTGGGCCATTACTTTTAAATTCAAATAATGGGTAGTTACCAGCCCCAATGAATGTTTCTTTGCCAACTCTTCCATGATCACTTCTGCGAAAGCACCCCCCAAATTTGGATCACTCCCGCTGCCCAGCTCATCAATAAAAAAAAGTGTTTTGCCGTTTGCATTTTCCATGAAATATTTCATATTGATGAGATGGGATGAATAAGTGCTCAATTCAAATTCGAGACTTTGTGTATCACCGATATGGATCATTAATTGTTTAAAAATGCCAAACTCACTGTCATGGCTACACGAAACGAGTAAACCACTTTGCAACATCATTTGGAGAAGACCGGCTGTTTTTAAAGTCACTGTTTTTCCACCCGCATTTGGTCCGCTTATTACCAGGATACGATTCTTTTCATCCAAAGAAAGATTCACGGAGATTGTAGGTTTCCCTGCCTTTTCGTTATAAATAAATAATAGCGGATGAACGGCATTTACCAGTTTCAACATTGACTTTTCGTGCAGCGCAGGAAGATTTCCCTGGTAATCGATTGCGAGTTTCGCCTTAGCCCTGATGAAATCATATTCTCCAAGAATATCATGATAACCGGAAAGTAACGGATGATAAACCCGCATTTCGGTGGTGAGTTTTTTAAGGATCACATACACTTCTTTTCGCTCTTCATTTTCTAATGAAAAAATTTCATTGTTCAAATGAGTGGTTTCTTCGGGCTCAATAAAAGAAGTTCTGCGGCTATCGCTTTCGCCATGCAAAATTCCTTTGACCATTCTTTTTTGTTCAGCAAAAACGGCGAGCACTTTTCTTCCGTTCATGAAACTTTCTTCAATATCGGTCAGGTAGCCCAACTTGTTCAATTTGCTCACTATCCTGGCAAAAACCTTTTTTAGTTCTGTCCTTTTTTTATAAAGTGCCATTCGGATATCGGCGAGTTTTTCCGAAGCGCTGTCTTTAACTGTTCCGTCTTCATCAATGATCTTATCGATCGTTTGAGGAATGGCCTTTTCGTAATAAGTATTTTCAATGACAAGTGCGAGCGTCGGATAATTTTCCCTTCTTTCCACCGTGAACCACCTGAAAATTTGCTGGATAGCTTGCGCCAGTTTTTTAATTTGAAGAAACTGTTCGCCGGAAAGGACTGAAGATTCTATTGACATCAGCTTTAATTCTCTTGACAAATTCAATACTGCATCATCAGGAAAATAGAGGTGATTTTCAAACAATAATTTGTATTCGTGGGTTTGCAAAAGTTCAGGTTCAATAAATCTTTTTTGGGTGTGAATGCGAAGATCCGTCGCTTTTCTGCGGGCAAATTCAGAACGGCAATGATCGGCCAGCAGTGTTTTTATTTTATCAAATTCCAGTTGGTAAGATGCAGATGCCGGAAATAATTTCATGTATATCAGTAAAAAAATTTGTTGAAAGTAAATGTAAGATAAGTTTTGGGTTGGCAATTAGTGATCTTCAAAATGTTGATTATCAGTAAGAAAAGTAAATAAAACCTTTTTTTGTTTTTTTACTCAAAAAAAATTTTTCAAAATGCTTTTACTTTTCAAAAATGTTCTCTATGTTTGTCCCCGATCCCCAATCATCTCTTGAATTTCCCGATTACAAACTGTTTTCAATTACTGGCTGTAATTTCCCAATTATTCCTTTTGATCAACTAACTGTCCAATTTCAATATCCCTGAAATAGCTTTAAGCTTACAAGATTTCTGAATCCCTAACTTCTGCAATCTTCTTGTAACTGCTGCCAAATCCTCACGAAGATTTATTCGTTTACCAGACATATTTGTTCAATATTCTACGCAAGCGCCTTTGTAATCATTACCTATAAATTCTCAAAAATTTATTAACGGTAAAAATTTATCAACCTCAAATTGACCATGATGAAAAAGAAATTTACAATTAGCGCCGCTTTGCTCTTAATATCAGTAATGAGCTTTGCACAATGTCCTTCCTATTATACCAGGAATAATGGAAACGGTATTTGTGGAACAGGTGCGGAGATCAGGATGTATTTTACGTCTTGCCCGACTACGCTTCCACTTATAGATTCTATTTATTCACAGGGTGTAAAATTAGATGTTGTAGCCAACCCAGGCGATACAACAAAATGTTCTGCCAAAGGTTATATAAGTTATTGCATCAGTGGTAACATTCCACCTGCCGGTACACTTCAGATCTATTTTAACTTTGGACCTTTCGATACCGTCAAAAATGCATGTGATGTACCTGATAGCCCTCCTTCAGGCGGTCCGACACCTGTTGTTTTAAGCAGCTTCAATGCAGAGCGGGGCGGCAAAAACGCGGTGAACGTAACCTGGAAAACTGAGCAGGAAATAAATTCTAGCAGGTACGAAATTCAAAGGTCAATTAACAACATCGATTTTACAACTGTTGGTGTAGTGAACACAAAGAATTCAAATACCAGCATTGCTCAGTATTATTCTTTTACTGATTACTCAAACACCTTTAGCGAATCAAGCTATTACCGGTTAAAGATGATTGACCTCGATAATTCTTTTGAATATTCGCCAGTAAAAGCGGTAAAGGGGACTGGTTTTAAAAGTGAGATTTCTGTCTTTCCTATTCCTGCACACAGCAATCAGACAATCACGATCTCTAACTTAAACGAACCTTCAGATATCAGGATCTTTGACTATTCAGGCAGATTGATCCAACAGCTTTCTTCAACTGATAATTCAGTTCAGATTCACGACTTGCAAAAAGGTAATTATTTCGTAAACGTTACAGGAAAGCAATCAGGGACTTCAAGTGTAAAAAAACTATCGGTTATCTATTAAGACATTTTTAGTTCACTGTGTAAAAAGGTTGCCGGAAGCGGGCAACCTTCCTTTTTTCTGAAAAAAAAATTGCAATATTTTCTTCGTTTACTGTAATCTGAAACTACTGTTGTTCAGTTCCGGGGTTATCACTATTCAATACAAACTTCCATTCACCGTCATTTTCTTTTTTCCAGATATTGACATAGGTGCCGGTCAAAGTAGTGTCCGGGAGTTGAAGAGTGAAGGTTCCATAAGTATAACCAAGATCTCCGGAGAAAGCAATTTCTGCATGAGCAGGCCTCCACGAAAGTTTATAAGAAGTGTCGCTCAAACTGCTGATGTAATCGATGGCTTCTGCACCAACAATTGGAAAATGATCAGGACGTAAAAGCGTTCCCTCATCATCGATATATTGAAGGAAAGCTTTTTTCATTCCTACCTGCCTGCACATGTCAGAAAAATCCATGTCGGCTTTGAGCATTTCTTTTGTTGAAGGTGGTTCAATCACCGCTTTCTTTTCATTTGAATTGCAGGAAAACAAAACAATTGCGAAGGCGAAACTCAAAAGGAATTTGGCAGGGGGATGTAGGAGCATACATTCGGTTTATATGAATGAAAAAGGCGAAAGTATTTTGCAACACCCTCGCCTCTGCGCAGGAAATATCACCTGCAATTCTAAGGCTGTTACGCCCTTAAAAATTATACATGCAATTTATCCTTTTTTGCCAACAATTCCTCAACTGTTTCCTGGTACATTTCATCAGGAACGCAACAATCTACAGGGCAAACAGCAGCACACTGCGGCTCTTCGTGGAATCCCTGGCATTCAGTACATTTATTTGGAACGATATAATAAATATCATTAGCAATAGGCGGGTTTCTTTGTTCCGCATCCATTACTGTTCCGTCAAGTAGGGTAACATCGCCTTTTACAGTGGTTCCGTCAGAAAGCGCCCATTCTACGCCTCCTTCATAAATCGCATTGTTCGGACATTCGGGTTCGCAAGCCCCGCAATTAATACATTCATCAGTTATTTTAATAGCCATTTTAATGTGGTTTAAAGCAGTTTAACAAGGTCAAAATTATTTCCGAATTTTGGCCCGCTTTTAATTAGTACAAATATAAACAGATAATTGAATCAACATGGATTTAGCGGAAAGAATTACTTTAATGACGAGATTGGGTAAATATTTATTGGAAGATAACGAAGAATTAAAATCAATAAAACAAAAGGCTTACGAGAAAAATCGATGGTTCACAGAGGAATTTATCGATTATTCTTTCAAAAATATTTCTGAGCACTACCTCGATGAAGCCAAATTAAAAAACTGGGTGAAGCATTATCATATTGATGATAATATTGAACCGCATCAAATTGGTGTGGTGATGGCAGGCAACATTCCGCTGGTGGGATTTCATGATTTCCTTTCGGTATTCATTACCGGCCACTCACAATTGATAAAACTTTCGGATAAAGATGATGTGCTGCTTCCTCATCTTATCGAAAAGCTGAAGCAATGGAAAGCCAAAGTTTCTTCGTTAATAAAAACAACTGAATTGCTGAAAGATTGTGACGCGTACATTGCCACGGGAAGCAATAATTCTGCAAGGTATTTCCATCATTATTTTGGAAAGTATCCTTCTGTGATAAGGAACAACAAAACTTCTGTTGCTGTTTTGAGTGGCGAAGAGACTGAAGAAGAATTAACAGGTTTGGCCGATGATGTTTATACTTATTTTGGTTTGGGTTGCCGTAATGTAACCAAGTTGTATGTACCAAAAGAATATAATTTTGAAAGGCTTTTGAATGTATTTAAGAAATACAATTATTTTTCTGATATCACCAAGTACCGCAACAATTACGATTATAACCTTGCGCATTTTATAATGAACAACAAGTTTCACATGACGAACGAAAGCATTATCCTTTCCGAAAACGAAAATGTTTTTTCGCCAGTCAGCGTACTTCATTATTCTTTTTACAATGATGAAAAAGCTTTGTTGGATGAACTGCAAAATAACCAGGATATACAATGTATCGTTGCTAAACAGTATGTACCTTTTGGCGAATCACAAGAACCTGGCTTGTTTGATTATGCAGACAAAATTGACACAATGGAATTCTTGTTGAGCTTATAAATGAACATGTTTAGGGTAAAAAACTTCACATTTCCTTTAAGTTAATTCTTGGTTTCTTGCGTTCGTGTTATGAAAATTTTTAGGTTTCGATGTATATATTTACGTCGTTGATAGCTAACAGCATTTGCGGTATAAATAACAAGCGTTTTTAATTTATTGTTAAAGGTAAATGCAGTATAAAAAATTTGCTGATGCTTACTTTAATTTTATTCGCGGGCATATATTTTGAGGAAAAAGTGCTGTGATGCAAGACAATTTTAGACAAGAATACAACCTTATTATATTATACAATAAAAATTTCCATACATGAAAACAAGAAATATTCTCTTAACAGTACTGATCAGTGCACTTACAACATTCGGAGTTATTTTCGCGTACAACAAAATAGACCATAACGGTAATAACCCGAATTTCCAAACGACTGTTCCAACAAATTATAAGTATGCAGGGTTTTTCGACAATGGAAATAATCCTACGGGCGGCCCGGTAGATTTTACACAAGCTGCTGCTGCTGCAATTCCTACGGTGGTTCATATTAAGACAACTACTAACGCTAAGACGGTCAACAACAATTTGCCTGAACAAAATCCTTTTTCTGATTTGTTTGGTAATGATCTTTTGAACCAGCTTTTTGGCCAGGGTGGCAGATCACGCATTATGCCTGAAAAGGCTTCCGGTTCTGGTGTGATCATTAGTGATGACGGTTATATTGTTACCAACAATCATGTGGTAGCGGGAGCAGATAAAGTAACAGTAACGATGAGCAACCGTAAGACTTACACTGCAAAAGTAATTGCAACAGACCCTGCTTACGATTTGGCTGTTGTGAAAATAGACGCGCACAATCTTCCATTCATGTTGTATGGAAATTCTGCTGATACTAAAATTGGTCAATGGGTTTTGGCAATAGGTTATCCTCTTTACCTTGATGCAACCGTAACTGCCGGAATTATCAGTGCAAAATCAAGAGCACTTGGTTTGAACCACGACAAAACCGGCGGACATGAACTGGCAGTAGAATCTTTCCTTCAGACAGATGCCGCTGTAAACCCCGGAAACAGTGGTGGCGCTTTGATCAATACAAGCGGGCAACTGATCGGTATAAATTCAGCGATTGCTTCGCCAACCGGATATTACAGCGGATACTCTTATGCAATTCCTGTTGACATTGTAAAAAAAGTGGTGAATGATCTTATTAAATATGGAAGTGTTCAAAGAGGATTCCTGGGCGCCGCATTTGTTGACGCAGGTCTTTTGAACAGCGATCAAAAGAAGCAGGCTAATATTCCTGAGGATGTGGAAGGTGTTTACATAACTGATGTTGTGCCAAACGGCGCTGCAAAAGAAGCAGGAATTCAACCGGGGGATGTGATCAAAAAAATAAATGATGTCAACATCAATTCCGGTTCAGAACTGCAGGAACAATTGAGCAACTTTAAACCAGGTGATAAAGTAAATGTTACTTACGAACGTAACGGCGTTGAAAAGACCGTCACAGCCACTTTGAAAAATAATGCTGGAACTTATGCAATTGTAAAACCATCGACAATGGTTGATAAGTTAGGCGCTGAATTGGAAACTCTTGATCCTGCAAAAGCAAAGCAAATGGGCTTACCAGGTGGAGTAGTAGTGAAAAAGATAAACGAAGGAATTTTGAATGACCAGACAAGAATGAGGGATGGATTTATCATCACAAAAGTTGATGGCAAAGATGTAAAATCTGTTGATGATCTGAAAAATCAAATCGGCAACAAAACTGATATTACGATCACAGGTTATTATCCAGGTTATAATGAACCTTTTGAATACCCACTTTCGATGAATAATAATCCTGAATAGCATTTAGAAATTAGTTTAAAAAAGGTAGAGGCTTTACTTGCAAAGTCTCTACCTTTTTTTATTTAAATACCTTGAAAAAAAGAATCATATTTCTTTTGAAAATCCAATAATCCTATTACTTTAGCCTCTTATTTCTCATCTAAAACCAAACTAAATGAATTACTATCTAAGTGCTTTAAGAAATTACGTTACTTTTTCAGGAAGAGCCCGCCGCAGCGAATACTGGTTTTTTGTGCTCTTCAATGTTGTCTTTGCATCCGTAGCGATGTTGCTTGATCATTTTCTCGGAACTGATTTCGTTATCAATTCGATCAATGGTCCAATCCACCTTTTTTACGGTTATTTTTATTTGATCTATTGCCTTGCTGTCTTGCTTCCGGGCCTTGCTGTACTCGTGAGAAGATTACACGATGTAGGCAAGAGCGGTTGGTTTGTTTTGATCTCGCTCATCCCAATTGTTGGATCTATTTGGTTGTTGGTGCTGCTTTTTACAGATAGTGTTGCAGGGCCCAACAAATATGGACTTAATCCAAAAGGAATAGGCAACCATGATGAAATAGACCAGGTAGGTAATTACCTGCAATAAAATTTTTACCATTTTTGGCGAAGCCGTCATCCGAAAGGTTGATGGCTTTTTTGTTTGGGAATCCACTTATCTTTTCCTTATAACCACCTGTCTCTTTTTCCATGATTATCAAACGTGAAAGTGTTAATTTTTCTTAAAAGAAAATTTTATTTTTTTGTTATTACGAAACTGTTCGTACTTTAGCGCTACGAAAATATTCGTAGTAAAGCAACAAATAATGAAGAATTCAAAACAGGGAAAACCAACAGAAAGTGAAATGGAAATTCTGCAGATCCTTTGGGACCAAGGACCTTCGACAGTAAGAGAAGTACATGATATATTATTACAAACAAAAGATTCAGGCTACACAACTACTCTAAAGTTGATGCAGATTATGAATGAAAAGGGTTTATTAACGAGGAATGATGATTCAAAAAGTCATGTTTATTCACCAGCGGTAAAAAAAGAATCGATCCAAAAGCAAGTAGTGAGTAAAATGATCAATGGATTATTCAAGGGATCTTCAGCAAGACTCGTAATGCACGCCTTAGGAAATCACCGGGCTTCCAAAGAAGAGATCAGGGAAATAAAAAGATACCTGGATGAAATGGAAGCAAGGGAAAATGAAAAAAGGAAGAATAACCAATAAATCGCATTTGCCGTCTAAAAGAAAATTAACCAGGAAAAATTTTAAACAATGGACCAGTTCAGTTTTTTATATTCTCCTCATGCTGCGGCCCTCGGCTACACAATATTATATAGTTTGGGACAGGCTTTTGTGATCTTTTTGTGCCTTCGAATTGTTTTGAAATTTATTCCAAATGCTTCTGCTAATCTAAAATATGCGCTTTCCTATTGTGCTTATCTTGGTATCGGTTTTTGGTTTTTTGTGACTTTGTTCAGGCAGTTTTCCATGGCGCAACAGCAGTTTGTTATTCAGAATTATTTCAATACTCATTCTTTTGCAAATGCAGCTGCTGATAACACATCCTCAGGTTCCTCGTTATTATCATTATCCTTTTTGTATGATTATTTGCCTTTGGTCGTCGCTTTTTATTTGCTCGGTATTGTTGTTTATTCTATCTGGTTATCCTTTAATTTTTTCCAGACAAGTCTTTTGAAATCCAAAGGACTTCATGAACTGGATTATGAATGGAATGAACATATTATTTCCCTGGCAAGAAGAATGAAGATCAGCCGGAAGATTCAAACCTATTTTTCATCCAAAGTGAACACGCCTATGATGATTGGTTTTATCAAACCGGTTATTTTATTGCCGCTTGCTGCGATGAATCATTTGTCACCCCAACAATTTGAATCGATCCTTATGCACGAACTCGCGCACATCCGGCGAAATGATTACCTGCTGAATATTATACAGACAGTTTTGGATACTCTTTTGTTCTTTAATCCATTCACATGGTGGATTACAAAATACATCCGCGAAGAGCGGGAAAAGTCTTGTGATGAAATGGTACTTCAATTGTCTGATCCTTTTCATTATGCGCGCGCTTTACTAGCCCTTGAAGAACCTGTGAGAAATCAACCTTTGGTAATGACCGCTGTCAACAGCCGTTCTCATTTATTTCAACGAATCAAAAACATTATGGAAATGAAAAATAAACAAATCAATTATCGCCAAAAATTCATCACTTTAATTGTGATCGCTATAGCTACAGTTTCGGTTGCGTGGCTCAGTCCCGACGAAAGTAAATTGAATAAAAATGAATTTCAACAAGATCAGCCTGGCAAAAATTATGATGCTTCTGCCTTGCAGGTATTTTCTTTTTATCCCTTCAACTTTTTGACAGATTCAACTCCCAAAGGATTAGTTCCTGAGCCTCCGGCTCCGCCGCTTCCACCAACTCCACCGGTAGCGATGCAACACAATGGTGTTCCGCCTTTGCCACCTGTTCCGCCTGTAGCTCCTGATGGCATGCCATTGCCACCTGCACCGCCAGCTCCGCCATTAGCACCGCATTTGGGCGATACCATTCCTTCTGCATTTTTTAATAGTGAAGAATGGAAAAAAGAAGAAGAAGCGATCAGGAAAAGTACTGAAGAAATGCGCAAATATTTTCAGAGCGATGCATGGAAAAAACAACAGGATTTGATGAAGGAAAATGCTGTGGCCATGAAAAAATATTTCAATAGCCCTGAATGGAAAAAACAACAGGAATTAATGAAAAAGAGCGGGGAAGAGATGAAAAAATATTTCGATAGCCCTGAATGGAAAAAACAACAGGAAGCCTTTAAGCATAATGCTGAAGAAATGAAAAAATACTTCAACAGTCCTGAGTGGAAAAAGCAACAGGAAAGTTTTAAAAAGAGCGCCGAAGAAATGAAAAAATATTTCAACAGCCCTGAGTGGAAGAAAC
>DASTXM010000096.1:0-10357 GCA_035765495.1 Hanamia sp.
TAAATGCACTAACTAATGTATTGGTATCAATAACAAAGAAATTATTCCTCATTCAGCAGTTTTTCAAGAATTTCTTCTGTAAGACCATTTTTTACTGCTTCATCACTGATTTTATCAAGCAAGGCAAAAAATTTATCTTCCTTAACACCCCGGGAAAGAATATCAATTTGTTTTTCAATATTTTTTTCAAGCTGCCCCTTTATTTTGGAAGAAGATTCGTTCCACTTTTTAGCGGTCGCATCGTTCACTTCAATTACGATCTGTTGCATAATTCTCAATTTTATTGCTGTTCAAATTTACTATTTAATTATGAAGCAAAAAGAGTCAAAAATGTTTAAAAAATAAATGAATTTTTATGTTGCGAAATTATTTCAAAACCGCCTTCAGAAGTTTATTCCGTAACAGGAATTACACTATTATCAACATTGCCGGATTGGCCGTTGGTATTGCTGTTTGCCTGATCATCTTTATCATCATACAATTTCAAACGAGCTTTGATAATTTTCACACAAAAAAAGATCGTATTTATCGTGTGCTCACTGAATCTCATCATGCAGAAGCAGCAACGGTTTCTTATGCGAAAAATGTTCCCTTTCCATTGCCCCAGGGATTAAAAACTTCTTTCCGGGAAATAGAGCAGGTAGCCCCGGTTTATGCAAGCCACAATGACCAGTTCCAGGTACTTGACGATAATGGAACACCATTGAAGAACTTTAAAGAACAGAGCGGTGTATTTTATACATCGCCTTCATTCTTTAAGATATTTGATTTCCCACTGCTGGCTGGCTCGTATGCATCATTAAAAGATCCGAACAATGTATTGCTAACAAAAGAGATTGCTGAAAAATATTTCGGCGACTGGAAAACAGCAATAGGTAAAACCATTAAGCTAACAGGAACTTATAGAATAGGCGCAGGTTTGTTTCAGTTTCCGCCAATAGGGCTGAAAGTCTCCGGCATTCTCGCTACCATACCTGCCAATACAGACCTTCAGCTAAAGCTGGTAATTGCCTGGGGAACCGATTTTACCGGAGATAAAAAATATGGATTTCAACAACCGGATTGGAATCAGACAGCGCCTGATTTTGGTTGCTATATTTTGTTGCCACCCAATATTTCAGCAGCAAATTTTAATCAACAGTTAAGTACGTTTGCTCGCAATATCCCATCTGCCAATAACCAGGACAGTTATATTATTCAGCCAATAAGTGCCATACATTATGATACACAAACGGGTGATTACAGCAATAAAACGATCAGTCATGAATTGCTCAATGTATTGTGGCTCATTGCGGCATTTATTCTGCTGATTGCCTGCGTCAATTTTATCAATCTTTCCACAGCACAGGCTGTGAACCGTGCAAAGGAAGTGGGTGTAAGAAAAGTTTTAGGAAGTAGTAAATCACAATTGAAAACCCAGTTCATTGTTGAAACTTTTTTGATCGTTACAGGTGCTGTCATACTTGCTATAGGAATTACCCTTCTTGCCTTGCCTTCTGTAAACCACCTTTTAGAACTTTCGCTTTCTTTCGACCTGTTCAACCATCCTGCAATTATTTTATTTCTTTTGGCTGTAACAATTATTGTAACTGCACTTGCCGGCTTTTATCCTTCTGTTGTGTTATCTCGTTTCAATCCTGTGAATGCTTTAAAGAGCAAAGCCACTGTAAATGCCGCAAAAGGAATTTCATTAAGAAGAGGTTTGGTAGTATTCCAGTTCATTATTGCGCAGGCGCTCATCATCGGAACATTGATCATTGTAAAACAGATGAATTACTTTATGAATCAGCCGTTGGGATTCGATAAAGACGCGATTGTAAATGTGCCTTTCCGCCCGGATAGTACGGGGGGCAAATTGACGGATTATGTGAGACAACAATTGTTGACCATAAACGGCGTACAGGCAGTGAGTTTCAGTTCCAACACGCCGGTGGAAGATGACAATGATATGTGGACCACATTCAAATTTGACCATGCAACAAAGGATGCAGATTTTCAGGCGATTCTCAAATTTGGCGACAATGAATATGTTCCGGAATATAAACTGCAATTGGTAGCAGGAAGGAATTTGCAGCCTTCGGACCTGACAAAAGAATTTTTGGTGAATGAATCGTTTGTAAAAAGTTTGGGATTTAAAAAGCCGGAAGACATTCTGAACAAAGAAATCAGTATGTGGGACGATCAGATAAAATGTCCTGTTGTCGGAGTGTTGAAAGACTTTAACGATAGGTCTCTTCGGCAGTCGGTTGCGCCATTGATTGTTACCACAAACATCACTATGTATCGCCAGGCTGCCATTAAACTTGCCACCACCAACATCGCATCTACGATGGAATCCATAAAAAAAATATGGCAGCAAACATTTCCTGATTATGTTTATGAATACAGGTTTCTGGATGATAAAATTGATAGTTTTTATAAACAGGAAAATCAGTTATCACAACTATACAAAGTTTTTGCAGCCATTGCGATATTCCTTAGCTGTCTTGGGCTGTATGGCTTAGCCTCATTCATGGCGGTGCAAAGAATAAAAGAAGTGGGGATTCGTAAAGTACTGGGCGCTTCTGCAGGCAGCATTGTTTATTTGTTTTCAAAAGAATTTATCATACTCATCGCCATTGCCTTTGTCATTGCCACACCCATTGCATGGTATTTCATGCATCAATGGTTGCAGGATTATGCTTATCGCATTGATGTTAGTTGGATGATATTTCTTGTAAGTGGAATTATTGCTATTGTTATTGCACTCATGACAATTAGCTTCCAGGCAATAAAAGCAGCAATGGCCAATCCTGTGAAGAGTTTGAGAAGTGAGTGATGTGAAAATCTGAAAATTAAAAAAATGACATAAAAGTTTGTTTACTGTTATGCGTACCATAGAAAATTAAAGAATTAATATTTAAACCTTACACAAAATGATAAAGAATTATTTCGTAACCGCATGGAGAAATTTAATTAAAAGCAAAGTCTTTTCCATTATCAATATCATGGGATTAACCATCGGTATTACCGTATGCATGATGATATTTTTGTTCGTCATGAACGAATTTAGTTTTGATAATTTTCATAAAGATGGCGATCGCATTTACCGGTTGATGCGCGGATTTCCAAAGGACGGAAAAGTCGCAAACGTTGCTTATGTATCAGGCCCATACGCTCCGGCATTAATGAATGATTTTCCGGCAGACATTCAAAGTGTCGTTCGCATCAATACGAATGATAACCTGATTACGATCGGCGATAAATCTTTTCATGAAAAAAAAGTAATCGATGCTGATAGCAACTTTTTCAGGTTTTTTACTTTCCCCCTGATAAAAGGCAATCCGCAAACTGTTTTGCAGGATCCGCATAGTGTTGTGTTGACAGAAACTACCGCAAAAAAATATTTCGGCAGCATTGAAGATGCGATGGGAAAAACAATTGTTGCAGATAAAGATCTTCCGCTGAAAGTTACCGGCATTGCCAAAGATGATCCTACGAATTCTCATATTCAATTTGACCTGGTAATTCCGCTCGATAATTTTAAAGATGCAACGTGGATGACCACCTGGATCAATAACGGAATTTATACTTATGTAAAACTCAATCCCCACGTTTCTCCATCGCGCGTTGAAAAGCAACTTCCTGCATTTACAGAAAAATACATGGGCAGCGATATTCGTAAGTTTGGTTTATATCATTATCAATTATCGCTCACACCGCTAAAAGATGTATATTTTGATGATGCGGCTTTGGATGGTATCAAACACGGCGATAAAAAAGTGGTGTATATTTTTCTTTCGATTGCGGTTTTAATTTTATTGATCGCCTGCATCAACTTTATGAATCTTTCTACCATCCGTGCAGCAGAAAGATCAAAAGAAGTTGGATTAAGAAAAGTGTTGGGTGCATTGCGCAACAATCTTGTGTGGCAGTTCATCGGCGAATCGGTTTTGCTCACACTTATTTCATGCGTGTTTGCCGTTGCCCTGCTTGTGTTGATCATGCCGTGGTACAATCAACTGCTTGGCTATTCACTCACCATCTCGTGGAACACGCTTCCTGTCTGGCTGTTTCTTGCAGGCGTTGTTATTGTTGTGGGATTTTTGGCAGGCAGTTATCCCGCATTTTTTCTTTCCGCATTTTCACCCATCAATGCTTTGAAAGGCAAGCTGCGCCTGGGCAAAGGCGGTTCTGCATTCAGGCAGGTTTTGGTAGTTGTTCAATTTAGCATAACCGTGTTTCTGATTGTGGCCACAATCATCATCGCCAAACAAATGACTTATGTAAAGAATAAACAACTTGGTTATAATAAGGAACAAACGGTGATGGTGCGAATTGATAATGACGACATTTACAAAAACCGGAACGTATTCAAGAGTCAGTTGCAAAATGAAAGTGGCGTGCAATCAGTATCGCTGATGTCGGGCGAGCCCGGCGGTTTTTTCGACGGGCAGGTATTTGATGTGCAGGATCATGCTGAAAGATGGAATGCAAGAACAGAATTTACCGATTTTGAATTTGTAAAAACATTAGGCCTGAAAATTATAGCCGGTAGAAATTTCTCATCCTCTTATCCGACAGACACTACTGATGCGGTGCTTATCAATAAAACTGCTGCAACAAAATTGGGCTGGACACCGGAAGAGGCGATTGGTAAATGGATAGAGAACACCATTCGTGATACAGCCAGGCGAAGAATAATTGGTGTAGTGGCAGATTTCAATTTCGAATCATTAAAAAGTAATATTGAGCCACTGGTGATTGCACCAAATCCGGATAGGAGGGTAGCGTTGGTAAAATTAAAACCAGGAAATATAAAAGCCGGTGTTGCGCTGGTAGAAAAAGCATATAAGAACGTTGCTTCTGCTTATCCATTTGAATATCGCTTTTTAGACGAACAATTCAATGACCTCTATAAAAAAGACATCCGCCAGCAAACAATTTTATCTGTGTTTGCCGGCCTTGCGATTTTTGTTGCCTGTCTCGGATTATTCGGCCTCGCTTCATTTACGACAACAAAACGATTCAAAGAAATCGGCGTTAGAAAAGTGTTGGGTTCATCAGTAAAAGGCATTGTATTATTATTATCAAAAGATTTGCTGAAGCCCGTGCTGATCGCCACTTGTATTGCTTTACCCATCGGCTATTGGGCATCGGAAAAATGGTTGCAGAATTTCGCTTACAAAACGTCATTAAGCTGGTGGGTTTTTCTTGTTGCCGCTATCACAACTTTTGCGATTGCCTTTGTTACGGTTTGCCTGAAAGCAATAAAAGCAGCGATGGCCAACCCGGTGAAGAGTTTGAGAAGTGAATGATTTATTAAACCATTGTATGTAATAGCTTCCCTGCATTACATCAAAGAATATTTAACAAACAGTAAACCAACAATTATGATTAAAAATTATTTTAAAATTGCCTGGCGGAATCTTACTAAAAATAAAACCTTTAGTATTATAAACATTACAGGGCTTTCCGTTTCAGTCGCGTTTTGTTTGCTGCTGTTTTTTTATATAAGGTATGAACAGTCCTACGATTCTTTTCACGTAAAAAAAGATCATCTCTTCAGGTTGGAGATGAGCAATACTTTCCCTTCTGCTGGTACTACAAAAGGAAAAAGTATATTTTCTTTCCTGACAAAAAATGACAATGTAAAGAATCAGCTAACCTTTCCTTTAATAATTGCAGCTAATCTGCAAAATGCTTTTCCAGAAATAAACAGCATTACCCGTTTTAAAGATGAAAGAGACAACATTATTAAAGTAAATAACGAAGCCTACAAAGAAAAGCATGTATTGTATGCGGATAGCAATTTTTTTAAGAACCTTTCTTTTCATCTTTTAGAAGGTAATCCCAAGACAGTACTTAATTCTACCAATGATATAGTTATATCAGCTTCACTTGCAAAAAAATATTTTGGTAACCAAAATCCTCTCGGCAAAACTATCCAGGTAATCGTTGATACTACCCAAACATTTATTATAAGCGGTGTTGCAGAGGATGCGCCTCATAATTCAAGTATACAATACAGTGTAGTGATGCCACTACTTTCCGATGTGAATTATCAAAGTAATATAAACGATGGATTTAACCAGGCAAACCATTTATACATTGTTGAACTGGCAGATAATGTGGATTACAAAAAGTTTGAGAAAAAGATGAATAAATGGGTGACTGAATATTATACTAAACCTTTTGTTGCTGAATATGGAAAATATTATACTGACTACGACTTTAAGAATTTTCGCTGGTATTTACGTCCGTTGGCTGATGCGCATTATAATGCATCTGAACCATGGGGGCATTATACGGATGCCAATAAAATGTACCAGTTGGCTTGCCTGGTTATCATTATCCTGCTGATTGCTGCTTTAAACTACGTTTTGCTTGGCATTTCAAATGCAGCAAGCCGCTCGCAGGAAATTGGTGTGCGAAAAGTGTTGGGCGCAAAGAGAATTTCCGTCATTGCACAATTTTGGGTAGAGACATTACTTGTAACAGTAATTGCTGTTACTCTTGGGTTTATTTTAATGCAATTATTGCTTCCGCTTTTTAACAGGTTAATGGATTCGCAAATAAATTTTACGGATTTTTCTTTGTTCTATGTAATTGCCGCGCTGGTTGCTCTTGCGCTATTTTTAAGCCTTATAGCAGGTTATTACCCGGCGTTGTTACTATCAAAAATGAGACCTGCATCTGTTATTAAAAGTTTCCAAACATTTAAAATTAATCCAAGGCTTTCCAAAGTAATGGTTATTGTTCAATATACAGCATGCGTGGTGTTGATGATTGCAGCTTTTGTTATCAGCAGGCAAATGCATTTTATTAATAATAAAGATCTGGGATTTGATAAAGACCAGGTGTTGATGGTAAGTAATCCAAAGTGGGATCCTGCATATACAAAACAATTGACCGAAAGATTGCAGGTGTTTGCTCAATCACAGCCCGGTGTCATTTCTTTTTCAGGAATGAATGGGAACCTGGATGGAGAATATAATACTAACGGTTTTATGTTGAATGGTGCTCAGCAGTGGCGTAAACAGATAAGTGTTTATTACAATTATTTTGAAATGCTGGGCATAAAATTTCTGCAGGGAAGACCTTTTTCAAGAAATTTTCCTTCAGATACTTCAAGAGAAGTAAGTCCAATTATTGTGAATGAATCCCTGTTCAAAATGTTAGGAAAAGATGCAAAGGTGGGCGAATACAACAAGCCGTTACGCGGAACAATAATTGGCGTGGTAAAAGATTACAATTTTGAAACGCTTTCTAAAAAAATAGAACCTGAAGAACATCGCCTGGCTACGAGATATATCGGCAATTTTATGTTCAAAGTAAAAGCGGGTAGTATGCAAAATGTAATTACAACCTTGCAAAAACAATGGAAACAAATTTCAGATAATTATCCGTTTGATTATACATTTCTCGACCAGAGCATTGCGAAAATGTATGATGCTGATATGCACTGGCAAAAGATTATAGAATCAGCTTGCTTTTTCGCCATTTTTATCGCGTGTATGGGTTTATTTGGATTATCTGCGATCAATGTGGCTAATCGTACAAAGGAAATTGGTATAAGAAAAGTGTTGGGTGCTACCATAAAAGATATTGTAGGCACTCTCTCTTCAGGTTTTGTAGCAATGATTGCAATAGCAGTGATAATTGCTATACCTGTTGGCTGGTGGATTATGAGTAAATGGCTGGAAGATTTTGCGTATCGGATAAATATAAGCTGGTGGATATTCATAGCAGCAGCGGTAGTAGCCTTTTTAATCGCTTTTGTGGCGATAAGTTTTCAGGCAATAAAAGCCGCCGTTGCTAATCCGGTGGAGAGTTTGAGAAGTGAATAATTAGCTAATGTGAAAATTAAAATCAGCATTATTTATTGGTTTGCTGTATAAAATTGATATAACCATGATGGATACACGAAAATTAAAAACACGAACATGAAATATTATTTAACGATCATTAGTGCTCTTCTTATTCTCGCATCCTGCGATAAGCCTGTAGTGAATCCGGAGCCAACGATGAACTATATTGACCTGGAAAATAAAGAAGTAAAATTCAGCGAATCCGCTTCCGTAGATATCAATAAGGATGCGATAGCGGATGTTCGTTTTTCCACAAAGTTTTTGGGCGATCCGATCGCAAAAAAAGATATGCATATATACCTTGCCTCATCCCGGGGCAGTTGCAGGCTGCCGGTAGATGCGGATGAAAATGCGCCTGTGCTCTTCAAAGGCGATGTCATTCCTTTGGAAAATTTTGCAGGACATACGTGGTATGAAAATACGCAAATCCAATTGGCTCAAAAAATTGTCGGAATAACAGGCGAGCCATTCTGGGAAGGTTTATGGAAATCAAGCAATCATCAATATTTGCCGTTACAGGTAATGGTAAATAAACAACGCTTTAATGGCTGGATTGAGCTTAGTTTTGATACAAACGGTGAAAAGATCATTCTGCATAAAGCAGCCATATCGAAAATGCCGGAGAAATATGTGGTTGCAGGGATTTGAAAATATAAAGGTGGTATTGATGCAACAGTGATGCGTACACGAAAATTATTTAAAATACCAATTGTGCTTATTGGTCCTTTTACTCTGTTTAGAGAAAAGTGTTTGATATAACATCCATGCCTAAACGAAAATAAATTTGCTGGAAGCGATGTTGAAAAACCAATAAGCAGGATGAAAATATTTTCTGCAGGAATCTCTGTTTTTTAAAACAAAAAATCCCCGGCAAGCCGGAGATTTTTACCTGCTTATGATTGAGAAACTATGCAAAGAACGGAGTTACAATTGCTACGATCTGATCTTTTGTAAGAGGTTCATCAAAAGCTTCTGATGCAGCAGCGGCGGATATTTGCTGGCCCCCGATATTAGTGATGGTGACACCTGCCTGCGTTACATTTTCTTCGCCATTATAACTTGCCTGAACGGCAGAAGTAGCAATGCCGCTTTGATCTAAAGTGATCCATGGTTTTACTTCAACACCTGAAGGAACCAACAGGTTTGCCGCCTTTCTCATTTCACGGATATGAGCTGCATGTCTTGCTTCAACAGAATGGATCTGAAGAGCGGCTGTTAAATAATCATTATTTGAGATCAGGTTCGGTGCCTGTCCTTTGTAAGCGCGAACACCAGTGTCTTCAAAGGTTTGAGCCACTGCAAGCATGGTTCCCCAATCAGAAAAAACATTTGGGAAAGTTCCTTTTGCTGTGAAATCAAAATTGGAGGCAGTGAAAGAAACCGGTGTTCCTCCTGCTGCTGAGATAGCGGATTTCAAAAAGCTGACATGCTCATTTTCATGATCGCGGATGATCGTTAATGCATTCATTGCATCTGCCGAAGGAGCCATTCCTGAAGCAACTGCCTTGATATAAAAATTGGATTCGAGATACTCAAGGGTGAGTGCAAAATTCAACGTATCCAGGATAAGATCGGTAGGCGCTGTTGGCGATGCATAAGCCTTTTGAAACATAGAACCAAGAGCAAATGGAATGGAAGCCAGCGCAATCTTTCCGGATGTTTTCACAAAGGTTTTCATCGCGCTTCTGCGGGTATCAAGCCTGTCGTAAACTTCAGGATCTGTTTGTTCAATTTCTGAAAGAATATTTTGTAAGTTCATAATGATAAGATTTAATCGGTGGGTAAATTACTTGCATCAACTTTTGTTTTTAGAAAAGCCCCTGCTATTGACAAAACTTCCTCTGGATCACGTTCCGTATCCAAACCGTTACTATCAACAACAGTTGAATCAGCAAATGAATTCGGAGTGATCATATCGCGAATCCATGCTGCATGTCGTGCTTCTACAGAAACAATTTTCCCGGCAAGAGTGAGATAATCAGGATTGGTGATTAGTTTTCCGGCACCATTGTAAGCGGAAACGCCAAGGTCTTCAAAGGCTTTGGCTGTGCCGAGTACACTGGTTCTGTCGGAAAAATCAACTGCACTGAAATCAACCTGCAATGATGGAATCGCTTTGGTGGAAAGAGCAGCTTTAAAAAATTCGCGATGCGCAATTTCATGATCGCGGATATCCGTTAAATACGCCTTTTCCATGTCGGTCATATTTTTAAAAGGAGAAGCTACCACCTTCATGTAGAACGCTGCTTCCAGTTGTTCCAGCGCATAAGCGTAATTTAGAACGCCGATGTCGCCGCTTCCAAGATTGATGCCGCCTTTCCCCGGATTATTTCCAGGATTGTATTTTTTGCAGGCTGCTGCTGTTACCATTAATGCCGTGCCTGCTCCCATTATTCCAAAAAATTTTCTCCTGGAAAATGGTTTAGCCAAGCCCTCGTAAACGATGGCTGGTTGTTCTTCTTTCGATTCGTTTAACATAAATGAATTGATTAAAATGATTAAAAAAA
>DASTXM010000097.1:0-32283 GCA_035765495.1 Hanamia sp.
TTCTTCGCCTTCGATGCATGTGTTGTTGTATTTGCCAAAATCTGAAAAAGGCCCCGTGGCAGTTTTTACCGGTTTGAATTTTCATGGTAACCAATCGGTTGATCCTGACAAAGGAATCGATATGCCAACGGTTTGGATAGATAACGATAAAGACAAACACATCACGGGCTTTCATGCAACTGAAGCTTCGCGGGGAACTGATTCTTCAAGATGGCCTTTAAAGGAATTCATTGATCACGGTTATGGTGTTGCCACTGCCTATTACGGCGACCTCGAACCTGATAATCCCGAAGGATGGAAGACAGGAATAAGAACAACAATGAAAAAAGAATTAGGAATCAATGAAAATGAATGGGGCGCAATTGGCGCCTGGGCGTGGGGCATATCAAGAATGATGGATTATTTGGAAACAGATCCTGCAGTGAATTCAAAGGAAGTTGTGGTAACCGGCCATTCAAGATTAGGAAAAACCGCCTTGTGGACGGCAGCCAATGACACCCGTTTTGCTATGGTTGTTTCCAATGATTCCGGCGAAGGTGGAGCAGCTCTCTCGAAAAGATTTTTTGGTGAAACGATCGAAAAAATAAATACGGTTTTTCCTCACTGGTTCAGCCCGGCCTACAAAAAATACAATGGACACGCAGAGTTATTGCCGGTTGATCAACATATTTTACTCGCATTAATGGCTCCAAGGCCACTTTATGTTGCATCAGCACAAGATGATCTTTGGGCCGATCCAAAAGGAGAATTTCTGAGTGCAAGGGATGCGGAACCCGTGTATGCATTATTTGGGAAAAAAGGTTTAGGTGTTGATTCGATGCCACCTGTTAATTCTCCCGTTGGTGAAACCATCCGTTACCACATCCGTACAGGCAAGCATGATATAACGCTTTATGACTGGGAGCAATACATTGATTTTGTGGAAAGGCAATTTCAAAAGTAATAAGTACTTCCATTGGTGAAGTTTAGATTTAATTAAGAAAAATATAAGTTGGTTAAGTTTTCATGATGAGCAATGCGGCAGACTTAGCTGTTATGCATTAAGATCTCGTTAAAAAAGATTTTCACTTACGTTTGCATGTTAGTGTTTTGTTTTGAAAAATCATATCTTTAACAACAGTTGTTCCTCTGAAATACCTTCCAACTTCCAAAAACTTTGAGAGCAAAACAAAGCCCCGTGGCTTGCATATAACATGGTTATTCTTTTGCAACGACCTGGTTCCATGTAGTTTAAACTTAATACTGCTGCGCTTTTTGGATTATATAAAACATTAAAGAAATACTTTGCTATGCAAAACAAACTCATACTGATTATTGGCGTTGTGTTGATTTTCTTTTCGATGCAGGCGAGCAGCCAAATCACTATCGACACCGTCAAATCTGTTCATCCAAAAATGGATAAATATTATCCCCAACCTTTAAAAACACGCGTCATTTATGCGGCGGATTCAAATACTAAGTCAACGCCAAAACCCATTACACAGGTACAGCCTGCGCCGACGATGACTACCACACCAACAACTCAAAACACGGTGGTAAATCCTGCTCCGCAGGTACAACAGACTTTACCTTCACCTTCTGAACCCGAAACCACTCCGGCTCCTGCAGTTACTTCAACTCCTGTAGCTGTTGAACCTTCAAATACAACGGTCAACAATACAACAACAGTTACAACGCCCGCAGCAGTAACGGTCAACAAACCTGTTCAGCCCAAACCTGCACCGGCAGTATCTCATTATGTAGATCCTGCATCACTTTTCACCACACGGTTGGGAAGCAGTTCGCCACAATATGATACATGGGAAAAAAACAATAACGGTGCCGGTTCGGTAACTACAAATTCAAAATAATTGAATATAACGGTTACCAGTAAACGAATTTCTTAGGAAATTTTTTATTTGGCCTATTGCAATACTTTCATCTTAATACTCCTGTAAGAAACTTTATCGCCATGATCCTGCAAAAGGATATAACCTTTGTCCCAGTGCCCAAAGTTCTTCCAGTTCTTGTATTTGCTTATTGCGATGAGACTATCAAATTCTTTTGAATCACGATCGTATTCAAGCATTTTATAACCATTGAGCCAATGCTCTACATGATTGTCGGGATGAACCACAATTCTTCCCCAGTTCCATTCGCCAACAGGTTTCAGCGCTGCCGGTATATTTTTTCTTGGGATCAAATCATACAGCGAAGAACAGGTGCGATCACCATTTCTTCCCAGCTTTGCATCAGGATGAAGGGAATCATCCAACACCTGGTATTCGAGGCCAATTCCCGACATACCATGAGTATCATAACTTTCTTTTACAAAATATTTTACGCCGCTGTTGGCTGCCGGTGTCAATTTGAATTGAAACTGCAAATCAAAAGCGCCATATTCTTTTTCGGTAATAATATCGCCGCCAAACCCTTCCTGCTGGCCATTTGAAGGCAAAACGGTAAGTACGCCGTCTTTGATCACCCAACCGGAATCGGGAAAATGGTCTTTGTTAATGCCTCGCCATCCGTTGGTGGTTTTTCCATCCCAAAGCAATGCCACGCCATTTTTCTTTTCCTGTGACGAAAGTGTGTTCGGATCAAGATTCATTACAAAAATGGAATCAGGAGGAGAAGGTTGCAAATCGTTTGTTTTGATCTTGATATTTTTCCAGCGGATCTCTTCTCCTGCATGTGCTGAATCAGGCACTTGGTGCACCTGCAACGCAATGAAACCTTTGTGTGTCATTCCATCCACGAGGTTTGCTGCAGGAACGCCATTCACCCATGTGCGAATGGTGTCTCCCAAACATTCGATGTGATAATGATTCCATTCTCCATTCTTAAAAGCAGTTTTCGCAGAAGGATTTAATTCCAAAGGATAAAGCCATCCTCTTCTTGCTTCATCATAAATACCACCGCTCCATGCTCTTGTCGAAGGATCAATTTCTACCTGGTAACCATGCACCCTGCCGTTGTTGTAATCAGGCGTACTCTCACTCCTGATCTGTATGCCGGAATTCATGGCAGTATCCACTTTAAAATCTACATCAAGAAAAAAATCGCCGTAAGTGGAATCGGTAACGAGAAAAGAATTGGGTGTGTTGCCAACGGTAGTCCCAACGATCTCACCGTTTTCAACCGCATATTTTGCCTTCCCGTTCAGTTGGTGCCAGCCATCCAGGTTTTTGCCATTAAACAAATCAGTGTAGCCTTCTTCTTTTGTAATAGAAGAAGATGAATTACAGGCGGCCAAAGACACAAGGGCCAGTGAAGCAACAAAAAGTTTCAGTCTCATATCAGAATATTTATCGTGTTTTTTTTTTCAGTTATCCTATTTGAATGTCCGGCCTCCAGCCACTTTCATATTCACGGCTCCACAGTGCCTGCGCTTCTTTATCATTCAAAATCTTTCCCCCCTTTGAAGGATCGCAATGCAATTCGCGGCTTATCCTTTGCGCGATATTTCCCAGGTGGCAAAGCAATACACTTTTGTGCCCTTCAGTTATCGGGGAATTCAATTGCTTTCCTTCCCTCACCGCATCAATAAAATTTTTAAAATGGTAAGCATCTAACTGAACGCCTGGTCCCATCGCATTGATCACGTCGGATTGTTCTTCTTTCTTACTTTCCCTGATCAGTTTATTGTCTTTATCAAAAATCTTATAATCATCGTTGCCACTATTTACCAGCGTACCGTTCTTTCCATAAATTTTAAAACCTCTTCCACCGCCGGCTTCAGGATAATTGTTGCAACTTCTTCCCTCCCAGCTGATGGCTTTCTTTTCAGGAAATTCAAATGTGATCATTTGTGTGTCGGTTGTCTGCCAGTCATCATCGTAAGCATAACGGCCACCGCCGGAAACCACTTTAGAAGGATAGTTGACACCGAGCGCCCAACGCATACAATCAATTTCGTGTGTACCATTGTTACATGATTCTCCGGTGCCCCAGTTCCAGAACCAGTGCCAGTTGTAGTGCACCAAATTATCACGGTAATCCTCCCGCGGTGCAGGCCCTTGCCATAACTGCCAGTCAAGGTTTGGAGGAACGGCAACTACTTTTCCATGACCGATCGGGCCGCGGTTGTTGGCATACCAACCTTTTGCATAATATACTTCGCCAATGATGCCGTCGTGAATCAGCTTCATTGCCTCATTAATATTTGGCCAGGAGCGGCGTTGGTTGCCCATCTGCACCAGGTGATTGTATTTTTTTTGTGCTGCCACCAGCATCTCTCCTTCTTCAGGATTATGGCCGCAAGGCTTTTCTACATATACTTGTTTGCCCGCTGACAAGGCAAGAATTGCTGCCGACGTGTGCCAGTGATCGGGTGTGGCAATAGAAACCGAATCCAAATCTTTATCATCAAGAATCGTTCTAAAATCCTGGATGGCTTTTGGTCTTTTACCATATAATTTTTCAGCGAGGTTTATTCCTTTGGCAAGTGCCTTTTGCTCCACGTCGCAGATGTAGGCAATCTCCACATTCGGGATGGTGTGATACGCTTCAATGTGAGCCAGTCCGCGGCCATTGGTACCGAGCACAGCTACACGAACTTTGTCGGCTGCGCTTCTTTTTGCAAATGCGGAAAGATTTAAACCGGTAAGACTTACTGCAGCGCCTGCAACAGCAGTGTTTTTGATGAATTGACGTCTTTGCATTGGTATTGTTTTAGTGAATGTAGTCGTAAGCAAAAATTGTAACAAGCAACGTGTTGTAAAACAAAAAGAACTTTACAATGAATCAAGCAATCCTACTTCCAGTCCCCTCATCTCTGCCAATCCGCGCAACCTTCCTATCGCCGAATATCCGGGATTGGTTTTCTTTTTCAGATCATCCAACATCTGGTGACCGTGATCAGGCCTAAAAGGTAATGATTTTTTGTATTGTTGCTGCAACTTCAATATTTCTTTTACAATTGCCGCCATATCATTATCGCCACCCAAATGATCGGCTTCATAAAAATTACCTTGCTCATCTTTGGTCACGTTGCGCAAGTGCACAAAGTGAATTTTTTCGCCAATGCCTTTGATCATCGCCGGAAGATCATTTTTAGATGACGCGCCCAAAGTGCCGGTACAAAAACAAACACCGTTGGCACTGTTATCAACCTTCTGAAGGAAATAATTAAAGTCTTCCATTGAGCTGACTATGCGAGGCAAACCCAAAATAGGAAAAGGAGGATCATCCGGATGAATGGCGAGCTTAACGCCACATTCTTCTGCTACTTCACTTATTTCTTTTTGAAAATAACAAAGATTATCGCGAAGCGCATTGGCATCAATGTCTTTATACAATTCCAGCTTTTTCAACATCTCCGTGGTGGAACCTTTCTTTTCGCCGGGGATGCCTGCCATTACCACATCGGCAAGTGCTTCCAGTTGCACGGTGGTATAATTTTTAAAACGGTCTTCCGCCTGCCTCACAATATTTTGCGGATAAGCATCTGCGGCATTTCTTCTTTTTAAAATGAACATATCAAACACGGCGAGGTCAACCCAGTTAAAATAAAGCGCCAGCGAACCGTCGGGCATTTTATAACTTAAAGAAGTGCGCGTCCAGTCGTTTACCGGCATAAAGTTGTAAGTGATCACCGGGATGCCGGCAGCAGCCACATTGCGAATGGACGTTTTGTATTTTTCAATGTATCCTTTGTAATTGCCCGTCCTCGTTTTGATGCTTTCATGAACGGTGATACTTTCCACCACCGACCAGGGCAGCCCTTCTTTTTGAAGTTGTTCTTTTCTTTTGTTGATCTCATCAACCGTCCACACTTCGCCGTGCGGAACATGATGCAATGCCGTAACCACGCCGGTTGCGCCAGCCTGTTTTACATCCTGCAAAGACACAGGATCATCCGGCCCGTACCACCGCCAGGTTTGTTCCATTTTGTACATATCAGTGTAATTGTGAAGTGCTAATTTAGGGGGATAAATTTAGAAATGGGTATTTTGTCTGAACGGGGATTTTGAGGATGAGACGATTTACAGGATTTTTCTCACAGTTTGGTTTTAAAGTGTTTCTGATAAGATAATTCAAGCAGACTGTTGCGAAGCCATCTATTTATTTTCAACCTCATTCTATTTGGTTGTGATTACTACGCCAATTGATTTACCTGAAATATGGTAATCTTTTTTTAGTTGGTTGCGATTAATTACCTGTAGTGTCAAGAAATTAGTGTTATTTATTTGAAAGAGTGTTGCCTCAACATTGCTTTGTAGTATTTTGCCGTTCAATATGTATATCACTTTCGATTCAGTTTGCAGATCGGGAACCGTGTTTTTATAATCAAGAGATTTTGAGGTAAAATAGTTCCAGTAACTGTTACGCGCAAACGCTTTTGTTGTAATATAAATCGCACCATTTTTAGCCTCTTTACCTGCTACCGCAATTGCATCATCGCCTTTGTACACTGAAACGAAAGCTATCTCAGAAGGTTTATATGCATTTTCAATAAATGCCAACCTGATGTTTGAATCCAAATGCTGTAAATCTTGTAATTTAGTTTTACAAAGACAAAAGCCGGAAACCGTAATTTTTTCGGCAAGAGAAGAATCAATTCCTGTTTGCGCAAAACTTGTTGTACTGTTTATTGCAAAAGAGCAAATGAAAAGAAGAATAAGAAAAGACTGTGATTTCAATTTGTTTTGGTTTTGTTTGAAATGCAATATAGGAGGTTAAAAATAGAAATCAAACATCATTGGATTAATAAAAATAACAGGAAAAGAAACAAATGGGCAATTATTAGAGATCGATTCTTATAATCCCAACACAGAAATGAGAGAACCTGTTCGTGTTCACCCTACAGTTATTTGTTAGGTTACCGCGCGAGTTACAGAGCAAAGGGAAAATCATAAGGAATTTACACTTTACGAACTTTTGCTCCTAAAAAAAACAATTATTTGTTTGTTTACTGTGCACATCGCCTTTCATGAAAGGCCTTACAACTTCTCATAAATAATTTTTGTATTTCCATAAATATTTAGATATTTGTCTAAATATCTAAATTAAGTGAATCTTGTTTTTAAAGCATTGAACGATCCGACACGAAGAGCCATACTGGAATTATTGAAAGACAAGGACATGACGGCGGGGGAAATTGCCGACCAGTTTCAGATATCCTGGCCCAGTGTGTCGCACCACCTCGAATTGCTGAAACGCGCAGAGCTTGTTGTTTCGGAAAAAGAGGGACAATACATTTACTATTCCATCAACACAACTGTAATGGATGAGATGATCAGTTGGCTGATGCAGTTTAATAAAAAAAAGAAAAGAAAATGAAACCGAAATTACCTATTGCAGAACTGCTGGTATTGCTGGTGGTCGCTCTGCCTTTCCTGTATCTCCTGAAAGTATATCCAACCCTTCCCCCAAAAGTGCCCACGCACTTCGGCATCAACGGGCAACCAAACGCCTACAGCAACAGGTCGTTCCTTTGGGTAACTACTTCCATCCTCGCAGGCATTAGTATTTTTGTTTACCTGCTCATTCGCTTTTTACCCAGGATCGATCCGAAGAAGAAAGCAAAATATTCGGCAACAGTGTTTAATAAGATTGCTGTGGCCATCGTCCTGCTCATGTCGCTTATCGGTTGTTACTCCATCTACGCCGCAAAAGCAGGCAGCTTTCAACTGCGCGGTTTCCTGCCTGTGATCCTCGGAATTTTCTTTGCATTCATGGGAAACCTGATGCACAGCATAAAGCCTAATTATTTTGTGGGCATTCGCACGCCATGGACTTTGGAGAATGAAGAAACCTGGCGCAAAACACACCAGCTTGGAGGCAAGCTCTGGTTTGTAGGTGGCATCCTGATCGCAATAACAGGTTTTCTTGTTCCTGCGCGTGCAGAAGTTTTCGTGATGATGAGCATTTTGATTGTGATTGTGTTGTGGCCGGTTATATTTTCTTACACTTATTTTAAATCCCTTGAAAGGATAGCCGGCTAAGCCGTCACCTGTTTTTTATTTTTTCTGCAATAGCAAGGTTAAAATGCGGGGGCTGGCAGTTTTATCATTATCATCAAAATATTCTTTCAATTCAACCAGTTGAAAACCGTTTTTCGTGGCAGCGGTGGTAAAGTCAGAAATATGATGGTTAAAACAGTTTACAACCTGCACCCCGCTATCCGTTTCAAATCTTGCCTTTGTTCCACCGTATTGCTTGAACGGATGTAACTCGCCAATATAAACGTATCCGTTTGGTTTCACCACAGCGCGCAGCTTCTCAAAAACGCTTTCTAAATTTTCAATGTGTTCCAAAACGAGGCTAAACGTTACCAGGTCAAATTTTTCATTAGCAGTAAACTCCCATTCCTTATTAATATCTGCGCGCACAAATCTTACCTTGTCCGATTGAATCTTACGCTGCGCTTTTGCCAACATTTCTTCAGACAGGTCAATGGCCAAAATATGTTTGGCCTTTGCAATTAACCATTCCGTGTTCTTTCCAGTGCCGCAGCCGATTTCCAAACAATTGTCGAATTGTATTTTGATCAGCGTTTCCCTCAAGGAGATCGCTTCAAGATCTCTTGTTCGGTTCCTGTTGGTATCATATTGTTCGGCCCAGATGTTATATGCTGTTCTTACTTCCATTTATTATTCCTGTGTTTGATTGGTTACTCAAACATGCCGTATGCTTTTTATAAATTTACATACTTGCCTTCCAATTTTATTGCCTGCCCTTTTTAAAAAAGTTGTTTGCAAAAATATTTCACTTGATGTAACGAGTTCTTCTGATCTCATTATTCTTAATTAACTTCAATTAAAACCGCATTTCATGAAAATCGAACACATTGCAATTTGGGTAGATGATCTTGAAAAAATGAGAGACTTTTACTCAACCTATTTTGGTTTCAACAGCAGTGAAAAATACACCAACGAAAAGAAAGGCTTTACTTCTTATTTCATGAGTTTTGGTGAGGGTAAACCCCGTCTTGAATTGATGAACAGGAAAGACATTCATGATGAACCCGGTAAACGTGGCTACGCAAAAGGAATGGCGCACTTTGCCATTTCGGTTGATAGTAAAGAAGCAGTAAACCAACTCGCCGAAAGATTGCGTAATGATCATTTCACGATAGAAAGTGAACCAAGAACGACAGGTGATGGATATTATGAAAGTGTAGTTTCAGACCCCGAAGGCAACCTTGTAGAGATTACA
Organism: Hanamia sp.; assembly: GCA_035765495.1. Taxonomy (GTDB): domain Bacteria; phylum Bacteroidota; class Bacteroidia; order Chitinophagales; family Chitinophagaceae; genus Ginsengibacter. The sequence continues at coordinate 9,142 of DASTXM010000097.1, forward strand.
GAGTAATTAAATTGTTTGCGTGAGAACCGAATCAATATTACCAATTTAAAATCTTCCTAACTGTCATCCCTTCCAATGTGTTCGGCCAGCAAAAAAAAGAAATACCTCAAATTTTGCATCTTTTAATTATTTTTCTATGTTTATTCTTTAAAAGCCAAGCATGATAGCCAAAACTTTCGTAACCTCTTTATTATTTTTTGTTGCTACAGTTTCTCTTGCCCAGCAAACCGATTACGTTTACTATTTCAATGAAGACTTTGGCATTTGCCCGAAAGAAGAATCAGTTTTTACCGGGCATGGAAGAGAATATGACAATCTTTTCAACCTTAAAGTTTATTCGAATCAATTTCCTTCAAAACCATTATTGGTAGCCAACTTTACGGATTCTACCTTATCAGTAAACCAGGGAACTTTTCAAAGTTTTTATTTAAATGGCAAGAAAGAAACCGAACGCAATTATGAAAACAATATACTTAACGGTTTATGGAGAAAATGGGATAGCACCGGCCATATAATTGATTCTTTAATGTATGTGAACGGGAAAGTGACTGACAGCAGCAAATATTATTATTCTGAAAGTGGTATATTAAACTCCTTTAGTTCTACAGATTTTAAAAATGATAAATTTCAGCAGACCTTCTATGATGATTCCGGAAAGGTTACTTCAGAAGTTTTTTTTACGGGTCAAAAAGGGATAAGAAAAGATTACAAGGATGGAACCGTAGTCGTTGATTCTTTATTTACAAGAGAAGAAAAGGAAGCCTCCTTTCGTGGAGGCGCACAAGCCTGGCTCCGTTACATTACCGGAAAGCTTACTTCCAATATCGATAAATTTAGTGAAAAAGATTACGGAACATGTGTAGTTAGATTTATTATCGATACGACGGGAAAAGTGAGAGATGTTCAGGCCACCACTATGAAAGGCACTATGCTTGCATACATAGCGGTAGAAGCGATCAAGAACGGACCAAAATGGATTCCGGCAATGCAATACGGAAGGCTTGTAAAAGCATACAGATTACAACCGGTCACCCTTGGGTCAAGATAATATAAATTTCAGAAAAATCACCTTATACTATATCCAGCCGCCCTCAACTGTTCTTCTATTTTATCATACGGAATCTTCCCTGAGCGGATTCCGGCACGACGTTGCTCTTCTTCAGCCTGGATCTTTTCCGCCGCAGTAGCCACTTTTTCTGCCATTGACAATGGCACTACCACAACACCTTCATCACTGGCAACAATCACATCTCCCGGGTTTACCAAAACGCCTGCGACAATAACCGGCCTGTTAACAGATCCAAAAGGCTGGCCGAAAGGATAATGATAATTGCGCGGCGTAACCGAGCGGGCAAAAACCGGTAACCCTACTTCCTTAATTCCCAAAACATCACGTACCGCCCCATCAACAATTGCACCCACTCCCCCACGCGACTTTACACCATTCGATCCCAATTCGCCAAAACATGCATATTCATGAATACCACCTGAGGCCTGGATAAATACATCTCCCGGCTTTATTAATGAAAGCGCAAAGATCTTTACGGTAAGATCAAGACTACCGCAGGTGAGTGCTGGTCCGCAGAAATGTGTACCTGGAAATATTGGGCGTATTTCATAATGCATCACGCCATGCTTGTTCATGGCATCAGAAATGTTGGCAATGGGAAGTTTGGAAAGCCGGTCAATAACTTCGGCAGACGGGCGTGGAAAATTTTTGATAATAATCCCTGAATCTTCACCTGTAACAGGAATTATTTGTTCAGTTGCTGTCATCGTTTTTAGGTTTACTGTTTATTAATGGATCAAATTTATTCCAAAACAAAAAGCGATTCAATAGAACATAAGTTATAGCAGGTATTCCACACAGATAGTAAATGAAAGAATGAGATTTTTAAATCTATCACTTTATAAATGTGGTAAACCGAAGACTATTCCAGCGAATTTACTTTTTCCTGAACTTCTGCTGACGTTAATACCCTTTTTATTTCAAAACCGGCAAGATCGTTCCAATGCTCTGTCCATTCAAATAATTTTTCAACAGAATCACTTTCCATCAATTGGTAGCAGGTTTCAATTTTTTCATCTATCCAGCTGTTGATGTAAGTGACGCCAGGAGGTAATTGCCTTCCTTTCTCCGCAAATCGTTTGTAAAGCTCTTTTACTTTACCCTTCCGAAAACTTTCGATGATCATGTATAACATTTAGCCTGTTTTTAGGGATTATTCCAATTCGTACATGAAGTTACAAAGAGAAGATGAAGAAGGGCCGACATATTAGGAAGAGATTATCCAGGGCAGATTTATTATTCTTAATTCATAATTTTCTATGTTCCATTAACCCAATTAAAAATCTTGCAAAAATGTTGGTTTACTTTGACACTTTCATTCAACATTTCCGTATCTTCCCTTCAAATACCAATAGCTAATGGACAGACGTTCAAGTATTAAAACACTTCTCCTTCTTTCAGCCGGAACTGCATTTTTGCCTTCATGTTTACAGGAAGAAAAAAAAGCTACTGTTTCTGTAAAGAATTATAAGATCACCGGCAATGATGAAGACCTCGTTGCCACCTTAAGCGATACCATTATCCCCGGGGGAAAAACGCCGGGGGCAAAGGATGTGGGCGCTTACAGCTTTGCACTGATGATGGTGGATGATTGCTTTTCGCCAGACAAACAGGAGCAATTCACCAAAGGTTTAAAAGAGTTCAATGATTTCTCAAAAAAGAAAGTAAATACCTCTTTTACCAAAGCCACACCTGTACAAAGAAACCAGATATTGCAAGCCATTGAAGACAAAAAAGACGTTCCTGAAAATGTGGCCTTCTTTTATCACACGATGAAAGGACTTACGCTCGAAGCATTTAACCAATCAAAATATTATTTAACCAAAGTGCACGTGTACCAACTGGTGCCCGGCAAATTCTACGGTTGCGTACCGGTAAAAAAAGCAAGCTGACAACAATATGGGAGATTCAAAACAAGACCGCACCTTTGATGCTATCGTCATTGGATCGGGCATGAGCGGCGGATGGGCCGCAAAAGAATTTTGTGAAAAAGGTCTCAAAACACTTGTGCTCGAAAGAGGAAGGGATGTGGTACACATCAAAGATTATCCTACAACCAACATGATGCCATGGGAATTTAAACACCGTGGCGAAATTCCTTACGAGATTCAAAAAGAAAATCCGGTTGTAAGCCGTTGTTACGCTTTCCGTGAAGACGCGCAACATTTTTTTACGCTTGATACTGAACATCCATACATCCAGGACAAACCTTTTGACTGGATACGCGGTTATCATGTAGGTGGAAAATCAATTATGTGGGCGAGGCAAACACAGCGGTGGAGCGATTTTGATTTTGAAGGACCTGCACGTGATGGTTATGCAGTTGACTGGCCGATCCGTTACAAGGATATTGCTCCGTGGTACAGTTATGTTGAAAAATTTGTTGGTATTTCGGGAAATAAAGATGGCTTGCCGAATCTTCCTGACGGTGAATTTTTACCACCGCTCGAAATGTCGTGCGTGGATAATTATTTTAAAGAAGTTGTTGAAAAAAATTACAAAGGAAGGAATGTAATTTATGGACGTTGCGCACATCTTACCCAACCAAAACAAATTCATTTTGACCAGGGAAGAGGGCAATGCCAGAACAGGGATCTGTGTCAGCGCGGTTGCCCGTTTGGTGGTTATTTCAGTGCCAATTCTTCCACCATTCCATGGGCACAAAAAACAGGAAACATGACATTGCGCCCATTTTCTGTGGTACACTCCATCATTTACGATGATGACAAAGGAAAGGCAACCGGTGTTTTGGTGATTGATGCAAAAACGAAGCAATCGATCGAATATTATGCACCAGTGATCTTTGTGAATGCAGGCGCTTATAATAGCAACCTCGTTTTACTTAATTCCAAATCAAAGCGCTTTCCAAACGGCTTGGGAAATGACAATGGGCTCCTTGGAAAATATGCTGCCTTCCACAACTACCGGGCAAGCATAAACGCAAAGTACGATGGATTTCAGGATAGCAAAACAGAAGGCAGAAGACCCACAAGTGCTTACATGCCACGATTCAGAAATGTGTACAAACAGGAAACAGATTTCCTTCGCGGCTATGCGCTTACTTTTTACAGCGGCAGATGGTCTTATAATGATCAAAGTGGTTTTGGCGATACCCTGAAAGATAATTTACTGAAGGAACCCACTTTGGGACCATGGAGTGTAGGTTCAGGAATGATGGGCGAAACGATTCCCAAGGAAACGAATTTTTTAAGTCTTGACAGCGAGAAGAAAGACGAATGGGGCGTACCGTTGTTGCACATTAATATCGATTATGATGACAACGATGAGAAGATGATCAAAGATTTCTTTGAACAAATGACCGAGATGTATACCAAAGCCGGTTTTACCGATATTAAAACAAATGACACCAAACAAGCACCAGGCTTAGATATTCACCACATGGGCGGCGTGAGAATGGGAAAAGATCCGAAAACTTCATTGCTCAACAAATGGCACCAGTTCCATAATTGTCCTAATGTATTTGTTACCGATGGTGCCTGCATGACCTCCACTTCAACACAAAATCCTTCATTAACTTTTATGGCGATGACTGCAAGAGCAGCTAATTATGCTGTGGAGCAGTTGAAGAAGAGGGAGATTTGAGGATGGTTTTATTGTCTTATTGTTTTATTGTTGGGTGGAGTGATTGTTGATTATTAATTATTGATTATTTGGGAAATCGTTTTCATAACGGTACAAGAATACAACAATACATTATTTTCATGTATTCATCACCGTTAGTAAAAAATTATCGGCCAAACTGCCGTAAATGGTGGTCATTGTGTTTATAAGACAACTGGCCCAATTGTTCCAATTTCATTTTACCAAAAAAAGGATGTAAGGAACCTGCATCACGAGTTTCGTATTCATTGATCAAAGCGATCCATTTTTGCTTATGTGGTTCCAGGTCATCAATGTCTTCAATCACCCGCAGAAACGGATCTGTAGGAGAATGTTTTCCTATAGGCCGGTCATCGCTTAGTAATTTTTTCAAAGCTGTTTTCCCAAATATTCGTCCTAAAAAAACTCTTTTCAATTTCACTTTTCCCAAATACAATTGCTCGCACAAGGTGCAATGCTTTATCATCTGGCCAACAGTCATCTTTCCCCAGTGACGTTCACAGTTTTCGTCCAGTGAGTTGATCCGGCCGATGATTTCTTCCCGGGTTCCCGGATCTAAAATGGATTTCATCCGCTATATATAATACAAGATAGAATCTTGGTATGTAATAGTTTTTTATTTACAAATCGTCCTATTCTAAACTTAGGAAAGTAGTCCTTCGATCTGATTTTCTATATCTCTTAGTTTTTTCGAAATCGCAGCTTGCATTTCGCTATCAAATTTTGACATTTCATCAGATATTCTTTTTACCTCTGATAAAGAAATTGGAATATTTTTTCTTGATTTAATTATATTTTCGTCTATCTCATCTCTCAGCTGATTGACTTTATTATTTAAATCCTCTGGAAAGAAATGACCAATCGATAAAAACAATGTAGATTTTGCCTGAAAATTATCAACCAGTTTAGGGATCATTTGATTAGGATTTGAAATATCGGCATTCTGAATATCAAGTATCTGCTTATTCAATTCTGTTCTAACTTTTTCAACACTAATTCTTCGATTCTCAAGTAATTCTATTCTTGTCTTTTTTAATTCTAATGAGTTTTGTCTTCTGGAAATATTCCAAGAAACAATTACATTTATTAAAGCAACAATAAAGGTTGCAATGGAAGCTATTATTGCAACTTTCAATTCTACCTGCATCTTGATACTTCGTTGTTTTTATCTAATAAGTCTGAAAATAAAAATTATTCCTTTTTGTTGATTCACTGTTTCCTGTTATTCAAACCTTCATTTTTTTAATATTATTCGCGCTTGGTTTCAAATCATCGAAACTCATTTCGACAAAAATATTTTGCACACCACCGGTTTTTGCAGCTTTAAAAAATTCTTTCCAATCAATAATTCCTTCACCAATGGGCACTTCCTTTTTATCGGCCGTCCAGTCAGAAAGATGAGACGAAATATACCTGCCGGGATATTTCTTAAAATAATCTGCCGCTTTGTAACCGAGGTTGATCACTTCTGTCTGAAACTGCATTTTGACAAGATTTGGATCGAAAGTATGCATCAGTGCATCATAGATCAATTGCCCATCGAGCTTCGCAAATTCAAATTCATGGTTGTGAAAGCCGGTATGCATACCGGCATCTTTTATCTTTTGAGCCGCCTTATTCAATTTATCTGCCGATGCCTGGTAATCACTGAGCGTTGCTGTTTTGGGCAGCCAGAAGGTGGAGCAGATCATTTGCGTTAGTCCCATCTCTTTAGCAAAATCTATACTCTCATTGATCTTATCATCTGCCAATTCACCAAAACCATAATGACAACTTATGCAACCAATCCCTGCTTCTTCAATCGTTTTTCGAAGATCACTTGTTTTCATTTTTGCCAACGGGCCAAAACCAATGTCTGCATAGCCTTTTGGCGAACACATTTCAATCTGGCTGTAGCCCAGATCTTTCATCATCTTCAATGTGCCGGGAAGATCTTTTCCCAACATATCTTTTACCGACCATGATTGAAAACCGATTGGCATATTTTCTATTTTGGAAAAAGCAAGTAATTCTCCCGGTAACTGAGCCAGTAAAAACGCAGAGCCAAGACCGAAAGCGCTTCTTCCAATAAACTGGCGGCGATTCATTTTTTTCATAACTAGTGTTTTCAGCTTTTAAATTGATTCAGGATCCCAACCTGGGCGGTACTCGCGTGAAAGATATTTATTGAATTCAGGAACGTTAGTAATTTTCAAGTTTGCTGCGTCATATTGAAGCATTTTATTGGAACGCAAAGCCACGGCATACAAATTAATTGCATCCGCCAAATGTTCCACTTCCAAAAAGTTTCCGGGATATTGCTTGCCGCTCTTGCAGGCTTCGGCAAATCTTGTGAGCCAACCAAGCGTATGCTCTTCCTGGTCTTGTTCCGGCTTTTGATTGGGAGCAGCTTCCATTTTGCCATCGGCAAGAAGCTGTGGGTTTTGAACATTAAATCCTGCAAGAATTTTTCCTTTATCGCCAACGAACATCATTCCTTCTTCAGGAAGTTGCTTGTTTTGGGCAACCAATTCTTCAGGAATCTCAGGCCTCATGCCTCCATCATACCAGAAAAGGTCTACAGGCGGACGATTGCCGTTGGCCGGGTAACTAAACTGAACCGTACTTGCATAAGGAAAAGCAAAATCATTTTCAATACGATATGGAATCGGGCCATGAAAATCGCAAACATGGCTGCGGTGCGGTACCACTGTTGTTGGTGAAGTAAGATTCAAGGCATTAAACACAGTCCACAAACTATAATGTCCCATATCAGCCATGGAACCGCCTCCGAAATCATACCATCCACGGAAAACCATGTTCGTATAATCGGGACTATAATTTCTTGTTGCTTCCGGGCCAAGCCACAAATCCCAGTTAAAGCCATCGGGTATTGGTGGCGTGTCTGTTGGAATATGAGCATATTGCGGCCACACAGGACGGTTTGTCCAGTTGTGAATTTCTTTTAATTTACCAATCGCTCCTGAATTGATCCAATTCATTACAGGAGTCATATCACCGTTTGCATCCCACGGCATCAGGTGAGTGATCAATTTGGGATTGTTGCGCGTTATTTCAATCACTTTCTTCGATTCAATGATCCGGTTTGAAAGGGGTTTATGCATCAAAACATGCTTGCCTCTTTTCATGGCAGCAATCGCCAACACGCCATGAAGATGATCGGGCGTCATAATTTTTACTGCATCCACATCTTTTAATTCGTCCAACATTTTTCTTGCATCTTCATACGCTGCACAACCTTTATACTTCATGTCGGGATGAAGATTGGCATAATAGGCATCCACGATCGATTTGCCATTATCTCTCCCTCCCGGAATCATATTGTCCCCACCGGGATTCCAATTCGGATCGTTGATCGTTTTTCGAATATCATCTTTCAAATAATTGGGACCCCAGTCGCGGTAACCGATTGCATTCTTGTTGGGATCACAAACTGCTACAATTCTTATTTGCGGCACTTTCAAAAGATCAAGCATTTCACGTGTGCCCTCAGTGCCAACACCAATGTGCGCGAGTGTAACCTGGTCACTGGGTGCAACAAAATTTTTGCCGCCAAGTACATGTCGTGGAAGAATAGTGAAACCTGCTGCTGTGGCTGCAGTAAGTTCAACAAACTTGCGGCGGCTCATTGGAGAACCGGCGGAAGATTTTTTTGGATTGTCATTTTCAAAATCGTTGGAAGAACTGTGTGGATTTTCATTTTTCATGATCAAAGCATTTTACGTTAAAGGAGAAGAGGCCATATTGATGACTTATCAAAATGGGAACATAAATATAATAACTTTCTGCGGTAAGAATTTTTCTCTTCATTTTTTTCAAACTATAATGAAGCATTTTTTTTGTAGCTATTATTAGTTAAAGGATTATCAAATTGTTTTATAGGTTTTGGAATCTTTTAGTTACATTTACTATCCAAAATCAATTATCCTCACTAACTGACAATAACGTCCGCCACTTTAAATTCTTTGGAATGAAAAAAATTGCTTTCGTTGAGTTTACAAAATTTCTCTTTTTGTCATCAATTGCCGGGCTTTTCATTTTTGCCACACGTAGCGACAAACCACCTTCAAAAGCCCTGGAGAAATTAATAGAAAGATATTATAGCTTTCATAAACAGTATCCGCAACAAAAAATATACATCCAGACAGACAAGCCATATTACATCAGCGGTGATGAAATGTATGGTAAAGTTTACCTGGTTAATGAAAGCCGGTGGAGAGTGGATACTGTCAGGAGCAAAAAGATTTATGTAGAATTAATAAACGCAGAAGACAAAGTAGTTGAAAAAGCCATTGTTAACGGACTTTATAGTTCTCTCAATTTTGCCTTCCATTTACCCGACTCTATCGCCGAAGGGAATTACACGTTAAGAGCTTACACGTCGTGGATGATCGGGTTCAACAATGCACAAAATATTTTCAGAAGTAACATTCCTGTTTTTAATACCGCAAATCATCTTGTGTGCGCAATTGCTTACGCAGATTCAAGGCTGTCTTCTGTCGATATTCAATTAAAGGACACTTTGGGAACTTCTTATGGTGGCAGGCCTGTTACTTACCAGCTCTTTTCCGTCAAAAAAGTGTTGGAAGATTCCACTGTCACAACGAATAACAATGGAATGTTTTCTGTAAATATTAGTGCAGTTCCAAAAGAAAACAGAAGTAATGCTTCTATAAAAATCAAGTCAGGTAAATATCAAAAGCTGCTCCAACTGCCTGTCCTCAATAATGACATGGACATTCAATTTTTGCCAGAAGGAGGCTATCTTGTAAACGGAATTGAAAACAATGTGGCATTTATAGCGATTGATAAATCGGGCAGTGGAACGAATGTGCACGGGATCGTTAAAGATAATAAGGGAGACACCGTTTGCAGTTTCAGAAGCGCACATGCAGGAATGGGAGAATTTCAGTTTATTCCCGGAAGCCGTAAGTCATATACCGCCTATGTTTCCACAAATGATGGCAGGGAGTTCACTTATCCTTTAAGCCCAAGTAACAATTATGGTTACCAGCTTTCTGTCGTTAAAAGAAGTGAAGACTCAGTAACCGTGAGGGTAGCGTTGGGCGATTCTTTATACAATAAAAACAAAGCCACTTACATTGTGGCCACTTCTCACGGAGGCGTGTACTTCACGAGCCAGGGAACCGGCATGTATGATGAAAACATTTCGTTGAAAGAATTCCCGGAAGGTATTGCACAGTTGACTTTATTTGACAGTGCCATGCAACCTGCCAGTGAACGTTTAATCTATGTTCACCATCCAACTTCAAAGATGGTAATTACGACAAATAAAAAAAATTACCGGCGAAGAGAAAAAGTAATCTTACAATTGAAGGCTGTTGACCAGGCGGGCAAACTTTTAAAAGGTATTTATTCAATTTCCGTAACTGATGACCATGTGGTTAAGCATGATGACGACAGGGGAAATATAAAAACGCATCTCTTACTTTTTCCCTACCTGAAAGGTTATATCGAAGAACCCGGTTATTATTTTAAGGACGATAAGCCATCGACACTGCGGGATCTTGATCTTGTAATGTTGACTCACGGATGGAGCAGGTTTGGCTGGAACCAAATTGAAAACGGCATTAAAGTACGTCCAAAAGATAATGACAGCAGCCTTTCCTTAAGTGGCAAAATAACGACACTAAAGAATACTCCCGCAGTACATTACACTGTTACTCTTATGTCCAAATCAGACAATGCATATATTGGAACAGACGTAACAAATGAAGAGGGGCAATTTCATTTTAACGGAATCGATTATACAGATACAACCTTGTTTGTCATTCAAACAACAAACCCAAAAGGCAAAAATGAAAACGTAAATATTTCCATTGAGCCTATACCTTTTCCCCTTAACCGCATTGACAGATCTTTTGGAAGTGATCAGATCTATTCTAACGTCAATAATGGAATCAGGTTTTATAAAAGTTTCATGTACGATTCTTTGGAGGACAGTATAAAAGCAAAAATTTTGAAAGAAGTGATTATTTCTAAAAAAATGAAGAAACTGAATTACGATGAGTCAACAAGAGTAAGTGCTGCTTCTTATGTTATCACTCCGGATATTTTAAATAGGTATGGTAACGGGAACGTGAGCTTAAACGATCTTTTGCAGATGGTTCCGGGATTCACAGGTCATGACGGACAAATTAGTTTTTTCGGATTAAATGGTTATAAAAATAGCACGCCTTTGGTGATCGTTGATGGAATTGAGATACCTGGTGTCGGAATTGGAGACATAAGCCCGCAAACCGTGTCGTACATCGAAGTGCTCAGAGGTGGCGAAGCCGCGATATATGGCGTGAGAGGTGGCGGTGGAGCGATTGTGATACATACTAAAAACGGGGCTGACATGAACATGTCGTATTTTAAACAAATAGGAATTAAAGGATTTAAAACCAATGGATACCAGGTGGCAAAACAATTTTACGCCCCCAAATACGAAACCGACCAGGAACTAGAATCAAAATTAGCAGACTACAGGACAACCATTTACTGGAATGGATACGTAACCACAAACTCAAAAACGCCGACCACCATTTCATTTTATACCGCAGATATGCCGACCACTTATACGCTTACGATAGAAGGTATTGCGGAAAACGGAGATTTGATACATGAAACAATTCCTATTGAAAGAACCAGAAAATAATTTTACAAGCAATTTGTGAGTTTACTGTTCCAATTACTTGTTCAAAAGATATTTATTCAACAAGCTTTTTCCAAGTCGTACCGCATCTCTGCCTTTCGACTCAATCCCATACCAGCCATGGTACCCTTCGCGCTGGCAAAGGCCAATAAGTTTTGCGGTTTCTCCTTCCGTTGGTTGATTACGGTATGACATGCCTTTGGCAAACGAAATGGTTTTTTCGAGATAAGTATAATTGTCGAATTGCGGAGATGGTTCACGCCAGTCGGGATAAGTACCGAAGAGCGGGTTATTGACTTCTTTCATCAACGCCACCATCCAGTCGGGATCATTGGAATAGCCACCATGATTTTCTATCAAAACTTCCACACCGGAATCTTTTGCATAATCCAGCAAATGATGATACGTTTCAGCAGATAATTTTAAGGCTTCTTCAGCAGAACTAATTTCCAATCCACGGCAATTCGTGCGTATAGCATGGCAACCCAAATAATGCGCAATATCAATCCACTTCCGTTGATTGATCACAAATTGTTTTCGTTCTTCTTTCGTTGGTGCACAACCGTCCCCTTCCTCATCCACCATTATCAAAACCAACTCTGTTCCGTAATCTTCAGCATTTTGTTTTAAAGCATTCAGATAAGTATTTGTTGGCACTTCAAAAAGTGTATTCACAAATTCAATCCCGTTGATACCAAAATCTTCCCTAGTAATTTTAGGCAGATCAAGCGCTTTCCATTTGCCTTCCCTGAACTCATCTACCAGCGCCCAGGCTGCAAGAGAGATGTCGTCTTTTTGCATTTGTTTTTGTTTAATTTAGAAAACAAAAATATTTCTTATTTCTTCGTTTACTGTTCACCGTTAGTTGGCAAAGAGAAGGCCATATACGCATCACCTGAAGGCTTTCCTAATTTTCCTCCACCACACGCAATCACCAAAAATTGTTTTCCATTTACTTCATAAACGGCAGGAGTGGCAAAACCGGATGCCGGCAAATCCGCTTCCCACAAAAGTTTACCGGTTCTCTTATTAAATGCCCGAATCTTTGCATCGCTCGTGGCTGCTAAAAAAACGATCCCCCCGGCTGTAACTACCGGTCCGCCATACATCTCAGTGCCGGTGTGAATTCCTTTCGCTTTAAGATCAGGATAATCTCCAACGGTGTCCATCCACAAATATTTTCCGGTGTTCAAATCAACTGCAGTTAAAGTGCCCCATGGCGGCGTAATGGCAGGGTAACCTTCTTTCGTTAAAAATTTATTGTAACCGGTAGATGTATAAGGAAGATTTCTGTATTGATCGTCAGCTCTCTTGGGAGGTGTAAATTTTTGCTTTTGCTCTTGTTTATTATCCAAAACAAAAGAAGCCAACGCATGAATTTCTGATGGTGCAAGGTGTTTGAAGGCCGGCATCATTCTTCGCCCTGAAGATACGAGCGCCGCAAATTGTTGTTCATCATATTTCTTATTTACATCAACTAAAGTTGGATTATTTCCGCTTCCCTGCCGTTCTGTTCCGTGACAAGCCATGCAGGTTGAATGATACAATCTTTCGCCTGCCTGTAAATTCGTTTCATCAGTTTTGGGTTTTTCTTTTACCTCGTTCATCGTTAGTATCCAGGGCATCTGGCTTGCATTCAGATAAAGAACAGATGTCGTTGGATCATACGCAGGGCCACCCCACTCTCCTCCTCCATCAAAGCCGGGAAAGATCACCGTTCCTTCTTTTGAAGGAGGTGTGAAAACGCCTGCGGCGGTATTATAACTTTCCAGCTTTTTCTTTATATCCTGGTAAGAAGAATCGGAAACCAGATTATTGAGATCGGTAACTGTTATGGGTGCTTGCCGTGCAAAGGGTTTTGGAAAAGTGGGCACAGGTTGCGTCGGCGAAAGTTTTTCACCCACCAGTTCACTCTGAGCGGGAACAGAAACTTCTTTTACGGGGTAAACAGGTTTGCCGGTCTTCCTGTCCAGTAAAAAAATAAAACCACTTTTGGTGATCTGTGCTACAGCATCTATCGTTTTTCCATCTTTCTGTAAAGTAATCAAAACCGGTGCTGTTGGTAAATCACGGTCCCACACATCATGGTGCACTGTTTGAAAATGCCAGATGCGCTTGCCGGTTGAAGCGTCGAGCGCCAATACACAATTGGCAAAGAGATCATCACCCAATCTTTTTCCGCCGTAAAAATCGTAAGAAGCAGAACCGGTTGGTGCAAATAAAATTCCACGTTTTTCATCCAAACTGAAACCCGACCACGTGTTTACACCACCGATGTGTTTCCATGCATCTTTGTCTTCCCACGAATCATAACCATATTCTCCGGGCTCGGGAATCGTATGAAAGATCCAGCCCAATTTCCCGGTATTTACATCATAAGCTCTTATATAACCCGGCGCTGCATCGGCTTCTTCGGAAACACGGGTGCCGATAATGATCAGGTCTTTGTAAATAATTCCCGGCGTTGTGGTTGCGATATAAAGATCAGAAACATCCCTGCCAATGTCATTGTGCAAATCGATTTTGCCATTTTCTCCAAAAGAAGAAACAGGTTTTCCTGTCACTGCATTGATGCAATACAACTGGCTGTTGGCCGAATAAAAAATTCTTTTTTCGTCTTTTCCGTTTGTGTAATAAGTGACACCCCGGCAAACATTCATACTAAAAAATCCAGGGCCTTTTGCCTTAACTGCGCTATCATCCATTGGGTTGAAAACCCAAATTTCTTTTCCCGTTGCACCATTCAAGGCGAACAGTTTGAGTTTGGGAGAAACGCCATACAAAACCGAATCAATCACAATTGGGTTTACCTGGATCTGTGTCATCACACTATCCGCATCATGGGTGTGATAAACCCACGAAACCTTTAATCCGCTTACATTTGAAGTATCTATTTGTTTTAATGAAGAATAGTGATTCGCTTCTTTGTTGCCGCCATAAACACGCCAGGTATCGTATTTTTTTGAAGTTTTACACGAAACCATAAAAGACGAAATCAACAGAAGAACTGCTGCATTCCTAAAAACATTCTTACAATAGTTTTTTCTCATAGCATAACATTAAAGATCAAGGCAAAAAATAAAAATACCAATTATTTGTTCGTTCATTGTCCAGCATCCAGAATCGAGTATCCAGCATCTGCCACTAACTGTAATCCATATACGAAATAGGTCTTTTATTCCACCGGCCTTATCACGAACGAATAACTGTAATCCTTGTATTCCAGCCGGTATTTTTCCAATGGCCATGTTCCCCATGAATTAATTCCGCCCACTCCTGTTTGTTCCAAATCAATACTCAATGTAGTTAAATCCCTTTGTTTTAATTCACCGGGGTGGCTGTTTTGTTTTTCTATTCCGTCATCAAGATCTTCATCTAAAAAATGACGCACACTTACATTCAAAACAGTGTCTCCCTCGATCATCAAACCTTTTCCACTACCATTGGTAAGTTTTATCCAGCGCACGTCCGTCTTATTACCTGTTTCCTGCGGCCGCACATAATTACCAAATTGTTCATCAACGGTTTTATCATAAATCCCCACAAAAGCCGCGTCTTTCCTGTCCCAGTAATTTTCAGACGGTCCGCGTCCATACCATTGCATATTGCTGTATTCTTTCGGCAGCATCATTTGCATTCCAAATTTAAACAGCATCGGTTCTTCTTGGGAAGAATCCGCATGTATTGCCTGTGTAACTTTTATCGTACCGTCACTATTTAATTCATAGCTCAAATCAAGATAAGCGTCAACATCCGGTAAGGAATAATGCATGTTCAATTTAATCAACTTTTGTTTGGAGGAATCAACTTGATAATTCAGCAAAACAAAATTATGACTGGCTCTTTTCCAGTTAATGAGTTTTTTCTGCAGATCAGCGCCATAGTCATTGTCTGTCGGGGGCCGCCAAAAATTCGGCTTCAGATCATAACCATCTTTTATGTAGTCATTTCCATCCACAACATAATGATGTAACAAGCCATCGCTGCGCCTGAAAGAATAAGAAACATTATTGCCGGTAACATTTATCAAACTATCGCTAATGACTACACGTAATTCTTTGCTTTCAGGAACAGCAATTTTATATTGGTTGTGACTAAATAAAATCAACTGGTCTTTTGCAATTTTCCAGTCAGCAGGAATCATTCCTTCTGAAGCTTTTGTTTTATAATAAACATCCAGGAACACTTCTTTGTATGCCATGCGCGGCAACTTATATTGTAAGTTTACAAAACCCGTGTCGTGCGGACCTACTTTTAAATTTTCCACCTTGCCTTTCTGTATCACCTTTCCATCAGCAACCAGTTCCCAATCCATGTAAACATTATCAAGTCCTTTGAAGAAATTTTCATTATAAATTTTGATCTTGCCCGTCATTACATCGTCGGGCAAAGTAAAAATGTTTTGATATTCTTTTTTCACTTCCAGCATCTGCGGATGCAGTGAGCGATCCGGTGCCAGGAGGCCGTTGCAATTGAAATTAACGTCGCTTGGCATATCCACTCCATAATCTCCTCCATAAGCCCAAATGCTATCTCCCTTATCGGTAATCTTAAACAATCCCTGGTCAACAAAATCCCAAATATAACCGCCCTGCATTTTGGGATAATACTTCCTGATCGTATCCCAATAATCATTGAAGTTGCCATCAGTATTGCCCATTGCATGTGCATATTCAACGAGGATAAAGGGTTTTTGATTACTGCTGCTGTCATACTTTACATGATGAACCATATTGTACGGTGAAGGATACATGGGGCAATAAATATCTGAGAAATTGGTAGCACTCGCAGGTTCATACTCAACCGGCCTGGACGGATCACGATGCTTGATCCAATCATAACATTTTTCAAAATTGATGCCCATACCTGCTTCATTTCCCATGGACCAAACGATTACCGAAGGATGATTTTTATCCCGTTCAACGGCTCGGGAATCTCTTTGAAAATGTTGCAGGAACCAATCCGGTTTTTTGGACAACGAATTAGCGCCAAAGCCCATTCCATGCGATTCAAGATCAGCTTCATCCACCACGTACAAACCGTATTTATCACATAGTTTGTACCAATAAGGATCATCAGGATAATGACAGGTGCGAACCGCATTAATGTTATTTTCTTTCATAATTCTGACATCCTGTTCCATTCTTTGCTTGCTGATATATTGACCGGTGTAAGGATCCATTTCATGCCGGTTAACGCCTTTGATCAAAATTGCTTTGCCGTTTACGCACAAAGCATTATTGATTATCTCAACTTTCCGGAAGCCTGCTTTTTGAGGAATCACTTCAATCACATTTCCGCGTCTATCCATTAACGTTATAAGCAGGTTATAGAGGTTAGGTGTTTCCGCGGTCCATTTTTTAGGATCATTTACTTTTATGACAACGCTCTTGTACTTATTGCTGTCACCAAGGTTAACTAATGTTTGTTTGATCACTTTTCCGTTTGCATCTGATAATTCAAAAGAGGCTTTATAATTCTTCAGTTCCGCATCATTATTGTTTAAAAAATCAAGACTAATATTTAGCTTTCCATTTTTGTAGCGATCTGTGAGATCGGGAATAACCTGCACATCCCGGATATGAACCGGGTTTCGTGCATACAAATAAACGTCGCGGTCAACACCTGCAAGCCGCCACATATCCTGGTCTTCAATATAACTTCCGTCGCTCCAGCGATACACCTGGAATGCAATTAAGTTCTTCTGCCCGGGCTGTAAATATTTGGTAATGTCAAATTCTGCAGGCAACTTACTGTCTTCGCTATACCCCACCCATTGTCCGTTTACCCACAAATAAAAACAGGAACGGACTGCACCAAAATGAATATAAATATCTTTCCCGTCCCAGTTTTTATCAATCGTTATTTCCTTTCGGTATGAACCAACAGGATTGTATTGATGCGGCACATGAGGCGGATTTGGTTTTATCAAATAATCAAAGTCGTAACGAATATTTGTGTAAATAGGAATGCCATAACCGTTCACTTCCCAGGTAGCCGGCACCGGGAAATTTACCCAATGGCTGTCGTCATAATTCTTTTGCCAAAAACCAAATGGCCGGTCCGCCGGTTTATCCACCCATTTGAATTTCCACATTCCGTCAAGTGATTGAAAATTCTTGGAAGCCTGCATTGAATCTTGCAATGCAAGCTGCTTATTTTCATAAGAAAAAAAAGTAGCGTGCATCGGTTGCCTGTTGTATTCGTTTTGTTGTTCATTTTCCCAGAACTCAGGTGGTTCCTGCGATTGAGCGAAAGTGTTTCCCAAAAACAAAATTGAAATGACGAATATGACTATTTTTTTCATCAATGATTGGTTTTGTAAATCATAAAAGTATCAGTAGAAAACTATTAGTGGATAAATGTATTAAATTTTGGTTTTTGCAGTGGACAAAGTTTTATGAGAGATTTTTTTTACCAGAAATACGGTCAACTGGTCTCACTAAGTTGCCTTTCCTACTTTCAATTATGATAAGTAACGAACAATCACAGGTCAGGAGACCTGCAACAGTTAAAGTTTCTCAAATCACAAAGTAATCTCTTGCTTCCCCCCGTGCAACTCAATCTCTTTTCCATTCCAAACAAACCTTCCTGTTAGTTTTTCCGGAAGCGTTATTTCGCCTTCAATCCCATTGTTATCCTTTCGTGTAAGCGTTACCGTTATCATACCGTCAGGAACCGGCATTGTTCCCGTTACATGGGTTAATTCTCCGAAAGCTGGCTCGATCTTTACTTTGCTAAATCCCGGTGCATCGGGCATGATGCCACAGATGGTGGCAAGAAAATCGTATTCAGGGCTTGCGGACCACGCATGGCAATCAGACCTTGTTGGATCAGGTTTTTCAGCAAAAGTGGTGAGGCCGTTTTTGAGCATATCGCGCCATGGCGTTAACTGTGAATAATATAAATCGGCCATCCCCGCTTTTACCATTGCACGTGTCAGGTAAAAGCGATAATAAAATGTAGCCTGGCTAAGCGATGTATCATACAATATATTTTTCATTAGTTTTTGTTCGTTTGCTGCAGGAATTGCATCGGCAAGAATGGCCATTATTGAAGCATGCTGGCTGTAACTGTTTTTTTCGGGTGTGTTAGCCATTTCCAATTTTGAAGTGTTGAAACACTTTTCATAAGTACTCTTCGAAATTTCATTCGCTAATTTTAAATAACAATCCGCTTCTGTTTTTCTTCCAAAATAGTTAAACAACTCAGCAGCTTGCCTTAGCGTATACGCGTATTGCAAAGAGATCACAGCAGAATGCCCATCATTTGCACCCGGCGGCGTTCCCCCGGGAAAGGCATCATTCCAATCAACAAAGCTCCACCACTTCATTGGTCCAAGCATTCCTAAAGAAGAATCGATGTGATTTTCATACCAATGCAAAATGACGTTGGCTCCGTCCAAATATTTTTGAATGAAATCATCATCCTTTCGCAACATCCAGTAATCATGCAACATGGATACCCAGAACAACGAAAAAGGGGGGATCACCTGCAAGCGGCTGCTGGGATAGCGTCCCTGTGTAAGGCCCATTGGCAACCGCGAATTAAAAAAATCATCGATCGCTTTTCGCATCAGCCTGTCATCACCGGTATTATAAATCGAAATAAGCGATTGAATGCGTGTGTCTCCTTCATACTGCAATTGCTCATAATAAGGACAATCAAAATAAGTTTCGCCTGCGCACAATCTTGCCGTGCGCCAACCCACTTTCCAGATATCTTCCAAAGATGGATCATTGGAAAAGAAAGAAGCTTTTTGCACAAATGGATAGCCGGTATAAATTCCATAAAGATCATCCAGCACAAGTGGTTGATCGCCCGTTTCTATATCCAACTGAATGTATCTCCAGGTACGCAGCCAAAGCGGACTGAATTTTCTTGCCTTTCCACCATCAGGATAAAAAATGTCGAACATGCCTTTCATCGTTTTTCCTTCAATCACATTGCGGTTTCCTTTTTGCCCTTTAGCATCAAACAATGCCTCTGCATAAGTAATCTTTATTTTAGAACCTGCACCACCACTTACTTTCAATACCGGGTAACCAACGGTTTCAAATGTCTGATCAATCAAAATTCTTTTTTTCGTTTGTGGGGCAACCGTTAGAGGATGATCTCCTTTCAGAAAATCAGAATTTGTGTTATTTGCCTGCCCGACCTCTGGCGTGGTTTGTTTACTGCGAACAACCTGCAATCTTTGCATCTTTTCTTCCATTTGAGGAATGGTTCGAGGCGCCAACGTCCAGATATTATCAGAACCATAACCTTGGATTACCACCGGAGTAAAAAGTATCCTGGCTTTTTGCCATTTACTGTCGTCATAATTGAGTTCTTCCCAGCCCCACGGATAATTTTTCCCATGTACACTATCACCGGCTCCAACAACAACATAGGAATGTAAAACTGCGCCCATATTTGTTGCACAAGGAGCATAAGCCGTATCATGAATTACTTTCCAACTGTTATCCGAATTCAGTATTTCTTCGGGCTTTTCATCTCCTTGTAATAAAAATCCTGTTTGCGCTGAGATCTGCGCTACAGGCGCATCTTCACCCATATTCCAAACAAGTGCAGCAATTACATTTTTCCCTTTATTAAGATGAGAAGCGATATCATAAGTTCCAAAATTCCAGTTGTACAAACTGCTTCTCGCAGGACCTCTTCCAACTTCAGTTCCATTGACATAAAGCACATAACGGTTGTCGGCAGAAACGTGAATAATAAATTGTGAAGGTTCATCAGCAAGATCAAATATTTTTCGAAAATGGTAAACGCCATAAGCTTTTTCAACGATACCGGGGCAGCTGATCCAATGGGCATTCCAATTGCCATCAAGCAATTTTTGACTGATGGGCAAATTTTGAGATTTTGCAGAAAAATGTATTGACATTAAAATCACCAAAAACAAACAACCAAAAAGGAAATATCCTTTCTTAAAACAGTTTAAAGCCATACGTTAATTTTAATTTCAGATAAGAGATTTATTGGTTAATAAAATTAAAAGTAAAATAGAAACCTTTCAAAATTAATAACCTACTGCACCATCATCACCTCGTGAATCTGCTACAGCAATAAATTTGTTGCCTTCCACTTCAATTACTTCTGTCCTGCCAATCGAACTTCTCTTCTTAATTTCATAACCCATTTTATCGAGTTCCCCGAGCGTCTTTGGATTAAAATTCCTTTCAACATAAATCACGTCAGGCAGCCATTGTTGATGAAATTTAGGAGAATCAACCGCTTGCTGCGGCGTCATTTTAAAATCAATAATGTCAACAATAGTTTGATAAACACTCGTCGGGATTGTTGTGCCACCAGGCGTTCCCACAACAATGTATGGTTGATTATTTTTCAAAACGATCGTCGGTGTCATACTGCTTAGCATTCGCTTTCCTGGTGCAATTGCATTCGCTTCCGCACCAACAGCGCCAAACATATTTGGTACGCCTGGCTTTGCACTGAAATCATCCATTTCATTATTCAATAAAAATCCTGCATCCTTGACCACAATGCCACAACCAAAACTTCCGTTCAAGGTTGTCGTCACCGAAACCGCATTCCCATCTTTATCAATCACATCAAAATGCGTGGTTTCCTCGCCTTCAATAATATAACCTTCTTTTGTATCGCGGCTGTCACCTGCTTTTGTTGGATCATAATCACTCAATCTCTTTTTTAAATAATCATCGCTTACCAAAGTTTTTACAGGCACTTTCACAAAATCAGGATCACCTAAATATTTTGCCCTGTCGGCAAAAGCGCGTCGTTCCAATTCCGACATCAACTGCACTGAGGAAAGTGTTCCGTAATGCATCGTATCGATATGTTCCATTGCGCTCATCTTTAAAAGTTGCTCCAGGATTATTCCGCCGCTACTTGGCAAAGGCATTGACACCACTGTGTTTCCGCGATAATCAAATTCAACAGGCGCTCTTTCTTTTGCTTCATAATTTTTCAGATCCTCTTGGGTGATAAGGCCGTTATCTCTTTTCATTTGCTCCGCAAAAAGTCTTGCTGTCTCTCCTTCATAAAATCCTTTGGCACCATAATCTCTAATTCTTTTCAAAGTATTTGCGAGGTCTTTTTGTATCAAAGTATCTCCTTCCTTCCAAAAAGTTTTTTTCACATAAGCAGGAACTGTTTCGTTCACATTTATCAAATGATTGCGTGCGCTGTTGAGGCTGTACGCTTCACCTTTTACCAAAACAAATCCTTTGGCAGCCAAATCAATAGCCGGTTGAATGAGCTTTTTAAACGGAAGCTTTGCGTATTTCATACACGCAAATATCCCTGCCACTGAGCCAGGAACGCCAACAGCGAGCGGGCTGTTTTGAGAAAGATTCAAGTCCGCATTTCCATTTGAATCCAAATACATATCGCGCGAAGCCTTAGCCGGGGCCTTTTCACGGTAATCGATAGCAATATTTTTCCCGCTCTTTAAATGGATGATCGTAAATCCTCCACCACCAATATTTCCGGCGCTCGGATGAACTACGGCAAGTGCTAACTGAGTGGCAATTGCCGCATCTATTGCATTGCCGCCTTGCTTCAAAATACTTACACCCACTTCACTCGCAATTGGGCTTGCGGAAACCACAGCACCACGATGTGCTTCAACCTTTTTCCGGGTTTCAAAATTAAAAGCGTGAATTTTTTGCTGGTTGCCACAGGAAGAAATTAACATGGTTGAAACTAAGGCGGTAACAGCAAATGAGGCAGAATTCAAAAACATATAGTAATTATAATTTAAATACGTTTTAAGGTGTTGTTCAACAGAAGGTTGTAAAAATAGGATTTTAAAGCCTTATTTGCGTTTCTCTTCCGGTAAAATAAAAATCTCCAATCTTTATTTCTTTACTGTAATTTTTTTGGCCCGGGGCTTTTATTTTTTGTTGCTTTAATGATTTATTTGTTTTTTTACTCTCTCAATTTTTTTTATTGAAAAAGATTTATAAAAAGCCTGCCAACCCATTAAATAAAGCAATCTCTAAATTCTTTAATTTTTTAACTGACAATGAGAAATAAACCAAAGGGTGTGTTTTGTTTGGAGGGATTCTGGTATGGGGATCACAGGGATTTGATTTCCGTAACTCCAGTGCTGGAATTGGTTGGAAAACACAGCAACATGCCTTTCGTTCATCACAGGTGCAACACAAGAGCAGAGTTTGAATACTCGATAAACCGCTGGAAGAAGAAATCCTTTTGTAAAAAATATCCTATTCTTTACCTGGGCTTTCACGGGGAGCCGGGTTTTATAAAAGTGGGAAAAGAAAAAGTTACACTGATTGATCTTGGAAACCTGATTGCCAATAATTGTTCAAGAACAATTATTCATTTTGGAAGTTGTTCTACCTTAAACCTGAGCAAACGAAGAATTCAAAACTTTATGGACAAAACAGAAGTCATGGCGGTGATGGGCTACAAGCGTGATGTGGAGTGGCTTCCATCGGCCTCGTTTGAAATTTTGTTACTCGACCTTCTTCAAAATACACCATTTGATTCACGTGGCGTCAAAGCTTTTCACAGGTTAGTGCAAACAGAATGCAGAAGACAGATTTCCGAATTGGACTTCAGGCTGATGATCAATGAAAACAAACATTTTGTGCGCACGCGCTCAAAATCGTCTTCATATGCACGATGAAAAATTTATGGCCGATATTATTTCGTTTTTTTAGATGACCATTGTTCAATAATTTGCACCCTATTCAAAAAGTCATTCGGGATGTAGCGCAGCCCGGTAGCGCGCTTCGTTCGGGACGAAGAGGCCGCTGGTTCGAATCCAGTCATCCCGACT
>DASTXM010000098.1:0-22870 GCA_035765495.1 Hanamia sp.
TGCGGTTAAACCGGTGAGATCTTTATTGTGTTCCTGGCCTGAAGGAATAGCTCCATCAGAAGTTGTCCAGGAATAAACATAAGCCGGAGTACCACCAGTTACAGTTCCGAGGGTAATAGAACCATCACTTCCGCCATTGCAGCTCACATCAGTTTTACTACCATCATCAGCTACTGCAATAGCATCAGGCTGGCCGACAACGACATCGCCCGTAGCAGCTGTACAATTATGCTGGTCAGTAACACTATAATGATAAGTACCTGCGGTTAACCCGGTGAGATCTTTATTGTGTTCCTGGCCTGAAGGAATAGCTCCATCAGAAATTGTCCAGGAATAAACATAAGCCGGAGTACCACCAGTTACAGTTCCGAGGGTAATAGAACCATCACTTCCGCCATTGCAACTTACATCAGTTTTAGAACTGCTAGCTACTGCAATAGCATCGGGCTGAGTGATGTCAACAGTACCTGTTACAGGGCCGCATGAGTTATCATCGGTAATACTGTAATCAAGACCTGTCCCTGCTGCATGTGTGAAGACACCTGAAGTATTGGTTACTCCATCAAATGTATAATGAAGTGTTCCTGTACCACCGGTAGCCGCAATAGTTACCGTAGCATTGCCACCATTACAAGCGATTGGAGTTGTAACTCCTGCACTTGATAAGGTAATTGGATCAGCGATTTTCAATATCCCAGTACCCACAGCATTATCATTGCCAGGTCCATCTGCGGTAATTGTAAATGTGTACTCGCCAGAAGGAACATTATTTGCAATAGATAAACTGAATGTTCCATTATAGCCCGTACTACCTATGGTTTGGCCTATTAAAGGAAGTCCCGAGGAAACACTAACACCGGTTGGCAAGCCCGAGATTGAAATGTCTGCAGTAACGTTACCAGTCGTGTTATTACCTCTCGTAACAGTGTAGCTAAATGAAACAGTTCCTCCGCTATTTGCACATATAGTTGAGGTTTGAGTAATAGGTTTAACTTCACCCAATTTTGGTGAATCCGTAAACTCCACACTCGCCATCAACCCACTATTTCCCCCCACAGCTGTCAACTTAAGCGTCGCCCCCAATTCATCCTCATCACCCGGCACTAACCATGTGGATGAAATATTACCACTTGCATCCGCAACTACCGTCCATGGCTGGTGAGCCGGGCTTGTGGCGTCATCACCACCGGTAGGATCATGTAACACTTGTAAGGTTACAGTTTCACCTGGCTGAAACCCGGTGCCGGAAATGATAACTGTAGAGCCCGGTGCATAATCCGGTTGATCTGTACTGATAGTTGCACTTTGCGAAAACACATTCATACTTGAAAATGTTATAGCGAGCAAAGTGAAGAGGAAGGAGCGTAATAGAAGTCGCATAAACGTTGTGTTTAAGTGAAGGACAATTGTTATAAAGTATTACCGATATTGGAGATCAGTAGTTTGGTCTGGTAAACTTTCGTTTACTGGTTCATAGATAATGGAAAAACCGAAAAAGTATTGGAATTGTTTTGTTAGCTTGGGAGCAACTCAGAATTCAAAAGTAGTCATGTTTTTGTAAAAACCCAACAAATTGTGAAAAATATTTTGGATGCTTCGAAATGTTTTTTAACCCAGTAAACAAACAAAGAATAGATATATGTATTTAACCATGAGGAAAAAATCCAATTATCTCGAATCTCCTTTAGGGAACATCACTTTTTCCGGCGCTTTATTCAATTCGTCCAAAATTTTATGAATGATGTTGGTACGGAACCGCGAAGCCTTCCTCGGCGGCACCAAATAAGTGACGGTAACCTGCACCCATGTGTTGTTGTCAACACTGTAGGTAACATACGGATACTCCTTAATCTGAATTTCGTCAACAGGAGAATTCTTTACCATCTCTTTTAATTGTTTAATTCTGTCTATCATTTGAGGGCCCAACTCTTCTGTAGTAATTCGCCTGATCGTACCGGTTACAAATTCGAGATCACTTGTATAAGCCACGTAAAAAGGAATCTGGTTCCAGATGTATTCAAAATCTTCCCACGAATAATTATAAACTGCATTTTCAAGAACGAGGCTGTTGGGAAACCGGATCAATCTTCCGCTCGGCAGATCGTTTGTGAGATAATCTCCGCCAAATTCCCAAAGGGTCGTATCAAAATATCCAATCTCAATCACATCACCTTTGAAGTCAGTCATCTGTATCCTGTCGCCAATACTATAGGGATTTCGAATAATAATATAAATCCATCCGATAAAGGAACTGATAGGGGTTTGAAGAGCAAAACCTAAAATCAACGAGATCAATCCAAGCGAAACGGCTGCCGCATACCAGTTGCTGAAAAGAAAAGAGATCATGATGATCGCCACCAAAATAATGCTGATCAACCTCGTAAGATGAATCAAATTGTAACGGCTGTATTTGCCTGCAGAATTTTTATGGATTAATACTTCAACAAACTTGCTTATCGCAAGAATAACAATCGCAAAAAATACGGCAAGCGAAAATTTCTGAAGTATCAAACGGTATTTCCCCAGGAGATCAAAAATATGGAGCCGTAAAAGTATGTAAGCAGCCAGTGCGATCAGCGAAATGATCACATAGGTGCCCAGCCAAACAAAAGAAGATTTCTTTTGCGCCTTGTTATTCTTCCTTTCTATTTTGGCCATTTGATGTTTGTCAACCCTCATAAATTCAGGACGTATTTATTTTTTCAAAATTTTACAAGAATAAAGCCAGCTTCTTTTCAACTGGAAAAAACAGCTTTTGCCGCATATTTAATTTTCGCGTCTTACCTTTATCGCCCGAAAAAAAGTAAAACCGGTTTTAAGTTCATTTATTAAAAACTTTTTTACACACAAATGGCAACACCAGCAAGACAATTCCTGGATTTTGAACAACCGATAAAAGAGCTTTACGAGCAGATTGAAGAAAATGAAAAACTGGCTTCCAAATCAGGAAAGGATGATTATAACCACATCATTCAAAAACTGCAGCAACAGGTACTTGAAAAGAGAAGAGACATTACCGAGCATCTGACTCCCTGGCAAAAAGTGCAGTTGAGCAGGCATCCCGACAGGCCTTATACTTTGGAATATATTTTAAAAATGTTCACCAACTTCCTCGAGTTGCATGGCGACAGGAATGTGCGGGATGACAAAGCGATGATCGGCGGTTTTGCCCAGATGGATGGCGAAACAATTATGGTGATCGGGCAACAAAAAGGCACGAATACAAAAATGCGCCAGATGCGCAACTTTGGAATGGCCAATCCTGAAGGTTATAGAAAGGCTTTGCGGTTGATGAAGCTCGCTGAAAAATTTGATAAACCAATTCTCACTTTGATCGATACGCCCGGTGCTTATCCCGGACTGGAAGCCGAAGAGCGCGGCCAGGGCGAAGCAATTGCGAGGAACATTTATGAAATGATAAGATTGAAAGTTCCTGTGGTTTGCGTTATCATCGGCGAAGGTGCAAGCGGCGGCGCTTTGGGAATAGGAGTGGGCGATAGGGTGCTGATGCTCGAAAATTCATGGTATACCGTTATCTCGCCAGAAAACTGCAGTTCCATTCTTTGGCGCAGCTGGGCGCAAAAAGAAATTGCTGCCGAACAACTCAAACTTACTTCTGATGATATGTTGAAGTTTGGCCTTGTTGACGGAGTTATTCCCGAACCCTTGGGCGGCGCTCATTGGAATTATGACGAAGCTGCAGCTAATGTAAAAGATTATATAAAACCAATCTTTGAAGAGTTAAAAAAGATCAACCCGGAAAAAAGAATAAAGCAACGTATCGACAAATTCAATAAGATGGGTTTTTGGGAAGAATAATTTTTAATTATTGAATGATTGATTATTAAAATATTGTATCAAACTACGAACTTCGAACTCAGAACCAGGAATTATGAACTCCTTAATAAACACGCTTTCCGGAACCGGGGTTGCTTTGGTCACCCCTTTCAAAAAGAATAATGAAGTTGATTTTGATGCACTTGAAAAGGTGATCAATTTTGTAATTGACAATGACGTTGAATATATTGTAACGCTTGGTACCACCGGCGAAACGCCCACGCTTACCAAAAAAGAGCAGGTTGACATTGTAAATTTTACAGTTGAAAAGGTTAACAATCGTGTGCCTTTGGTTTTAGGCATTGGCGGCAATAATACTGCTGAGATCATCAATCATTTTGGTGATTTCGACCTGGAAAAAATTACTGCGATTTTAAGTTCCAGCCCAAATTACAACAAACCATCACAGGAAGGAATTTTTCAACATTACAAAGCCATTGCAGAACATTCAACTTTGCCGGTAATACTGTACAATGTGCCGGCAAGAACGGGCAGTAACATTACCGCAGAAACAACTTTGCGCCTTGCGCGCGAATGCGAAAACATAAAGGGAATAAAAGAAGCAAGTGGCAACATGGTGCAATGCATGTACATTTTAAAAAATATGCCGGATGATTTCTTGTTCGTCAGTGGCGATGATCATATTTCGCTTCCGCTCGTCGCTTGCGGATCAAAAGGCGTGATAAGTGTTGCGGCGAATTGTTTCCCCAAAGATTTCAGTGATATGATGCGCGCGGCTTTAAAAAACGATTATACAATGGCGCGAAAATTACATTATAAATTACTTCCAGGTTACGATCTTTTATTTATCGAAAACAATCCCGCTGGCGTGAAAGCTTTCATGGCTGAATTGAATTTGATTGAAAACCTTTTGCGTCTGCCTCTTGTTCCATTGTCTCCTGCCAATCATCAAAAAGTAAAAGATTTTTTGGCTTCCATTTCTTAAGTTGCGGTTGATGATAAAATTAAAATCTGCATTTTTTGTTTGTTTATTGTTTTTCATTTCAACAAATTTATTTGCACAATACAAAGTAACCTTTTTGGTGAAACAGCCGTCGTTGCTTCATTCCATGGATCATATTTACCTTACCGGCAATTTCAATTTATGGAATCCTGCTGACAGCTCTTACCTTCTGCAATCTCATCCAAGCGGTGTTTCAAAGATTACCGTTTCTCTTCCTGCCGGCGATTATGAATATAAATTTACCCGCGGCAGCTGGCAAAAAGGTGAGACGGATTCTTCCGGAAAAGGAATTGGTAATCGCTCTTTGACTTTACACTCTGACACAACCATTCATGTAAACATCGCAGAATGGAATGATGATTTTAAACAAAATAATGTGGCTGTTGAAAGAAAGCATACTGCTTCTGCAAATGTAAAAATTATCGATACCGCTTATTACATTCCTCAATTAAAACGCAAAAGAAGGATCTGGATCTACCTGCCGCCTGATTATAAAAAATCATCCAAAAGATATGGTGTATTGTACATGCACGATGGCCAAAATCTTTTTGACGCCGCCACTTCCTATTCGGGCGAGTGGGGCGTTGATGAATACCTCGATTCAATTGCCAAAAAAAATGAAAAGGAAGTAATTGTGGTGGGCATTGACAACGGCCCAAAACGAATGAGCGAATACAATCCTTGGGAGTTTGAAAATTTTGGCAAAGGCGAAGGTGATCAATATGTTGATTTCCTGGTAAAGAACCTGAAACCTTTTATTGACGAGCATTACCGCACTTTAAAAAATAAAGAAAATACATTTATTGCCGGAAGTTCGATGGGCGGATTGATTTCGCTGTATGCTGTTTTAAAATATCCAGACGTATTTGGCGGCGCCGGAATTTTTTCTCCTGCTTTCTGGACAGCATCGGGCATCGACTCTACTGTGATTGCGGATGCAAAAAAAGTGAATTCAAAATTGTTTTTTTATGCCGGGGGCAAAGAAGGCGATTCGATGATCCCGGATATGAAACGAGTTGAAAAAGAAATTAAAGAAAGAAGTAAATCGCCTGTAAAAGAAATTGTTGATGAAAAACAACATCACAATGAAGCGGCGTGGAGAAAATATTTTCCTGATTTTTATGAATGGGCGGTGGAATGATTGTAAATAGTGTATTTTGAAATTCTGAATGCGAAAAGGCAAAATAAAAATTTACCTTTTTTCTTTGCTTACTATAAAGTTCCATTTACTTTAATTTAGAAATGCTCAATCTATTTTAATTAAATTTGAAAGAAAAAGTATGTCAATAACCAATACAGGTTTTAGTTCTATTGTTGAGACAGTATATAATTTGCCACTGGAAGAAAAAAAAGAATTAAAGGAACTGCTTGAGCATAACATTGCGGACGCGAGGAGGGAAGAGATTGCTTTGAATTATAAGAAAGCACAAGCCGAACATAAGGCGGGAAAATTAAAGTTTTCTTCCTCAATCAAAGATCTTAAAAAGATGCTCTAATGGAAGTTACCTTCAGTTCGTCGTTTAAAAAAGCATTTGCAAAAAGAATAAAAGGAACAGGTTCAGAAACAGAATTTTGGGAGCGACTTGAAATATTTACGGCTGAACCTTTTAACGCCCGGCTCAGAACTCACAAACTTTCTGGAAAACTGGAAGGTTTGTTTGCCTTTTCAGTTGGAGATGATAAAAGAGTTGTTTTTTATTTTACCAGGGACAAACCAAAAAAAGCAATTTTTATTGATATTGGTAGTCATGATGAGGTTTATTAGGCCTCAAATTTTCGTATCGAGACTACGCCAAATAACAAACGCCTTCCTCTGCAATTTCTGTATTCTCAAAAATCTCGCATGCTTCTTCTTTGAAAGGATCGAGCACGTTATACATAGACGAAAAATGCCCTAACAACAATTTTTTAGCGCCAGCTTTTTTGGCAATCGTAGCTGCTTGTTTGGAAGTGGAGTGAAAACGATCAACCGCTTTCTTTTCCAGTTCATGCAGGTAAGTACTTTCGTGATAAACCAGGTCAACACCTTTTATCTTCTCAGCAATCGGATCATAAAAAGCTGTGTCGGCACAGTAAGCGTAGGATTTTGGTGGTTCAACTTGTGTAGTAAGTGTTTCGTTTTTTATTACCTTGTTTTTTTCATCTACATAATCTTCACCACGGTGCAAATTTTCATAAAATGATTTCGGTATTCTGTACTTTTTTACTTCGCTATCAATGATTTTTCGCGCATTTTTCTTTTCCCTGAAAAGAAATCCCCAGCATTCAATCCGGTGGTTTACCTTAAAACATTCAACAGAAAGTTTTTTATCTTCAAACAAAACTTCCTCTTTTTCCAGCTTATGAAAATACAATTGAAAAGGGAATCCCGCACCTTGAACATCCATTTGAATGTCGATAATCGATTTTAATTTTTCAGGAGCATAAATGTGCAAATCGTTCAGCCGGTTGTTCAATGCAAGACTATTCAGCAATCCTATCAACCCAAAGTAATGATCGCCATGAAGATGAGAAATGAAGATGTGGTTGATGCGGCTTTTTTTTATCTTATACAATCCCATCTGCATTTGCGTTCCTTCGCCACAATCGATCAGCATGACATGCTCTGCACTTTGCAGTACCTGCGCTGTTGGATGGCGGTTGTGGGAGGGCACCGCCGAATTGTTTCCCAAGATCGTTACAGCAATCACCTGGTTTTAATTTTCTTTGGGGTAATTATTACACGAATTATGTATGTTTCCTTTTTTCAACAATGAGGAATGCCTTTAAAGATATTCTCTTTCTATCTCTTCCATTTGCACAATATCCCAAGCTTCACTTTCGGTTGGCGTCGCATTCAAAATGTCGAGCAAATCATTTTGTTCAAAAACCTGTGACACTTTGGGCTGCAGGTTACAAAATACCACCGAATGATTTTCCTCGTAAAATCGCTGCTGGATAAGCGCTAATGTCTTTGCCGCCTCAGCATCTATTTCTTCAACCTCTTTCAAATTAATGACCAAATTTGCAACCGCCTGATCAAGGTACTTTAGCAGCAAATCAGAAATTCCTTCTGTCATATTAGCAGCCAATTTCGCCTCTTCGACCGTAATGACGTGCATTTTTTCTTTGGTATCAATTTTGACTTTCATAGAATAAGTTTAAAGAAGACCGCAATAGATTGTTCAAAGATATTAAATTAAAAAACGAAAAGAGGGCGGTCAGGTTTTTTGAAGAGTGGTTTGAAACGCGATATTCTTCCGGCTTTATGAACAACGGTGCTCCTTCAAATCAATTTTTAGAACTTCGATCCTTTCCCCACAGTACTTTTTAACAACTTACGGTTCTTTTAAACGTTATTTAATTGAATTTATTTATTATTATTGTACAGGCTTATTATTCCTGAAAACGCACTAAATTAAATTGTTAATAAATGGACAACAATTTTTCGACACAAGTAAAAGAAATTATTTCTTACAGCCGCGAAGAAGCTTTGCGGCTGGGAAATGACTTTATAGGAACGGAACATCTGGTTCTCGGTCTTATAAGGGATGGCGAAAATACCGCGATGAAAATCCTGAAATCGCTCAACGTAGATCTTTATGAACTGCGCAAGGAAATTGAACTCGCCGTAAAGGACAAGACAGGTAAAAATATTGCAAACATAAACTCTCTGCCTCTCACCAAACAAGCTGAAAAAGTAATCAGGATCACGGTTCTGGAAGCTAAAACCAACAAAAGCCCGTTGGTGGAAAGCGAGCATTTGATGCTTTCTATTTTGAAAAATAAAGAAAACATTGCCACCCAGATCCTTAACCAGTTTGATGTGGATTATGACATGTTCAAGAGCGAACTAGGTTATGTGAAAACAGATCCGAAAGCTGATTTCCAGGATGAAGAAAGTGAAGAGTTTGAGGAAGAAAGAAAATCTTATTCACAGCAGCAACGAACTCCAAAAGGTTCTGCTGCGCAGACAAAAACAAAAACCCCGGTTCTCGATAATTTTGGACGCGACATTACCCGCCTTGCGGAAATGGGAAGCCTCGATCCGATCGTAGGCCGCGAAGTAGAAATTGAACGTGTTTCTCAAATCCTTAGCCGCCGTAAAAAGAATAACCCGATTTTGATTGGCGAACCGGGCGTTGGTAAAACAGCGATCGTTGAAGGTTTGGCATTGCGAATTATTCAAAGAAAAGTGAGCCGCGTTTTGTTCGACAAACGTGTTGTTTCCCTTGATTTGGCTGCATTGGTGGCGGGTACAAAATACCGTGGCCAGTTTGAGGAAAGGATGAAAGCGATCATGAATGAATTGGAAAAGAACCGGGACGTGATCTTGTTCATCGATGAAATTCATACCATCGTTGGTGCCGGGGGTGCAAGTGGTTCACTCGATGCCTCCAACATTTTTAAACCGGCTTTGGCAAGAGGAGAACTTCAATGCATTGGTGCTTCTACTTTGGATGAGTACAGGATGTACATTGAAAAAGACGGCGCTTTGGATCGTAGATTCCAAAAGGTGATGGTGGATCAGCCAAGCGTAGCAGAAACAATCGAAATTCTCAACAACATCAAAAGCAAATACGAAGATTACCACAATGTTATCTATGATGCTGAAGCGATTGATGCATGTGTAAAGCTCAGCGATCGTTATATGACCGACCGTTTGCTTCCGGATAAAGCGATTGATGTTCTGGATGAAGTAGGAGCACGGGTTCACCTGAAAAATATTAATGTTCCGCAGGAAGTGATCGATCTTGAGAAAAAGATCGACGAAATAAAACATGAAAAAAATAAAGTAGTAAAGAGCCAGCGCTTTGAAGAAGCCGCTTCCCTTCGCGATACAGAAAAGCATTTGCAGGAAGAATTGGAAAAGGCAAAGGCCGATTGGGAAGAAGAAAGCAGGAACAAAAGATACCCGATCAATGAAGAAGCCATCGCAGAAGTGGTGAGCATGATGACCGGAATTCCCGTGAAGAGAATGGTTCAGGAAGAGACCGACAAATTGCGCAAAATGGGTGAAGACCTCAAAGGCGCTGTAGTTGGCCAGGATGAAGCGATCAGCAAAGTGGTGAAAGCTATTCAAAGAAACCGTGTTGGTTTGAAAGATCCGAAGAAACCCATCGGAACATTTATTTTCCTTGGGCCGACAGGTGTTGGTAAAACTGAATTGGCAAGAGCGCTGGCAAGATATATGTTCGACAGCGAGGATGCACTGATTCGCATTGACATGAGTGAGTACATGGAAAAATTTACTGTTTCAAGATTAATTGGAGCACCTCCGGGATATGTGGGATATGAAGAAGGTGGCCAGCTAACGGAGAAGGTTAGACGCAAACCATATTCTGTGATTCTTTTGGATGAAATAGAAAAAGCACATCCTGACATTTACAACATTTTGTTGCAGGTGCTTGATGATGGTGTTCTTACCGATGGATTGGGACGCAAAGTAGATTTCAAAAACACCATGATCATCATGACTTCAAATATTGGTGCACGCCAGTTGAAAGATTTTGGAGCAGGTGTTGGATTCACCACCCAGTCAAGAATTCAGAACGCAGAAGAGAACAGCAAAGCGGTTATTGAAAAAGCATTGAAGCGTACCTTCAGTCCCGAATTCCTTAACAGGATCGACGACGTAGTGATCTTTAACCAGCTTACAGAAGAAAATATCTTCTCTATCATCGACATTTTGATGAAAGGTGTTACAAAGAGACTGGATAATCTCGGATTGAAACTCGAACTTACAGAAGAAGCCAAGAAGTTTATTTCTGAAAAAGGGTACGATTCTCAATTCGGTGCCCGTCCTCTTCACCGCGCCATTCAGAAGTACCTTGAAGATCCTTTAGCGGAGGAGATTTTGAATATGCATGTAAAGAATGGGGATATCCTGGTAGCTTCATTGGATAAGGATAATTCAAAAATAGTTTTCCACGTAAAAAGTCCGGCAGGCAGCAAAAAGAAATCAGAAGTGTAAAGGTTAAATAATAAAAACACAAATGTCACCTTCGCGGTGGCATTTTTTTTTGCTATTTTTTATCGATTTTTGTGCCGATGCTTCCTAAAATAATTATAACGATCGACGGCTTTTCCTCCTGCGGAAAAAGCACGCTGGCAAAGCAACTGGCTAAAAAATTGAATTATACTTATATCGACAGTGGTGCAATGTACCGCGCCATTACTTTATATTTTTTGCGCAACAATATAGATTGGAAGGACCCTTCGGATGTGGAAAAAGCTTTGGCCGATATCAATATCGAATTTTTACCCAATCAGCATACAGGTGCTGCTGAGATTTACCTTAATGGTGAAAATGTAGAATATATTATCCGTGATATGGTTGTAGCAGAAAAAGTAAGTGAGATTGCTGCTTTGGAACAGGTAAGAACTTTTGCAGTGGCTGTGCAGCAAAAAATTGGAAAGAATAAAGGCATCGTGATGGATGGCCGGGACATTGGCACAACTGTTTTCCCTGATGCGGAGGTGAAGATCTTTATGGTAGCCGACGAAGCAGTGAGAGTGGAACGCAGGTTTGCAGAAATGTTTGAGAAAAACAGGAATGTAACGCTGGATGAAGTAAGAAATAATCTTGCGATGCGCGATTACATTGATTCAAATCGAAAGATAAGTCCTTTGCGTAAGGCTGCTGATGCCGTTGAATTAAACAACACTCATCTTACACCTAAACAACAATTGGATTTTGCTTTGAATCTCGTAAGAAAAGTTTGTGAACCTGCATGATATTTTAGCAGTGAACAAATAAAAATGATAATTTTATTTTCGTTACTGCTATATTGCATTAAATACTTTTACTCAATAATTTTCCAAAATTTAAGCCTGTAAATCATGATTGAGAACGCACTTGCTCCCAGGAAAAACTATACATCGCAAATAATAATTATCGGGATCCTGTTTTTTATTTTTGGATTCGTAACCTGGCTCAACAGTACCCTTATTCCATATCTCCAGATTGCCTGCCAGTTAGAAACGGCGCAAGCAGTTTTGGTAACATTTGCATTCTATATTTCTTATGCCGTGATGGCTTTTCCTTCTTCATGGGTATTGAAAAAGACAGGGTTTAAAAATGGAATGATGTGGGGGCTCATCGTGATGGCGGCAGGAGCGTTGCTTTTTATTCCTGCTGCGCAAAGTCGCAACTATACCACGTTCCTGACAGGTTTGTTTGTTATTGGAACAGGATTGGCCTTACTGCAAACAGCTTCCAATCCTTACATTACCATTCTTGGCCCGATTGAAAGTGCGGCAAGAAGAATGAGTGTGATGGGCATTTGTAACAAAGGGGCCGGAGCCCTGGCACCATTAATTATGGGCGCGTTTTTGTTGAGAGATACGGATGCACTTGTTGAAAGATTGAAAACGCTCGATCCCGCTCAGAAGGCCGCAGAGCTGGATGCACTTGCTTCGAGGGTAATTGTTCCATATATTATAATTGCTGCTGTCTTGCTGGCGCTTGCCTTTTTCATTTACTTCTCTTCCTTGCCTGAAGTAAAAGCGGAAGGAGAGGACATGGAAAAAGAGAGGAATAACGGTGAAGCACAAACGATTTTTAGCTTCCCTTACTTATGGATCGGTTTTGTTGCCTTGTTTCTTTACGTCGGCGTTGAAGTGGTAGCAGGTGATATTATCCAGATCTATGGAAGAATGATCGGAATTCCATTAAGTATGGCAAAGCATTTCACGACTTACACAATGCTCGGAATGCTTACCGGTTATTTAATTGGGATTATTTGCATTCCCAAATACTTTACACAAACAACTGCGTTGAAAGCTTCGGCCGTTTTAGGTATCATTTTTTCCTTGCTGGCCATTTTCACTTCAGGATATGTTTCTATATTATTTGTTGCTTTACTGGGTTTTGCCAATGCATTGGTTTGGCCTGCCATCTGGCCATTGACTATTCACGGGTTGGGAAGATTCACCAAGGCAGGTTCGGCATTATTGATCATAGCGATCGCGGGAGGAGCAATCATACCGAGGATTTGGGCAAGTCTCGGCGCAAGTGTGGGGTATCAAAACGCCTTTTGGATCCTCATTCCCTGTTACATTTTTATCCTTTATTTCGCAACATTTGGGTACAAAATTGGTGTAAAAAATAAGAAGGAAATAGCAGGCGTATGATTCTCCTCAATTATTTTCAAAAGCATTTTTAAATCGCCGTAACTTTGCAGGACAAAAGTTATGGAAGATGGAGGAAGAAAGTAATAAAAGAGCGCCAAGCATCCTGAATCTTTTGCAGAGCAAGTGTCCCCGCTGCAGGATTGGCGATATGTTTGTAAAGAAAAATCCCTATTCAAAAGGTTTTATGAAAATGCACGAGAGGTGCGAAGTTTGCGGCCAATATTTTGATATTGAGGTTGGTTTTTATTACGGTTCCGGTTATATGAGTTACGCGATAACGGTTGCCATAAGCGCAATTTC
The DNA here is from genome assembly GCA_035765495.1 of Hanamia sp. Classification (GTDB taxonomy): domain Bacteria; phylum Bacteroidota; class Bacteroidia; order Chitinophagales; family Chitinophagaceae; genus Ginsengibacter. The sequence goes on from DASTXM010000098.1 coordinate 13,217, forward strand.
ATTCATAGCATGGTGGCTGATAATCGGGATTTCGTATGATGACAACCGCGTTATCTACTGGTTGGTTTTTAATGCACTGCTCATTCTTGCATTGCAACCGTGGCTGATGCGATTATCGCGTACGATTTGGTTGGCTACATTTGTAAAATACGATCCCGACTGGAAAGAGCATCCTGCAGAAACACCTGAAAGGATGAACGAAACCCACAAGCACGGCTGGTAAGATTATTTTTCAATTAATTGAATGCCGGTTTTCGTTAAGCTGATCACCTGCTGTTTGTATAATTTTCCAATTGCCATTTTAAAGGCTTTTTTGCTCATTTGAAAGAAAGAGTAAATTTCTTCCGGTGAAGATTTATCGTGATACGGTAAATAGCCGTCGTTCTCTTTCAATAACCTTATGATCTTTTGTGTTTCATCTTCAATGCGCTGGTAGCCCGGTTTTCCTGCTGCTACATCAATTTTGTTTTCAGGTAAAATATTCTTCACAAATCCTTCAAACTTATCTCCGATATTGATGTCGCGGTAGATTTCATTGTTGTGTAGAATCCCTTTGTGCACATTATTAATGATCACTTCATAACCAATGTTTGTCTTTCGATAAACAGTCAGGTTCACCAAATCTTTTTCTTTTATGGTCAATTCTTCATTCGAAAGAAAAGGTTCCAGTTTTTCAGTGGCTATCAGCCGCCCCGTTCTTTCATCCTTTATGATTTTTACCAAATATTCTCCATTGGGGATCATAAAGCTTTTCATTTTGGATTTAGGGATAAACAGATCTTTCATCAATCCCCAATCCAGAAAAGCGCCCTGCTGTGTTACATTTACGGCTTTTAATTTTACGATATCGCCCAGAATTCCATAAGGTTTTTGAGTAGTGGCTATCGGCCTGTCTTCACTGTCGAAATAGAGAAAAACTTCAAGTTCATCACCCATTCTTGTTCCTTCTGGTACAAACCGTTTGGGCAATAAGATCCCTTCCCCGCCATCATCCACGAAAACACCCATTGCCTTTTCTTTTAAAACTTTCAATACATTGTACTCTCCCATTTTAACCATAGCTCATCTTAATTTTTTCAAAGTTAAACAATGGATTGAAGGATGGGCCTTTTATAGCCGAAAGTGTAAAAGAGATTCTTTCAGTTGGAGGTTACAGGTCATTCAATCCTTCCCGGAATGTTCAATAAAAATTCATGATTTTCGTCAATTTGCGATTGTTGGAACCAGTTTTGTAGCACGTTTAATAATAATAGTTGTAATTAAAATTGAAGATTTATGGACAAGACATTGAACAGGTTAAAGGATGTAAGATCGGATTGTTGTGTGACGATCTTGTTGAATACACATCGTAATTCGCCGGAAAATAAAAAAGACGAAATTGTTTTAAAAAACCTGGTTACGGAAGCAGAAAGGCGTATTAAAGAATCTCATGATAACGAGACGGGTCGTATGGTTATTCAAAAATTAAAGGAACTGGCTTCCAACATTGACGCCCGTTACAATTTTGAAAGCCTGGCTCTTTTTGTGAGCCCTGAAGAGGCTGAATTTATCCGGATGCCGATCAGCGTGGAAGATCGTGTGGTGATCGGAGAAACATTTTCCACACGTGATTTGATCCGGATGCTTCACAAGGAGCTAAATTATTATATCCTGGTGTTGAGCCGCGAAAGAGCAAGATTGATCGAGGCTGCAGGTGACAAAGAGATCCAGGAAATTCATAACGGATTCCCGATGGAAAATTCTTATACCGTTCCCGGCGAAGGAAAATTATTCAACAGGGAAACAGGACTTGTACTCGAATTTTACAGGAATGTAAATGATCAGTTGGATGATGTGCTTGACGAAAAAAAGCTTCCCGTTTTCGTTTGTACTGATACTTCGAATTATGCTGATTTCATTGAAGCCGGCGGCAACAAAGAAAATGTTGCTGGCCACATTGATGGAAATAAAGACAAGGAAGACGCCCACAACATTATTGATGCGGTGTGGCCAAAAGTGCAGGAATGGCATCGTGAAAAAAACGACCGGTTGTTGACGGAATTGACCAAGAATGCCGGGGCCGGTGATTTTGAAACAGATCTCAGTGAAATTTGGAAAGCCATCATTGAAGGGAAAGGCAGTGTTTTATATGTGAAAGAAGGATTTATCCAACCAGCAAAAGTGGATAATAACGTTGTAGAACCCGTGGATGAGGACGACGCAAATGTTGATGATATCATTGATGAAATGATAGAGAAAAACAGTGAATACGGCGGCGACACTGTTTTTGTCTCCGGCGATGAACTGGAAGAATACAATGGCCTTGCCTTGCTGAAAAGATTTGATTAGCAGGCAAACAAAAAATGCCAATTTTTATTTTGCTCAAAAAAAATCCTTCCGCAGCCACTGTGGAAGGATTTTTCTTAATTGAAATCTTTAAGCCTCCTGGTGCATTCCCTCTTTTACTTCTTCTATCAGTTTTTTATTGAAAGCATCGAGGTCTTTCGGGCTGCGGCTTGTTACCAAACCTTCATCCACAACCACTTCCTTGTCGAACCATTGCGCGCCGGCATTTTTCAGGTCGGTGCTTATTGAAGGATAGGAAGTCATTTTTCTTCCGTTGACCATTCCTGTTTCTATCAGCAATTGTGGTCCGTGACAAATGGCTGCCACCGGCTTTCCTGATTCCATAAAAGATTTCGCGAAAATCACATAGTCTTTTTGCATTCTCATTTTGTCGGGATTCAAAACGCCGCCGGGAATCATTAGCGCATCATAATCATTTGGATTGGCATCCGATAAATTAACGTCAACCGGCAAGGTGATAGACCAGTGATCGTGGTCCCATGCCTTTACGTGGCCGGTTTCTGAAGAAACGATATCCACTTTAAAACCCGCATTTTCCATCGCTTTTTTAGGGCTGGTCAATTCAACTTCTTCAAAACCATTTTCAGTAAGAATGGCTACTCTTTTCTGATTATTTTCATTCATAATTTCGTTTTTAAATGGTGAAAGATTTTTCAAAAAATGCCACAATAAATATGCCTGTAAGAAGTGCGGAAGGCGATGTTAACAAGAAATATAGATGGTGTTGAGTTTGAGAATCTTTGGGATGGAGTTTAGATAGAGCAGTGAACGAAGTTTTATCGAACATTTTTATTTCGTGTATGACTGAACGTTAGTGACAACATTTAAATAATAAAACAATAGAACAATAATTGAATTATTACTTCGAAGCGCGAATAATATTTAAATTCGATAATTAATCTAAAAATCTTTTCAATGGAATTCAGCCCAAATAATCCTGTTGTCAGGCTCTGTGTTCAGGCAATGTCAATGGAAGAAGCAGGAAAACCTGCAGAAGCCAGCGAACTATTTCTTCAAGCCTGGAATGAAGCAAGCAACGACTTTGAAAAATACCTCGCTTCTTATTTTGTGGCGCGCCATCAAAAAAATGTTGATGACAAATTAAAATGGCTGCAAACTTCTTTAGAGTTTGCCTTAAAAATAAATGATCCCGCTGTTGAAGCAGCATTTCCATCGCTTTATTCAAACATTGCAAAATGCTACGAAGAATGTGGCGACAAGGGCAACGCCCAAAAGAATTATGAGAAAGCCAAATCGTTCACAAACAATCCATCAGACAAAGGTCCTTTTTATCACGGCACAAAAGCAGATTTGAATGTGGGGGATTTGCTTACACCCGGCGGCAATTCCAATTACAAGGAAGGGCTAATAATGAACCACATCTACTTTACACCCCTTGTTAATGGCGCTGGTCTTGCCGCGGCTTTGGCAAAGGGTGATGGATCTGAAAGGGTTTATATCGTAGAACCGACCGGAAGCTTTGAACATGATCCAAATGTGACTGATAAAAAATTCCCCGGTAATCCCACACGATCTTATAGAACTGACGCCCCTTTAAAAATTGTTGGGGAAGTGACGGATTGGGCGAGACAAAGTCCTTCCGAAATTGAAAAATGGAAAGAGAAGCTCGCGAATGTGAAAGGAGAAATTATAAACTGACTCCGCAAGCGATGTCAGGCTGAGGCTCTCGAAGCCGGTTTTGGAAGAGGGCAGTTTGAACCACAAAGACGCAAAGGCACAAAGAAGCACGAAGGGATAAAGCGTCCTTGCGCAGCGTCTCCAGACCTGTGCATAGGCGTTACTTCCTTTTGATTGCGCAATCCTTTTTTTTTGAACCGCGAAGGCACAAAGGGCACAAAGAAACACGAAGAGATCGTCGTTCTAATCAGGAGATTGCTTCCGCGCAGGCGATTCGACTTCACCAGGGGCATTAATCAAGCGCGTCGCAATGACGGTTAAATGAAAACGATCATCGTTTTTTAGAACATCTTCGATACGGATAAGCTAAATTAGCAGTCGTCATTGAAGGCGGACTCTGTTGGGTTCTATATTGCCGTTCTAATCTTGAGATTGCTTGCGCAATCCAATTTTTTGAACCACAAAGACGCAAAGACAAGAAGAAACACGAAGGAGAAAATGGTGTCAGGCTGAGGCTCTCGAAGCCGGTTTTAGGAGAGGGTATTTGAACCACGAAGAGTCAAAGACAAGAAGGAACACGAAGGAGAGAAATGGTGCCAGGTTGATGCCCTGTAAGCCGGCTTTGGAAGAAGAGAATTTTCAACCCCGGTCGGGACGCTCTAAGCGGCCTGAACGATAAAAAGAAGTGAAGATCCTTCAAGCATGCAGTAGCTGGTAAAGAGTGAATAGATTAATCATTTCTAAACTTTAGAGTTTTGTCCATTGGCTTTTTCAGTTCATCTGCATACATTTCTTTAATTCTTTTTATCACATTCGCCAGGTGCTGTTCAGGTGAGAGCCTTGATTTGGCTTTTGCATCATCTTCGTTGGCTTCCTCAAAAGAAGAAAAGGATTTAATAGCTCGTTCACTGTATAGAGCTTCCGATTCTGAAAGAACATTTTTACTTTTCTCTTTTTCCTTGTTTTTCATTTACCCACCGTTTTATGTTAAAGCTATTAAATAATTAGAAATAAAACCGGAAGGAGATTTCGAACCACAAAGGCAGGAAGACGCGAAGAAACACCAAGGTGACTTGATTCTGAACCACGAAGAAAGGCTAAATGAATTATAGTTTTTTCAGGATTCTTCAACGAAACTCAATAACTTCTGCATTTTCCCATCCCGAAGGTTCCGCCAAATCAGGTAATGAATTTGGGTAAGTGGCGTGACAATCGCCTGGCTTTATGAACTCCTCCGCGGTGCTTCTCAACCAATATTCCTGGTAGGAGTAGGGTATTATGATCACTTTTTTTACAAAAACATCTGATGCGGCAAACAAGCCAAGTGCTACATCATTGCTATCCGCCTGGTTGTAAATATTTCCAAGGAGTGATGCCGGAAGCGGATCAAGTATGCTGCCGGTTCGGGTGGTTTGCGCAATGTATTGTTGCCAGAAATAATAGGCGTCACTGGTTAATGAATATTGTTTTATTTCGAGGAAATGCTTACCAAACCAGTAAATCGGGGAGTGGAATACGTCCCGGATGATTTCGCGACCATTCACAAGTTTGTCTGAAAGAACATTTATCTGATTGTTTTCCACGTATTGTTCGCACAATGCATAACACTTGCACATATAAGGATCTGTGCAGGGTGGGGAACCAAATGGATTACAAGGCAATCCCCATGATTTGCGGGCAACATAACCGGAAGCGGTCCAGCGGTAATAGTTTTGGGAATCAACAGCGTCGTGAGTATGGACTGATACAAGAAACTGGTTGGGTCTTACATCATAAATAGTGGAACTGTCATATACTAACGAAACACTGTCAACGGGCGAAACCGGGAGAATTGTTTCAGGTTTCGAAACAAAAGTTTTGCCATTGGCAAGATGGATCGTTATTGAATAGCTATGGCCCACCTTTCCCACAAAATTCGAATCAGCGCTTTGGTAGGTTCCGGGATAAGTTCGATTGCATACAGTTGAATCTCCATTTTGGTCATGTATTACTACCGCGGCATCATCGACAAAGATTTGATTTAGGTTGATATCTGAAGAGGTAAAACTTCCGCTATAACTCAATTGAATAGTGTAAGGAGGATGCTCTGTTGTTATTGATCCCTCAACGACCAAAGTAGGTGTTGAATGCCTTATAGGTGCAGCAATTTCCTTAATGCAGCCACATGCCGAAAAAATTAAGACAATGAAAAGGGTTCCTGTTAATCGGTGATTGTACATATAAGCTAAAAGAAAAAGTATAACGTGATTGAAGGAATAATGGTTCCAAGTACAGACAGCTCATAAGAATTCAGTCCATGGTCACTTCGTTGAAAGTAGACTGAATAAGGGTTTCTCCTTGCATATACATTATAAATGGAAAAATTAAAAATCGTGTATTTTTTTTGTTGCCCATACCTGCGCGAATCGTGTGAGAACGAAATATCTAACCTGTTGTAATCGGGAAGGCGGTCTTTGTTCCTTAATGAGTAATTGGTAACAATTGTACCATTGATGATGTAAGTTCCATCAGGATAAGTAGCTGTCCGGCCACTTACATAGGTAAAGTCGCAATTAAAATCCCATCCCTTACCCAGCTTAACGCCGGCTGAAATATTAAGGTCGAATGGCCTGTCGGAATTAGACGGATAATATGATCTATTATTCACTATTTCATTTGGAAACTGAGTAACGTCCTGCCAAAACGATCTTGACCACGTATACGCCACCTGGCCTGTGTATTTTCCCTTCGTTTTCGCAATGTTGAATTCAATTCCGTAAGCTTTACCATTTGCATGCAGAAGGGCTGCGTCTAAATATGGATTTAATGAAAGATCAGCACCGTTTTTATAATCAAGAAGATTTATGGATGTTTTATAAAATCCTTCAACTGATGATTCAATGATGTCGTTGTCAAAATTCCTGAAAATACCGAACCCATACTGATCTGTCCTTGCGGGCTTAATTTGGTTGTCGCACAGCTTCCAGTAATCGACCGGGGTAACGGAAATTGTATTGGAAATCATCTGAAGATACTGGTAGAGCCGGTTGTAACTCATCTTAAAAGATGTTTGGTCATCCACCTGGATTTTTAATAATGCCCGCGGCGCCCACGCTCCGTAGGATTGTATCGTTTTGTTCTTTTGATAAAAAATGCTATCTGTTAATGTAGCAACTGATTGGGGTTGCCCGTTTTCATAAACGTAAATCGTGTGTGGACCTTTATAGAAAAAATTAGATTGTCTTATTCCAGCTTCAATCGAAAAGAGGTTATTGATTTTAAACCTTCCTGAAAAAAAAGCAGATGTCTCAGTGCCGTATTCACTTTCGAGGCGGATGTCGTTAATTACAGATCTTTTGTCCGAAGGCTTCAATTTTCCCGGGCCAATATTATAGTTGATAAAATCGGCACCCAATTCAACAGTATTGTCGTCCGGTAAGCGATAGGACAAGCTTGGCTTTGCTTCTGTATGCCGTATATCATTTTGTAATTTGAATTCATAGTTCCGTTGCAGCCCGTTAATATCTGATAAGTATTTGCTATAGTTTCCGTTCAGGTTAAAAATAAGTTTTTTGGTTAGTTCCGATCTCAGGTTTAACGAAGCAATATTTGTTTGCCATCCATAACTGGTGTCTCCCGGAAATTTGAAGCTGTCAAAACTTCTGTACAGTGAAAGCGAAAGCTGGTTCTTGCCATTAATTTTATAATTGACCTTCCCGGTGCCGTCATAAAAAAATGCATTACTATTCTTAACGTTTTCCGGTAAAAAACTTATCATAAACCCGGGGTAAGCAACGCGTGTGCCCGCAAAAAATGTCAGTTTTTTACTGATCGGTCCGTCAACAAAAACGTGGCTGCTGATCGGGCCGGCACCGGTATTGAAACGAACTTTATTTTCATTGCCCTGTTTAATATTTATGGCAACCAGTGACGATAACCTTCCTCCGTACGAAGCCGGCATCGTACCCTTATACAAAGTAAAGTTCTGGACAGCATCCGCACTTACAATTGAATAAAATCCCAATAAATGAGCTGTATTAAAGACAGGTGCCCCATCGAGCAAAACCAGGTTCTGGTCAACGTTTCCGCCGCGAACATTGAACCCATTTGCTCCCTCGCCCGCTGAAGTAATTCCATTTTGCATCGTGAGTGCCTTAATCAGGTCAGCTTCGCCAGCCACCATTGGTGTCCTGCGCAACTGGGCTACATTAATGTTTACGGTGCTCATCTTCATTTCGGATACGTTGGCATCCGGGCTTCTTGATCCGATTACCACTTCCGGTAGTTCAATGGGCGGCTTTTTCTTAAGCTCAATTACGAGATAGCTTTGATCCAGTGGATAAACCATCTTGGACGTGGATTTATACCCCGATGCAGAGACTGTGAATTCATAAGAATTGATGGGAATAGTGATGTTAAATTTTCCTGAGTCGGTAGCTGTTGTTCCTTTTCCGAGTGATTTGATGAAAATACTTGCGCCCGGAATCGGCTCCTGGCTATCAAAATCCCTCACTACCCCGGCAATTTCTATTTGACTAAGGGCTGCAACAGGCATTATGAGCAGAAAAATAAAAAGATATTTTTGAGTGAAGAATAGCAATCGGTAAAGTATTAAAGGTGGCTTGCAGGATAGCTTGTTTTCTGCGCCTAGAGTTTAATTTAGAAATAAAGATATTAAAAAGAATCTTCACTTACCTCAACTGTTTAAAGAGCATCGATTAATGATTATTTTGTCCCTGGAAAAGTATACAACTTTACAAGGAGGGTACAATACAACCTCATTTTTCTCTCAACCTTTTTCATTTTCTGAACCCGGGTTTTAAGAGAAACAATTTCACACAAAGGCTCAATGCCCCAAAGAAACACAAAGTTGATTTCTTTTTGAACCATAAAGAAGGGAAGAAATATAGAAACACAAAGGAGACTTGTTTTTGAACCACAAGGCAGGAAGACGGGAAGAAACACAAAGGAAAGATCCTATAATTCAATAATAGAAGAATTCCAGAGACTAAGAGTATTGTTAAGGAAAAATCCCGGTAGTTTTGAACTCTGGCATATAATTTTATTGAATTAAAAAAAGCAGGTTATGTCTAAGTCAACAGAAATCGAAAGTAGTATTTCAATAAATGAATTGACAGACCAGGCCCGCGAAGCTGAAAATACAGTTCCCAAAGCGATTGAATTGTATAATGAGATTTTAAAAAGGGATCCTTTAAACACAAATGCTTATGACCGGTTAATGATCATTTACCGGAAGGAAAAAGATTACAAGAAAGAACTTTCAATTATTAATTCCGGTATAAAGGCTTTTGAAAACTTTTACAAAGCTGAATCGGGAAAGCCTTCCAAAAAAGTCACTGAGATAAGCCAGAAACTAAACAAGGCGTTTCACCTTGTTGATAAAAAAGGAGTGGCTTTATACAATCCCGAACCTATTGCCAGGTGGCAGAAAAGAAAGGAAACTGTTGAAAAGAAAATCAGAAAAAAGACCGGACGATGAAGTTTATATTAATTTACCAGGCTTAAAAGGTCCAAAGAAACACGAAAGAGAGAATGATGCCAGGCTGAGGCCCTCGAAGCCGGCTTTGGAAGAGGGCAGTTTGAACCACAAAGACGCAAAGGCACAAAGAAGCACGAAGGGATAAAGCGTCCTTGCGCAGCGTCTCCAGACCTGTGCATAGGCGTTACTTC
>DASTXM010000099.1:0-6393 GCA_035765495.1 Hanamia sp.
TCCTGTTTGTTATCAACACGCACTGTTTTGCCAATCACATTCGTTTCGTTGCCAAAAAACTTTTTTGCAGTTGACTGTGTGATGACCATTGAATGCAATTCTTTAAAAGCTGTTTTTGCATCGCCTTCCACAAAAGGAAAAGTAAACATGCTAAACAACGAAGCATCCACATAACTTCCGCTTGCATACATAGATTTATCGCCAATGGTTATCAGCTTTGTATCGACGCCATTGATGCGGCAGGTGTTGGCAATGCCCGGAATTTCTGCCTTAATGGCCGGGGCCATCGGTGCAGGTGTAGAACCAAACGTTGCAGTGTACGTATCGTATTTTTGATTTTCCCTGATAAAATATAGCTGATCTTTTTTTGCGTTGAACTGATCAAAGCTTAATTCATCTTCTACCCACAAAAAAATAAAACCCGCGCAGGCAATACCAATTGCCAGACCAAAAATGTTGAGAAAACTATAGCCTTTATTTTTTTGAAGGCTCCTGATGGTGGTTTTGAAGAAATTTTTAAACATCCTGTTTTCGTTTAATGGTAACCGTTATGTTTATAGTCAGGCAACAAATAATTCAAATTTTCCCATTTCAGAATTTTCACATTTTGAAATTGCTACATTATTCACTTCTCAAACTCTTCACAGGATTCGCCAACGCCGTTTTAAAACATTGAAGCGTGACGAAAATAAACGCCGTTACAAAAACCAAAGCGCCGGCAAATAAATAAGGTGTAATACTTTGTTCTATCCTGTACGCATAGCTTTGTAACCAATGATTCACCATCAGATAAGCCAACGGCCATGCAATAATGTTGGCAATCAAAATAAGCAGCGCATAATCTTTTATAAATAATACAATGATATTTTTTACTCCGGCCCCCAACACTTTTCTAACAGCTATTTCCTTGCTTCTCTTTGCCAGTGTAAATGCGACCACACCAAATATTCCCATAAAAACGATCAAAAAATTTAAGATCGTAGCGATAGTGCTTGCGGATTTTAATTGTAATTCGGATTGGTAAAGCGATTGGAAATTTTCGTCCATAAAAGTGTATTCAAAAGGAGAATTCGGTGCCAGAGATTTCCATTTTTGTTCTATCGACTTAATGGCCATCGGCATATTGGAAGTGCTTAATTTAACGGTGAGAAATCGATATGCCAAAGCATCTTCTACATTCGTAAATGCGACAGGTTCTATTTTTTGTTGCAGGCTTGAGTAATTAAAATCCTTAACCACACCACTTACCGTAAGCATTACATTTGCTGAAACCCATTTTATTTGTTTGCCAATTGCTGATTGAGTTGAGAAACCAAGCGCCTTTGCTGCGGATTCATTTAAGACTACGTGGCCGGGAATATTGGCTCCCTGCTGGCTAAAAAAAGTACCGGATAAAACATGCAAACCAAATGTAGCTGCATAGTCTTTATCTGCAATGGTTCCGGAAATAAAAACCGGCTGATTGTTGCTGCTTCCAACCGGCAACAAGTCGATCGCATTGGGTGGTTTTCTGTCCGGAACTTCAAAGGATAAGGATGCATCTTTTACAAAAGAAAGTTGTTCTAAACGAGCTTTTATATTTTGCATTCTTTTTACACCGGAAGAATCCCATTGCTTGGGCAACGCATTTATCACCATCAATTGCTCTTTGTTGTAGCCAAGGTCTTTATTGAAAACATAAGAGATTTGCTTTGAAACATTCAACGTGCTGATGAAAACAACAATGGCAATAGTAAACTGTGTTACCAGTAAAACCTTTCGAAGCATCAGGCCACCTTTAGCTGAATCGATCTTTCCTTTTACAGCATGCAACACATTGGAAGCGCTTAAAACAAAAGCCGGATAAATTCCAGAAATAAAACCAACAACAAAAACAAGCAAGCCAAGTAATAAGAATTGGTTTAAAGTAAAATTCCGGAAAGAAATAAAAGTGATGTTAAGGATGTTGCCAAAAGCCGGCCGGAGCAATTCATAAAAAACTATTGAAATAATAGCAGACACGAAAGTAAGCAGCAAAGCTTCTGTAATAAATTGAGTGATCAGTTGTCTTCTTGCTCCACCAAATACCTTGCGCAAGCCTATTTCTTTTAACCGGTAAGAAGAAATGCCGATATTGATATTTATAAAATTGATTATCGCCATCAATAAAATAAACAGGGCTACCAACGAAAGGGTAGTGATCATTTTTTGAACCCGGCTGCTTTGGGAATAGTAAGTGTTGACAGGCGCCAGTTCCACTTCAAGATTTTTTTGAATGCTTTCAGGAGTGTATTTTGCCAGGATTTGTTGTAATGGTTTTTTCAAATCATTAGGCGTTTTCCCATTTTGCAATTCCACCATTCCTACTTCAAATAATTGATTCCAGTTGTCAGCTCCGTCACCACCCTGATAATAACGGTTGCCAACAGAGGGAACAAAAACTCCATAATTATCTCCGGCAAGATTGAATACTGAATTATAAGGGATATCTTTTAAGACCGCAGAAACCGTATAGTCCTGGGTTTCATTATTTACCGTCGTTTGGATGGAAATTCTTTTGCCAATTACATCTTTTTTTCCAAAAAGCTTTTGGGCCATAGTTTCAGTAATCACGGCGGAATTATTATTTTCAAAAGCCTGCTTTGGATCGCCATACAAAAGCGGAAGCGCATACATACTTACAAAAGTTGTATCGCCAATGGATATGTCTTCTTTAAAATGTTGATCGCCGGCTGAAACCACGTTGGTAACGGGGTTGTAGCGATAATAATTGGCAACAAGATTCGGATATTCTGTTCTTAAAGTTTTGGCAAGAGGGCCGAGGGTAGTAATGTCAAGCCCCATATCTTTTGTCTTCCACTTACTCTTAATGATATACTGATTCTCTACATTTTTAAGATGACTGTTTACTGCTTCCTGGTTCAAAATGTAAACGCCAATGATCATTGAAAATGTAATACCTATAGCAAGACACAAAATGTTAATAAGGGAAAACAATTTATGTGCTGTAAGATGCCGGACGGCTATTTTCAAATAATTTTTTAGCATTTAATTGATGGATGCGTTCCGACTATTTGCCTCAATAACCTCTATTCACCAGAACAATAAATAATTGTATTTCGTATTTTCAGGAGGAAACCCTGCTTCGTTTTTACTCCGGAAAATGTATGCCATTTACTTATTAATTGTTTTTCAATCAGTTATCATACATGAAAAAATAAAGTGTCCGGTTTTGATACAACAAGGGTTCGCTTTTGATACAGCTTTTACGAACAGGAAGGGAAGTGGGAAAAGAAAGTATCTTTTATTCCGGTTACAATACGTTGGCAAAAGCCGAGTGGCAGCGATACATTACAAAGGCTCTTCTAAGCCATGTTCCTGATTTTTCTGATGCTGATTATGGTACCGTATTAATGAGATTGATGATCGATAGTGACGGCACTATCACAGACGTAAGACCACTTACGATGAAAACTTCCATGCTGGCAATGATTGGATTTAATGCGATAGACGGCGGCCCTAAATGGATACCGGCACAATACAAGGGCAAAAAGGTGAAGACGATTTTGATACAACCGCTAACGATTGCAAATCCTTATAAATAGAAATCGTTTGGACCTGGCACATTGATTTTTCTTATCGCCAACCCAACTCCGGTGCCACATATTCCAAAACAGACTTCAGCACATGCACATTGTATTCTACACCGAGTGTATTGGGCACAGTTAAAAGAAGCGTGTCCGCTTCCTGTATGGCTTCGTCTTTCGCAAGTTCCTTTATGAGTTGCGCAGGTTCCGCAGCATAACTTCTGCCGAAAATGGCGCGTTTGTTTTTTTCGATAAAACCTACCTGGTCGCTGCGCTCTGCTTCGTGGCCAAAATAATAACGGTCCATGTCATTTACAATGGCAAAAACGGAGCGGCTCACGGAAACACGCGGTTCGCGCTGGTGGCCTGCTTTCTTCCAGGCTTCTTTATACACGCGAATCTGCTCTGCCTGCTGGACATGGAAAGGTTTTCCGGTTTCGTCTTCTTTCAGTGTAGAACTTTGCAGGTTCATCCCATGTTCGGCAGCCCAAACTGCCGTGGCATTAGAACCGGCTCCCCACCAGATGCGCTCCCGCAAACCTTCTGAATGCGGTTCCACACGCAGTAATCCTGGTGGATTGGGAAACATCGGGTTGGGATTGGGTTGTGCAAATCCAACGCCTTTCAGTTTATCAAGAAATTCGAGTGTTTTGCGGCGGCCCATCGCCACATCATCTTCACCCTCAGCCGGCTCGTAACCAAAATAGCGCCAGCCATCGATGACCTGCTCAGGTGAACCCCGGCTGACACCCAGTTGCAAACGACCACGGGAAATAAGATCAGCGGCGCCGGCATCTTCTACCATGTACAACGGGTTTTCATAACGCATGTCAATGACAGCGGTTCCGATTTCTATCCTGCTGGTTTTAGCGCCAATGGCCGAAAGCAAGGGAAACGGCGATGCGAGTTGTTGCGCAAAATGGTGTACGCGGAAATACGCACCGTCCATACCAATTTCTTCTGCAGCTACCGCGAGGTCAATAGATTGTAGCAGGGAATCCGCTGCAGAGCGTACTTTGTAGGAGGGATGACTGGCCCAATGCCCAAAGGATAAAAAGCCTATTTTCTTCATACGTTATTGCAATTTTTTTGATCAGAAAATATTTTGTTGCGGCAGAAAGAGTTAAAGCTTCTTTGCGAACCCTTGGTTCGTTTTCTTCGTGAAATCTTCTTTCTCTTTTTCTTGCACCAAGAAGCGAAGAGCGCGAAGGAAACACGAAGAGGTGCATAGGGTTCGAAATGCTGCGTCGGGATCTTTGTTCCTTTGCGGCTTGGTGTGGAATTTTCTTTTTCTCTTCACACTAACACACTAGTAAGATACCAATCTCATTTTCTTACGCTTCTGCTGATACAAATTTACGGATTCTGTGAAGGTTCGATAAAAATTTCGATTTATTGGTTTGCTTACTGCCGGGAGACGATGAATTTTTTTATTCGCAAGGTTCTAAGTGTTCCGGTATTTGATGGAGGGTTTGCTCAATTCTCAGTAAAACCGGTTGCATTGTTTTGAAGGTCGGCCATCTTAGTCAGCAGATCAATGCGTTTTATGAATTCATTCCAGACGTTGTATAAGGCAGTACTTTCATTATTGAGATTCGTATAATTGGTCATGGCTGATTCCGATTCCTCCACCAGTGATTCGCGGTAGCTTTCCAACGCAGTTGTATATTCCCTGAATTGGTCAAACTGCTGGTCAAAATCGGCAATATTGATCGTATTGTTTTTCCAATTCTGCGCATGGTCACATACGAGGTCAGAGAACTTATGGTAGATACCTTCTGTCTGGTTTTCATTGGCTTCCTGATATTGGTTGAACTCTTCCTGCACGCGTTTGGCCGCTTCATACACTTCCAATAATTTATCATGGTAAGCTTTTATTTCCTCTTCAGTTTGGTGCCGTGCTATCGCCAGTTTCTGCAGGCTGGTTTCCTGCAATGAATAAGTTGGCTCAGAGAGTTTATCAGCCAGTTTGCAGCAGTTATCGAAGCTGGCCCGCACGGTTTTTAATTCTTCATGCAGCTCCTCCAAGGTTTCGTTTACAGACACCGATTCGCGATTCAGTTTCTCTGCGGTTGTCTTCATTTGGTGCTCAAAGTCGTGTAAGTGGATATATCCTTCTATCAATTCTTCATCCTGTTCAGTAAGGGTTGACTTACCCTCTTCATAAATGATCTCAATATTCCTGAACGGATGTTTGATAACGTCTTTCCTGATGTCCTGCTGTAATGGTTGCATATCGGTATCTTTTTTTTATGACAATAAAGTTACAAACGATCAGGGAATGTTTTTAGTATCTTTTGAAAAGAAATTTATGCATTTATCCGTTATTTAATTTCCTTACATCTGACCCGTAAGCTCAATGAGAAAATCTTTTTTCGCAGGGGAGAAGGGACGAAGGTTCAATTTACTGTGAGATAACTATTGTTATGATTTAAGCACGAAAGATTACAACCGACTCATGGAAAATGATTATCGGGTTTGGACATTATACTCCGAAGGAAGGTATTGAGAAGCGCAGGAGATAGGAAAGCTGATTAAATATTTTTATAAAACAAAATATTCAACTGCTTCTATAAGAGACAAAAAGTAACTAACGCAGAATTGATGCGGCTAAAGCAGTTGCAGAAAATGGTATAACGATACAATTTTCTTGAAAGAGATTTACAGATTGGTTTTGATTAAAGCATGAATTCGATTTCTGTGTGGTTTTCCACGACACTCCTTACAAAAGCCGTTTCAATATTTCCGAATTATTCTTCCTTATTTTTTCATCCATCACTCCTGCAAACAGATCGCCCTTCTTTTTTAGACGGTCATGAATCGTATG
>DASTXM010000100.1:0-3994 GCA_035765495.1 Hanamia sp.
ATAGCCACTATCGTAACTGTTCGGATGATTTAAACCAGGAGGCAGAATACGGATTCTGCCTCCTGATTTATAATAAATATTGGTTTGCAAAAAATACAATGCATCAATCACTTAGCTAAATATTATAAGCACTTCTTTTTACAGTTGTTGCCCTGAAAAATAAAAAATGATCAAAACTTTGCTGTTACTCCCACATAAAAACTTCTTCCAATAGATGGAATAATTCCAGGCCCCGGATATTCATCTGCACGTAGGGTAAAATATTTTTTATCGGCAATGTTATTGATACCTGCTTTCAATGAATAGCGTTTGATGCGGAAAGTGGCACTGGCGTCAAAAACGGTGTAAGCAGGAATGTAGCCTGCAACAGGATCTGAACTAATTCGAACATTGGTAGCATCACCAAAAGCATCGCCGACATTACTCATTTGAACAGTGCCTGATAATTTTTTATCAGAATAAGAAATGCCAATTCTGTTGATATATTTTGTAGATGCCTCAACCCTGTTGCCTTTAAATTCACCGCTTGTATATTTTGCGTCAATCAAAGCAAGGGAATTAAAAATGCTTAATCCTTTTTTAGAATGCTCGTTGAGGTATTTTAACAGGTTAAATTCCACGTAGCTTTCCAATCCCTTGTGTACACTATTGGCCACATTAGTGCGTAAAGTGTAAGGTTCACCCGACGCTGTATTAACCAGAATGGTCCCGATCCTGTTATTGTAGGCCATATAAAACAAACCAATATCGAAGTTCAAATAATTTTTGATGGTTCCGCGATAACCCAGATCGGAATTAAAACCAGTGGCATCTTTCAGGTTCGGGTCTATTTTCGAAGTAACACCAATCGGAGAAATTTCTGAATATGAAATTGGTCTGTAAGCCTGGCTGATATTGGCATATACATTCGTATTGCCAGTTGTCTTATATTCTGTTCCTATTCCAAATAGTGGAATATATCTTTCTCTGTTTTCATTGGAAATAATATTTACGCCATCTGATTCTTTATACCCATTGCTTGTGCTTTTAAGGTATTCAAAACGAAAGCCGGGGGTGACGCTAAAATGATGGTTGATCCTGAAAATATTTTCTGCAAAAGGAGCAATATTAGTGGTAGTGAAATCAATATCTTTTTCGTATTTGCCGGTAATAGAAAGATCAAAATCAGATCCGGTTGTTCCTTCTCCGCCACTCTGTTTTTTAAACCAGGCATACGTATATCTTATACCAGCCGCAAGCGTATTCTTCATTTTACCAAAAGTGTAATTATGCAGGAACCTTATTTCTGTAGTGGTATTATTCATATCTTCATTTTCTACTTCACGATTCACATATGTTCCTGTTGAAGGATTAATTTCATCCAATGCACCTGCGCCACCGTCTTCATTTCGCCAAACCAATGCACGGTTACTAATCATTAAAGAGCTTTTTATATTTAAAGAAGTTTGTGGAGAAAATGTAAAATTAGCATAAGCGGTCACAATATTCCATGGACTTTTTATCCAGTTCCTGCTTCTGAAAGAAGACCTTGGATTGGCCTTAAACATGCTGTCAGTGAGGCCTCCTGGCATTTTTATCCTGTTACGAAGAAGTGTGTATTCCACTCCCAAGTTGAATTTTTCAGAAGGAGTATATTGTATTTTAGCAAAGGTAGATAACTGCCATTGGTTGCTGTTTGGCCGCCATCCTTTCATAGTCCTGAATTGAGCAAAACCATAATAACTTATTTTATGAATAGTGCCTCCTACAGAATTGAACGTGTTGAATAAACCATTACTACCTGCTGTTTGTGAAGTGTACAATTCAAAAGGTTTGTCTTTTGGTGGTTCGTTTAAAACATAATTTACCATGCCTCCAAACTGAGGGCCAAACTGTAGCGAGGCCGCACCACGCACCATCTCAATACGGCTTACTGCTTCCATTGGTGGAAGATAATAAGCCTCATTATACCCAAAAACATCGCCGCTGATGTTGTATCCGTTTTGGCGGGTATTCATCTCAATACTTTGAGAAGGGTTAAGTCCACGGGTGGCAATACCATTGGCTGTAAAACCACCGGTTTCTGTTTCAACAATATTTAATCCCGGAATTCTTCCAAGTATCTGCCTTGTGTTATTAATCGCCTTATTGGCATCAAGACTATCAACCAATATCACTTCATTCTTTTTACCGGCATATATGATCCCATCTTTCACTTCAGGCATATGGCCTGTTCCTCCCACTGTTTTAATTTTTGTTACGACTATTTCTTTAAGTGAAATGGTCTTTGTACTGTCTTTTGTTTGTGCAAATAAACTTAACGGAAATAATGCTGCGATAAATAATACACTCTTCTTCATGCTTTGAATAAATTTTTATTTGCAAAACTGATTTATAGCAAGCCGGTCAGTTTATGTAATCGGGAAAAGTGATTTACGAAATAGGGAATAATTGTTTTCTCCCCCCTTCATTTGAATTAAGAATCGAATAATAATAGAAGTACTTGCAGGTAGTATAAGATATCGCAGCAGTTTGGGAGAAAATTTTGATCAGGCTGTTTCCAACTTATGAAGATCATTCCATTTTGTAATTTTACCCATACAATTTTATTATATAAGTGTATATTTGAAAATAGAAACTTTTCAGTCCGAAAGCTTCTGGCTGCTACTATTAAAAAATAAAAGTTGATTTTTTAATTTAAAAAAGCATTACAATTTGATTCATTAAAAACACAATTATTATATAATAGCTTTTAAAGTTTTTAAAAGATGTCAGATAGTGCAAATTCAAAAGTAGAGGTTCCTGCAAATACAACCTTCCAACCATTGGCGGGAATATTACTCGCAACAGGAGGACTTGCTTTTTTTTTGGCCGGTGCTCTTCACCCGGCAGGCCATCAGGGACAAGATTTTAAAATGGCGATTGTTTCAATGTTATCAGATAAAATGTGGCCTGTCGCACACTGGTGTGCCCTGGTATCAGCATTTTTTGTCGCCTGGTCCTTATTCCTTCTACTGGATGAATCAAAAAAAACAGCCTCCGCCGCTATTCGCCTCGGTATCATATCTTGCGTATTCATGGCACTGGAGTTCTCTGTTGAACTGGCAGCACGTACAGACGTTGCCAGGGTGGCAACCGACGGCACCAGCCCCTTGCTTTCCCTGATAGATGTGATGCAGGCAGTAGGTTGGCCTTTTTTTGCGCTTGCTTTTATTTTACTTGCCGTTAGTACACAGTGGACACCTGTTTGGGTAAAGGTGCTAGCTGTGCTCGGCGCATGTAGCCTTGCCATAGGAGGATTGGTTGTTCAGGGCCTTCACGTTGTTGCTCTTGGACCCGTATTTATAGTTGGAAATGCTTTGGCTTTCTGGATGATGTGGGCGGGTATTCATATAGCAGTAAATAGTTCAAAAGATCGACCGAAACGCTGAACCCTGCAAACAAAATGTTTCGAAATCTGAATAATTAAGAAACTATACCTCGATCAATTTCATTATTTCCTGATTTTTAATTCAGCCTCATCTTGCTGCTTCTTAAAAGCTTTTGGATCCCATTCAATGCCAAAGCCTTTTAAATAATCCGCTATGGGACCAAGGCCAACAGCCGCTCTTCTTTTGTCCACATTTTCAGGGTCTTCAAGAGGCAGCAGAATGTTCTTTCGCGTTACTGTATCTGTCCCTATCTGGCTCCCATATATTTGTTTCCTGCCTTCACCTAAAGCTACCCTATCTTCAAGCAATGCGAGATTGCCTGCAAAAGCTTGCTTATTTTTTACTGCCTTCCGCATCATAGGAAGATATTTTTCCTGAACCTTAAGTGGAGAATGCTGTATTACTAAAAACAGCGTAATTGCTCCCATATTGCCAATTTTATCAAAGCCCAGCCATCCATATTCATCAAGAATTTTTTCAACCTTTAGCAGATTAACGGAATCATAATATTGCATTTGCTTCAGCTTTTCCTGTACAGCAGGAGACTGCATACCTTCTTTCTGGATCAGGGGAAGTATGCCTTG
>DASTXM010000101.1:0-43040 GCA_035765495.1 Hanamia sp.
ATTATCACCTGAAGATCGTGCGCGTGAAGGATTGTTTCTCGCTTTTCAATACCCGGTGGAAATTCCCGGTGTGAGCACGAATAATTTTATTAAAACTGCGCTCAATGAAAAAAGAAAATACCACGGGCAG
Organism: Hanamia sp.; assembly: GCA_035765495.1. Lineage (GTDB taxonomy): Bacteria > Bacteroidota > Bacteroidia > Chitinophagales > Chitinophagaceae > Ginsengibacter. Next base: position 131 of record DASTXM010000101.1, read on the forward strand.
GAACCCTTGGATGCTGTTTCATTTATGAAACTGATGAAAGAAAAAATCAAGTTGGTGGAGATTGATAAATCGTTGTTGACACGTTCAATCAACGAAGGTTTTTCGGGCGGGGAAAAAAAGAAAAATGAAATCTTCCAGATGGCGATGCTTGAACCGAAGTTGACCATTTTGGATGAAACAGATTCGGGCCTCGATATCGATGCGTTGCGAATTGTGGCAAGTGGTGTCAACAAATTGCGTGATGAGAACCGCGCCATAATTGTGATCACTCACTACCAGCGGTTACTGGATTATTTGCAACCCGATTTTGTGCATGTATTGTTGGGCGGAAAGATCGTGAAGAATGGTACGAAAGAACTGGCACTTGAACTGGAAGAAAAAGGTTATGATTTTATCAAGGAAGAATTGAATCCAACTGTTGTAAGTTGATTAAAGAAAAAAAATGGAACCAATTAAATTAGAATATTTCGATAAAGAGTTTAACCGCTTACAGGATTTGGATCCCGCCGATTTCTTATCCAATTTCAGGAAAGAAGGCTTTACTCTTTTTAATGACAAAGGTCTTCCGACGCATAAAAACGAAGAATGGAAATACAGTGGCCCTGTGGTAAGTAATTTGTTCAAAAAGCAATACCAGCTTCCTGAGGATAAACAGGCCCGTGTTTCGAAGTCCGATATTGATGGAATGAGATTGCCTGGCTGTGAAAAAGCTAATGAAGTAGTTTTTGCAAATGGAAAATTTTCACCTGAACTTTCAACTATTCGCAGTAGTGCTGATCAATTGGTGATCATGCCGTTGGAAAAAGCTTTGCAAAGTGAATATGCAGATCTGGTAAAAGAAAACCTGGGCAAAAGCCACATTTACATTAATGATGGAATTTACGGACTTAATTCATCGTTTGTTTATGGTGGGGTTTTTATTTATGTAAAAAGAAAACAGGAACTACGCGATCCTGTTTATTTATACCACCTTTCCAATGCAGCTGAAAATCACATTCTTGCCCAACCTCGTAGCTTGGTTTTTGTCGAAGAACGGTCCAAAGTGCAGTTGATCGAGCAATATAAGACGATCGGTGCGATGGACAGTTTTACCAATGAAGTTTTAGAAGTGGTTGTAAATAAAGATTCGATTATTGAATATTATAAACTTCAAAACGATAAGCTTTCTGCCAGCCAGGTGGGAACAACACACATCCGTCAGGTTGGAAAAAGTTTTGTACATACATTGGTGCTTTCACTCAATGGAGGAACGATCAGGAACAATACCAATATCATCATGGAGACTGAAGGGAATGAAGCGCATATGTATGGATTGTATCTTTTGAAAGGAAAAACGCATGTTGATAATCACACATTGGTTGACAACAAAATGCCCAATTGTTTCAGCAATGAATTGTACAAAGGTGTTATCGACGGAAACGCTACCGGCGTTTTCAGTGGCAAAATTTATGTAAGGCCTGATGCGCAAAAAACAAACGCTTATCAAAGCAACAACAATATTTTATTGAGCGATGACGCAAGTGTGAACAGCAAACCGCAGTTGGAAATTTATGCAGATGATGTGAAGTGTTCTCACGGTTGCACCGTTGGCAGATTGGATGAAGAAGCTTTGTTTTATTTAAGAGCGCGTGGCATTTCAAAAGAACATGCACAGGCAATGTTATTGCAGGCATTTGCATCGAATATTGTTGAACAAATTAAAATTGAGCCCTTGCGTGAATATGCTGAAACGCTGATCGCTGCAAGACTTTCAGATGAAATAGAGGAGGAGTAAATCATGGAAACAACCACCATAAAACCGACATTTGATGTAAACGTGATCAGGCAATCTTTCCCTATTCTTGAGCGGGAAGTGAACAATCAATTATTGGTTTATTTAGACAATGCGGCCACTTCTCAAAAGCCACAAACAGTTATTGATGCATTGAATTATTATTATTCAAATTACAATGCAAACATTCACCGCGGTATTCACACACTGGCAGAAGAAGCAACTTCGGCTTATGAAGCTACACGTGGGACTGTAAAGAATTTTATTAATGCGAAATCAACCGATGAGATTGTCTTTACAAGAGGCACCACCGAAGGTGTAAATTTGGTTGCTTATACGTGGGGAAGAAAAAATATTTCAGAAGGAGATGAGATCATTATTTCCGGAATGGAACATCATTCGAACATTGTTCCATGGCAGATTTTGTGCAACGAAAAGAAAGCAGTTCTAAAGATTATCCCGGTAACTGATGAAGGTGAGTTGGATATGGAGGAATACAGGAAATTGCTTTCTGAAAAAACAAAACTGGTTTCAATCGTTCATGTTTCCAATTCTTTGGGTACTGTAAATCCTGTTGAACAGATAATTGAGCAGGCTCATAAAGTTGGCGCTTTGGTTTTTGTAGATGGTGCGCAATCAACTGTTCATCTCGATATTGATGTGCAGAAAATGGATTGTGATTTTTTTGCCTTCAGCGGACACAAAGTTTATGGCCCAACAGGTATTGGTGTGTTGTACGGGAAGAAAAAAATTCTTGAAGAAATGCCTGTGTTTATGGGTGGAGGTGAAATGATCAAGGAAGTGACTTTCGAAAAAACGACCTTTAATGAATTGCCGTATAAATATGAAGCGGGGACGCCCAATATTTCGGATACGATTGCATTAAAGGTGGCTTTGGATTTTGTAACGGAAACGAAAAAGAATATCATTCGCAATCATGAAATTGAACTCTTGCAGTATGCCACTGAACAACTAAGTACAATAGATGGATTGAGGATAATTGGCACTGCAAAAAACAAAGTAAGCCTTATTTCTTTTGTGATAAAAAATACTCATCCACAGGATATCGGGGTATTGCTCGACAACCAGGGAATCGCTGTGAGGACAGGTCATCACTGCACACAACCATTGATGAAACGCTTTGGAATTCCGGGAACGGTAAGAGCTTCGTTCGCGATGTATAACTCAAAAGAAGAAGTTGACAGGCTTGTGGCAGCTGTAAAAAAAGCAATAAAAATGCTAACGTAATGAATGAAAACAAAACAATAAAAGAAAGGGAAGAAGAAATAGTTGAAGAATTTTCATTGTTCGACAGTTGGGAAGAAAAATATGAATACATCATCGACCTTGGCAAAAAACTGGAACCGCTAGATGACAAATTCAAGAAAGAAGAGAATATTATTAAAGGTTGCCAGTCAACCGTCTGGTTGGTGTCTGAATTTAAAGATGGAAAAGTTTTTTACAAAGCTGATAGTGATGCAGTAATTGTAAAAGGATTGATCAGCATGCTGATAAAAGTTTTGTCGGGTAACACGCCTGAAGAAATTTTGGATGCGAAACTTGATTTTATCAACAAGATCGGCATGATGACACACTTAGCTCAAACCCGGTCTAATGGCTTGGTTGCGATGATCAAACAAATGAAAAACTATGCATTGGCCTTTAAAACAGTGAATGCGCAAAAAATATAAAAATGGAATCAGAAGAATTAAAAGAAAAAGTAATTGCAGCGTTGCATGAGATTTATGATCCTGAAATTCCTGTAGATATTTATGAATTGGGATTGGTTTATGAAGTAGAAATTTTACCTATCAATAATGTACAGATCGTGATGACACTCACTGCGCCAAGCTGCCCATCAGCACAGGAACTGCCTGTGGAAGTTGAAGATAAAGTAAGGGCAATCGAGGGAGTAAATGACGTTCATGTATCTGTTGTTTGGGATCCACCATGGGATAGGAGCATGATGAGTGAAGTGGCGATGCTGGAGTTGGGATTTATGTAGGGAAGCGGTAAGTTATAAGTATTGAGTTCCAGGGCAATTATAATGGTCAGCAGATAAACGAAATAGGTAAGTATCAATAATTCGTGTAATTAGAATAATTCGTGTTTTCAAAAAAATATTCATCATGAAAATCACATCACAGGAAGAATACGGCTTGCGCATCTTACTGCGAATTGCGAGATGCCATGACGACGAGAGCATGAGCATACAGGCTTTGAGCACTGCCGAAGGCCTGTCAACTGCTTATGTTGCCAAACTAACAAGGATCCTTCGTAAGGCAGGATTTATCAATAGTACGCCCGGCAATGTGGGTGGCTACATTTTAGCAAAACCTGCAAGAGAGATCAATATTAACCATGTTTTGAAAACGCTGGGTGGTTCTTTGTTTGCAAAAGGATTTTGCAGTGATTTTTCCGGAGCCAAAAAATTATGCATTAATTCTGTGGATTGTTCTGTCCGCTCACTATGGCAAATGGTTCAGTATTCTGTCGACCAGTTGCTGGATAAATTAAGTATACAGGATTTGATTGGGAATGAAACAACATCAGACCATTTGCTGAATGAGTTATTGCTTCAGCACCAGTATCCGCAAAGGGAAACGGTATTATGATTTATCGTAGTGCTTAAAATATTTTCCAATCTGCCAGTAAGCAAACATTTTTCTCGTTTCATTATCCTGTCTCAAAAGAATTGAGGTGGAAAGTCTTCATTATTAATTGAGCATTGTTTTTGTATTACCGCAAAACAGTCAAAAATTAATACATGAAAAGATTTATTATTTCGTTAGCGGGTATCTTATGCCTCACCAACATTTCAGCACAAAATATTTCAACAGACACAACAGGAATTAATCCGGCAACTTCTTACAATTCACCTTCCGGGAAAAAAGGAAATGCTCCACTTTCTCCTTACCATACCAGTTTTGTGGGCGACGGAATTACCGTTGCTGCCACTGTCGGCACTACGCTTCTCGGATATACGCTAATTAAGAACAAACATGATCTGACTATGGCGCAATTGGCCACCAAAACCAAAAGCAGTTTGCCATTTTTCGACAGGTTTGTTGCCGGTAATTATTCTGACAGGGCCAACAAAGACAGTTATATTCTTTTCGATGCTTCTTATGTAATCCCGGTTGCTGCGGCTTTGATCAATGGGAAAGAGCGATCCAAATTTAGCCAGGTGATGGTGATGTATTTGGAAACGGTTGGCATAACCGGCGCGATGTACACGCTTACGGCAGGTTTGGTTTATCGCAGCAGGCCATTTGTTTATGGCGACAAAGCGCCACTCGAAAAGAGATTGGATAAAGGAGGTCAGCGTTCATTTTATGGCGGGCATGTGGCCACAACAGCTGCTACCACATTTTTCACGGCCAAGGTATTTCATGATTTCAACCCGGATTCCAAACTCACTCCTTATTTATACACAGGAGCGGGAGCGCTTACTGCTTTAATGGCTTACGAAAGAATGCGCTCCGGCTATCATTTTTTTAGTGATTGTGTCTTATCCGGTGCAATCGGGGCAGTGACAGGAATTGTGGTCCCTCAATTGCATAAAAAGAAATCTTTTAAATCAGTTTCCATTTCTCCTTTTTACCAGGAAGATGCAAAAGGATTATCGATCGTTTATCATTTCAAATAAACAAAAAAGCCGGATCGAATATCGAGCCGGCTTTTTTATAATATTAAAAGATGGTTTTATTAGAAGCTATAGCGTAATCCTAATAACATTCTCCATCTTGAAGTGAAATCAGAATAATTATAAACCTTTTGTTTACCGTCTACTGTATTTAATCCATAAGCAGGATCATAAGTGAAAGTAGGAGAGGCAACTCCTGATTTAACCACATCCAATGGCTGGACTTCCTGGTTGCTCACGTAGTAGGCATGTCCCCATTTCTTATTCAGCAGGTTTGCTGCATTTTGAATATTTAATGATACAGATAACCTGTTCATTTTATACAGTTTAACTCCTTCTTCAATTTTCAAATCAAAGTGACTTTCCCACGGTAACCGATCTGCATTTCTTGCTGTGTTTTTCCCCTGGTTGTCTTTGAGGTATTTCTCTGAATTAATATAATCCTTGAACATGTTATAAACGTCTGTGTTCGTAAGGCCTGCATCAGCTTGCTTTTTAGTAGGAACAAATTGACTTGCATCTGTTGGGATGTACATCAAGTCAGCAGATGAATAATCGTCTCCATTCAAGTCGTAGTAATACACGTAAGAAAGCGGCAAACCTGACCGACCTTCGTAAACCAATCCAAGGGTTGTACTAAAGATACCATAGTTGAATGTTTTGGAAACATGTCCAATGATCCGGGAACCTAAGTCGAAGTTAGACCGTGTAAGATCAAGATTATTTAAACCATTGATATTATAAGCATATCTCCAGTTGGAAACTGCCTGAGAGGATGTACCATCATTTAAGGAGTAAGAATGGCCGTAAGTGTAAGCAATACTTCCTGCCCAACCTTTCGTAACCGGTTTTTCTAACTGTGCAGTAAAAGTGTAAGAATATCCCTTACTTGTATTTTCTAAAAGAATTACGTTTGAAAAGTTAGGATCAATTCTCGCGCCTGAATAAAGAGGGCGGGTGGTATTTCCTAAGGTGAGTGTGCCGGTGCTGGGTGCTAAATTAATGTCCTTATAGTTGATGTTATTTATGGTTTTAGTAAATGTTCCTTCCACAGTTCCAATTAAGTTCCACCAAGGCAGCTTTTGATCTACTGCTAAGTTTGCTCTCAAGACTTGTGGATATTTAAAATGACGGCTGGTGACATCAATTTCAGATGGCGCACTATTAGGATTAGCAGGAATATAAGCTCCAAGGTGTGCATCTTTTGGATCATAATTAAACCTTAAATCTGTTGGAACAGCACTTTTGGAAACATCATACTTTATTGATTCAACCCCTGTATTTGAGTATTGGTTGGAAATCCAAACAAAGGGTACCCGACCAGTAAATAATCCAACTCCACCACGCAATTGAGTTTGTCTATCTCCTTTAACATCCCAGTTAAAACCAACTCTTGGCGCAAATAAAAGTGATGATTTGGGAACCTGGTTAGTGGCGACATTATTTGAGGTAGCCACAACAGAACTATTAAAATCATTATTTGCAGAAGGTTTGCTGAAGAATACAGGCATGTCAATTCTCAAACCATAAGTAAGGCGAAATTTATCAGTGGCATTCCAAACATCTTGCCCATAAACACTGAATTGACCTGCATGAACACTTGCGGGTGCCTTATCAGCACCACCCTTAGTTGAATAGCTGACATCATAACTGTAAGGAGCAGTGGCATTGGCTTCAAAATCTGCAATGGAATGATAAACATAATTACCATAGAATGCTCTTAAGAAAACATTTTTTGTATTAAAGAATTCATCGTCAGTTCCAATTGTGATTGTGTGCTTACCTCTATACAATACATAGTTGTCAGTAAGAGTGAAATTATCCTGGCCAAGGCTGTTAGCTCCGGAGTATTGCTCACTTCCTATATTATAGGTTAGACCCCCATCACTAATTGATAAAGACGGGAAGTTTGGAGTTTCGCGCGCGTCACGAATACGGTTATACGTAACTCTCAAATCATTAGATGACCGGCTGCTGAAGTTGCTTGTTAATTCAATTACGGAGGAATTGGTAGTTGAATTGAAAACATATCCCCCATTTGAGAACGTAATGCTACCCGCAGATCTGCTAATATTATCATCACTTCCATCCACATAACTATGGCGCAAAGTCAACTTATTTTTTTCATTAATGTTCCAGTCAATACGTGCGAAAACAGATGTTGAGTTTCTATTTCTGTTTATCGTGTTGTAGGAGCCTGGATCGAAACCATAATTACTTTTAACAAAATCCCTTAGGCTGGATAAGGTTGTTTCATCGAATTTAGAACCTGAACCACTTTCTGCAGGATTAAAAGACAGGGGTTGTGAAAGTTTATATTTTTCAACGTCACCAAAAAAGAACAATTTGTTTTTTATAATTGGTCCGCCCAAACTTGCTCCAAAAGTTTCGTTAGTGAACTTACTTAATTTCAAGCCACTGGATACGCTTTTTCCAACAAGGCTTTGATCCTGATAAAATCCATAAACTGAACCGTGAAAATTATTAGTACCGCTTTTTGTAACTGCGTTAATGCCGCCTCCGGTGAAACCACTTTGGGTTATATCATATGGAGACAAAGAAATTTGCACTTCTTTGATAGCATCCAAAGGAACAGGGTTCAATCCAGCCTGGCCACCATTTGTTCCTGAAGCTGCAAGCCCAAAAACATCGTTAGCGCTGGCGCCGTCAATAGTAAATTGGTTATAACGGTTATTTTGGCCTGCAAATGAAACGCCCATTGAACTTCCATCGGCTGAATTCGAATATGATACTGCCTGAGGAGTTAAACGGGCAAAATCAGCAATGCTTCGGTTAATAGTAGGTAAACTGTTTAATTCTTTTGTGCTGATATTGGTTACTGCTCCCATGTGCTCAGGGCTGATAACCGCATTTTTTTGATAAGTAATTTTTACTTCTTCCAGCGTTTTAGAATTGTCTTCTAATATCGCATTTAACCTGAGAGGGGTTCCTAATTCAAGTTGCAATCCTTCGTAAGTTCTGGTATTGTATCCTACAAAAGAAACTTCAACTTTGTAAGGCCCACCGGCTCTCATATTAGGAATAGTGAAATCCCCATTGCTTTGTGTTTGAGTGGCATACACTGTTCCTGATGGAACATCAGTGGCTTTAATGGTAGCACCTGCAAGAACTTGTCCATCAGTGCTTTTTACCGTACCCACAATACTACTGGTAGTAACCTGCGCTTTCATCGCGAAAGGCGACAAGAACGCTGCAAATAGTATTGGTAATAAACGTTTTAATTTCATAAACTTCTGTTTTAATTTGTTTTGAGGCCGCAAAGAAAGTGAAAAATACTTTAATTGCAGTTAAGTTTTTATTAACAAATGCAAAGGCAATTTTTGAGAACTATTCGCTGCACTCTGTTGTTAACAAATTATTAAGAATGGAATAAAGTGTGCGAAAAATGAGGTGAAGGATTGCACAAAAAGTTTACTGTAAAAAGAATTTCTTAAAGGGGAACTTAATTATTGAATTCTGTCAACAGTTTTGAAATCGTTGGTAATTGAAGCGGCTACAATTCCGGTTGTATCATGGTTTTGATATTGAACCCGTACATGGAAACGGCAGTTGTATAACTTTTTGGTAGCCTCAGGGTAAAACGCTACATCCTTCACAGTGATTTTCGTTCCGGGTAACAGTGTGGTATCAAGGTAATTCTTCATCGTTTCCTTCAACTTGTTTTGCAGGGCAACACCGGATAACACTTTCTGCTTGCAGGAGCTAATGACAAAAAAGAAAAGGACAAAAGCAAGTATGGTTTTCATGAAGTTTTTTGATAAAGATAATTATTACAAGAATACCAGTAAACAAACAAATTTCCCGATTTTTTTTAGCGGATAAGCGTAACGATTCCCTTATACAATTTTTTCTGCTTTTTTGTATCAATCACATAAACATACGTTCCCCCAGGCAAAGCTTCTCCTTTATAAGTTCCATCCCACGGTTTTTGATAGCCGGTTGAATGATAGACGAGCTGTCCAAAACGGTTAAATATTTTTACGTCGCATTGCTCGTAATATTTCAGGTATGGAATGCCCCAGGAATCATTCAATCCATCATTGTTAGGCGTAAAAGCATTTGGAATCCGGGGTTCCGGCAGGATTTTTACTGCCACCTCCGAGCTGTCTTTGCATCCACCAATTGCTGTCACGGTTAAAATATAATTCATGTCATCAAGAGGTGTAACTGTCGGCTGAAGAAGTGTATTGTCATTCAAATAAATTGCCGGGTACCAATCAAATTGCAAATTTTCTCCTGAAGCAGTGGCTTTGATGGTTCCGCTTTCTCCCTTTACCAAGTGCAGATCCGGCCCTGCATCTACTCCTGGTGCCCGGACAATAGCCATTTGTTGAGATGCTGAATCAACGCAATTGTTATTGGCCTTAAAAGTGTAATAGATTATTTCATTTGATGAATCAGCGAAATTTGGATGAAACATGCCACTTGCATTTACTGCCGTTCCCGAATAGCCAAAAGTTCCGGCATCACTAACCGAAGCGTAAGGTGCAATTGAAAAAGGAGCAATATTGTTACAAACCGGTTCGAAAGATTGGAGCTTAATTTTAGGTGCCCGTAAGATATTTACCGTTTGCGATGAGGTATCCATACACGAAATCCCCGAGTAGGCAATCATCCTGATAGTAAAAGATGAATCTGCAGAAACTAGTGCAGAAGGAAAATGATGATCATACATTTTTCCGCCTGATGGAGTTTCATCGGTTTCTATTGCCGATGTATCGCCCCAAAGAAATTTTATTTTGGTTATGCTTCCGAAATCAACAGAAGATAAATTTGCTAATTGAACATGTTGATTACTGCATAATTCATTGGCACTGGTAATTTGAAATTGTGATTTTGGAATTGCTCCGTTTACTGTAAAGATTTTTGTGAGACTGTCAACACAGCCTTTACTGCTGGTCACTTTCAGATTTACTGAATAGTTTGCCGCACCGGAATAATGATGCGATGGATTTTGCAAAAAAGAATTGTTGGGATTTGCATAATTCGCATTTGGATCTCCAAAACTCCATGAATAAGAAAAAGGCAAAGTGCTTTCGTCGCCGGTATAACTGCTGTCGTTAAAATTAGCCATTGCATCCTGAAGGCAGATTTCCGGGTTAATGAAATTAACTTTTGGATTTGGATAGACTTTCACTTCTACACTGTCCATAGAGGCGCATCCTGGATTGGAAGAAAAGGCTGTCTTTACATAAAACGTATGAATTTGCGATATGGACGAATCGTTTGTCAAATGAACGAGAGGAGAAGAAGAAGTAGTATCGCTCAATCCTTCTGCAGGGAACCATGTATATGAGTAACCGGTATTTTTATCTCCCCCGATTGCGACTGTATCAGCCGGGCAAATCGCTGCGTTTTTCCCTGCAAATGAAGGTGGCATTTCTGTATAAACCTTTACATTTTTTATAGATTGATTGTCTGTATAACCGGCTGTGCTCGCAGTAAAACCAAGGTAACCTGAAAAATTAAATTGCTGGTTAGCTGTGATCATTAAAATACTATCCACAAACACTTGTATGTTTCCATTGTCATAAATAATTTCTGCATGGTTGTAGTTGACAGACCTGATAAAAGAGATTTTCCCATCCGCGTTGGTTCTTGTTGGCTGTCCGCTGCATTCATTATAACCGTTGCCCCATCTTATTTCCACTTTCGGCATATCATTGTGAACGGTAGAAGGATTGTAAGGAATGCAATTGTTCCATGTGTCGAAGCAAACTTTTAGGCCGTTTGCAGTTTTGGGAATGCCCAAACCTTCGCCAATTACAAAACCTGAAGGCGGCACGTCGAGGAAACAAAAGGCAAGTCCATCCGCACCGGTACCGTCATAGAGCCGGAAATCAAATTCCGCTTTCCATTTGTTGCACATGGAAAGATTGATTGGTTGTTTAAAAAATGCAGCCCCGCTGGTTTGATTCACTGGACATAACAACAATTCTGAATTGCCTGTACCTGTTACATTCGTTACACGGGCAGCACCTTGAAGGTTCCAGCCGGAAGTGTTCATCGGCGATCCGGTAAGCTGCGCAAAAACATAGGTCTGCCCAAAATCGCGATTGGAAAAAGTGAATAGAAAAATAAAGAAAAGCAGCTTGCAGCTCAAATATTTATATGGAAGCAATGACCATAAGTTAACAGTGAAAAAAGTGAGAGTAAAGATAAAGCTATTCATCTCTAATTCTAAATCATGGCCTTAAGGCAAGAAGCAGTAAAGCCACAATTTCGTAATATTTCTATTTCATCTTTCAGTCCCCTTTCACGATCTTAAAATCTTGCTTCAATTTAATATCAGTGGAAGAAGCGCCGATCCTTACTTCAAACTCGCCGGGCTCAACTGTCCAGTTCCTATTCCTGTCCAGGATTTGAAGGTCTTCAGGATGAATTGTAAAATGAACCGTTTTCGTTTCATCAGGATTCAAAGGCACTCTTTCAAATCCTCTTAACTGCGAATCATAAACCGTAACGCTCGCTACTTTTTGATGAACGTACAATTGTACGATCTCATCACCTTTTCGTGTACCCGTGTTCGTTACATCTACACTTACTTCGATGTCGCCTTGTTGTTTTTGCGTTGTGGGTGTTACGACGAGATTACTATATTTAAAAGTAGTATAACTCAAACCATAACCAAAAGGATACAAAGGCCCGTTTACCCGGGTGTTGCCATAACTAAAGCCGCCTACGCCCTGGTCCGCTTGTGAACCGGGTTTGAATGGAAAGTTCATTTCAATTTGTCCCGTGGTTTTTGGAAAAGTGATAGAAAGTTTTCCGCCGGGATTGTAATCGCCAAACAAAGTTTGCGCAATGGCTTTTCCGCCGTATTGATTGGGAAACCATGCTTCAAGAATTGCCGGCACATATTTATCAGCCCAATTGATGGTCAGCGGCTGACCATTTATCAAAACCAAAACGACCGGTTTACCGGTTGCCTGCAACGCTTCCAGCAATTGTTCCTGCCTCCCCGGTAGATCCAGTCCTGAACGGGAAAGTCCTTCACCAACCTCGGAAACATCTTCGCCCAAAACTGCAATGATCACATCATTTTTTCTTGCTTCCTTTACTGCTTCGTCTATGCCTCTCCGTTCTTCTTTGGTGAGTGGTGTATGAATGATCTCACTTTCCGGCCATGTCTTATTAACCACATCACATCCTTTCAGGTAATTCACCTTAACATTGTTACCTAAATATTCTTTGATCCCTTCCAAAACAGAAGTTACGGGAATGTGGTTGGGGCCGTAGCGACTAATGGCATAATTGGTTTCGGCAGCGAGTGGCCCGGTGATAAATACTTTTTTCAACTTGTTTTTGTTCAAAGGCAAAGTCTGTTTATCCTGCCCTGGCAGACGGGTATTTTTCAAAAGCACCAAAGATTCTTTTTCCATTTGCATCACAAAATCTTCATGATGCGCAGTTCCAACGATAGAATCCGCCGCTTTTACATCTTTCACATAAGGATGGTCAAATAACCCGAGCTCAAATTTTACCCTTAACACATCGGCCACCCGTTTATTGATCGTTTCCATGTTCACGCTTCCATCTTTTATCAATTCACGAAGTGGTAAAATATATTCCTTTGGTGGACTGAAATTCGTATGGACGTTCAAACCAGCTTCCACCACCTGTTTGATAGCGTCTTTTAAATTTCCGGCAACGTGATGTTTTGAAAAAACAAATTCAACAGCCTGGCTGTCGCTCACCACATAACCGGTAAAACCAAATTGTTGGCGAAGCAATTGTGTAAGGAAATAATAGCTGGTAATAATGGGAACGCCATCCCAATCGTTATAACTTGCCATTGCGCCGACAGGATGTGCTTTCTCAACCACTTTGGCAAATGGGTACAAAAACATTTCGTGCAATTCTCTTGGCGCCACATGCGGATCGGTTCTGGCATTTCCATCTCTACCTCCTTTCGGCACACTGTAAACTGCATAATGTTTTATGGTAGAACCTACGCCTTCACTCTGAATGCCATCGACCATTTGAATGCCAAGCTCAGAAATGAGGTATGGATCTTCACCATAAGTTTCTACAACTCTTCCCCAGCGCGGATCGCGGCTTACATCCAAAATAGGTGCGTAAATATTTGTATAGCCAAGAGCCTTTGCTTCTGTTCCTTCAATTTGTCCTGCTTCATAAACCAGTTTCCGGTCCCATGTGCTGCCGATACTAATCGGTGCAGGAAGTGGCGTTGCGCGATCGTGGTTCAATCCATGAACGCCTTCATTTGTGAAGTCAACGGGTATGCCTAAACGCGTTTGTTCCACGAACCATTTTTGTATTTTGTTGATTGCGGCAGCATGATTGGAAGGAGGATAAGTAAGGTCGCTTGAGTAATATCTTTGCGGGCCATTCACAACGCCATTCAGTTGTTCATCGATATTGGCAATTCCATCTTTCCAGATTTCGCTTTTCCATTCTTCTGTTGGAAGACTGTCTTTCAAAACGCGGCGGTAACCATATAAGGTAGCCATCTGGCAAGTCTTTTCATCAACATTCATTTGTGATAAAAGATCTTCAACGCGTTTTTCAACCGGCTGATGCGGGTCTTCAAAAACGTCCATTTTGCTGTTCTTGTTAAAATCGATCCAGCCGTTGTGATAAATGTTCAGTTGCGATTTTGCATTTTGCGAAAAAAACAAAAATGAAAAAGCAGCCAGATAAAAGAATTTTCCCTTCCGGTTCATAAGAATAAAAATTGCGAAAACAACAAGCTAATACGTTGGCATTGTTTTCAGTGTGTGACTAAAGAACAAACTTAAGGCAAAAAATATTTTAGGTGGAAATAAATGGTAGTCAACAAATAAAGAGGCTCATTTTTTATTTTGCCGCAGACACAAATGAAACAAATTATTCATTCTCCTTTTTCACTTTATTGATCACATCCAGCAAACCATTTTCAAAACGATCTTCGGTCAACTGCCAAAACATAACACCATTGAGATGATGTTGAATGACATATTCTGTTTTTAATTTTATTGAAGCCGGATCATCATAAGTGACAAATAATTTTTTTTCAGGATTAAAAGAATATGGTGCCTGCGCAACAGAATCCCAGTAACTGGTAAATCCATTTGCAGCAGTGAGTGAATCAGCAAAACTCCTGTAAGGCAGTCCGTGATAAAATTTTGCAGGACGATTTAATCCGTGATTCAATGTGTCTTCTACCTGGAACATTCTTGCATAAAAAGCCGCACCGATCGCGATCTTGTGAGGAGGAACGCCTTCGGCTATTAATTTTTGTACACTACTATCTACCGATTCCGGTTCAGCAGGAGTGGAGTACAAAGGAGTGTGATGACCGGAAACGCGGCTGTCGCCTGAAGTAAGATCATAGCTCATGAGGTTGACGCGGTTAACCAAAGGCATTACTTTTTTCCAGTTGATAGAAGAATCAATGTATCGGGTGAAGCCTCCTGCCGCAAAACTTATTTCCTGTTTTTTGCCCAAACTTTTTCGTAAAACTTTTACCAGTGTCGTAAAATTGTCTTTGTCAGCAAGACTGTAGGAATGGCCGGGAAAGCCCGGAATAACAGGATATTCCCAATCGAGATCAATGCCATCCGTTCCAAAATAATCGGTTAGTTCCTTTGCCGTTTTTGCGAAAGTTTTTCTTCCTTTTCTGGAAGCAAAAACCGTAGAGCATGTTTGGCAACCTCCCCAGCCGCCGAGCGAAAGCATCACTTTTAATTTTGGATTGCGTTGTTTCAAAGCAACCATATTTTTTATTGTCTGGCTGTCGCGCGCATTCATCACAGCAAGCGAATCTCCGCGTAAGTGACAAAAGCTAAAAATCAGGTGTGTCAATTTTTCAACCTGGAAGCTGTCAATCATCGTTGGCCTTCCGGCGTAATAAGCAATAACATTGATATCTTGTCTTTTCTTCTTTTGACCAAAACAAAAAACAACACTTAGCAGAAAAGCAGGCAGGAGGAAATACCGGGACATAAATAAAATTGTATTGATTAGCGCCCAAGATAATAAATAATCGTTGCAGGATTAGTTCACCTTAAGATTAAAAGCGTTTGCAGTAAACAAATAAAGAAGCCAAGTTTTTATAACGCTAATGCTTACACTAAAGTATTACGGCTGATGTCAATCCTTTTTGAAAGACGAAAGAAAAAGTGCCGGACTCGATTTTGTTTCAAATGCAACGGGGTAAGTGTCTCCTCTTAAATTGTAGCAGATGGTTAATTGGCCGTTGTCGAGTTTGTAAATAGCAGTAAAGTGTTTGCCGGCGTTCACGCCTTCTTTGCCAAAAATATCCATTTTCCCGTTCTTAAAAGTAATGATCCCTTTGTCAACACTTTCCGCTGTGAATTTATAAGTGCTGTCATTAATGACAAGTTTTTGGTTTTGAAACATCGCCGATGGTAATTCTTTGCCCGCAATTTCCTGTTTGACAGGAGTCCAACTTCCATTGAGCACAATGGGGCCATTTGAATTGCTCTTCCTTGTCGAACAACTGAAAGCCAATAAAAGATATGTACAAATTATGATGAAACGCATAAGGATTGTAAGAGTTTGAAGCACTAATTAAAATTACAAAACTTACTCATGATCCTGATAAAAAATAAATATTTTTTTATATTTAATTTAAAATTTATCTTTTCTATCTAAATTTCCCCACAATGCCTACTAATTTCGGATCTCAGGCTATAATTTTATTAGCCCTGCCAATCATTTTTTTCACTTCATGCAACAACAATCATTCAGCAAAAAAGCAGGAAGCGAAAATATCAAATGACGATTCCATGCAAAAAGTTTTGGCTCGCGGCCAGTACCTTGCCGTGCATGTGGCGGCTTGCATTCATTGTCACAGTAAAAGAGATTTTACAAAATATTCTGGGCCAGTGATCCCCGGAACGGAAGGAGGAGGAGGACAGGAGTTTAGTCACGCTGAATTAGATGCGATTCCGGGTGTCATTTACAGCCGCAATATCACTCCTGATTCTGCAACAGGCATTGGTACATGGACCGATGCAGAAATTATACGAGCAATTACAGAAGGTATCAATAAAAACGGCGACACTCTTTTTCCACTAATGCCTTATGCAAGTTTTAATCACATGTCTAAAGATGATTTGCTAAGCATTGTGGCTTACCTCCATACTTTAAAACCTATCCATAACCAGGTGCCGCCGAGACAATTAATGATACCGATCAGCTTGGCTTATCCTGCGCCTGCTTTGCAAAAATCAATTGACGGAAATAAGAGACCGGCGGAAAGTGATGTTGTAAATTATGGAGGTTATTTGGTAGCAATGGCGGGTTGCGCTGATTGCCACACACCTTATGTAAAAGGTCAGCCAGATTTTAGACGAATGTTTGCCGGCGGAAATACTTTCCACCTGTCGGCTTTTTCGGTTACTTCTGCTAACCTAACTTCTGACTCGGTCACGGGGATTGGCGGATGGGACGAAAAGACCTTCATGAATAAATTTGTTACGCGGCGCGATAAAGTCAGTATTGATTTTAACCCCGGAAAATTAAATACAATAATGCCGGTCTCTGAATTTGCAGGGATGACGGATGCAGATCTGAAAGCAATTTTTGCTTACCTGCATACTTTAAAACCGGTGAAAAATTTAGTTGTAAAATATCCTGAGTAGAACTGAGGTGAATTGTGTTCAGTTTTTTTGTAAAACATAAAAGTTCATATGGCTTCTAACCGTAAAGCCTAAACGCTTATACAAATTAATGGCGTTTTCATTGTCGCGGCGAACATGAAGAAAAGGAGTTTTTCCCCGATCAAGGATGGAAATGATTTGATCTTTCATAAGTGCTGTTCCCAAACCTCTTCTTGAAAAATCAGGGTGCGTACAAACGGCACTTATCTCAACATACTGAAATGGTTGCATTCTCCAACCGGCCATAGCTGCCAGTTTTCCATTGATGAAGATGCCTTTGTAATTGCCAAATTCGATGGTTCGTTCAAGGAATGGGCCCGGTTCAGTCAATTGGGTAAGCTCAATCATTTCAGGCACATTTTCCTTGGTAAGGGGAGTGATATTTTGGTTCAAATCGGCTACCGGTTTTGTGCCTTCAAAAACCATTTGAAATGCATTCGTTGTATGTAAATATTCCCATTCAGCAGAAATAGATAATTCATTGATCGTGGGAATAACAACGATTCTGCCGGGTGCAACCATTTCAAACAGTTGATGCAATGAATCATCGTTGATGGTTTTCATACCTGTAAATGCGCCAACTTCTTCCTCAAAAATTTTATATGATCGTTTCCGGTGGCCATCGTGCTGTTGCCGGAGATGAGTGCGTTCCACGCGGGATTGTCGAGTATTTCCTGTTTCATAAATGATTGGCGAAATTAAATTTTATTACCTTAACAGGACGAAACATTCATAAAGATGAAAAGATGGTTACACACTTCCAATGCGCCATTGCTATTGTGTCGCATTACAGTTGGGTTAATATTTTTTTCTTAAGGTCTTCAAAAGTTTTTGTTGAGTGGTCCCGGCGTTGACCGGTTTACACACATCGGATTTTCACATCCTTTGTTTTGGGCTCATTTTACCGGTGCTTTTGAGATCATTTGTGGATTGCTCATTTTGATCGGGCTATTAACGCGCCTTGCAGCAATTCCATTATTGATCATTATGATCGTTGCCTTTGTTACTACCAAAATTCCGATACTTACAGGTAAAGGCTTTTGGGCTTTTGCAAGTGCCTACAGGACTGATTTTGCCATGACCTTGCTTTTAATCTTATTGCTTATTTATGGTGCGGGCAGAAATTCGGCAGATAAAAAAATTACCGGAAGTTGAATTGAAAATTCTTAGTTTTATTTCATAAAGATGAACGGTTGTTGCTTTTGAGAATCGATAACTTCTGTCTTTTATTAACGATTGCTTGTTTCATTAAAACTTCATATTCATAATGGCTGTCCTTGGAATTGATTTGGGTGGTACCAAACTCGCATTTTGTCTCTTAGATAATAACGGAAAAATTTTGAACCGAATAAAAATTGAGCTAAAAGAAAAAAAAGGGAAAGAAGTTGGTTCACTGATCACAGAAGAAGTTTTAAATTTTCATAATGTCGCTTCATCTTTAGGAGAGAAGATCGATTCAATTGGCATTTCTGTTCCCGGCATTTATCATCTGTCAACCGGAACCGTTTGGGCGCCCAACATTCCTGGCTGGGACGATTATCCTTTGTTGGATGAAGTAAAAAAAGTTTCAAAAGAAATTCCTGTTACTATTGACAGTGATCGGGCTTGTTATATTCTTGGTGAATTTTGGAAAGGGAATGCACAAAATTGTAAGAACGCTATTTTTCTCGCAGTTGGGACCGGTATTGGTGCAGGAATTTTAATTGGAGGAAATGTATTGCGCGGAGCAAACGATATTGCCGGTGCGATAGAATGGATGGCGCTGGACAGGCCTTTTAAAGATGAATATATTTCCTGCGGATGTTTTGAACATTACGCTTCGGGGGAAGGAATTGTGAAACAGGCACGATACTTTTTGCAGAATGAAAAAAAATATTCCGGTGAATTAAGAAATAAATCTATTGAAGAAATGGATTGCCCGGATGTTTTTAAAGCTTATGAAAATGATGATGAAATAGCCATAAAAATTATAAAAAGGTGTATTGAATTTTGGGGAATGGCTGCCGCTAATCTGGTGAGTTTGTTCAATCCTGAAATGATCATTTTTGGTGGCGGCGTTTTTGGTCCGGCTGTTCCTTTGATCCCTGGAATAAAAAATGAAGCGGCTAGGTGGGCACAACCGATCAGCATAAAAAAAGTAAGTTTTGAAAGTTCTGCTTTGGCTGCTGATGCAGGTGTTTTTGGTGCCGGATATTTGGCTTTGAAAAAAATTGATTGCTGAGAAAATATCATTCATGTACAATAGAAAAATTGTTTTTTGGGCAGCCTGTATTGGCATTTTGTTTTTCGGAATGGGCATTACAACGCTTGGTTCTGTGAAGCATTCGCTGGAGCAAAAATATTTGCTGGATGAAATTGCTTCTGGCACTTTGTTTTCCATTTTGCCTTTTGGAATCGTAACCGGATCCTTATTGTTCGGTCCATTTTGTGATAAATACGGCTACAAAGTTTTGCTCGCAATAACTTGCCTTAGCATGTTTGCCGGCTTTGAAGGAATTGCTTATTCTCCCACACAAGCGTTATTAAAGTTGAGCATCTTTTTATTTGGAATTGGCGGTGGCGCGATTAACGGAGCAACGAATGCGCTTGTTTCCGACATCAGCGAAAAAAATAAAGGCGCAAATCTTAGTTTACTGGGTGTGTTCTATGGAATTGGAGCGTTAGGCATGCCTTTTCTATTAGGCATACTCGAAAATAAATTCAATTACGAAGTGGTTCTTTCCGTAATTGGTTGGGCCGCTCTTGCCGTTGGTATTTTCTTTTTGATAACCAAATTTCCTCCTCCCAAACAGGCGCAACATTTTCCGGTAGCAAAAAGTTTTGCTTTCTTCCGGGATTCGTTTTTGATACTCATCGCATTTTTTCTTTTTTGTCAGAGTAGTTTTGAAGCGATCATCAACAACTGGACGACAACTTATCTTTCCTCACGTCTTGGGGTTCCTCAAAATAAAGCGTTGTATGCACTTTCTCTTTTTGTGGCAGGCATGACGGTTATGCGATTTTTATTGGGAAGTGTTTTTAGAAACACACCTTTAAAAAAGATATGGATCGGTGCTTTTTCAATGATATTTTTGGGATTGATATTTTTGTTTGTTGGAAAATATTTTTTTCTTTCAATTTCAGGATTGATTTTGTTGGGAGGTGGCCTGGCAGTTGGTTTTCCGCTAATGCTGGGATTGGTGGGTGATCGCTACAAAGAGATTTCAGGAACGGCTTTTAGCTTTGTATTCGTGATTGCATTGCTGGGAAATATGCTGATCAATTATGGAATGGGCATCGTTGCACAGGTTTATGGTATTCAACATTTAATAACTGTTGCTTTTATTGAATTAATTGTTATGGTTATTTTGTGTTATAATATTTTGAGTGGCAAAAGGCAACTGGTGATAGGTAATGGGCAATGGGCTGAATGCTGAATGCTGAATCCTGATAGCTGAAAGCAGAGAATTTTCTTTACTGGTAATACTTCACATCATTATAAACTAAAATAAAAACAGAATGACTTTAGCAAAACAGTGGTTGACTAACACAAGAAACATCATGTCGAAGATTGAAGAAACGCAAATGGAAAATATTCAAAAAGCGGCGGAGGTAATGGCAGACTCAATCCAGGCAGAACGGTGGGTGCATACATTTGGCTGTGGTCATGCGACTTTGCCGATTGAAGAAATGTATCCCAGAATCGGAGGGTTTGTCGGTTTTCATCCGATCGTTGAATTGCCGCTTACTTTTTTTACAAACATCACGGGCCAGATGGGCGTGCACCAGTTTATTTTTTTGGAAAGGGTAGAAGGTTATGGTCTTGAAATAATGAAAGGTTATGATTTTGACAAGCGCGACACGATGTGGCTTTTTTCTCATTCAGGGATCAACAATGTAAATATTGATATTGCGCTAGAAGCAAAAAGATTAGGAATGAAAGTCGTTGTATTCGGTTCGGCTGCTGAAGCAGAAGGAAAGAAGACAAGACATTCCAGCGGAAAAAATATTTTTGAAATCGGTGATATTGTTGTCGATACCTGCGCACCAATTGAAGATGCTTCTGTTCCATTAAAAAATCATGTAGATAAAATCGGCCCTGTTTCTACAATGGCCTTCATCACTTGCGTTTGGATGACCGTTACTACTGTTGCGGAGATCGTTGCTAACCGCGGCGTGAAATTATACATTCATCCTTCTCACAACGCACCCGGTGCCGGTGATTCAAAAGCGCGCCTTGATGAAGCGTTGCATGTTTATAAGCAAAGGATCAAGGGAGTTTAGATCAACGGCCGGTTTGGATGAGCTGAAATTTAGTAAACAAGGTTTTTTGCCAAATCTTTATTTTCCTGTAACGCCAGGTTTGGCAAATACTCTTACAATTTCAAATTGTCACTCTCATCCATTTCCCAAAAAGGATTGAAAGCCACTTCAATTAAATAACCATCAGGATCTTTAAAATAACCGCTGTAGCCTCCCCAAAAAACTTTTTGTGCGGATTTGATGATTTGTGCTCCGAGGTTTTCAACTTCCTTCATCACCTGGTCTACTTCATTTTCAGAATGGGCATTATAAGAAAAAGTAATTCCTGCAAATTGAGAAGTTTGATATTCTAAGGTAACATCTGCGGCAAGTTCTTTCTTCGGATAAAAGGCTAAAGTAATTCCTCCCAACGGGAACAAGGCAAGGTCTTCCATGCTTTTTTCCGATTTTTTCCATCCAAGTCCTTTTTCATAAAAATTTAGGGAACGTTCCATGTCATCCACGCCAAGTGTGATCAAATTTAATTTTTGTCTCATTGATTTTTATTTTGATTTTGGCTGGCAATAAAATGCCTGTCGCCACTTGTATTCAGCGGATGCAGCATTGCCTTGTTGTAATAAGTTGCTTTTTCAAATTCTGACAGGTTTATGGAAAGGATGGAAATGTTGGGAAACATTTCATTCAAATGACTGATTATTTTTTTTGAAAGATCAGCTCTTTGTTCTTTCGTACGCCCTTCCATGATGTAGCCAAAAATGTGAATGAAATTTGTCTTGTCCTCACCTAGTTTAAAATGTTTGTAAGAATTGATTCGAACTTTGATATCATTATCTGCAAACAATTTAGTTGATTCTGCCACTTCATAAACTACTTGCATTATTTCTTCCGGCGGAATGGATGCGATAATATCTTCTGAGCAATCGATGATGAAATGGGGCATTGGTTGAATTGTATAAAATTGTTTTAAAAGTAATTATTTCGGCTTAGGCGTAGCATTTCCTCCGTCAAGCGCTACTTTCCACTTGCCGTCTTTTTGTTTTTTCCAGGCAGTGAAATAATTGCCATAGTAGGTTGTATCAGATGTAATCATTTTCCAGTTGCCCCAGGTATAACCCAAGTCGCCTGATTTTGCCACTTTAGCATTTACCGGCTTCCAGGAAATGGTTTTTGGATCGCTTTTCTTGTCAAAACTTTTTTCGAAAGCGGCTTTGCCTATCACTGGAAATTGTTGTCCTTCAAACTTTACAATATTAGAATCGGCATAAAAAAGAATGGCGTTGTTAAAACCTTCTTTAGCAGCCATTTCATTCATGGCGCTATCGGCCGTTATCAATTCCTGTTTGTAATTAATCGAAGATTTTTGATTACATGAAATAATAATTATTGCAAAAATTGTAAATGCTTTTTTCATTTTGAACTTGTTAGTAATGAAAATGAAGTCTATCAAAACTATAGCAAACAAAGAAATAAGCTTCGTTATTATTTTACAATTGGGTCAGCTTTTGTTCGCTGAATAATCTGTTATTCCCAAGCTGTTGCCAAACGGATCTTCAAACTCTGCTGCAATGCCTGTTTGAATTTCAAACGGTTCTGAAAGAAAGGAAACACCAGACTTCTTCAGTTTTTCATATTCCTGTTTTACGTCGTCTACTACAAACCAAATTGTTGGTTTTGCATTCGGAAATTTTTTTACATCCTTTAAAATAATAGCTGGTTCCTGGTTGCCTACTTTAAAAGCCGTCATTCCCATTTCTGAAAAATCAAACTTTACGGTCAACCCCAATGTTTTCTCATAAAACGTCTTTGCCTTTTCGAGGTTGGTTACGGGCAGAAAAAAATTGTCGTAATCTTTCATGAGCTGGCCCTTTTTGGAGTTATGATCAAAGTAATAATCTCATATTAAAGCTACAGCAAACGAAGAAGTTTGAAGAATTTATATTTGAGTTTTGCATATCAAATCAAAATAAGAAGATAAAAAATCTCTATTGGGATTTAATATCTTATCTTCCTTTTTTGAAAAAACCATATTTGATTTTTCACTATGATACAGAGGAAATTATTGCTGTTTGTTCTGCTCACTGTCGCTGCACATGTTTTAAACGCCCAAACTTCTCAACATGAAAAACGTGCAAAACTGGTGTTTACGGTCGATAGCATTTTGCAAAGCCAGGTAAATCAAAAACTGATTCCCGGCGCTGTTGTAGAAATTAAGAAGGACAATAAAGTGCTATTGAAAAAAGCCTTTGGTTATGCGGAAAGAAACGATTTCAATAATCAACCGCTTGCTCATCCGGTAGCGATGACAACCGACGATATGTTTGATCTTGCATCGCTCACGAAAGTTGTGGGCACAACAACTGCCATCATGTTGCTGGTTGACCGTGGAAAAATAAAAGTAGAGGACCCGGTTGGAAAATATATTCCCGCATTTAATGAAGGTGAAAAGAAAAAAATCACTTTAAGAAATTTGCTCACGCACACAGCCGGATTGATCGAATGGTATCCTTTGTTTTACCGTGCTTCCAATAAACAGGAAGCTTACAAGATAATAGGAGAGTTGCCCTTGAAATATCCCGTGGGCGCAGGAAGGCATTACAGCGATCTCGGCTTTATTCTTTTGGGCGAGATCATTGAAAAAGTTTCGGGAATGCCGTTGGATCAGTTTGATCAAAAAAATATTTTCGAACCGCTGGAAATGAAACACACGACTTACAACCCCCTTAAAAAAGGCTTTACAAAATTTGCGGCAACCTCTCATGGCAATCCTTTTGAAACAAGAATGGTTCATGATACGTCCCTGGGTTATGTGTTCAAGGAAATCAATCCTGATGAATGGAACAGATGGCGTACCTACACTTTGAAGGGAGAAGTAAATGATGGCAATGCGTGGTATGCGCTTCATGGCGTCTCCGGTCATGCCGGATTGTTTTCAACTGTTGATGATATCCAAAAGCTGGTCGACATGTTGATGAACGATGGAAAAGTCGGTTCAAAACAATTCATTTCGAAAAAGACTTTGCACGAATTCCTGTCTAAAGACGATTATAAAAACGGCCTTGGCTGGATGATGGACTATGATGATTCATTTATGAAAGATGCACCGAAAGGTACTTTTGGTCATACGGGCTTTACAGGAACAAGTATCGTAGCGATGCCTTCCCTCCAAACCTCTATTATCATTTTGATTAACCGGCAAAATATGGGTTTGCGTAGCACCGGGTATTATTATAATCCTAATCAATTGAGAAAAGAAGTGTTCGACGCAGTTTTGGATTATTGTAAATAGCCGGCTTGGATAAAAGTATTGAGCATAATTTTTTAAAGTCATCTTTTAATTATCGCTAAAATTTATAATTACACCGGCAAGCAAAACATCATCTTTTCCACTTCTTTCCGCTGAAATAAATATTGGTATTTTATTGTTATAATAAGTAAGGCCACCACCTAATCTGAAACCGTTTTTAAATTGAATGCTTGTACCCTTAAAATAAGCTTCTTCTTCCATTCCTATACTCTTGTAAACTCCTTCGAAAAAAGGTTTAAAAGAACCTATTTTAAAACCTAATCTCATTGCTACACTTCCGGGTGCAGTAGAACTTCTGTTCAATGGAGCATCTCCCGCAATTTCAATGGAAGCCTGTTTAACTTGTAAACCTACATTTATTTCTGCCTGTGCCCATCCTTTTAGATTGTAACCTGAAGCCAAACCACAGTAAACGGATTTATTTTGACAAAAAGTATTTTGAGAAAACATCAGGCAAATAACCAATAGCTTTTTCATGCGTCAATATTTATGAAGTGTTAGCAAATGGATCGCTTTCTCAAAAAAATCACTTTGGCCAAGCTCCTCAATAGTCGATCACACTGCTTCCTTTGACGCAGGTTTGCGGCTTATCCTTAGCGGATATTTGTTATAGTATCAAACAGATTTCCAACATTTTTATTTATAAGTGTTCTTTCTTTCTATTCAATCGATTCCGCTTTTATTTCCAAATTCTTAATTTTTACTTCGGCAAAAGCTGTAGCGATTTGTAGTTAATATGCCTCATATTTGTTTTATTAAACCTGCTGCTCATTGTTGAATAAGCTAAATATGATCTCCTGGCAACCTTTTCTAAAGTTTCAACGTTTTATCCGGATGATCTTTAGTGTGACAAACAATTCTTCAAAGGGCTTGATGATTGATTACCGTTTTCCTTGAAGAATTATCAGCTAAATCTTTGTAATTTGTAAGGGATTTAAAATTCATATTCAAAAAATATAATCATGTCTAAGAAAAATTTTCTCCGTCTCTTGTTAAGTTCTGGTTTTTTGCTCTTCATGAGCAGGAATAGTTTTGCCCAATTGCAAGTATTGTCAAAAGGAGCCACTGCACCCGTCTTCACTGCCAAAGCAAGCCAGGCAGGCAATGAATTTAATTTTGCCTTGAAGAAAGCGCTGGCCAAAGGACCGGTTGTACTGTACTTTTACCCGGCTGCGTATACAGGCGGCTGTGATTTGGAAGCACACACTTTTGCCGAAGACAAGGATAAATTTAAAGATGCCGGAGCAACGGTTATCGGTGTTTCTGCAGATGATATTCAGCGATTGAAAGATTTCTCTTCTGATCCCAATTATTGTGCTGGAAAATTCGCCGTTGTCTCAGATCCAGGTGGTAAAATTGCAGCTGATTATGGCCTCGAGCTGATACCCCCACAGCAGGGAGTTAAGGATGTGCGAGGAGAACAAGTTACCCATGGCTTCATTCCACGGACCACATTTGTTATTGATAAAAATGACAAGGTTGTAGCTGTGTTTTCTTCAGGCACTGACCACATATCACCTGATGAACATGTGAAAAAATCTTTGGCGATCGTAAAAAGCCTTTAAGTTCATTAGCGGCGTTATTATTGTGAGCCGTTCCTACGGAACGAAATTCGTTGTTTTTTTTTACTAATTAAACGTTCCTGTATAACGAGATTCACGCAGCTGTTGGTTTTCAGTTAAAGCTAATATCGTCATCCTGTAACGATAGTTGAGGGTAGGAACTTTTCATCGTTAGAAAACAGATCAGTGACGATAAATACGTTCAGTGGAATTGGTTGCAAAATTTATATTGTGAACGAAATCAATGAGGTGTTGTTGCGGATCAAACGTTCTTGTGGAAGGGTATATTGTAATTGCCTGGCAAAAACAGTAAACCAATAAATTAAGTTGATTTTTACTTTACGGAAACTCTCGTCCTCAATTTTACCTTTTTTCTTTTTTGCGGATTTCTCCCCTTGTCAATTTTATTACTGAAAAAAAATCGTGAAGTTTCTTTTGGAAAGGCCATGAATGCAAACATCAGGCAGTAAAGAATCAAAGCAAGAGTAACAGATACAAAGCACAGAAACAGCACTACGAAAGTGTAAACAGATACCCAGCGGTATAGAAGCTTGAAACGATAATAGAGTTCCAGACTGTCTTCGTCAACCAGGTGCTTGTTATAACTGTATGCTGTAATATTATAAGCGACCAATGACATCAAGAAATAATTGATTCCAAAAACTCCTACCGCAAGGTTTGGCTCTTTCAAAAGGTATTGAGAAAGTACCGCGGTTGGAAAAGGCGTGAATGTTACAACAAGCAATACAAATCCGTTTACCCACACCAGGTTGCTGTCTATTTTCTTAATGTAATTATATACGAGATGGTGATTGATCCAACAGACGAGGATGGTAAAAAATCCAACGACAAAAGCAAGGAAGGATTCCCAATGATTCAGCAGTAGTTCTAATAAACCTTCTTCATTTGAGGAATGCAAAAACTCTATGAGCTCCAGGATTAAAAGTGTAATCGCGATGGCAAAAACGCCATCACTGAAGGCTTCAATACGTGTCGTTTCCTTCTCAGTGTTGTTGCCCGTTTTCAGTTGATTGATCAAAAGGATTTTTTTTAAAGACGTTTATAATGATCTGGAGCAGGCAACTCTCTTTCCTTAAAATTTATAAAACTCTTTCATCCTGCTAAGAAAATAATCTTTCTTCCTGCGGCTCACCACCACTTCACGGTTATCTGAAAGTACTACAGATCCTCCTTCTCCGCGCACATATTCTTTAACGTGCAACAGGTTTACGAGATAGGATTTATGAATGCGGATGAAACCGGCACCCGACAACAATTCATCATATTCATAAATCGGCTTTGCCGAACAAATAGAACTGTTCTCCGATAGAATAAAATTGGTATAACTGCCCGATGCTTCACAATACAAAATGTCTTTCATTTCCACTACACGAAATCCATTCAGTGAAGGAATACATAATTTCATCTCCCGCTTCACTTCCTTGTTTTGAACATTGTGGAGCAATGTAAGGATATTGTCGTTTGCTGTTGCGGTATGAATTCTTTTCACTGCTTTCTTGACCGACCCTACCAGAATGTCTTCGTCAACAGGCTTTACAAGATAATCTACCGCGCTGTATCGAAATGCCTGCAGGGCATATTGATGATGGGCAGTGACAAAAATGATTTCGAAATTGATCTTGTCCAACTCAGACAATAAATCAAAACTTGATTTGCCGGGCAATGAAATATCAAGGAACACCAATTGTGGCTCGAGCAATTCAATTTTTTCTTTGGCAGAATCTGCATCTTCACATTCGGCTACAATCTTCACTTCCGGACAATATAGTTGCAATAATTTCCTGAGCGTATTCAATCCGCTCTTTTCATCATCTACTAAAATTGTCCTTACCATTTTTGATTCTTTATGACTAAAGTTGCAAAACCGCCAATGTGCCACTTCCTTCTTTGCCAGGAAGATCTAACTTATCTTTTATGTTCAACGAACATTTCATTTGGTATTTTTCATTTAATATCGTCAAACGTTCGCGAATATTTTTAATGCCAAATGAGTTGTGGTTTTGCAATGAACCTGAGCTGCTGCCAATCGTCCGGTGAAGACCAACACCATTATCCTCAACTTCGCAAACGATCTGGTCTCGGTCCTTTAAAAAACGAATGAATAATTTTCGCTCTCCCTCTTTGTTGCGTAGCCCATGCCATATTGCGTTTTCAACCAGCGGTTGAACCAGCATGGGGGCAATTTCTGTTTCTTCCGGCACCAGGTCCTTATCTATACTTATGTGATAGGAGAAACTTTCAAACCGCAATTTTTCCATTTCCAGGTACTGTTGCAGGTGATCAACACATTGTCTTACGGTAATAAATGTTTTGCTGGATTGTTCAAGACTGGTTCTGATCAGTTGTGCAAACTTACTTAGGTAGCGGCTTGCATTTTCTTTCTGATCATTCAATATCATTTCTTTAATGCTGTTGAGTGAGTTGAAAATAAAATGAGGATTCATTTGCGCATGCAAGCCTTTTATTTCCAACTCTGCCATTTGTTGTTTGATCAAGGATTCATGCCTTATGTTCCTGATCCTTTTGGCTATAATAATTGAAATGACCGCAACAACTACAACCAGGGCCAATGCAACAAACCACCATGTTTCCCACCATGGAGGTAAAATAATGATTGGAATTGTTTTAGTCTGCCTGCTCCAGATGCCATCGCTATTTTCTGATCGCAATTCAAATGTATAATCGCCGGGAGGCAGGCTGGTGAAACTGGCGATGTTATTGGTGGCCGGAATTGTCCATGCATCGTTTAATCCTTTAAGACGGTAACTAAACAAATTATTGGCTTCTTTAGAAAAATTATTAACGGCAAACTGGATCGTAAGGAAATTTTGTTTGTGATTAAATTTTAGTTGTTGGATGAGATCGGGATTTATTTTTGCCGGCCATATTTTGTCATTCACTTTTACCGAAGTAATGATCGGCTCCGGGCTGAAAGTGTCCTGTTTCAATCTTGAAGGATCAAAGTAGGTAATACCTCCAACGCCTCCAAAATATAATTTACCGGTTGTATCCTTTAATGTACATGCAGTGTTGTGTTCCAGGAAGGAAAGCCCGTTGCCCGTGTTATAGTTTTGTACCAATTGATATTTTGAATTGAATTTGTACAAACCGAGATTTGAGCTCACCCAGTAATAACCATCATCATCTTTTTGAATCGCATAGCAAACATTGGAGGCTCCGTTTTTGTTGAGTAATAAATGTTTCAAAACTTTATTATCCCTCCAGTTGTAGATCAGCAAACCGTTATCAGTTCCAATCCAGAATAAAGGGCCGTCTTTTAAAAGATACCTTACGAATAATGAAATCTTATTTACAGGTTTCATCACTTCAAAATCATTTGTCAGATACTTATACCTTACAAGGCCGGAGCCTTCAGTGCAAAGCCACAAGGTATTGGTACTGTCTTCATAAATGTATCTTGCCGTATAAACATACAAACCGCCTATGAAGGTTGTCAGTTTTGCATTAGGAGGTAAATGGTGCCATGTATAATTTCTGAGTGAAAAATAACGTAACCCATTTTCTGAAGCGACTAATAAGCTGTCGGCCTTTTTCAGTTTGTGGATGGCGTACATCTTATTTAATTCAGGAAGTTTCTTCTCAGGGAAATAGCGAACGCCTCTTGTTTTCCTGTTGACCAGCATTAAACCACCACAA
Organism: Hanamia sp.; assembly: GCA_035765495.1. GTDB lineage: Bacteria > Bacteroidota > Bacteroidia > Chitinophagales > Chitinophagaceae > Ginsengibacter. The sequence goes on from DASTXM010000101.1 coordinate 29,985, forward strand.
CTGGCTGCCCAGATATTTCCTTTATCATCTTCCGTGATATCATAAATGACATTGTTGGCATCACCGTAAATTTCGGATTCAGGAAAGCGGATAAAACTATTGTTCTTCCTGTTCCACTGCAAAATACCCATGTTGAGTGTGCCTACAAATGTAGTACCGTCCCTTGCCTTAAACATTCTCACAATCATGTTGTCGGGAAGCGAACCATTAAAAGATGTTTGCTTATCAACATTGCGAAACTGGAATCTGAAGGGATCGTATTTGGTAATGCCATCAAAAAAACCACACCATACAATTCCTTGTTGATTGGTAAAAATAGAAAGTGCATAATTCGAACATGGGGATGTTGCATCAAATTGAATGTTCACAGCGTGGTCAATTTTATCAAGCCTTGGATCATAACGATAGATACCACTGCCACGCATACCTATCCATAGATTTCCTTTTTTATCTACCGTAAAACCGGCAATACCACCGGGAAAATCTTTTGTTGCTATGATGTTTTCCCTTTTCTCAACCGGGTCTTTAATCACATAGCATCCTTCTGCCATAGTGCCAATCCAAAGCTTATGGTTGTAAGAAAACAATTCCCTTATTTGTGGGAAGGGATAATCCTTATGAAAGGGTACCACCTTGAAACTATTCCCGTCAGGTTGCATCTGATACATCCGGTAAAGAAGCGATACATAAATTTTTCCTTCATGATCAACAATGCTCGTAACGTTCGCTTTGTCTTCTTCATCATTGAAAAAAGTTTCGAGAGTACCGTTTAAGGTATTAAGATAGATCAACCCATAATTGAAAGTAATGATCCAATATTCGCCTTTCTTAAAAGAGATAATTTTTTTGATGGGTATATTATCCAATCTTGAAGCAAGTGCGTAATATTCTGATATACTCATCAATGAATCCCCCGCAACACTATAAATACAAGCTCCCTGTACAGTGCCCACCCATAGAAGATTCGTGGTAGTATCATAAAAAAGTGAAGTAATGATGTTGGAAGGTAATTTCCTGCCAATCTCATTCTGGGCTGAATAAATTTTAAACTCACGCCCGTCGTACCGGTCCAGTCCGTCTTGCGTACCAAACCACATAAATCCATATTTGTCCTGGGAAATCGCATAGCAACTGTTTTGTGATAAACCATTGTCAGAATTATAATTTTCAAACAGCATTGGCTGCGCTTGTAACAAGCCCGCTACCAGGAACAGTATGGAGGAAAGTAAACAGCGCATTTGAAAGGTCTCTTGAAAGATGAAGGGATTCTCTCATAAAATTACTTTAGTTAACCGGAAAAAAAACATGGTTTGTAATTCCTAAAAAGGCAGCTGCCGTTCATTGTCTGAAACCTGCCGGATATCTTCCATTTCACTCCATTTAGAAAAGCGCAATTCAAAAAAAAGTTTTTATGCCTTGGCCGTTAAAAAAGAATTTGCCACCATTAAAAAGTTGGCCTTTCTACAGGCTTTTGCTCAATCCTAATTTCATAAAATATTTCTTTTTGAATCAATATTAATTAAACAAAAAAGGAGGTTATTATGAAAAAGATTAAAAGGACACCGTTCTTCGTTGGTTCACTGTTACTGTTTATTTTGATTGCTTATGCATGCAACAAAGACATGACCGGCACTCCGGCAAATGAATTTGCAAAAGTTAAGACGGACAACAACGGAAGCCCCGCATTTGCCCTCAACAGCTATACGGGTTTGTCATCCACAACCTTGCGGGAACTGCAGCAAGCCCGTGTAGCTACGGCCAAATACAAGCACATTGAAAATGCAATTGCGGATGGCTACCAGGATATCCATGTAGATGTTGACAATATGGGCCATCATTATATGAAAGTCTCATTAGTGAATGGCACTTTTGACATCAGTCATCCCCAGATACTCGTGTACAATAAAGACGCGCGCGGTGTAGAACAATTGGTGGCTGTTGAGTATGCTGTACCACTTAGCGATCCACAACCACAAGGCTTCACTGGTGATGCCGATGTTTGGGATGGTAATACCGGCTTCGGTTTGTGGTTACTGCATGCTTGGGTTTGGGATTATAATCCCAATGGAGTTTTTAGCACATTGAATCCAAATGTTCAATTGAACTAAAGTTCAAGCCCCTGAACCGATTATAAATTTTTATTCTTTTTAAAAACAAAAGTTATGAAACGATCCTTTTTATTTCTTGCAACCACACTTGCTTTTTTGTCCTGTAAGCAAGGAACGCAATCAGTCAATGCACAGTCAGCACCTGCTGATTCTGCAGTCAGTAAGTTATCACAGCCTGAGCCGGAATCTTATTATATTGATGTACACGATATGGAACCCGGTAAAATAAAACTGGCGGATGTGGCCGCCGCTCATGAAAAAGACCTGGCAACAGAAGGTAAGTTTGGGGTAAATTTTATTAAGTATTGGGTAGACCCGGCAAAAGGAAAAATCTATTGCCTTTCAAAAGCACCCAATGAAGAAAGCATCATCAATACCCACCGTGAAGCGCACGGTTTGTTGCCTTCCCATGTTTACCAGGTTACAGATGGCCCTGAAGCAGCGATGGAAGGCAATGAGCAATTATATCTTGATGTGCACCAGCTTGCTCCCGGTTCAGTTACTCCAAAGGATGTTGCTGCGGCACATGAAAAAGACCTGGCAGTAGAAAAGAAATACGGTGTAAATTTTATTGATTATTGGGTAGATCCAAAAGCCGGCGTGATCATGTGTTTGTCGCAGGCACCGGATTCTATGGCCATTAAAAAGGCACATAAAGAAGCGCATGGATTACTGCCTTCTTACGTTTTGAAAGTTTCACAGGGGCAATGATCTTTTGCGTCTGTCCATATCCGTTATGGAGTTCTAAATTATGAAATCGTCTATGCGGATAGAAAAGTAATCTGTTCAGGGTTGTCAACCTTTCAAAAGGTTGGCAACCCTTTTTAGTGAAGCAACAAATAATTGTTTTTTTATTTTTTCATGGAAATGAAGTTTCAACCCCTCATCAATTTCAAGACCGCCTCAGCAAATTCTTCGGGCGCTTCCTGGGTTATGTCCTGCTCCTTTAATGATTCTTCTCTCATATCCGGTCATTTGAAACGATTCGCAATTATATTTTGAACAATCCATCTACATGGGAAAATGATAAATTCAGGAACAAATTGTGAAGGTGGTGATGTTAATATCCGATCCAACATAACGGTAATCGATACACTCAAATTCCCCGGGTTGAAATAAGGAGATGATGAAGAATTGTTATGAGACATAGCATGCAACGTCTCTAAATAGATTTGTAAAAATTCAGCACTAACCGTTCAAATAATTTCTATCATCCCATTTGTTATGAAAAACTAACTTTAAGTTATGATCACATTTATCGCCTGGCTTGTATTGTTTGTGCTTTGCTGGCCGCTGGCTTTGCTTGCACTTGTATTATATCCCGTTGTTTGGCTGCTGCTTTTACCTTTTCGGCTTTTAAGAATTTCCGTGGAAGGTGTTTTCGGTTTGCTGAAAGGGATTATTCTATTGCCGGGAAGATTGTTGCAAAGATTATAATACAAAAAAATGCAGGGCTTAAAAATTTAAAACCCTGCATCATCATAATCCCCGATTGCTTCCCTCTATCTCGTCGCTGTTATCTGTCCTCTAATTTCTCCGTTGGGATTGGCAGTCGTTCCGTAAGAATAATACCAGTTGCCTGATGTTAATTGCGAAGCCTGCTCATCGGTCAATGTCATCGTGCCTGAGTAAGTTCCTGCACCGGTACTGTCTGCAGGTAAAGTCCATGGATCGCCAACTGCAGTTCCAGCAGAACCTGACGCGCCGGTGTAGAATCCGCCGGAAGTAGCACCCCCGCTTAATCCTGTCCAGTTCGTTGTGTAGGTCATCGTGTGAGTTGATGGATCATAAGTGCCGATAAAAGTGCCGGTCCCGTTCCCTGTTACCGGGGGAACCACCTGCGATCCTGCCGCATCGCCTTTTAAGGTGTAAGGTCGGTTGTCGGTCGTAGATTTTTTCTTGCAACTGTTTAAAGCTGCCATTCCAAAGAGTACAAAAGCCACGGCCAACAACCATTTGGTTGTAATTGATCTTGTTTTCATAGTTTACATTTTGTTTTTAATCAATAGGGTAAATTCTTGCTAACAAGACCAAAACGTATGCCTCAATATATAGAGGCAAAAAGGTGAATGCAATCGGAATATTTGTGGCAATTTATTTCCAACAGGTAAAAACTGTGGAATTATTTTTTCAAAGCGGGAAAAATAAATCGAGGTTGGATGGAACGGGGAAATGTTTGCAAAGGAATCATTTTCTTCATTTTCATTATCCCGGCAACAGAATATCGTTCCAGTCGCGGATCAAGAAAGATTTTACGAGTCCTTCCAAAATAAAAGGATCTTCTGTTACAAATTTTTCTGCAGCTTCACGCGTTTTGAAGATGGCCATATTTCCCCTGTCTTCAAAAGGCCCGATTCCAATCACATCGCCGTTATTGATGTATTTTTCCACGATCATTTTATGCCGGGGATAAACCGCCATAATGCGTTCCATTGAAGCGCCGGAAGATTCACCGATTACAACTGCTTTCATAAAAAAAATAAATCCTGGTAAAATTTTTTCTCATGACCATAAACAAAATTATGAGAAAGTGAAAGAACAAATTGTGAAGTTTTTGTTTTAGCTATTCTTCTTCCACTGTTGAACGATTACACAAACATCTGTGTTGTCTCTCAATGCAAATTCTCTGGCGCCCCACGGCCTGAAGGTAATTAGTTTCAAATTAGGATGCAGAAATTGCGGATGCGATTTTGAGATCTTTGCGTACGCTTCTTCTATGTTATCCGTATGCAGTCTTATTTCCGGGCGGTCTTTGTCGGCAAATTCTTTATTCTGAAAAAGGAACAGTGCCAATGAATCTTTTTCAACAATACAAGAAGGATTTTTTGATTCAAGATCCTCATAACCCAATTTGAACTCAAGGCAATTAACAAAAAGTTCAAGGCCATCTTTTATATTTTCATAAAAAATGTTGGGAATTAATTTAGTAAAGTGCATGTTGAGATTTGTGCTTTTAATTCAATAATTAATTTATTCAAAACCATATTATTCTTTCAAAGCTTCTTTTGCATTGTGCTTCTCATTGCTTTTTTCGCGTATGTTTTCAGCAATAAAACCAAGCGTCACTGCAAGGAATATCATCAGGAATTCCAAAAAATATTCTTTGAATTTTTTCTTCCGATTGCTTTCGGAACCCACCTTTGGATGGTGATGTACTTCCATTTTATTCCAGCTTATATGTTTTTTGCAAATAATTGATCAGGTCAACTGAGGATTGTTTTATTCGTTCCATCATAGGGATCATAGATCTCCTGCTTCCGTTCAATTGCACTACTTTAAATTCCATTTGCTTTAAAAGCGTAGGATCATAGGTGAGCAACTTGGGGTTGTCACTACTTTTATTAATCCATCCGTCGGCCCCTTCCTGTCTGCGAAAAATCGCAGGGTCAATTACATTTGCTTCTGCATTTTTATAGGAATTGTTTTCATCGTTAAAAATGTTTTGAAGCATTTGGAGTGGTGGAAATTGACTGTAATAAGCCATGATACGATTCGAAGTTTCCAGTTTGTGGATTAGTCGAAAACCGCCGGAATTGGTAAGCTGGTCAAATGTGCGGGTGTTGTTCACCAGTGGAGCTCTCCGGTTTCCTAACCGGGCGGCAAAATAAATTTCGTCTCCATGTTTTCGCGCCATTTCGGGGGTATCAAGAAACACGCAAAGTGAATCGCACAATGCAAGAAAACGTTCATCGCTCTTCACCTGGTGATCAATTGTGGAAACATCATCTTTCAAATCAGCCACTAACGATTCAATATACTGGTGTTCTTTTTCTTTTTCCAACTGGTGCTCCCTTAGGTTTTCTGCCAGGAAGCCGCAGAAGACCGCGAGAAACAACATGAAGAATTCAAAGAGGTAATGTTTAAATTTTTTTCCTTCTACATGTGGATGATGATGAACTTCCATGGATAATATTTTGAATTAGAAATTTGGGATTTAAGAATTCGACCTCCTTCCTCATTTCATATACTTCTCCAAAAAACTAAATATATCCTTCCTGATATAATCTGCGTCGAACATTTTTCCATAGTGAGGAGCGCCGGGAACAATGATCAGTTTGTTCGGTACGCCCGCAAGAGTGAGCCATGAACTTAAAATTTTCGATTCCGTATTGGGCACTGATTCATCCTTTTCGCCTTGCACAATCAGGAACGGCGGATCATTGCTGTCGACATAAGTAACAGGACTTGCGATCTTTGCCAGGTCAGGCCGGTTAACCGGCATTGCGCCTAGCAGGATTGCCACCGGATCACGATCATTCATCACTGAAGTGTCGGGGTTGGCCGTTTGCATGATCAGATCTGACGGACCATAAAAATCAAAAACACATCTTATTTTAAAGTTGATCTTTTCCCCGGGTGGGTAAAATTGTTTTACATTGTTGTTGTTGGAAAGCCCCATCAATGAAGCCAAATGACCGCCCGCCGAAAAACCGATTACCGCAATCCTGTTTTTATCCAAATCATATTTGGCCGCATGATCATAAAGAAACTGAACCGCCTGGTTTACATCTTGTATCTGCGCAGGAAAGATTGCAGTTGTGCTATAACGGTAATCAACAGACGCTAATGCATAACCGCTGTTGATGAACGATTGAATCGTATTTCCCATATAGCTCATGTCCGCATATTTGTCGTTCAGCATCCAGGCGCCACCATGAATCCAAACGATCAACGGTGTGTTTTTCCCATGTTGCGGCGGCAGATAAATATCAAGCAGATGTTTTAACACCGTATCTCCTGCATAAGGAATATTGCCATACGTGATCGTCCCTTCAGGAAAAAGTTGTTTTACCCTCGGACTTATTTGCGCCGTGGCATTAGAGCAAATTATAAAAGTGGCAAATGCACTGCAAAGAATGGTTTTGAATTTCATTTTCTATTTAGCGTAATGGTTGTGGCAATTTATTTTCCCAGGAAATTCCCTCGTATAAACGGTTACTTTTTGTAACAGTGAAAAAACAAATTCGACATTTTTTGATTTTGTATTGCAGTACTATTTCTTATCCTCTTCTTCTCTTTCAACAGCTATGGTACATTCACCGATCAAGGCAGCCAAAGCTCCAACGGCGGCAAGTACAGGCGTAAGGACTGCGCCTACAACACCAATCGTCAGCGGAAAACTCATGATCTCTTTTCCTGATTTATCAGTGATGGTGACACGTCTCACATTGCCTTCTGCAACCAGGTCTTTTATTTTTTGAAGAAGATGTTCGCCGTTGATCGTGAAAAACTCTTTAGTTCCCATATCAATTCGGTTAAATATTATTTATATAAATATAGGACGAAATCTTTCAATTGAGGAATGATTTTTATGTTGTAGCCACCAGGAAAATTTCCCCACTCGCAGGCACAAGTCCGTCTGTTCTGTCACCAAAATAAAGTGGTGTCATCTCCTGCGTAGAAATCGTTTTGAATTCTTTAAAACCCGCAGTGATTGCCAATTGCGCGATCTCTTCCCTTGTGAAAAAGCTGATCATCGGTGTTTTAGATTCACGCGTTCCTTTCAATGCAATTTCCTGCAGGGGCTGATCTTCCTTGTCCATCATATGAAGTGGCAGGTAAAAAGTCATTGCCAGCCGCGAACCTTTTGCCATTTGTGCAATTTGAGAAAGCGTGGACGTAATGGCTTCTTTTGTCAAATACAAACTAACGCCGATGCACGAAACGAATGCAGGTTTGTGCGCATCAAATCCTGATTTCTGCAATTCTTCCCACCATGAAGCTTTTTCAAAATCCACCGGCACAAAATGAAGCCACTTTGGAATTTCATAACCAAGCGTTGTAAGCCTTTGTTTTTTCCATGATTGTGTCGGAGGTTCATCAATTTCATATACCTCCATTTGTGAAGCGAGGGTTGGTTTGCGTTGTGCGAAAGTGTCTAATCCTGCACCAAGGATTACATATTGTTTTATGCCCCGGTTGATCTCTTCAACGATGATATCTTCCACATATCTTGCCCTTGCCAATATAGAAGCACGTACCCGTTTGGTAAAATCTGCATTCATATCAGGCCGGTTTTGCCATCCTTCTTCCGGCGCTGCTATTTTTAATCCTGTTTCATCTTCAAACACCGGCGGTCTTGCATCTGCTGTTAAATGCAGTGCTCTCCACAAGGCCGTTCTGATCGCTGTGTTATCCGGCATTGATGTTTCTTTTTCATTCATCATTCTTTAAATTCGATTGTAGTAAATTACACAAAAATTAAAATACGTTTTTAAATGAACTACAAATTACTTTCCATCTCATTTATTGTTTCTATATTTTTTATTTCCTGTTCTTCTTCAAAAATGACAAGTGATAATCATCTTTCCAAAAATGAAAAGAAAGATGGGTTTCATTTATTGTTTGACGGAAAGTCAATGGATCAATGGACCGGGGCAACCGACAGCTATTTGCCGGAGAACGGCACGATAACCATTCACCCTGAAAAAGGCAGTGGCGGAAATCTTTATACCAAAAATGAATACAGTGATTTTGATTTTCGTTTTGATTTCAAACTCACGCCGGGCGCGAATAATGGCGTTGGCATCCGTTCACCTTTGCAAGGTGATGCTGCTTATGTAGGAATGGAAATTCAGATCCTTGACAACAGGGCTCCCGAATACAAAGACCTTCATCCTTATCAATATCATGGTTCGATCTATGGTGTCGTTCCTGCAAAACGTGGTTTTTTAAAACCGGTGGGAGAGTGGAATTCAGAAGAGATCATCGCCCAAGGACCAAAGATAAAAGTGATCTTAAACGGAACGGTCATCACTGATGCGGACATTACCGAGGCGCGTGAAAACGGCACAATGGATGGAAAACAACACCCTGGTCTTAGTCGCGAAAAAGGACACATTGGATTCTTAGGTCATGGTTCGGTTGTTCAGTTTAGAAATATCAGGGTGAAGGATTTGGCAGAATAGGAATTAACCATCATATTTATGAAAATCAGCGATAGTTAAATAGTACCCATCAGGATCACGGATGGAAAATTCCTTTTTCGTGGAATTGGGATTTATATGAATTTCTTCTTCTACTATTGCCCCTGCCTTTTCAACATTTTCTCTAATTGATTCTAAATCAGAAGTCCTGAAATAAAGGATCAGCCCGTTTCCTGCCCGAATGGAAGGATCTTGCATTGTGGGATGTCCATGCTTTTCCCACGCATGCAGACAGAGAAGAATTTCATCATTTTCAGAAACCAAAACAGCAAAATCACTGCCGCCATGTTTTCTCTTCCATCCAAATATATTTTGATACCAGCGGCTACTTTCTTCCACATTTTTCACAGCTATTATCGGGTCTAATTGGGTCATTATAAAAAAAGGGTTTGAGATTAAATTCAGCAAAATAAAAATCAATTGAATTCCCTGGTTTACTTAAACCATTTCTTCGCATTCGGCCTGCGATGTGGACAGCCGGGCCAGCAACAAGGACGCCGTTTTCCTTCCAAGAGTTCCGCACACAATCTATCAATATGCTCTTTTCTCGTTTCTGCTTTCTTCACAATTGTTGTCCAGCAGATCCATTCGTTGCGTGCGAGCGGCGTAAGGTTATTCCATTTTTCTAAGACAAGCAAATCCTTTACCAAAGCTTTCTTTAAGTCTCCAGGAACTTCATGAACTACTCCTTCCGCGACTGTTAGTGTCTCCTTATTTATTGCTTTCTCCATTATATGAATTTATTGTTTCCAAATTGTTTTTTGAAAAACAACTTTGCAAAATCAATAATAACCCAATAAGCAGAAGTATGGTTTTCATTTTTAATTTCATTATTCCTTATGATAGTTTGTCCCCCACAGCTGATAGCGTTTATACATAGCCGGTAGTTCTGAGGAAAATGTATTAAAATCTTTGCTTTCCTTCGGGCTCCAAAACACCTCACTTAAAGCACTTAGCCTGGGAAATATCTTGTATTCAAGATCATTCATGTTGGGACAATATTCCATCCAAAAACAGCCTTGCGCACCAAGTACATATTTCGCTTCATCTGCAGTCAATTCTGAAGGAACCGGTTCATAGTTATACACTTTTTCAAGAGGAAGGCCACCTTCGCCATTAGTGGTTTCTTCCGGTTGCTGAATATAAGTATACTGTTGCGGTGTCATGATCACATTGTGATGTTGCGTGGCCGCAGCTACACCACCTTTCTCACCACGCCAGCTCATTACTGTAGCGTTTGGTGCCAGTCCGCCTTCGAGGATTTCATCCCAGCCAATGATTGCCCTGCCTTTGCTGTTTATATATTTTTCTATGGTGCTTATGAAATAGCTTTGCAATCCTTCCTCATCCTTCAATCCTTTTTCTTTAATTAATTTTTGGCAAAAGGCCGAACGCTTCCAGTTGTCTTTCGGGCATTCGTCGCCGCCAATATGAATGTATTTCGAAGGAAAAAGCTTCATCACTTCATCCAGAACATTTTCAAGAAAATGAAAGGTGTAATCAGACGGACAATACACATCGGTAAAAATTCCCCAGGTTTGCTGAACATGTTTGCCGGTTTTGCTTCCGCTCCAACTTGTGTGTGGTGGTATTGGTGTGGATTCATTCGGAAAGCAACTGAGTTGAGGATATGCCGCAATGGCTGCTGATGAGTGGCCCGGCATTTCTATTTCAGGAATAATGGTAATATACCTGTCCTTTGCATACTTCACAATTTCCTTTACCTGCTCCTGTGTATAGAAACCGCCATAGCGCTTACCGTCATTTCCAGTTCCGGGGTAATGGCCAATGATCGTTCCATTCCTGTAGGCTCCTACAGAAGTGAGCTTCTGATATCTTTTGATCTCTATTCTCCAGCCCTGGTCGTCCGTGAGGTGCCAGTGAAAAGTGTTGAACTTTTGGTAGGCAAGAAAATCGATGTATTTTTTAATATCGTCAACACCAAAAAAATGTCGGCTCACATCGAGGTGCATTCCCCGGTATTGAAAACGGGGATAATCTTTAATGGAGACCTGCGGAATGTCAAAACCTGTAGCCTTTTTTTCTGCCGGCATAAGCTGCAGCAACGTTTGAATGCCGTAAAATAAAGCGGTATCGTTCACGCCCTCAATATCAACCTTATTGTCATCAATGGTCATATCATATTCGTTACTCTCTTTACCAGTGGGTTTTACCAGGCCGAGGATGATCGCGTTTTTTGTTGCTTTACCTGCTGTTGAATGTCTTACCGGTAACGAAAAGCCGTAAAATTTCTTGAGATAATGATTGAGCATTACTGCATCATGCGTTGCTGTGGCGGGCGCGAGGATAACCGTTGAGTGATTGAGATGAAAAGTGCCCTCGTGACTTGTCAACTCCACCGGCCGTGGTACGATGGTAATGTTTGTCTGGGCAGTTGCACAAAAAGTAATAAAGATGGTAACGAGTAAAATGATCTTCTTCATCAGGATGATTTTTAAAACGTTAGAGGAAAATAAATTTAAAAATAAAAAATGGATTACACATATGTTTTGAAGGCTAAAAGTTGGATAAACCGGCAGTCGTTTTATTCTGTTTCCTTATAAGGTGGCTGCTGCCTATTGCAGCACAGATGCTGATGTTTATTCCGTCTGCCCCACTTGCACAGTTCGTGTTGGCAGCAGCAAGTTGAAATAACTTCACTTTTTCAAATTAATAATTTCAGTTGCAATACTTTGCTTTTGCGATGAAGAATTAATAATTTGAGAATAAGTAAGTGTTGCAGAATTTGCCGTTAAATTACTTATAATATATGTCCTTTTAATTGCAGGATTGAAATTGGTAAATGAGCAGCAGTTTAAATTTTGGGCAAGAATGGAAATTGCTACCTGGCTGTTTGTTACAATGTATTTTGCTGAATCTCTTGTAGAGCCAAAACCATAAACGCAGTCATAAAAGGACGTTTCCAGATTTCCGTTCGAACTGAAACTAAAAGTTGCTCCACATTGTTCTCCATTATAATTATCACTAAGAATGCCACTGTCATTTCTATACATCCTAAAAAATACAGCTGAAAGCATTCGGTCTGCCCGGACTGCTGATGATAGCAGCACAAATGCTGATGTTTATTCGCTCTGCCCCACTTGGCAAAACCCCATTTAAGGGGTAGTGCTTTTAATTACTTTACTTTTAAACTTTTGATTAGTTCCTTCAGTTCTTTGTCTGAAATATTTTCAACATCTGCTTTATCGTAAATTGTCAGAAGGTTAATGGTTATTTCTTCATCGGAAACTTTCTCAGTCACGCCAATCAACGTTGTTTCAACAAAAGATATCACTCGTGCTCCGCCACTTTTACCTTTTCCTTTGCTTGAAATTTTTAATCGGATTTTGTACACGTCTTGTCCTAATGGGGTACCAAGTCGTGGCGTCACCATCAATTCTTTTTCAAGATTTAGTAAGTCTTTTGATAAGGAACGATATTTTTTAAGAAGTGGCTTCGCCGCAGAACTAAAAGACTTTGTGATTTTAACTGTGACTGTCACGCAAAAAATCTTTTAAAGTTTGCAACTTTTTTCCAGATTTCTTTGCGTCGCGTACTTCGGTTAACCCGTCTTTTATTCCAGTCAAGACATTAAGCTTGTTTTGAAGTTTATGATAGTCTTGATTTATTTTTTCCCACGTCTTTAAAGGAACCAAAACAGAAGTTTTTTCGCCATTTTCGTCAACCATATATTGTAAAGCACTTGACATATTCAATCTTTTTTCAAAAATACCGATTATCTGTGACTTGAAAGTCTCAACTGCATTACCGCTTACGTCCGGGGCTTTGCGCAGGTGGGAAATTCAACGCCGCGTCTGCCCGAACCGTCAGCCGAAAGTAGAATAAAAAAGTTGATTATTTGTCTACCTACCGGTAGGCAGGTTCGTTTGCTGATAGGTCTTATGTATGAGTAAAGATGCATTGCTCTTTTTTAATTTTAAGAGTAAAACTTCATTCATCATAAAACCTTTAAACATGAATAAAATTAAGCCATTAGATTTTACAGGTGATACAATTTTCTG
>DASTXM010000102.1:0-12270 GCA_035765495.1 Hanamia sp.
TCCTGAATTTTACCATACCCGTTTTTAAATGGCCGCTTCCTTCCAATCATATCGAAATCCAATTTTTTGAACCACAAAGGCGCAAAGGCAGGAAGAAACACGAAGGGATTTTCGTTCTAATCAGGATATTGCTTTCGCGCAGGCGATTCGGCTTTACATGGAGCATAAATCAAGCGCGTCGCAATGACGGTAAATGAGAACGATCATCATTTTTAGAAAATCTTCGATACGAATAAGCTAAATTAGAAGTCATCATTGCGAGGTGCATTCCGTTGGTTCTACATTGCCGTTCTAATCTTGAGATTGCTTATGCAATCGGTTTTTTTGAACCACTAAGGCGCAAAGGGCACAAAGAAACACGAAGAGATCGTCGTTCTAATCAGGAGATTGCTTCCGCGCAGGCGATTCTACTTCACCAGGGGCATTAATCAAGCGCGTCGCAATGACGGTAAATGAGAACGGTCATCGTTTTTTAGAACACCTTCAATACGAACAAGCTAAATTAGAAGTCGTCATTGCGAGGCGCATTCCGTTGTTGGTAAGGCTACCAGATTCGCTTTTGCGCCGCGGCAATCTCCTGAATTTTACCATACCCGTTTTTAAATGGCCGCTTCCTTCCAATCATATCGAAATCCAATTTTTTGAACCACAAAGGCGCAAAGGCAGGAAGAAACACGAAGAGACCGTCGTTCTAATCCGGAGATTGCTTCCGCGCAGGCGATTCTACTTCACCAGGGGCAATAATCAAGCGCGTCGCAATGACGTTAAATGAGAAAGATCATCGTTTTTCAGAACATCTTCGATACGAACAAGCGAAATTAAAAGTCATCATTGTAAGGCGCATTCCATTTTGGGTTCTATATTGCCGTTCTAATCTTGAGATTGCTTGCGCAATCCAATTTTTTGAACCACAAAGTCCCAAAGCCACAAAGAAACACGAAGGGGTTGTCGGTTGGTCTTAGCGGAGTGTCTCGAAGAGGACTTTGCGCATAACAATCGTTCTGCTTTCCATCTTAAGCCGGGACTGCTATCGGCAGGTCCGGCGCTCGGACAAAAGCTTACTAATCAGAAAATTATTTTGCTGCCCTTAATACCATTGCCACAGGTAAATGAGAAAGATCATCGTTTTTTAGAACATCTTCGATACGAATAAGCTAAATTAGAAGCCGTCATTGTAAAGCGCATTCCATCTTGGGTTCTATATTGCCGTTCTAATTTTGAGATTGCTTGCGCAATCCAATTTTTTGAACCACAAAGGCGCAAAGAGCACAAAGAAACACGAAGAGATTTTCGTTCTAATCCGGAGATTGCTTCCGCGCAGGCGATTTTACTTCACCAGGGGCATTAATCAAGCGCGTCGCAATGACGGTAAATGAGAAACGATTGTCGTTTTTTAGAACATCTTCGATACGAACAAGCAAAATTAGAAGTCGTCATTGCGAGGCGCATTCCGTTGTTGGTAAGGCTACCAGAATCCTCTTTTGCGCCGCGGCAATCTCCTGAATTTTACCATACCCGTTTTTAAATGGCCGCTTCCTTCCAATCATATCGAAATCCGGCTTTTTTGAACCACAAAGGCGCAAAGGCACAAAGAAACACGAAGAGATCGTCGTTCTAATTCGGAGATTGCTTCCGCGCAGGCGATTCGGCTTCACCTGGGGCATTTAATATGCGCGTCGCAATGACGGTTAAATGAAAACGATCATCGTTTTTTAGAACATCTTCGATACGGATAAGCTAAATTAGCAGTCGTCATTGAAGGCACACTCTGTTGGGTTCTATATTGCCGTTCTAATCTTGAGATTGCTTGCGCAATCCAATTTTTTGAACCACAAAGACGCAAAGACAAGAAGAAACACGAAGAAGAAAATGATGCCAGGCTGAGGCCCTCGAAGCCGGCTTTGGAAGAGGGCAGTTTGAACCACAAAGACGCAAAGGCAAGAAGATACACGAAGGAGAGGATGATGTCAGGCTGAGGCTCTCGAAGCCGGGTTTGGAAGATTTGTTTTGAACCACAAAGACAGAAAGGCACAAAGAAACACAATGAAGAAAGCCAATAATAGAATAATTAATTTAACAGACTAGCTTTCCCAAAAACAAAAGGTGCAAGCATCCAGCATCCAGCAAACCAGCATCCAGCAAACCAGCATCCAGCCAACCAGCCACTCACGCCGCATTATCCTCCCTGTTCCTATGCCACAAAAGAAACTCCTGCACATCCGTCTCATTAAAAAAGTGCCTTGCAGTAGGCTTCGAGGAGCGAAGGCCAAGCCGCCGCCATTCCCTAAGTATCGGTTTTGTGGCGCCAAATAATTCCAACATTTGTTCTTCGGTAAACCATTTGTAAGATAGATCTTCGGGAGCAGTAGACATTTCGGTTTTAATCGGTTTTGCCGGTTTTTTCCTTTTCATATAGTATTAGTTTGGTGAACAGTTATTATATGTATTTCAAATATAACCAATTCTTATATAAAAAGTCCTGCATCCATCTCATTTTTGAAAAAAAAAATAAAAGGTTGCAACAATCTTTAATGATCATTACAACCTTAAGGGCAGTTCATTTCCGCCGCGGCTACTGTGCAAACAGTGTAGCCACAGGGCTGAAAGTAACCTGGCCGGCTGTGCCGATGGCAGCCACGCGCACCCAGTATTGCTTACCAGGCGTCAACCCGTTAAACACATGTTTACAGGTTGTCGTGTGCGTGCTCACCCAGTCGGTAGCTTCGGTAGGAAGCTGGTCGGTGATGTCAAACGAGTACATCTTTGCATACTTCGTCCGCTTCACGCTGCCTGCCATCTGGCCGCTGGTAACGCCGTTGCTCAGGGTAACGTTACCGGGGTTAGCCAGTTTACCGGGCTCGGGCGTCTTGGCAATCGAGTAGCCGCTGCTCACAAGGACATACAGGTCGCCGTTAGCCACATACATTACGTACATGCCCAACTGGTTCAGTATTCCCTGCAACACTTCGCGCGCCTGGTTCTTCTCTGCCACCTTTACCCTGTCGAGGCCGGCGGCAGCTTCCAGCGCTTTGCTGTAAGTTGTTATCGCCGACTGGAGGTCTGTAAGCGGGGGCACAGGCGCCTCAAAGTTGGGGTTCGCTGTCATGCAGGTTAAGATGTAGATTGCCTTTTCTTTAAGGTCTGCATCTGCATAATTGCCGAAGCTGATTAAAATCCTTGGTTTCATAAACTGCTGGATTTAGGGGGTTGCCACAATATCGTGGTACAGTTATAAACCCCTTTATTGCGAAAAAATTATGCGTTTTTTTTTACGCTCAAAAATTATCACAAATTATTACTGGCCCACACGTAGGCACTCAAAAAAAAGTTGTTTTAAGCAGCTTTGCTCAACTTTGCTCAGCTTTACTCAATTTTAATCAACAATCATCAGCTTTTATCAGCGCATTTTCCTCTTCCCTTGTTGCAGGAAGGCAAAAAGTGGCTGACTTTTTCCCGCCTCCTGATCGCAGGTTGATCAGGATGCGCTCACTTTTTGTCGGCTGTTAATAGCAGGATGATCAAAATTCACTCACTTTTGGTGGTCTGTTGATCTCGGGTTGATCAAAACGTGCTCACTTTTGATCTAATGTTATCACAGGTTGAATAAAATGCGCTCACTTTTAGTTGTATGTTAATTGTGGGTTGATGAAAATGGGCGGAGTTTTGATCGCATGTTGATTGCAGGTTGATTAAAACGTGCTGACTTTTGGACGTTCGTTAATTTCGGGATTGGGAGGAAGGGCAGTGGAAGAAGAAAAAAAGAAGATTTTTATTTTGATCTAAATTTTTAAAATCAATATGTGTATATTTGGTATTCACTATCAAAACAAAAACTAACTGAAGATTTTTCTTCAATTTACTATGAACTGTTTTTGCGATCTAAATTCTAATCAATGCCTCTGAGCTGGAACGAAATAAAAAGTCGCGCCATTGCTTTTACCAACGAATGGAAAGATGAGGAAAGCGAAGAGGCGGAAGCTAAATCCTTTTGGGATGCTTTCTTTCACGTCTTCGGCATTCACCGCAGAAGAATTGCTTCTTTTGAACATCATGTAAAACTGCTCAACAATAAAGACGGCTACATTGATCTCTTTTGGCCGGGAACTTTAATAGTGGAACATAAAAGCAAAGGCAAAAGTCTCGACAAAGCGCATGGCCAGGTGCTTGATTATTTTGATGGCATCGATGATAAGCAATTGCCTCAATACATTTTGGTGTCGGACTTTGAACGTTTTCGTTTATACGACCTCGATAGTAACGCCGTTCATGAATTTACCATTGATCAATTCTTAGATCATATTGGTCTGTTTGGTTTTATTGCCGGTTATGAAAGAAGAACGTTTCGCGAGCAAGACCCGGTAAATATTGAAGCCGCGGCTCTTATGGGCAAGCTGCATGATAAGCTGGAATCCATTGGTTATACAGGACATGCACTGGAGCTGTATCTCGTGCGATTGCTGTTTTGTTTATTTGCTGATGATTCCAACATTTTTGAAAGAGGAATATTGTACGATTACATCGACCAGCGAACCGATGAAGATGGCAGCGATCTTGCCAACCACATTGCGCAGTTGTTTGAAGTGTTGAATACGCCAAAGGACAAACGCTTTTCTAATCTGGATGAAAGCCTTGCCGCGTTCCCTTATGTAAACGGAAAATTGTTTGAAGAACATTTGCCTATCGCCAGCTTCGACAGCGAAATGCGCAAACTGTTATTGAACTGTTGTGCATTAGACTGGGGCAAAATATCTCCCGCTATTTTTGGTTCACTCTTTCAAAGTGTAATGGATCGGGATGAAAGAAGAAATCTTGGCGCGCATTATACCAGCGAGAAAAATATTATGAAGGTGATAAAGCCTTTGTTTCTCGATGAACTGTGGAAAGAATTTGAAAGTGTAAAAAGCAATACCAACAAACTAAAGAAGCTTCACGAAAAAATAAGCAATCTTCGTTTTCTCGATCCTGCTTGTGGATGCGGCAACTTCTTAATTATTGCTTACCGCGAGTTGCGTTTGCTAGAGATGGAAATCATAAAACTGTTGTTGAAAAACCAAACAGTTACAAGTATCGATCATTATTTTTTGCTCGATGTAGACAGGTTTTACGGGATAGAATATGAAGAATTTCCCGCGCAGATAGCACAGGTAGCGATGTGGCTGATAGACCACCAGCTGAACATGAAAGCCAGCGAAACTTTTGGAGAATACTATGTGCGCCTGCCACTAAGAAAAAGTGCGGTGATAAAACATGGAAACGCTCTGCGCATAGATTGGCAAAGCCTGATTGAACCGCTGCCTTGGGAAAAAGGAGAACAAAAGTTTCATTACATTTTTGGGAATCCGCCGTTTGTGGGAAAGAAGGAACAAAATTCGGGACAGAAGAAAGACATGGAAATGGTCTTTGCCGGAGTCAAAGGCGCTGGTGTTTTAGATTATGTAACCGCTTGGTATATCAAGGGTGCAAGATACATGCATGAACATAACAGGGATTTTGATGAGAAAGATGAATTTACACGTAGTGCTTTTGTAAGTACCAATTCCATTACGCAAGGAGAACAGGTAAGTATTTTATGGAATGAACTATTTAATAAATATCACGTTAAGATCTTCTTTGCACACAGAACTTTTAGATGGAGCAATGAAGCAAGAGGAAATGCAGCTGTTCATGTAGTAATTATTGGCTTTGCCAATTTCGATATAAATGGAAAGACTCTTTTTGAATATGAAAATATACACGGCGAACCACATGAAGTAAGAGCAAGGAATATTAACCCATATCTAGTAGAAGGTAACGATATGTTATTGATGAACAGAAAGAACGCTATTTGTTCAGTACCTGAAATAAATTATGGAAGTTTTGCACTTGATGATGGGAATTATACTTTATCTGAAGAAGAAAAAAACGAAATTATTGCACATGAACCAATTGCCGATAAATACATTAAGCCCTTTATAGGTGGAAAGGAATTGATAAGAAACGAAAAGCGTTATTGTTTATGGTTGCTTAACGCTAATCCTTCTGATTTAACAAACATGTCAATGGTCAAATCCCGAATTGAAGCAGTCCGAAAGTGGCGAGCTAATAGTAATAGGACAAACACAAAAAAGCTCGCTGCAACACCTACACTTTTTGCTGAAATAAGACAACCAAGTACCTCTTATTTAGCATTTCCAACCTTGTCTTCCGTAAACAGATTCTATATTCCTATTGCCTTCTTAGAGCCAGAAGTGATTGCATCAAACCAAGTTTATATAATAGCAAATGCAAACAGTCACACTTTTGGAATAGTCACTTCAATCATGCACATGAGTTGGGTTAAAGCTGTTTGTGGCAGATTTAAAAGTGATTATAGATACTCAGCTGGGATAGTATACAACAATTTCCCCTGGCCTGAAAATCCAACCCAAAAACAAAAGAAGACAGTAGAAGATGCAGCGCAGCATGTGTTGGATGTGAGAGCAAAATTTCCTGACAGCAGCCTCACCGATTTGTACGACCCCAACACAATGCCACCTGAATTGGTAAAAGCACACCAGGCACTTGATAAAGCCGTTGATCTTTGCTATCGCCCGCAACCTTTTATTAATGAAACCAAGCGGATTGAGTTTTTGTTTGAGTTGTATGATAAATATACGAGTGGGATGTTTGCGAGTGGAAAGAAAAAGAATACTAAATCAAAAATTAAAAAATAATGAAAGACAAAACTTTTCACGGGGCATTTGTTTTCAGAGACCAGGGACATGGTATTCTAAGTAGCACTTATTTTAATACTGTTACACCAAAACCTTATCCCGAAACTGCGATTCGGAAGACCGATGTGACAGATAATGATCCTTTTTTAGGAACGTTTGATACTACTTGGCTCGAGGCTAATCTGAATTTTTATGAAAATTTAAAAATTAGCAAAGGTTATAATGGAAATATGGATGCTTATCATCTTGAATGGGCTAATAAGAAAACTGGAGGTCCGGAATGGGAAGGATTAGGGAACCTCGAAAACGGATTATTGATTGGGTGTTATTGGCGTGCAAGCAATAAATGATCCGCTATAATTGTTTAAATCGAAACCGAGTTTAAATAAAACCAAAATTAAGATGATGGCAATCTCTAAAACCAAGGGGCCTCAATTTTTAAACCATGCAATTCCTATCGTTGAAGTATTGAAGGAAAAACCGATATATTTTCTTAGGATAAAGATTATCTAAATATGTATACTACAGAAACGTATAAAAATCCATTTTGGGCAGAAAATAGTGGTTTTATGACAGGTCGTGATCCACTAGGTGTTCAAAATAGTTCAATAACTACTTATGGTCGTTTGTTACCAGGAATGACAAACCTTACTCTTAGGCTTAGATATTATGGCTTTTATCTGTGGCTACTAAGTGAATTTGACAAGATGGTTTCCAGTAAAACTGAAAAAAATTTAAAAAACCATTTTAATTTCATCAGGCGGGCGGAATTGACAGTTGGATTTATAATGAGAAAAAAATATCCTGATGAATTGAGTATTATCGGAAGCAATTATACTGCAATGAAAGAGAACGAAGTTTTGGAATATGGTTTTTATGATATAAAACTTGGAGCAGATAAAATTCAAAACACAGGCCAGGAAGATGTCTATTGGGAATTTCCGTCTGGTGCCCTGGGACAATATTATGCAGGTTCCTTAATATCACTGGGGTTGATTAGCATAAGTGAGAAGTTTTTTATCATTGAATTAGAGGGACAAAAACTAGCATCAGCTTTTGCATCAAGCATTCCCGAAGCTCAGCTCTCAAGATTCCTCAAGATAATAAGCCTCGGGCTTTTAACCATTGATGATATAAATAACCTTGATGGATTTTGTATTAATAAAATTAAGCCGAATTTAAATGAATGGAATTATTACCAAAATATCTGCAGACGCCCAAGGATATAAATAGAATTTTGACACGCTATCTTAATATTGATTTTGTAGAGAACAACTATCGAGCCGGAGGTGTTGACCAGGTTAGTATGTATTTTTCAGATTTAAACGAAGTAGAAGATATTTTACTGACAGAGCCAATAGTTGTAAAATCTATCAAAGAATTTAATCTCCGGTTGATGCGAAAAGGGCCAACAATTTTTTCAAAATATCATTGTTTTGATTTAGTTAAGGATGTGGTTTGATTGTACTCATTATCCATGGTTATTCCAAGCCCGTGTCTACTACTCCGAGCGTTGCAGCCTGCAGGACACCGACGAGCAAAATGGGAAGTCTATAAAAGCTGGATCAAAGTAATTTTTTGAAGGTTTGTGCGAAAATTTGTTTAAAATCGGATCCTTTACAGTCATAGAAGAGAACCACATGCTGATAGCCAATAACCGGCACGGCTCTGTCCTGCATCAGTACAAAAGGCCGGGAGGAGAGTCACGGCCTGGGATAAATATTGTTTTTCAGTGTAAAAAATATCAAGACGCCAATTGGTGGCTAGGCTGGTAAAGAACCTCATGAATCTATTCCTGCACCATTTTTCTGTGAGCTTCGATTTGGGCATCGCTCAGCTTTAAAAACCTTGCAGCGTTATTATAATAGATATCCCGTTTTTGCTGATCGGTAAGCCAATCCAGCGCGTAAACAATTTCGAGGTTTTTGCGGATAGTGCCGCTATAGTCTGAGCCGAACATGAGCCTGTTGCCCAAGCCTTCTGCAAACAACCTTTTAATCTTGGGCTCCCAAATTGGTTTCGGTCCAAAGAGTGTAACGGCCGTCATATCACAATAAATTTGTGGATATTTTTTCATAAGCGTCAGCATTTGATCCGAATACCTGCCGCCATAATGCATAAAATAGAGATGCAGATGAGGATACTTTTTCAAAACCGGCTCCAGCAATTTAGGATCAGCATAATCCGGCCTATTATTGGGGCGTTCTTTTTTATTCATCATCGCAGGGGGAGGACCTGTGTCGGAGTGAATGCCCAACGGCAGGCCCGTTACTTCGGCGAAGCGCCAATAGTCATCAAGCCGGGGATCAGTGGGTGGTATGCCGCAGAAACTATACATAGATTCTCCCAGGAAGCGGAACAACGTGTCTTTGTAAATTTCTTTAAGTTCGGAGTAAGTATAAAATTCTTTACCATAAGGCTGATCTTGTTCCACTAGTTTGCTTGCCGGAAAAATTAATCCGCCCCAATACCGTTTGTCATAAGCTGTCCACTTTTTTACGTTAGCGAGTACACCTCCGGCGAGAGCCAGGACTATATGGTTCGAATCCAATTCACTACTCGTCCATTTTATTTTAGCAAGGGTAATATCCTTATCCAATTTATTATAAGCATCATTGTCTGTGAAACCCTTTGTAGCGTGGAGGTGAACGTCTATCACCGGTTGACCCTTTAAAAATTCATCAAGCGATGGTTTAGCTGAGGTTGAAATTACCGCAGCTCTAAAACTTACATAAGCGAAAACGAGGGGAATAAAAACAAAAAAAACCTTATTAGAAATTTTCATAGCTATAAGTTTTATTGTATGAAATTAAGGATTATTTCAGTTATGGCGACAGGATAACCAGCCGGGATTATTTTCCTCCTTAGAATCCATGCAATAACAACTCAACCGCTGTCCGTATGTCTGTGACTACGGACAAAACATAAAACCCGTTTATTTGTTGGCTTACTGTCTTCCTTTAATACGAATTGTGCATTGAAAGAATTTAGTTGCAACGATATGATGTTAAAAGGAAGAAACAATATTTCCTATCTTTGTTTCAGCATCAAGAGTTCCTGGTTAACCAGGATGCCAACCGGGTAATAACAAACGGTGGAAAAATGATGAGGGTCTTACAGATCAAATGTTGAACATACTCCCTTCTATTATTTCTCTTGTTGCCAATTAAAAATCTCTTTTATGGTTATTGGTGAAAACAGGGAAAAAGATTTAGCTCAGCTTGAAACCTTCGTAAAACGTGAAAAATTAGCCGGGCAAATAGTACATCTTTTTTACCATCATTTGCGATCTGTGTATCCGCTTGAATTTATCTATTTAGCAAGAAAGCATAATAAATCAAATGCAGGACATCAGTATTATATTCAACAGGCTAAAGAGCAAATTAACAGGGCTTACTGCAAGATGAATAATTATTTAATAATGCCTCCTGAAACCGAAGAGCAAATAAAGGAGTTTGAATACGTTGTCAGGAAACTACAGCAACTATTGATAAAGCAAAATAGAGAAAATTAGTTTTAAATTATTTTACTGTGGTATAACTTTAAATCTTATATAAAACATGTACGACATCATCGGCGATATTCACGGTTATGCTGCCGCCGATACTCGTAACCGTTATCTAACCGAGAAATAACTATCACTCATTCATCTGCATGCAAATCACTGTTCCGTCCAGCAAACATACTCGTAAGTATTGTTTTTTTATATTATATAAAAAGAGTAGATTAGTATTCTTTTCATTTTTCACAAAAAACAAGGAGGTAATTATGAAATTCATGGTAACATGGCGGGTTCAACCCGACAAGAGAGAAGGCGTTTTTAGTACCTTTTCACAAATGACTCCAGCCGACGACCAAAAGGATACCGGCGATAAGGTGAAACTTATTGGTCGCTGGCACGACATTAGTTCATTTACAGGTGTTGCTATTTGTGAGGCTGATGATCCAATGGCGCTGGCAAGCTGGGCGCTCAACTGGAATTCAGTCCTGGATCTTCAGACAACGATGGTACTGGATGACGCTGAAGTGAGAGAAGTCGGCAAAAAAAAGTTGGCCGGGAGGAAGAAGTAACACCATCCTATCCGCACCTAATGTTATCGGCGGTAGAAAAATGCTTACCTCTTTGTGCCGGTGTCTTCTGGCTTTCCCTACAATCCATGAATAAAAACTCAACTGCTGTCCGTATGTCTGCGACAAAATAAAAAACTCCCCGCCCTGGTTCGTGTCCCACGAACCACAACCTTCTAAAAATTCGTTTACCCTTTCCTGTTATACCGTTTCAAAATAAAAAATCATAAGAATTTGTTTGGTTACCGCAATGAATTTGTAAATCAGCCAGCCTGGATACGAAAATCGCTTACCCTGAACTGCCAATTCATAAAGGTACTTTCAGGGATAGTTGCAAGTTAGAATGGAAAGCCGTGACAGATGGTTGAATCAAGGGGATCTTTTGTAATTTAAAAGATAAGGAAGCCATTTTTGCTTTGTGTTTGGTAATGCCAGCCGAAATAAAAAAGGGAACGCTTATTACCTGTGAGAGCAAGCCGGCACCGAACAAAAAAAGACTTGCATTGCCATACTGATAGGTGATTGCACCGGCAACTTCTAAAACAAGACCACCGCCTGCCAATATCCAGGCCGTGGTTCTTAGGTTTTTACTTTTTTTAAATAAATCTTCTTTCGTCATACCCTGGCTCAAAGAAACTGTCGAAAAAGTGAGCCATACAGCGCAAATGATTATGTGTTTCATCTCAATGCGTTTTAGTGAATTTATTAAAATGAAAAATCTGTTCGGGATTGCAGGGATATAAAATTAAAATGAACTTCCAAGCCTGAATCCAGGTAAGATACCTGGGGATAAGAAGAAGTATTTAATAACACTTTTTGTGTAGTTGACGGCTTTATCATTTTTAATTGGAAACAGAGCTTTTCAGCGAACCCACAACGAAAATGGCGCAATCATTGTATTTCCTGCGGCATGGACGAATGGATAAAACCAGCGGTACTCAATTTAGGAAAGATCGTAGAACTTATCGGAGCGGGAATTATTGGCCTTGGTCTGCTGTTGTTCCTGTATCGGTTTATTCTCTCACATGTAGGCATAAAGCCGCATAGGGGAAATGTAGAATTAAGAGTGAAATTCGGGTCTTATCTTACTTTAACCCTCGAACTATTGTTAGCCGCCGACATTCTTCAAACGGCAGTAGCACCTACATGGGACGATATTGGTAAATTAGCAGCTATCGCCATCATACGAACCGTATTGAATTACTTTTTAGAACGCGACATTAAGAACTGGGAAAAAGAGAAAGAAAAAGCAGCAGTGAAATTAACAGGCGACAGCAAACTTTAGCCAGAATTTGCACTGTTGCAGAATAATTTTATTTGTTATGCTGTTGGCAGTGTCGGCGCCAGCAACCTTAAGCTTGTCTCTATTCGGAAGGTTAAGCAATTACCTCATTAGCGCAAGTTTGTTCTTTGTGAGCAGCGCAAGCGTCACCCCTTAGCGCAAGGTTGTTGCTCCTGGTGAAGTAAAATCGCCTGCGCGGAAGCAATCTCCTGATTAGAACGAAAATCC
>DASTXM010000103.1:0-28383 GCA_035765495.1 Hanamia sp.
ATATGGAGCGGTTTGTGAAAGGCGATACCCAAATCATGGTTTCTACAACTGTAATAGAAGTGGGTGTAAACGTACCCAACGCAACCGTTATGGTAATTGAAAGCGCTGAGAAATTTGGTTTGCCACAATTACATCAATTGCGCGGCAGGGTAGGACGAGGCAGCGAAAAGAGCTATTGCATCTTATCAACAAAAGTAAAATTATCGCAGGATGCAAAAGAACGTTTGAAGATAATGTGTGAAACCAATAATGGATTCAAAATTGCAGAAAAAGATTTGGAGATTCGCGGACCTGGCGACATCGAAGGAACAAGGCAAAGTGGCTTACTTAATTTTAAATTAGCTAATATTGTCGAAGACAGAAAAATCCTCGAAGCTGCAAGAATTGCTTCCGAAAAAATTATTTCTGAAGATCCTACTTTATCCTTTAATGAAAACCAGTGCCTGAAGACCTTTCTCCAGGGCGAAAAAGGGAAAACTGCATGGAGTAAAATTTCGTAAACTTATTTGATTAAAATTGTTATGTTAAGGAGCTATTAAATTGAAAAACAGAAAATTATTTTTCTGCACTTCTTCGGAATCTTTTGTAAATTTATTTCGGTTTTCCAAGCTTCCTTTTGACTTTTTAATTTTAATCTCTGTACCTTAATTTCTGACAAATTTATTCATGATAAATAGTTTTTTCTTGAAACGTAAAACCTTTTATGCTTACTTCTTTTTACTGTTTGCAGCGATAATCCTCGTTTCAGAAAGTTTATTTGCCCAGGTGCAGTTTATTGAAAACAAAGGCCAGTGGGATTCCCGCGTAAAATACATGAGCAGCGCGGGGAGCGGCTCATTTTATCTTACAGACAAAGGTTTTACAGTAGCACAATACAATGGTGACGATATAGAGAATGTAAAATTGTGGATGCACGAAAGTAATGCTGAACGTGCTATAGTAAACAAACAAAAAAGGCAAGATTCTGTTCGCACGGCAGCCTATTCTGTTCAATTTTTAAATGCAAGAAAACCTGAGATCGTTCCTGATAAGGTTGTCCCTTCAGTGAATAATTATTTTATTGGAAATGATCCTTCCAAATGGGCTTCTAATTGCAAGATATATTTAGGTGTCACCTATAAAAATATTTATCCCAATGTCGATTTAAGATATTATACGGATGCCGCCGGAAATCTGAAATATGATTTTATAGTAAACCCGGGTGCAAAGATCAGCGACATTGCCATGAAGTACACTGGTGCGAAAAAACTATCAATAAAAAACCGCGAACTAAATATTGCTACTCCACTTGGCGTGAACAGGGAATTGAAACCATATACCTACCAGGTTATTGACAATCAAAAGAAAGAATTGGATTGCCAATACATTATAAAAGGTGATGTGGTTAAGTTCAAGGTCAAGAATTATTCTCCTGATCAAACGTTGATCATAGATCCTACGTTAATATTTTTCACTTATTCCGGAAGTACCGCTGATAACTGGGGATTTACAGCAACTTATGGAAAAGACGGTTCCTTTTATGGAGGTGGTATTGCTTTTGGAAATGGCTTCCCTGTTTCCCCCGGCGCTTATCAAAAGACTTTTAGTAGTGATTTCGATATTGCAATAATCAAGCTTACACCCGACGGACGAAATCGTGTTTATGCTACATACATTGGCGGAACCGGTGCTGATCAACCACACAGTTTGATAGAAGATCCACAAGGAAATCTCGTAATTGCGGGAAGAACAAGTTCTAATGATTATCCTGTTGTGCCTACAAATGGCGGCGTAGTTGGAGCGGGAGGTGGTTATGATATAATTGTAACCAAATTAAATGCCACAGGAAGTGCTTTAATTGGTTCATTAAGAATAGGAGGAAGCGGTGACGATGGTGTAAATATCGCTGACGACAAAAGCAATTTCCTTCAATCTTTAAAAAGAAACTATGGCGATGACGCGCGCAGCGAAGTGTTGTTGGATGGGGCTGGTAATATTTATGTCGCCTCATGTTCCTCTTCATCCGATTTTCCTACTACCTCCGGCGCTTTTCAAACAAAACGGAAAGGTAAACAGGATGCAGTTGTTTTGAAAATAAATCCGACCTGTACAGGCGTTTTGTTCAGTACACTTTTAGGTGGAAGCGACAATGACGCAGCTTACGTTTTGACCTTTGGAAGCAATGGCAATGTGTATGTTGCAGGGGGAACTGCCAGTGCGGATTTCTTCAGTAATATTCCTACAAATGGAGTGATCAAACCAACAAGTCCCAACCTGAGTAGCACAGACGATAAGAAAGATCCTTGTGATGGGTTTGTTGTTGAATTAACAAATAATGGCGCCGCTGCAGTTCGTGGAACTTATATTGGAACAAGTAAGGCCGACCAGATCTATGGAATTGAAACAGACAAGTTTGGATTTATCTACGTGATGGGAACTTCTGAAGGAAATATGCCTGTAATAAATGCGCAATATTCCAATGCAGGAGGAAAGCAATTTATTTCGAAACTGAAACCCGATCTATCGGCCTTTGAATATTCGACAGTCTTCGGCTCGCCAAATTCACAGGTTCCGAATATTTCACCAACTGCATTTTTGGTGGATCGTTGTGAAAATGTTTATGTTTCAGGCTGGGGCGGCAAATCAAATACGGGTTTTTCCACCGGAAATACAAAAGGACTCCCTGTTACTCCTGATGCAATAAAACTCAATACCGATGCCTCAGGCAGTGATTTTTATTTTATCGTAATTAAAAAGGATGCTGATTCTTTACTGTATGGGACTTTCTTCGGCCAGGAAGATCCTCCTGGAAGAACTGAACCTATTACATTTGGAGACCATGTGGATGGTGGCACAAGCAGGTTTGACAGGAATGGAATTATTTACCAGGCGATTTGCGCCAACTGTTTCAAAAGTGTAACCTTTCTGGGAACACCGGGAACTTGGTCGAAAACGAATCAATCGCAAGGAGAAAATGGCGCTTGTAATTTAGGAATGTTGAAAATTGAAATGGATTTTGCCGGCGTTCGTTCAGGTTTGCATACGAGCATCAATGGCGTGCCTAATGATACTGCTGGTTGTGTTCCCCTGCAGGTAGATTTTACAGATTCTCTAAAAAAAGGGAAACTATACTATTGGTATTTTGGCGATGGAACCGGCGATACGACCACCGTTCCCGCAACTTCTCATGTTTATAACAACATTGGTAAATATCCTGTAATGCTCGTTACCATTGACAGTTCAACCTGCAATATCGCTGATACATCTTATAAAAATATCAAAGCGGGTGATAATAAGGCAAACCTTAATTTCATTTCTGAAAAACTGGAACCTTGCACCAATCTCAGTTATAATTTCACCAATTTATCAACTCCGACTAGAGGAAGTTTCGAACCGGGAATTTTCACATGGGATTTTGGCGACAATTCGCCTTTGCTTACACAAACTCAAAACCCGGTTACCCACACTTATGCTGGTCCCGGAACTTACCAGGTCACTTTATCTATCAATGATTCAACTTTTTGTAATTCACCTGATGATACAGTAAAAACCGTACGACTTTCACCGGAAGTAAAAGCTTCGTTTTCGACTCCTGCCGGAGGTTGCGTTCCGTATAATGCCGAATTCCTGAATAATTCTCTGGGGGGTATTACCTTTAATTGGGATTTTGGTGATGGCACCACATCCACCGATGAAAATCCAACTCATCTTTATTCACAGGTTGGGACTTACAAGGTAACGATGACCGCTTACGATTCTTCCTCTTGTAATAAAGTGGATGATACCACATTTACAATTACTGTTAGCCCGATTCCCGTGGCATCATTCACTTATGATCCTTTGCAGCCCAAGGAAAATACTTTCACGAATTTCACCAATCATTCAATTGGGGCAACTCATTATGTTTGGAGTTTTGGTGATGGTGATACGTCAACCCTCGAAAATCCGAAACATATTTTTGACGCCACAGGTTCTTATACTGTTTGTCTGAAAGCGATAAACGATTTTGGTTGTAGTGACGATACCTGCCAGGATGTTCAGTCGCTGATCCGGCCACTGGTAGATGTTCCCACAGCATTTACACCAGGAAAATATGGGGCAAACAGCATTATAAGAGTTGTGGGATTTGGAATTAAAGAAATGAAATGGACGATCTATAACCGCTATGGACAAAAAGTGTATGAAAGCAGCAACCTGAAAGATGGCTGGGATGGAACTTTTAATGGAAAGCTGCAACCGATGGATGTGTATGCTTATACTTTGGCAGTAACTTTCTCAAACGGAACAAAGGTTAAAAAGACCGGTGATATAACTTTATTGCGATAAACAAAATGAAAAACTATTTTAAAATCCTGGTGTTTATTTTACTGCCCACTTTGATTGTGGGCACAAGTAATTGTTTCGGCCAGGATCTTCATTTTTCGCAGTTCTTTAATAATCCTTTGGTTGAAAACCCCGCTAACACAGGATTCATTCCTGATGCTGATTACAGGCTTGGTGCTTCTTATAGAAATCAATATTCCAACATAATGGCTGTGCCCTATAAAACAATGAGTATTTATGGGGATGCGCAGGTTTTGAGAGACAGGATTATAAATGGATGGATGGGATTGGGTGGAGTAATTTTGCGTGATGTTGCGGGAACAGGTAGCCTTACTTCTACAAAGATTTATGCCTCTATAGCCTATCATCAAATGCTGGGTGCAAGCAGTCTACTTACTGCCGGATTCAATGTTGGTTATGCCAATAAACGAATCGATCCTAATAAATTAACTTTCCCCGACCAGTTTGATGGTAAATTTTTTGACGGAACATTGCCCACTTCTGTTCAATTACTCAACAACAGTGTGGGATATTTTGACATGCAGGCGGGAATCAATTATGCCTATTTCCCTAACGAAAATATTTACATCAATGCGGGCTATTCGATCCATCATGTGAACCGGCCTAAAGAAACTTTCTTTGATGATGGAACTGCGAGCAGGCTCGACATGAGACACATTGGTTTTGTCAATTCCATTATCAAGTTAAATGAACAGGTGATAATAAATCCGTCAGCTTATTACACGAGGATGGCAAGTGCCAGTGAATTCATGATCGGTACAAGTGCTGCCTATAATCTTTCGGGTGATGGTTCCAAACAAATAATCGGTGGATTGTTCTTTCGATATAATGATGCAATGATTCCAATGGTCGGTCTTGAAATAAATCACATGCGGTTCACTTTCAGTTATGATGTAACCACTTCTTCCTTAAAAGCATTTAACCGCTCTTTTGGTGCAGACGAATTCAATCTCTTGTACAAAGGATATTACAACACTTTTAATGGCGACCGCCGTCAAACACTTTGCCCCGTTTTTTAAAACTTAATTTGTTTTTAAGACTTCCGTGTTCATCTTTGCAAAAACAGCAGACGGAAATTAAAATATCATGAATAAAAAAATTGCCATAATCGGCGGAGGAAATCTTGGAACGGCTATAGCCGAAGGATTATTGAAAAGTAAATTTTCAAAACCTTCGGATATTACAATTACAAAGCGAAGGATCGAAACACTTCAAAAATTAAAAGACAAAGGAGTTGCAGTAACTTCTGAAAATAATGTAGCTGTGCGCAATAGCGAAGTGGTGATCCTTGCCGTAAAGCCTTACCAGGTAAGTGATGTATTGCAAAGTTTTAAATCTGCACTCACTTCAAAACATATTTTGGTTTCTGTTGTTACCGGCGTTTTAATTTCAGAAATACAAGAGATCATCAAGAAGAATCTCCCTGTTTTCCGGGCGATGCCCAATACAGCAATTTCTATTGAGCAGAGTATGACATGCATAAGTTATACGAATGCAAACGCCGAGCAGATCGAACTTGTTGAAAAAATATTTTCTCCTGTCGGCAAAGTGGTTGTCATTGATGAAAAATTAATGGAAGCGGCTACCATACTTGGGGCATGCGGCACTGCTTACGCGATGCGATTCATTCGTGCGAGCATCCAGGGGGGAATTGAAATTGGTTTTGATGTGGCAACCGCCAGCCTGATAGTTGCACAAACTGTGAAAGGCGCTGCAGAATTGTTGTTGCAAAAAGGAACACATCCTGAACAGGAAATTGATAAGGTAACTACGCCTAAAGGCTGTACTATAGCAGGTTTGAACGAAATGGAACACCAGGGGTTCAGTTCTTCATTAATAAAAGGCATTGCGGTGAGTTATAAAAAAATAGCAAAAAGCTAATCGATAATTATTCAAAATCGTCCAGGTCAAAAAAAAAGCACTCAAAAGTTTGTTTACTGTTTCGCTAACCAATCGCTTAATCAATTCAAGAATGATGATTTTAAAAAGATTTTTTTCTTCAATAATAATTTTACTTGTTGGATTTGTTTCTTTTTCCTTCCTCTACAAAAAACCAGGGTTAAAAAATGGAATCTGGAGAGCTACAATTGAAAGAAAAGATGGTCACAAGATTGTGTTTAATTTTTTATCAAAAGACAGTGCCGGGAAGAAAATAATTTATTTATTGAATGGAAAGGAACATCTTTTGGTGGATAGTATTGTTGTCAAAGAAGATTCTGTTTTTATCGAATTGCCTTTTTTTGAAAGTGGTTTCAAGGCGCACATTGAAGCGAATGGCAATTTGCAGGGAGAATGGATAAAGCATTATGGCGAAAGAATTTTGCGTTTGCCATTCAATGCAAAATTTAATGAGCCGGAAAGATTTAAAGTTGATTCTGCTCCGGTTGCCAATATCTCCGGCCGCTGGCTAACAACATTTTCTACCAAAAATAATAAGTCGATTCAATATGTGGCAGAGTTTAAACAAAATGGAAGTCATCTTTCCGGAACTGTTCTGGACCCTACAGGCGATTTCAGATTTTTGGATGGAGTGGTAACCGGCGATAGTTTAAAACTTTCAACTTTTGATGGTGCAAACGCTTATGTTTTAGTGGCGAAAATTGATAACAGGAACCAGATTTCCGATGGAAAGTTTTATGCCGGCGCCACTGGAATTGAAGATTGGACGGCAGTTAGAAAGGAGAATGCCAATCCGGAAAGTGGTTTTGTTGAACCTAAAATAAATCCCAACGGGGGCGCGGTAAGCTTTACCTTTCGCGACAGTAAAACCGGTGAGCCTGTTTCTTTTCAAAAATACAAGGGCAAAGTGGTCGTGCTCGATATTCTCGGTTCGTGGTGTCCAAATTGTATGGATGAAACTAAATTCCTGAGTGATTATTACTTAAAAAATCGCAGTAAAGGTTTCGAAGTCATTGGGCTTGCGTATGAACGCACAACAGATTTTAAAAGTTCTCAGGAAGCTTTATTGCCCTTTGAAAAAAGATTGAATGTTCAGTATCCAATATTGATAACGGGCGTCACTTCTGCTGACACTTTAATAACGCAAAAAACACTTCCGCAGTTGGAAAAGATCAAGGCTTTTCCAACAATCATTTTTGTTGATAAAAAAGGAATAATGAGGAAAGTAGAAAGTGGTTTTAGCGGCCCTGCTACCGGTGAACATTATACGCAGTTTATAAATAATTTCGACAAGACAGTGAAGAAATTGTTGGCAGAATGAGTGTAGTTTCAGAGTAATTGATTGCTATTTATAAACGAAATTATTTTGTCACTCGCGCCTGCATTCCTGTACACATAATTCTTCGCCGCATCGCTGCGCGATTGTAGTTCAGCTTCGTTTTCCAATAAAGCGTTCATCACTTTTTCCAGCTCTATTGCATTGCCAATAGAAATAGCTCCTGAACAATCGATCATTTCCTGTGCTTCAAAATTCTTGTAATATTCCGGGCCAAAAATTACCGGCTTCCCATAAACAGCAGCTTCTAAAATGTTGTGTAGTCCATCATAACCAAATCCGCCGCCAACATAAGTTATTGTTGCATAATTATACAACCTCGAAAGCATGCCAATGTTGTCGATGATGAGGCAATTGAAATTGACTTTTCTTAATTCTTCACGCGCATTCATCCATTTAGAATAAAAGACTGAAACTTCAAATTCTTTTTGAACATCTTTCAGATTTTCTTCATCAATTTCATGAGGCGCAAAAATGAATCTCAGATCGGGATGGGTTCTTACAAAATGTGTCCATTCGGCTTCATCTTCTTCCCAGGTGCTGCCGGCAACGATTACTTTTTTGTCGCCACAAAATTCAGCAATGCCAGGAACTTCATTGAAATTATTGGCAATATTGATCACGCGATCGCACCTTGTATCTCCTGAAACTGTTATTTTTTGAGGCTCTATGAGTTCCTTTAATTTTTCTTTTGAACTTTCATTTTGAACAAAGAAGTGAGTGAAAGGAGTTAACATTTTTCTGTATAGACCGCCATACCATTTAAAGAAAACCTGGTTGCTGTGATAAACACCTGAAACCATCATTAAAGGAACTTTTCTTCTTTTTATTTCTTCCAGGTAAAAATACCAATATTCATATTTTACCCATAAAACGAGATCCGGTTTCAGAATGTCCATCCACTTTTTGGCATGAAATTTAGAATCCATTGGCAGGTAAAATATATTTGGAAAGTCTTTGTTCTTCTTTATAATTTCAAAACCCGAAGGAGAAAAAAAGGAGATAACGATTTGAACATTTGGATGTTGTTCTTTTATTTTTTGCAGAACTGGCCGACCTTGTTCAAACTCACCAAGGCTCGCACAATGCATCCAGATAATTTTTTCATTGTTAAAAGAGGAAACGATTGTACGGAGATTTTTAAAAACATTTTTCCGGCCGCTGATCCACAATTTTGCTTTTCGGTTGCCGGGAGAAACAAGATGGATTCCGGCTTTGTAAACAAGCAAGAAGAGATGGTAGAAGATGATCAAAAAGAGTTTTTTTGTTTGCAAAACTAAAGGCTATTTTCCTAAAATTGGAATTTGCTTTAAAAGTTTGTTTACTATATAATTCATGAAATTTTCACTGATTGTGGTCAAATATTTTATTCTTTCTCAATCCCTATCTTTGCACACTTAAAAAAGGCTTATGAAACCCATTCAGATGGTGGACTTAAAGCAGCAGTATCTGCATATAAAAGATAAAATTGATGCAGCTGTTGCAGATGTAATTGACAGTACTTCTTTCATCGGCGGTCCGCAAGTAAATGAATTTGCAAAAAATCTCGGGGAGTATCTTGGTGTAAAGCATGTAATTCCCTGCGCCAACGGAACTGATGCCTTGCAGATAGCAATGATGGCGCTTGACCTTCAGCCGGGCGATGAGGTGATCACACCTTCATTTACTTATATTGCCACCACCGAAGTGATTGCTTTATTAAAATTGAAACCAGTTTTTGTAGAAGTAGATCCCAAGACATTTTGCATACATCCTGGAGCAATAAAAAAAGCAATTACGCCAAAAACAAAGGCGATAGTTCCGGTTCATTTGTATGGACAATCCTGCCAAATGGAAGAAATTATGGCCATTGCGAATGAACATGATTTATTTGTGATTGAAGACAATGCACAGGCGATCGGCAGTGAATTTATTTTTAAAGACGGCACTGTAAAGAAAACTGGAAGTATTGGCCATATTAGCTGCACTTCATTTTTTCCCAGTAAAAATTTAGGTTGTTACGGTGACGGCGGAGCAGTTTGTACCAATGATGATGAATTAGCCAGGAAAATAAAAATGATTGCCAATCATGGGCAAAAAGAAAGATATTACCATGAGATTGTTGGCTGCAATTCAAGGCTTGATGCAATCCAGGCGGCAATATTGAATGTAAAATTACCGTTGTTAGACGGCTACATTCATTCAAGAAGAAAAGCTGCTGATTATTATGATAATGCGTTTAGTGGAAACGAAAAGATCACTGTTCCATACAGGGCGCCTTATTCAAAACATGTTTTTCACCAGTACACACTTATTCTTGAAAATGTTGATAGAAACGGTCTTGTAAAATTTCTGGCTGGAAATAATATTCCTGCAATGATCTATTACCCGGTTCCTGCACATAAGCAAAATATGTTTGCAAGTTTTGGAGTAGCAGATCAGGAATTACCGGTTACTGACTGGCTTACACACCGCGTTGTTTCATTGCCAATGCATACGGAGCTCGATGAAGAACAGCAAGCTTATATCACTGAAAAAGTTTTAGAATACGTAAACCAATAAAAAATGAATATTGCAGTAATAGGCACCGGATATGTAGGCCTTGTGACAGGAACTTGTTTTGCTGAAACCGGAAACAGTGTTGTTTGTGTGGATATTGATGAAGAAAAAGTAAAAAAATTATCTTCAGGAAGGATCACGATTTTTGAACCGGGACTGGAAAAATTATTTGAAAGAAACAGCAAGGAAGGCCGGTTGAAATTTACCACTTCACTGGCAGAAGGAATCAATAAAGCGCGCGTTATTTTCCTCGCTTTGCCTACTCCTCCGGATGGAGATGGAGCAGCTGATTTAAGATATGTTTTGGATGTGGCCGATAAGATCGGTGGCCTTTTGAAAAAAGGTTCTTATAAAATTATTATTGATAAAAGCACGGTGCCTGTAGGTACAGCCGACAAAGTGAAGCAAGTTGTTTTGAAGAGTGCAAAAAACGCAGGCATTGAAAATCCAGAGAAACTTTACGATGTAGTGAGCAATCCTGAATTCCTTCGTGAAGGTGTGGCGGTAGAGGATTTCATGAAACCAGATAGGGTAGTGATCGGCACATCTTCTGAAAAAGCAAAAAAGATCCTGGGTGAATTATATGCACCATTTGTCCGCCAGGGAAATCCGGTGATTTATATGGATGAAAAATCAGCAGAGTTAACGAAGTATGCTGCAAATTCTTTTTTGGCTACTAAAATTTCATTCATGAATGAGATTGCACAGCTTTGCGAGAAATTGGGCGCCGATGTTGATATGATAAGAAAAGGCATAGGAAGTGATGCCAGAATTGGAAGAAGATTTTTGTTTCCGGGAATCGGTTATGGGGGAAGTTGTTTTCCAAAGGATGTGCAGGCTTTGGTAAAATCATCAGACAAGGCTGAATATGATTTTAAGATATTAAAAGCAGTGATGGAAGTAAATGAAAATCAAAAAGTACATCTTCTGCCGAAGATCAAAAAGTATTTTAAAAACAATTTAAAAGGGAAAACATTTGCTTTATGGGGATTGGCTTTTAAACCCAATACTGACGATATTCGCGAGGCTCCTGCTCTTAATATCATTAATGAATTACTGGAAGCAGGAGCAAAAGTTGCAGCTTATGATCCTGAAGCGATGGAAAATGTCAAAAAATTATTAGGAGATAAGATTAAATTTGGCGAAAACCAATATGATGTATTGCAGGATGCAGACGCGCTTGTGATTGCAACAGAATGGAGTGAGTTCAGAACTCCTGACTTCAACAAGATAAAATCATTAATGAAGAACGATGCGATTTTTGACGGTAGAAATTTGTTTGAATTGTATCGAATGGAAGAATGTGGTTTTCATTACGAGAGTGTTGGCAGATCAACAGTAAAACAATAAAAAAGCCGTTTTTATATTTTAATCGTGAAGTAAATTTAAATGGAAATTAAGGACACCCCTTCAAAAAAAAGAATTCTGATTACAGGTGCTGCCGGCTTTTTAGGCTCACATCTTTGTGACCGGTTTATTAAGGAAGGAATGCATGTGATCGGAATGGACAACCTCATTACAGGTGATCTGAAGAATATTCAGCATCTTTTTAAATTAGAGAATTTCGAATTTTATCATTGCGACGTTTCTAAATTTATTCATGTTCCCGGCAAACTAGATTATATCCTTCACTTTGCTTCACCGGCCAGTCCAATTGATTATTTAAAAATTCCAATCCAAACCTTGAAAGTTGGTTCACTCGGAACCCACAATTGCCTGGGATTAGCTTTAGCCAAAAAGGCGCGAATCCTTGTTGCGTCAACCAGTGAAGTGTATGGTGATCCTTTGGTTCATCCGCAAACAGAAGAGTATTGGGGAAACGTAAATCCTGTAGGCCCGAGAGGTGTTTATGACGAAGCAAAACGTTTCCAGGAAGCTATTACAATGGCCTATCATACTTTTCATGGATTGGAAACACGCATTGTAAGAATATTCAACACATATGGTCCCCGGATGAGACTGAATGATGGAAGAGCTTTACCGGCATTTATCGGTCAGGCGTTGCGTGGAGAAGATCTTACTGTTTTTGGTGACGGAAGCCAGACAAGAAGTTTCTGTTTTGTAGATGATCTTGTTGAAGGAATTTACCGGCTATTGTTGAGTGATTATGCAAAGCCTGTAAACATTGGAAATCCTGACCAGATAACTTTAAAAGATTTTGCGGAAGAAGTGATTAAACTTACCGATTCCAAGCAAAAGATTATTTATAAACCACTTCCCCAGGACGATCCAAAGCAAAGGCAGCCTGATATAGCTTTGGCAAAAAAATTGCTTAACTGGGAACCAAAAGTGAACCGGGCTGAAGGGATGAAAATAACTTATAATTATTTCAAATCACTTCCCAGGGAAGATTGGTTTAAAATGCCTAAAGAATTTCAGAGTAAAAAATAGTTACTTTAGAAGGACTACAATTTTAATAATAATAATCTCAAATGCCTTTAATGGTTATAATGAAAAAATAAAATGTACCAGGAATTAATAGATAAAAAGAAAAAACTGGCTGTGATTGGTTTAGGCTATGTTGGATTGCCAATAGCCCTTGAGTTTGCAAAGAAAATTTCCGTTATCGGGTTTGATATTAACGCCGACAGGATAGCACTCATGAAAAAAGGAATTGATCCAAGCAAAGAACTGGATTCTTCAGCTTTTGAAAATTGTGATATTGAATTTACAAACAGCCTTGATAAACTTAGGGAAGCCAATTTCTATATCGTTGCTGTTCCCACACCAGTGGACAAACATAATGTTCCAAATCTTACTCCGGTCATCAAGGCAAGTGAAACAATGGGAAAGGTTTTGAAAAAAGGAGATTATGTAGTTTTTGAAAGTACCGTTTATCCCGGTTGCACCGAAGAAGATTGTCTGCCGGTGATTGAAGAACTCTCAGGTCTGAAAGTTTGCGATGATTTTAAATTAGGATATTCTCCGGAAAGGATCAATCCCGGGGATAAGGAACACACGCTTTCTTCAATTGTAAAAGTGGTGAGCGGTTGCGATGAAGAGAGTTTAATAACAATTGCGAAAGTTTATGAATTGGTTGTGAAAGCTGGTGTTCATCTTGCTTCATCAATAAAAGTGGCTGAAGCAGCGAAGATCATTGAAAACACACAACGTGATTTAAACATCGCTTTGATGAATGAACTCTCCATCATTTTTGATAAGATGGGAATTAATACATTTGAAGTATTGGCAGCTGCCGGAACAAAATGGAATTTCTTAAGGTTTCAACCCGGACTCGTAGGTGGTCATTGCATTGGTGTTGACCCTTATTACCTCACTTACAAATCTCAAAAGCTGGGTTACGATTCCCAGGTAATTCTTGCAGGAAGAGTGATCAATGATGGAATGGCAGCGCATGTTGCACGAAAAGTTTTGCGTCATATTATTCAAAACACAAGTGATGTGAAGAATGCAAAAGTGTTGGTGATGGGAGCCACATTTAAAGAAAACGTGAGTGATATACGCAATTCAAAAGTGGCTGATATCATACATGAACTTCAATCTTATTCTTTGCAGGTTCATGTTACCGATCCACATGCAAATAGCGATGAATTGAAACATGAATATGGATTTGAATTAACACCTGAACTTTCCAACGATTACGCGGCAATCATTGTTACGGTTCCACATAAAGCTTACTTGAGTTATAATGACAAATCTTTTGCAGGAATGTCTCAGCCAGGTGCGATCATCGCTGATATCAAAGGCATTTATGGAGGAAAAATTTCAAGCAGGGCGTATTGGAGCCTTTAAAAAAAAATATATTGGATCAGTTATTTCACAACAAAGATTTAAATAAATATTCTTTTCTCGTAACCGGCGGAGCCGGATTCATTGGCAGTCACATTGCAGAATACTTATTAAAGAATGGGGCATCAAAAGTGCGGGTTATCGACAACTTCGCTAATGGTTTTGAATCCAACCTGGATATCCTGCGTAAGTTTCCAGCCTTTGAATTTATTGAAGGTGATATCAGGGATGCCGATAAATGTCGCGAAGCTTGTGATGGAATTGATTTTGTGAGTCACCAGGCCGCGCTTGGTTCCGTACCACGATCCATTAAAGATCCTTCAACAACCAATGATGTAAATGTTGGCGGATTTGTAAATATGCTTAAGGCGTCTGTTGAAAAAGGTGTAAAACAATTTGTCTATGCTTCTTCATCTTCTGTTTATGGAGATGAGCCAACGTTGCCAAAAAAAGAAGAAAGAATTGGCAATTGCCTCTCACCTTATGCTGTGAGCAAGCGCGCCGATGAATTGTATGCGGATGTGTTTTCAAAAGCTTATGGCATTCCTGTTTTGGGATTTCGTTACTTCAATATTTTTGGTCCGCGCCAGGATCCGGACGGCCCTTATGCAGCAGTGATTCCTTTGTTTGTAAAAGCAATTATGAATAACATGTCAGCCTTTATTAATGGAGATGGTGAACAAACGCGAGATTTCACTTTTGTTGAAAATGCGGTCCAGGTCAACATTAAAGGAATATTGACAAATAATGCAGAAGCAAAAAATAAAGTTTATAACGTGGCTGTAGGGGAGAATTATTCTGTCAACTTTTTATATGATTTCATAAGAAAATATTTGAATTCAGATATACAACCAGTTCATCGCGAACCACGTGAAGGTGATATTCGCAATTCTTTGGCAGATATTTCACGCGCAAAAATTTTGTTGGGTTATCAACCTACAACAAAGTTTGAATCAGGGTTAATAAAAACGATTGAATACTTTAAAGATTTATATTCGCAAAATATTTCGAAGTAAAGATTTAAAATATCCTTGATGCCTTTTATTAAGACCCAATTTCCAGGTTTGTTGGTATTTGAACCAAGAGTTTTTGAAGATAAACGAGGTTATTTCTACGAAAGCTATAATCAACAGACGTTTGCCGGAGAAGGCGTTTCCATAAATTTTGTGCAGGACAACCAGGCCCGTTCTTCCTATGGCGTCGTAAGAGGTTTGCATTATCAATTGGAACCTTTTGCACAAACGAAATTGCTCCGTGTTTTATCAGGAGAAATTATCGATGCGGTCGTTGACATTCGTAAAAATTCTCCGACTTACGGCAAAGCATACACGATTTTACTTTCTGCAGAAAACAAAAAACAATTGCTTGTTCCGAAGGGATTTGCGCACGGCTATTCTGTTATTAGCCAAACCGCGGAAGTCTTTTATAAATGCGATGAATTTTATCATAAAGAAGCCGAAGGGGGAATTGCCTGGAATGATCTCTCACTCAAGATAGATTGGCAACTTCCTGCTGATAAAATTCTCGTCTCAGAAAAGGATCAGCAATTTCCGTTGTTGAAAGATTGTAAGCATAATTTCGTTTTTAAAGATTAACTCACCAATGAATGCTCAAAACGAAAAACCTTCAGTTTTAGTTACCGGTGCCAATGGCCAATTGGGAAATGAGTTAAGAATAGTTTCCAAAAAATATCCCGGATATAATTTCATTTTTACCTCGCATGAAGAGCTGCCGATCGAGGATAAAGAATTTGTTGAATCGTTTTTTAAACAAAATAAAATTAACTATTGTATTAACTGTGCAGCTTATACTGCAGTTGATAAAGCGGAGTCAGAAAAAGAAGCTGCATTTAAAATTAATGCAACAGCAGTAGGTTATTTGGCAACAGCTTGCTCAAATTCCAAAGCAAAACTGATTCATATTTCAACTGATTATGTTTATGATGGAAGCGATTCAAAACCGTTAAAGGAAAGTTCACCGGTTGGTCCGGTAAATGTGTATGGCGCTTCAAAATTAAAAGGCGAAGAACTGGCTCTGCAACACGATCCGTTTGCCTTAATTATTCGCACTTCGTGGGTTTACTCTTCCTTCGGAAATAACTTTGTAAAAACAATGATCCGTTTGCTTTCTGAAAAAGAGGAGATCAATGTAATAAATGATCAACAAGGCTGCCCGACTTATGCTGCTGATCTCGCTGAAGTAATAATGAAGTTGGTAACCCAAATGGATGAAGGGGAAAATTTTTCAGGAATTGTAAATTATTGTGACGCCGGAATTACTACCTGGTACGACTTCGCTGTTGAAATAAGATCATTGATCAACAGCAATTGTAAAATAAATCCTATTCCTTCATCTGCCTACAAAACTGCAGCGAATCGTCCGAAATATTCGGTTTTGGATACAACAAAAATCAGGGAATGGCTTCAATCTGATATTCCTTCCTGGAAAGAGAGTTTGAAAAATTGTATGAAATTGCTGCGCTCCAGGTAACACTGCAAATGTTTTAAACGGCAGAACCGCTTTCCTTTTTCCTTCTATCTTTGCAGCTAAAATTTCAAATACTTGGATACAAAATTTCAGTTTGAATATTTGCCATATTGGCAAACGGGAAGGTTCAGTAAAATCGTTTTGGATTATGTAAGTGACGCTGATGATTTGAAAGATTTTTATCAACACCGTGTCGATATTGAAGGTATTAAAGCTGCTATTCTCG
This sequence comes from Hanamia sp., assembly GCA_035765495.1. Taxonomy (GTDB): domain Bacteria; phylum Bacteroidota; class Bacteroidia; order Chitinophagales; family Chitinophagaceae; genus Ginsengibacter. The sequence continues at coordinate 16,560 of DASTXM010000103.1, forward strand.
AAAGGAAAAAGTTTAACACTAACCGGCAGGCCTTAGTTGAGGAATTTTCAAAACAATATGAGGGTATCGAAGTTTCTGAGAAATTAAAAGCAAATATCCACGCGCTTCTTGACGAAAATACTTTTACAATTTGTACCGCACACCAGCCCAATATTTTTACCGGTCATCTTTATTTTATTTATAAAATTCTTCACACCATCAAGGTCGCTGATGTACTTAATAAAGAATTGGAAGGTCAAAAATTTGTGCCTGTTTTTTTTATAGGAAGTGAAGACGCAGACCTTGAGGAATTAAACCATATAGTGATTGGAGGAGAAAAATATACTTGGGAAACGAAGCAAACCGGAGCTGTTGGACGAATGAAAGTCGATGATGATCTGTTGAGATTAATTGAAAAGATTGCCGGCAGGTTGTCAGTAGAAAAATATGGAAACGATCTGATCGCACTTCTAAGAAAATGTTTTGTCAAAAACAGTTCGATTGAAAAATCAACTTTTTTGTTTGTTCACTATCTTTTTAAGGATTATGGTTTGTTGGTCTTGCTGCCAGATAATGCTGCCTTTAAAAAACAGTTGAAAGATATTTTTGAAGATGATATTTTCAATCATACTTCTTCTGAGATTGTTAATCAATCCTCCGCGAAACTTGCTGAGAATTATAAAGCACAAGCTTATCCACGAGAGATCAATTTGTTTTATTTAAAAGATAATATCAGGAATCGCATTGTTGCCGTTGGCGATCATTTTGTTGTTCATGATACGGATATTGTTTTGTCGAAAGAAGAAATGAAAAAGCAATTGAATGAGCATCCGGAATTGTTCAGTCCTAATGTAATTCTGCGGGGTTTATTCCAGGAAATAATTTTACCGGATGTTGCGTGGATCGGCGGGGGAGGAGAGCTAGCCTATTGGCTGCAACTGAAAGATTTATTCAATCATTACAAAGTGCCATTTCCCATTTTGATCACCAGGAATTCTTTTTTATTGGTGGATGAAAAATCTCAAAGATTGTTGGAGAAATTGAACATTAATGCTAAAACACTTTTCGAAGGAAAAGAAAATGTATTAAACCAATTAGTAAAAAATGAAAGTGCTCATGTTTTGAACCTGCAAAAGCAAATAGAAGAATTTGGCGCTGCTTATGATGAAATAAAAACGATTGTCAATAAGATAGATCCAACTTTGAAAGAACATACTTCCGCACTTGAAACAAAGCAAATGAAGAAGCTTTCAGAATTGGAAAAGAAAATGCTGCGTGCTGAAAAAAGAAAATTTTCTGATAAAAAAAAGCAGCTTGAAAAAGTCTATGCTCTTTTGTTTCCCTCAGGTGAATTGCAGGAGCGGGTTGAAAACTTTATGCTTTTTTATGCGCGTTTTGGTAAGGTATTTTTCCACGCTATTCACGATGCTTCTTTATGTTTTGAGCAAGAGTTTTGTATTATCAAGTTTGAAAAAGAATAGCGAAATAAAAATTTTCCAGGATTGTTTGTTTACTGAATAAGAAGAAATTCATTCGAAAAAAAAACAGCCAAAATATTTTCGTGTAAGGATCACCGTTATTTTACTGCTTCGACTCAAGAAGGGAAGCTTTCTTTTCAACTTCCTCTTTCATTTCCTTTTTATAATGAATCAATTTTTCAGAAAGATTTTTATCTGAAGTTGCAATTATTTCTGCGGCGAGAATACCTGCATTTTTTGCGGCATTGAGCGCCACAGTGCCGACAGGAACACCATTTGGCATTTGCAAAATGGATAGTAAAGAATCCCAACCATCAATTGAATTCGAAGATTTTACCGGAACGCCAATCACCGGCAAAGTGGTAAGTGAAGCAACCATACCAGGCAAGTGAGCGGCGCCTCCGGCACCCGCGATGATCACTTTTAACCCGCGATCAATTGCTGACGACGCATATTCAACCATCCTTAGCGGAGTACGATGAGCTGATACAATAGAAATTTCATGTTCAACACCAAATTGTTTTAAAATGTCTGCAGCCGCCTGCATTACTTTTAAATCACTATCGCTACCCATAATAATGCCTACTAATGGTTGGTTTGCTTTTGACATAGTTTTACTTTGGATAAAGATAATGCAAGGTTACAGATTGGCAATATCACCCGACAATAAAGCAACAGTTGCCTCCGCAATTTTAGCCTGATAAAGTGCGTTGTATAAACGGTTTCTTGCATCATTATAACTTATCTGGATCTGTCGCAATTCAACAGAGGTGATGTTCAATCTTTTGTATCTTTCTGTAGCGATTATGATATTTTCCTTCGCCAAAACAAGATTATTTTTTTCAAGTTCGATTGCTTTTAATGCATTGTTGTAATTCAGGTAGGCATTGGTTAGCTCAGTTTGAATATTGTTCCTTGTTTGGTCAATAGTTATTTGCTGGTCTTTTAACTGGATGTCGCTAATTTGCAATTGCTTTTTTACAACTATCCCGGCAAAAAGAGGCACAGAAATTCCAATTGAACCGGAAGGCCCATATGTTTGGTTGAAGAGATTAAAACCAGCGCTACTGCTGTTTCTTGAAAAATTGTAATAGCCATTCAGATTTACACTGGGTAATCGATCTGCATTGATCTCCTTTTTTTGTTGCTTTAAAATATACAGCTGACTGTTGGCAAGGAGAAGATCAGGATTTTGTTTGGCAATTTTATTTTGAACATCAGCATACGGCGGTAAATCTGCAATTAAAATCGTATCAATCACATTGAAAGACGTATCCGGTTGCTTGCCAAGAAGATTTAATAAAGATGCTTTTGCGGTTGCAATTGAATTATCAAGAGCAAGCAGGTTAGAACGTTGTTCATTTAAATCTACCTGTGCCTGCAACACTTCATATTTTGCTCCTGTTCCAATTTCAAAACGGCGTTCAGCAAGTGCGTAGCGGTCATTGTACAAACTGATTTGTTCGAGCGTTGCTTTTCTTTGTTCATTTAAGGTAACAATGTTATAATAAGAACTGATGACGTTATAAACTGTTTCATTCAAATTTTTGCGAAAAGCATATTCACCAATTCTTTCCAATTCTTCCAATCTCTTTTTCGTGGCAAACATTTTAAGCCCGTCAAATATTTTCCAATTTACTGCAATGCCTGCATTCAGGTTTTGGGAGCTGTTACCGTTTTTTGTAATAACTGTGCCGTTGTTCAATTTTTGTTGGAGATTATTTACGCCAACTTGTTTTGTCGCAGTTGCGCTGACTATTGGAATTACTCCTGTGTTTGCCCAGGAATTATTTATGGATCCGATCTCAATTTCATTCTTGCTGATGAGCACGCCATAGTTATTTTCGATGGCTGTTTGTATTGCTTCCTGAGCCGTCATCAGGGAATCCTGTGAACGTGCAGGGAGCTTAAAAAAGAAGAAAGTTAATATGATTAAAACAGAAATTCTACAATAACGCTTCATTCATTGGTTGTTTTTTGCGTGAAAGAAATGCATACATTGCCGGCACAACGTATAGAGTAAGGATCAGGGAAAACAAGATCCCACCAACGATTACCACTCCAAGAGGCACGCGGCTCGTGGAAGCATCCCCAATCGAGAGGGCAAGAGGCAATGCACCCAAAGACATTGCCAGACTTGTCATCAATATAGGTCGTAAACGTAAGTAAGCAGATTCAACTACCGCTTCCAGCTTTTGCATTCCTGCTTCTCTCTTTTGGTTGGCAAATTCTACGATCAGGATTCCATTCTTGGTTACCAAACCAATTAGCATGATCATTCCAATTTGTGAAAATATATTGAATGTTTGTCCGAATATCCACAATGATAGCAGCGCTCCCGCAAGTGCCAATGGAACGGTGATCATGATAATAAATGGATCCACAAAACTTTCAAACTGTGCGGCCAGTACAAGATAGATCAGGATTAATGCAAGAATGAAGGCAAATGAAGTATTACCCGAACTTTCAGAATAATCCCGGGAAGTGCCGCTCAAGGCAGTTGTGAACGAATCATCCAATAATTTTTTGGCAATGCGATCCATTTCTTTGATACCATCACCAACCGTTTTCCCAGGCGCAAGTCCTGCAGAAATGGTAGCAGATTTATACCTGTTAAAATGGTAAATGGTCGGCGGTGCTGATGCTTCCGAAATAGTAACAAGATTATCGAGACTGATGTTTTCGCCGCTGGAGTTTTTTACCATTATCTTGCTGAAATCATTCGGATCGTCCCGGTCGCTTCTGTCAACCTGGCCAAGGACCTGGTATTGTTTTCCTGATTTTAAAAAATAACCGAGCCTTCTATCACTGTAAGCAAGTTCGAGCGCCTGGTTGATATCGTCAACGCTCACACCAAGTTCGCTCGCACGAAGCCTGTCAATATTGATCCTTATCTCAGGTTTATTAAATTTCAGATCAGCATCCACACCTTGTAAAATCGGGCTTTTTTTAGCTTCATCCAAAAACTCGGGCAATACTTTTTTCAACTTGTCAAAATCATTGTTTTGGATCACGAATTCGATTGGCTGACCGCCATGCCTGCTTGTTGAAATGGTTTGTTGCTGGCTGGCAAATGCTCTTCCCTGCGGAAATCTTTTCAAATTCCTGTTTACCATATCTACAATATCCTGCTGCGATCTCACCCGTTCATCTGGATCAACAAGATTCACACTGAAAAATCCTGAGTTTACTGAACCTCCTCCAAAGCCAGGTGAAGTGAGGCTTATCATTATTTTCTTTTCAGGAATTGAATCAATTAAAAATTGGTTCAACGTATCCATGTAAGAATCCATATAATCATATGAAGTTCCTTCCGGCGCTGTAACACTTAACCTGAACTGGCTCCTGTCTTCCAATGGTGCAAGTTCTGATGGGATGTTGGAAAAAATAACATAGATGATACCGATACACATCGCCACCAAAACCAAAGCCACCCATTTGAATTTCATGAAGCCCGCAAGACTTTTCTTATAACCATTTTCCATCGCCACAAAAAACGGTTCAGTCTTTTTATAAAACCACGAGTGCCCAATTTTTTTGTGAGTGAGTTTTACGTTCAGAACTACAGTTAGAGTAAGCGAAACGAATGCAGAAATAAGCACAGCACCTGCCACTACAATTCCAAATTCACGGAATAATCTTCCAACAAATCCCTGCAAAAAAACGATAGGAAGAAATACAATTGCCAAAGTAATAGAGGTAGAGATAACAGCAAAATATATTTCTTTTGCACCTTCTCTTGCTGCTTTGTATTTATTCATTCCCGCCTCTATTTTCTTAAAGATATTTTCCGTGACCACAATTCCATCATCCACCACAAGGCCTGTTGCCAGCACAATTCCTAGCAGTGTAAGTACATTGATGGTAAAGCCCATAACATACATGATAAAAAATGCACCGATCAACGAAACGGGAATATCAAAGAGCGGCCGAAGGGCAAGGATCCAATCGCGGAAAAACAAATAAATAATAAGGATCACCAGGCCCAGAGCGATCAGAAGTGTTTCTTCAACTTCGGATATGGATTTTTTAATAAAACGGGTTTGATCGAAGGCCACGTCCATTTTGAAATCTTTTGGCACTTCCTTTTTTATATTGTCGAGCCGCTTATAAAATTCATTGGCAATGGATACATAATTGGCGCCTGGTTGCGGGATAACCGCTAACATGATCATTGGTACTCCACTTTCTTTCAAACCTGATTCTTCATTTTCCGGACCTAAAACCACATCGGCCACATCTTTCAATCTTATGTTGACGCCACCAATATTTTTGACGATTAGATTACTGAATTGCTCTTCTGTATTTAATTTACCAAAAGTCCGTACAGATAATTCTGTTGTGTTCCCGGAAATCTTTCCTGCCGGCAATTCCACGCTTTGTGTTTGTAAAGCCGTTTGTACATCATTCATTGCAATACCGTAAGCCTGCATCTTGTCCGGTTTGAACCAGATGCGCATTGCATATCGTTTTTCGCCCCAAACAGAAATGGAGCTCACACCAGGTATTGTTTGCAACCTTTCCACAATATTGTTTTCCGCATATTCAGTAACCTGCAAAAGATTACGCGTATTACTTTGAACGGTTAGTGCCATGATGGGCTGCGTATTCACGTCTGCTTTTGAAACCACAGGCGGCGCATCAATATCCTGTGGCAATTGCCTGGTAGCCTGCGAAACTTTATCTCTAACATCATTTGCTGCGGTTTCAAGATCTACACTTAATTCAAATTCAACATTGATGTTGCTGCGTCCCTGGCTGCTTGACGAACTGATATTTTTTACACCGGGAATTCCGTTAATGGCTTTCTCGAGCGGTTCTGTTATTTGGGATTCAATAATGTCAGAATTGGCGCCGGCGTAGGAAGTGCTCACAGAAATGTTCGGCGGATCGATAGCGGGATAGTCTCTTACCCCGAGGAATTTAAACCCGATGATACCAAACAACACGATCGCCAGGTTTAAGACGATTGCAAACACCGGCCTCCGTAAACTGATCTCCGAAATATTCACGTTATCTATTCTTTATTTAAATATGAAAGTTTGATTTTGCTTTCAGGCTTAATGGATAATAACCCGGTTGTAATTACTGTATCTCCTAAAGAAAGGCCGCTTAGAATTTCAACTCTTGCTGAATCGCGCGTGCCTGTTGTTACCACGTTAAACTTTGCCTTACCCCCGTTGTAAAGAATTACTTTTTTATCTCTTGCCTCAGGAATAATCGCTTCTGTTGGAATCAATATGGCGTCTTTTATATCACCCATGTCAAATGCTACTTTTGCAAAGGTTCCGGCTGTTATGTTCTTATCGGTGTTCTCAACTACGGCATGTACTTTCAGGCTGCGGTTCTCCTCGGTAATTCCTGATTCTGTTGCGTATACTTTTGCCTTGTAGGTTTTGGGCGAAGCTTCTGTTGTAAAATCAATTACATTTCCCAATTTTACTTTCGGTGTAAATCTTTCCGGAACACTAAACTCAAGTTTTAATTTGGAATCCTGGCGGATTGTTGTAATAACCGTTGTTGGAGTAATAAAAGCGCCAATACTGATATTTTTGAAACCCAACTTGCCGTCAAAAGGAGCACGGATAATAGTTTTGTCAATGGATGCTTCCAATACCTGGATGTCAGCTTTAATTGAACTCACATCAAGTACACTCAAATCATAGTCCTGTTGACTAATTCCTCCAATCTTTAAAAGAGCCGCTTGCCTTTCTTCTGTTTTTTGTGCAACCTGCAATTGCACTTTCAATTTTTGAAGTTGTGCCTGCAAATCACCATCAAAAAGTCTTGCAAGTAAAGTGCCTTTTTTAACATGTGAACCTTCATTGATATCCAGGTAGATTACCTTTCCTGAAACCTCGGGATGAATTTCAGTTTCTTCAAATGGTAATAATGTTCCTGCTACTTCGATGCTTGAATGCAAAATGGAGGGACGGATGACATAACCCTCAACAGCAAGTGCCGGAGGATCAGGTAGTTTGCTGCCACTCTTGGGTGGTTGAATCTTGTTTTCCTTGTTTGCACAGGAAGATATAAGGAATAAAAAAATTATTGGCGATAGTAGGATGCCATTCTTCAATTTCATTTACAATGCTGATTTTTCTGCTGAGTTATATGACGATATATTTTTTAAAAACCTTCGGTGTCATTCTGACACAACCTTTAAATTCTGTTTTACTTTGTTGGCAATGTGGATCAGTTCCTGGCGTTCATTGCTTAAAACCGTAACGTGCCCCATTTTTCTTCCTGGCCTTGTTTCTTTTTTCCCATAAATATGAACAAAGACATTTTCAATCTGCAGTATCTCTTCAAGATTTTCATAAACCGCCGGACCTTTGCAATTGTCTTCTCCAATCAAATTTATCATTGCAGAATGCATGATCGGTTTTGTGTAACCCAAAGGATATCCGAGAATAATTCTCCAGAGCATATCAAACTGTGAAGAATAGGCTGCTTCAATCGTATGATGGCCGCTGTTGTGAACACGTGGTGCCGTTTCATTTACCAAAACATTTTCATCATGATCGATAAATAATTCCACTGCAAAGATACCCGCGCTTTTAAGATTCTTTACCACCGTTAATGCAATGGCTTCTGCCTTCCATAAAGTTTTTTCACCGATGATCGCAGGACATAACTGGTATTCCAGCAAATTCAAATCCTGGTTAAATATCATTTCTACCGGAGGGTAAATAGCTGATTTGCCTTCATCATTCGTTGCAACGATGATTGAAATTTCTTTTCTTATTGAAACCATTTGTTCCAAAACCGCTTCTTCATCAAAAGCTTTGTCCACATCATCTTTATGTTTCAGCAATTGCACCCCCCGTCCATCATATCCGCCCATTGCCAGTTTGTGTGCAGCTGGAAAAAGATGTAAATGCTGATCGACTTCCTCTCTTTTTGAAGTGATGACAAAAGGGGAAGTGGGAATATCATTTTCCTTATAAAAATTCTTTTGATCAATCTTGCTTTTGATAATTTCCAATGCTTCAGGTCGCGGATATACTTTTACGCCTTCAGCTTCCAGTTTTTTTAAAGCTTCAATATTTACTGATTCAATTTCTATCGTGATACTATCAAGACCTTTTCCAAATTGATAAACATCTTCGAAATCTCTTATATTTCCTTTTGTAAAATGATGGCACAAGTGTGCAGCCGGACATTCAGGATCATTTTCCATCACAAATGTTTCTACCGGGTAGTTGGCCGCCGCCTGTAATAACATTCTTCCTAATTGGCCGCCGCCAAGTATGCCAACTTTTTTCATGAAAAATTTTTTCGCAAGATAGTCGTTAGATTTTTATTAAACGACTGTTTAAGGCGAATTAGAATATATTTAATAGTGAATGAATAAATACCATAAATTTTATTTTGATATATCTTATGCCGCGATTCAGTTTTATTAAAAAAATTATCCTTTCCTGTTACCTTATCATCATATAAATCAAGACGTGAATGTGCCATTTTTTTATCGATACCATTATTACCCCGAAGCTTCACTCAAAATAAAAAATTTATCCGGTAAACCGACAATGCCAATAAGTTTTTGTTTTAGGTAAAATTATATTTGGTTTTGTAAAATTAATCGTAATATTGCGATTGAAAATTTATTTCTATGGGTGCAACAAAAGCTGAAGAATTTACTTTAAAAGACAATCGGCTGGCAGTTTATACAAAAGCGCTGGCACATCCGGCAAGAATTGCGATTCTCAAACTTTTGATCAAAAAACAAGCTTGTATTTGTGGTGATATTGTTGATGAGCTTCCTATCTCTCAAAGCACAGTATCACAGCATTTAAAGGAATTGAAACAATCTGGTCTTATTAAAGGAGACATTGATGGAGCAAAGGTGTGCTATTGCATTAATGAAAAAGAGTGGAAATCTGCACAAGAGCGTCTTAATGAATTATTCGACTCATATAAAGGAATTAATTCCTGTTGCTGATACCTTGAAAAATTGATCTTAATATTACGATAATAAAAAAATCAACAAAATGGAAAATCAAAATGAATTGAAGGAAATGGTTCGGCAAAAGTATGCTGAAATTGCATTGCAGGATAAAGAAATCAACCAGTCCTCTTGCTGTGGTTCTGGTTGTTGCAGCGATGAAGTTTATTATATCATGTCTGAAGATTATGACCAACTGGCAGGTTACAATCCCGATGCCGATTTGGGGTTAGGTTGTGGATTGCCGACAAAATTTGCAAAGATCAGAAAAGGAGATTTGGTTATCGACCTTGGAAGTGGAGCAGGAAATGATGCTTTTGTAGCAAGGCACGAAACGGGTGAAACAGGAAAAGTCATCGGTATAGATTTTACACCAGCGATGATCCAAAAAGCAAGGAGTAATGCCGAATTAAGAGGTTTAAATAATGTTGAATTTCGGGAAGGCGATATTGAAAAAATGCCGGTCACTTCTAATGTTGCAGATGTTATTGTGAGTAATTGCGTTTTGAATTTGGTGCCCGATAAAAATGCTGTTTTTAAAGAAATATTTCGTGTATTAAAGCCTGGTGGACATTTCAGTATTTCAGATATTGTATTGCAAGGAAACCTTCCTGTGAAAATTCAAAATGCGGCTGAAATGTATGCAGGATGTGTTTCAGGTGCCATTCAAAAACAAGTCTATCTTGAATTGATTAATACCAACGGTTTTGTCAACATCACTTTGCAAAAGGAAAAGGAGATTATTGTTCCGGATGATATTTTGAAAAATTACCTTTCCGAAAATGAGATTAATGAATTTAAAAAATCAGGTTCCGGCATCTATAGCATTACCGTGTATGCGGAAAAACCTGTTGCAGAACGAGAATGTGGTTGTGCGCCGGGATGTTGTAATTAAATTTAATGTATGGAGAATGAAAAACATTTTGGTTCTTTGTACAGGCAATAGTTGCCGAAGCCAGATTGCAGAAGGTTATTTGCAAAAGTATGCAAATGGCAAAGCAAAAATTTATTCAGCCGGAATTGAAACTCACGGTGTCAATCCAGGAGCCATAGCAGTTATGAAAGAAGACGGGATTGATATTTCAAAACATACTTCCAATCTTGTTGATGAATACCGTGATATCAATTTTGATTTTGTCATTACCGTTTGTGACAATGCAAAAGAAAGATGTCCTTTCTTTCCTTCCTCTGCAAAAAAGTTTCATCAAAATTTTCCCGATCCTGCTAAGGTAGAAGGCGATGAGCAAGAGATCATGCACGCATTCCGGCAAGTGCGTGATTCGATCCGATTGTACAGTAAAAAATTTGTTGAAGAAAATCTTTAAATGGCAACCAATGAATGGAAAAGCCGGTGAAAAAATAAATTTGGGAGATTTTTATTTTCCTATACTCATTCTGTTATAATTCTTTCAGCAATTCATTTACAAATTCCTTTGTCATAGCCGTCATGTTGGAATCGTAGTCTTCAAGATGCTCTGAAACAGCAGATCTCCACGATTGAAAGAATCGAAGATTTTTGTTTCGTTCAGGATTTTTTATGGTTATTGTTCCGGTTTTTAAGAGAGCCGTTAGTCTGGCACAGTTTATAAGAAACGACAAGGTCAGAAGTCTGGCAAACGGGCTTGAAAAGTAAATTATAAAAACTTCAATTGCAATAAATAATAAAAGTTGAACGTTCAACTTAATTATATCATAAAGTAAACAAACAAATTTTTAAAGATTTTATTTTATTGAATCGCCAAAATGTTACAAAAAAGCTTGATTATATAATTTGATGTTTTTATTTTTAATACCAGAAACTTTAACTCATGGTTTCTTTATCTGCTTATGAACAAGAAAATCGCCGCAACATTACTGCTTTTTGTTGCTTTTAATTCAGTTTTAAAAGCACAAAAATTACCTTCAACACTTTTATGGAAAATCAGTGGTAACGGGCTGCAAAAGCCATGCTATCTGTATGGTACGATGCACCTGACGAATGAAAAAATATTTAATCTTGGCGATTCCCTGTATGCAGCGATAAAAAAAAGCGACGGTTTCGCCATCGAAATTGATCCACAGGCCTTCACCTCCTTAATTATCAGCGAAGCGAAAAAAGCTGAGCACGATGATTCAAAGAAATTAAAAGACGTGATGCCTCGTGATAAATATGAAAAATACAGCCTCCAACTTGCGAAAAAGTTGAACAAGAATGCCGATGAAATAACAATGACTGATATTGAGGCAGAAAAACAAAAGTGGATGCAGAGGACTTTAAGAAGTGGCAAGATGAAAACGTTCCTGGATATTTATCTCTTTGATATTGCCAGACGCGAAGGCAAATGGACAGGAGGTGTAGAAGATGCGGCCGACCAGGAAAATCTTGAGCAGGTAAGTGAATCGGATATTGAAGAGTTTGCTTCCGGTGGAAGCGAAG
>DASTXM010000104.1:0-54281 GCA_035765495.1 Hanamia sp.
GAAATAAAAGATGCGGATGTTTTTGTAAAAGGAATTGAAAAGTTGTTTGAGATAATTCCTCATTTTAAGGAATTGGAATTTGTTGACCTCGGTGGTGGTTTTAAAGTTCCTTATAAAGAAAATGACAGCGAAACAGATATCAATCTTTTGGCAAAAAAAGTAAAAGAAGCATTTGCCAATCATCCCAACCCGGGCAACCGTCCATTACAAATATGGTTTGAACCTGGAAAATTCTTGGTAAGTGCTGCCGGTTATTTTGTTGTAAAAGTGAATGTGTTGAAAGAAGCGGGAAGTACAATATTTGCAGGGGTTAACAGTGGTTTCAATCATTTGATAAGGCCGATGTTTTACGATTCCTATCATCGTATCGAAAACCTGAGCAATGAAGATGGTCCGAAAAAATTCTACACAGTTGTGGGCAATATTTGTGAAACAGATACTTTTGCAACAGACAGGGAGATCAGTGAGATCAGGGAAGGAGATTATCTTGTTTTTTACAACGCAGGTGCTTATGGTTTTGAAATGTCGTCCAATTTCAATTCGCGGTTAAAGCCTGCTGAAGTGATGGTAAAAAATGGGAAAGCCCAGCTTATAAGAAGAAGAGATGAATTTGAAGACCTGCTCCGAAACCAGGTCGAAATCGAATAAAAAATGCCTTAAAACTTTGTTTACTGAACAACAATACTGCTGATCTTAAAAACAATGAAAAAAATAATTATTGTAGGTGGAGGGGTAAACGGGCTTTGCGCCGCCTATTATTTGCAAAAAGATAATCTCTTTGAAATTACGGTAATTGATCGCGGAGATATTTCTAACAATTGTTCTTTTGGAAACATGGGATTTTTATCGCCGAGTCATTTTATTCCACTTGCCTCTCCCGGCGTTATTTCTGAAGGGCTAAAATATATGCTTAGCAGCACCAGTCCTTTTTATATAAAGCCAAGGCTGAATCTTCCTTTCCTCAGGTGGGCATTGCAATTTTATCACAACAGCAATCAAAAAACCGTTGATAAAAATGCACCTCATTTAAGCAAGTTGCTGAATTTAAGTCGTCGTTTGATGAACGAGATCCGCGACGATATGGGTGATGTTTTTGATATGGAAGAAATAGGCTGTATGATGATGTGCCATTCTCAAAAGGCATTTGAAGAAGAACTGCTTGTGGCCGAAGCCGGAAAAAAATTAAACCTGGATGTTGAAATTTTAAAACGCGAAGAACTACAGAAAAGGGAACCGGATGTAGAACTTGATATTTATGGAGCTGTTTTATTTAAGGATGATGCACACATTCATCCGGGCAAATTTATGGTTGCCATGAAAAATTACCTGGAAAATCGTGGTGTGAAATTTCAATTAAACACCAATGTTTCCGGTTTTACAAAGAATCATTCTGAGATTGGCGAAGTGTTGACAGACAAAGGTTCTTTTGCTGCAGATGAAATCATTTTAACCGGCGGAAGCTGGCTTCCACAGTTGGCAAAAAAAGCAGGTGTTACCTTATTAATTGAAGGCGGCAAAGGTTACAGTTATACCTATGAACATGTTGAAAAAAATATTCGTTACCCCGCGATCTTAGTTGATGGACGTTGCGCTGTAACACCATGGCATGATAAATTACGTATTGGTGGCACGATGGAATTCAGCGGAAACAACAACAACGTTTTGATAAAAAGGATGGAAGGAATTTTTAGCTCGGTTAAGAAATTCTATCCTGGATTGCAAATCAATTTTCCGCCAAAAGATAAGATCTGGACCGGCCTTCGTCCTGTTTCTCCTGACGGACTTCCTTATCTTGGACGGGCTAACGGTTATGAAAATCTGTATGTCTCCGGCGGAAATGCAATGCTTGGAATTTCTGAAGGTGCGGCAGCAGGACAAATAATTAGCGATTTAATTGAAAAAAGAAGTACGCCGATTGACATTAGCGCTTTCAAAGTTGACCGGTTTTGATAAAAATAAATATTGGTCGTTTTTGTTGGTTTGCTGCAAAAGGTAATTCAGTTTTCGTTTAATCATAAACGTTATCTTCATTATCTAAACTTATTTTTGTCCGCTGCAATTTTTTCCCGGAACATTTCTCTCATTTTATCGTTGGCACCTTTCAAAATAATAATGAGCGAACCTCTTTCCCTTGCATAAACATTGGTGATGCTGTCGTATAAAACCGCTGATGAAAAATCTTTGATGAAAGGATGTTGCATTTCTTCTTTATCGTCGGTAATTAAAACGATATTTTCAAGGTGAATACTATCAGGAAGCCAATATAAAAAGCTTGCATTATCACTGTAGGTTTCGGGAAGATGATATTTGGTACCATAGTAATTGATGGCTCCGGCTTCGCCATAATTGTCAGCAAAAATGATGGTGTTTTTCTTTTCTTCCGGCGAGAGTGTTGAATAAGCCGCGGCAGTCTTTTTTGTCATTTCTTTCCAGCCTAACATATCCGCATAATCCTGGGGAAGAGGATGATTTTTCAAATCTTCCCATTTTAGAAATCCAATATTTTCAACATGGATTTTTTTATAGTATGCAGCCAATGCTGCCGGTTGGGCTACCGGCAAACCTAATGGAATAATTGGAATGCCGGTTGCAAGAGGAATGAGGATGAAAACAAATTTCCAGGCTTTTGAACGCATGGTAGCAAATCTCTCTAACTGAAAAGTACCGAAAGCAAAAAGTACGGGATAAACACCAGCCGAATAATAATTTTTTCCATGAAAGTAAAGCAGCAACAGGATCACAAAAAGATACGCCCAGGCAAAAACCCGGTATTTTCCATTTTGGCAAAAAGTGGCAAAGTACAATCCAGCAATCCAAACAAAAACACAAGGTAGATTCATCAAAAGTTGGTCTTTCAAAAAATCTACAGGGTTTACGTATTGCAATTGCGTTTGTTGCAGTTCTTTCATATGAACTACTACAGGAAAATGATGATTGTATTCCCACAATAATGTTGGTAGAAAAATGAGCAAGGCAAGGAGCCCCGCAAAATACAGGTGTTTGTTTAAATACATTTTTCGATTCCTGGTGATTAACAAACCAAACAAAACACTCAGGATGAAAAAGGCAACAGAATATTTGCTCACCATTCCCAAACCGGCACTGGCGCCCATCACATACAGCCATTTATTTTTTTCAGTTTGAATAAACCTAATCAAACTGTAGGCAATCATCGTCCAGAAAAAAACTTCGAGGAAATTTGGTTGAAACAGAAAATGCATGCGCAAAAACAAGCCAAAAATAAAAGCAAGGAACGCAAGAAATAATGCAAAGGAGCGACCACCGAGAGACAAAATGATTTTACCAACAACCAAATAAGTGAGTGCGCCAAATAGTGCAGGCCAAAGTTTTATCCAAAAAAGTCCATCTCCTAACGCATTCGATATCCAGGCGAAGACTGATAGCAAAGGTGGAATTTCCATGTAGCCCCACGCCATATGATGTGCTTCCGCCAGGTATAAAAATTCATCACGATGAGGCTCGTATAGAGGATTCTGTAAAAGAAATGGAAGTACAAACTTGAGCAAAGCAAGCAGAAATAAAACTTTGTATTCTTTCTTCATCTGCTGCTTTTTTTGCCTAAAAGTCTGAATTTATTTTTTCAATTGTTTCATGATCACTTCAACCGCTTTTTCGATCTGTGGATCTTTATTTTGCATCCTGTCCTCAAAAGTATTCTTTACGTAAATATCAGGCGAAACACCTGTATGCTCCAAATTTTTCCCATCCAGAGTATAGCAACCCCAGGATGGCAATCTTACAGAAGAGCCGTCCACCAGTGATTTTGCGCTTGTGAAAATGATCCAGTGATAGGAATCTGTTCCGACGATGGTACCAAGCTTTAATTGTTTAAATCCGGCTGCTGTCATTTCTGCATCACTCAACGTTTGTTCGTTAATCAACAAAACGATTGGCCTTGATGCAGGTGCAAAATCAGGTTGTGGACTCATTTGGCCATCCCGATATTTCCATTGCAGGTATGGCAACTGTGATAAAAATTTCAAAACTTTATCATGAACATTTCCTCCTGTGTTATATCGCAGGTCCAGGATTAAACCTTTACGGTCGTTGACAGAATCTGAAACCATTTTTTGTTCAAATTGATCAAGCGCCTGGCCGCTCATATCTTTCATATAAACATACCCGATTTCGCCATGACTCAATGCATCCACTCTTTCCCTGTTGGCGGTTATCCACTCATCATACAAATGCCCCTGTGTTTGCCCTGCAGATGAAGGGTGGATTTTTAACTTAAAAGTTTGTGCCCCACGCCTAAAGCCAAGAACCATCTCATCAGGAATTTCAGAGCGCATAAAATAATATTCCCTGTTTTGATTTTTATCGATATTAATCCCATCCACGCTCACCAGTTCATCTCCTTTTTGAATATCAATTCCGGGAAGATCAGCGCAATCATTTTCTATTAAATGATCAACTATAAAAGGATGATTGTTTTCAAACATAATTCCCGGTGAAGCCGTAATTGTTTTATAATAAGTGTTTTCATCAGAACCGAAAGTGGAAAAGCCATAATGAGAAGAATTCAATTCGCCCATCATATCATTCAATAAAGTTCTGAAGTCGTTCCTTGTTTGAATTTGCGGCAGGAAAGAAGCGTAATGATCACGGATGGACTGCCAGTTAACTCCATTGAATTTTTGATTGTAATAATTTTCCTGCAAATCGCCCCACGCTTCATAAAACATCTGGTTGAATTGATCATCCATATTTATTGTAAAAGGAAAATTCATATTCACTTTTTCAAGTGCATTTCCATTTATGTTCAACCTGTTGATGTTGCCGCTGTTGAGCACATAATAGTGGCCATTGCTGCCCTTAATATTCAGATAACTGCCAGGCGCATTTCTTACCTGGTCTGTTCTTGGATTTTCAAAAGGTTCAAGTGTCATCTTCCAAAGAGAAGGCTGACCGTTTATATGATTGGAAATGAAATACAGGAAGGTCTTATCACCGTCTTGAATAACATAAACTGCCGATTGATTGCCAAAATTTGGCCCCATTTGCTGGATCCTGTCCATCATATTCCTGAAATCGATTTTCATAAATGGCCTTGCAACAATATCCTCTTTTGGATCAGCACCTTTTTGTTCCTGATGACGATTAACAGTGGAATCTAACTGTGCTACATTATTTTTATCAATGAACAAAGAATCAAACATGTCGGAACGATAGGGTTGCGCCATTTTTTGCAAGGGCATCCTGTAAAGCTTTTCATTTTGTGGGCCGTAAGGGTAGGAAGGATGCGTCCTGTCTGAAACGAAATAAATATACTTTCCATCAGGTGACCAGAATGGATTAG
This sequence comes from Hanamia sp., assembly GCA_035765495.1. Classification (GTDB taxonomy): domain Bacteria; phylum Bacteroidota; class Bacteroidia; order Chitinophagales; family Chitinophagaceae; genus Ginsengibacter. The sequence continues at coordinate 5,321 of DASTXM010000104.1, forward strand.
ATTCACTTACGCCAGTGTTAGTTATATCATAAGTTTTCTTTTCGGCGATGTTGTAAAGAAAAATGTCTTGTTCAAAATTGCGATGAGCGGTATACATCACATACCTGTCGTCTGGAGAAAACCATGGGGTTGAATTTTCAAGTCCCCATATCTCATCTTTTGCGACCAGGGAATTTTTCATGGTTTTTAAATCAAGCATCTCTACTTCATTGCTTCCACAGAGATATACTGCTTTTGTTTGATCATGGTTGAAAGTCAGGCCACGGCAGGTTTTCTCTTCATTGGTAATTTGCTGCTCGGGTTGGTTACCTTCGATGTTGAGTGTAAAAAGATTTTCAAATCCTTTGTTCGTCTGGCCAAACAAAAGAGTTCTATTGTCTTTTAACCAATGAACTTCCATTACTCTTTCACGATCCGGGGTCTGCATTTCATGAATGAACTTTCCTTTTGCATCAGAAACAAAAAGTTTTCCGAGGGAAACAAAAGCAAGTTTTTTACCATCCGGCGAAACATCAAAATCAGAGATCTTGCCATTTACATTTGCATTTTGCAGCGATGAAAGTGTATTGTTTTTAAAAACTTTTAAAGGGATTTTTTCAGATCTCTTATTCGCGATGTTGTAGGAGTACAATTGAAAATCTTTCTCAAACACAATCTTATCGCCCGCTGCATCTACATAAGGATGCATTACTGACGATTTGAAATTTGTCAGTGCCTTTTTTTTGCCATTAACAAAAGTGTAAAGATTATATTTCCCGTTTTCTTCGTCACTCACAAAATAAACGTTCCCTTTTTTATCTACCGTTGCCCACATGTCTTTACCAATCCAGTTTGTGTAGCGTTTATACTTGCCCGTTAGTGGATTGTAAGATTGAATGTCAGGATTGAATGGGCCTTTGTAACCAATGCGATTAGCAAAAAAGGAACTTTCAAAAGTGTCGTCAAAAAATATTTCTCCGGTAACAGGATCTTCAAATGCGTTGTGTGTGTAATCAAAATTGTTATTGCTGAAAACGCGTTCAGGGGTTCCGCCGTTAATGTTCACTTTGTAGGTGGACATGCGATCATAGCGATTTGAAGTAAAGTATATAAACTTACTATCCCACGACCAGGATTCAACATTGTCATTACCACTGTGAAAAGTCAGCCGTTTCATATTTCCACCTTCAAGTGGCATCAGGTAGATATCGTAATTGCCAAATTGCGAACTGCTGAAAGCGAGCCATTTGCCATCAGGCGAGATCCTTGGATTGGTAGCAATTCCTTGTCCTGCGGTAATACGGGTAGAAACGCCACCATCCGAAGGTGCTTTCCAAAGATCGCCGTCATAACTGTAGATAAGGGTTTTTCCATCAGGAGAAAGGGTAGGATAGGAAGCAAAATAAGGCGTGGCATCCTGTGCAACCACGATTTGCTGCAAAGCAATGCATGCAGCAAAAAACAACATCAATTTTTTCATTAATAATTTTCTTAGAAACACGAGCGTTGGTAAAGATTAAAAGTAGTAAAAAAAATATCCGGGATTTAATAAAATAATGATAAAATATTGGCCAAACGAAATAGTAAAAATTAAATATTGATATCCCTACTTTTGTATAATGTAAGAATGGATTTTTTATTGTTTTGGCAATCTTAAAATTGTACGAATTATGGAAAAATTACAAATACTATTGATCGGCAGGGATTCGCTTATTTTACAAAAATTGGCAACATTTATTAATGCCACCGAAGAGTGGGAAAGTACTGCAACTACTGATGATGAAAGCGCAGTGGAACTTTTTCACCAAAGAAAATATGATATTGTTGTTTTAATCGATGATATGGAAGGAGTTTCAGTGAAAAAGTTTAAATCTGTCTTTTCGTTTAACGATCCGGAATTAATTATTATTCATCATATCGGCGATTCAACAAATATCCTGAAAGATGAAATAAAAGAAGCTTTGAAAAAAAGGAAAAAGCCCATAAACGTTATGGATGATGTGTTTAAGGATAAAAAAGATGAAGCAACAGATAGTAAGTAAACTTATATTGTAGTTTTTTATTTTGCTTTAAAACAACGGTTCGGCCGGAGGATTTTGGATATTGTTTGTTTACTTTGGATTGCAGTATTAGTTGTTTTGTAGCCACTTTATAAGCAATACAACAAATTAAATTCTTCTCACAAATACAGGTGGCTTAATTTTTATCAAAGCAGATTCATCCGAGTCCCACTTCTGTATGCCTTGCAGGAACCTCCACATCTGCAAAACCTTTACTGATGAGCCTGTTTTGAAAATCGATCTGGACATCATAATCTCCATGAACCAAAAATAATTTCTTTACGAGTTGTGGATCCTGGCACGAAAGCCACTGGCAAAGATCATCGTAATCGCCATGAGCACTCATGCTTTTTATTTCTCCGATTTCGGCATGCACTTCATGTGTAAATCCAAAAATGCCCACTTCTTTCGGATGCATCTTAAGTCTTCCTCCAAGAGAATTTGGTTCGCAATAACCGGTCAATAAAATTGAATTGCGGCTGTTTTCAATATTATTGCTGATGTGGTGTTTTACCCTCCCGGCTTCGGCCATTCCGCTTGCCGAAATTATTACCATTGGATCATCCCTGTAATTGAGCGATTTACTTTCTTCAACCGATTTAATAAACTTTAGCCCTTTGAAATTAAAAGGATTGTTGTCTGTCTTTAATAATTTTTGAATACGGTTATTAAAATATTGGGGGTAATTTTCCATCACTTGTGTTGCTTCCATGCTCAAGGGACTGTCAACAAAATAAGGAAGATCGGGAAGACGACGTTCGTTTTCCAATTGGTTTAAAGCATATAAAAGTTCCTGTGTGCGCCCAACACTAAAAGCAGGAATGATGAGCTTGCCTTTTTTCTGCAGGCAAGTTCTGTTGATCCAATCATAAAGTTTATCAGGCGTTCCGGTTATGTCTTCATGAATTTTATTGCCATAAGTTGATTCCATAATAATGAAGTCTGCTTGCGGAAATATTTCCGGTGATTTTAGGATAACATCCCTGTAACGTCCAAGATCTCCTGAAAAAGTAAGATGTCTTTCTTTTCCATTTTCTGTGATCTTCAAATGAACAGTTGTACTTCCAATAATGTGGCCGGCGTCAAGATACATGAACTCGACATTTTCATCAATTCGAAACCAATTACCATAGTCAACCGATTTGAATTGTTTGATACAGTTATCTACATCTTCCATTGTATACAGTGGAGAAATGTAAGGTTTTCCTTGTGCGGCGCGGGTTTTGTTCACATATTTCAAATCGCTCTCCTGGATACCCGCACTGTCAGCCATTAAAATAGCTGCAAGATCTTTTGTAGCAGGAGTGGCATAAATGTTTCCACGATAACCATCCTTAACCAGTTTAGGAATAAGCCCGCAATGATCAATATGCGCATGCGAAAGGATCATGTGATCTACTTCTTCGGGATTAAAACCAAATTCTTTGTTTAATTCATCTGTTTCAGATCCCATTCCCTGGTACATCCCGCAGTCGAGCAAATATTTTTTTCCGTTACTTAAAGTAATTAGATGTTTTGATCCAGTGACCGTGCGTGCTGCACCGTGGAAGCCTATTTTCATATTAATATTTTAGAGCATGATAATTAGAATTAAAGTTAACCACAAAAAATCCGTTTTTGCAAGGTTTATTTTGAATTAAATAACAGTGAAGGATAAACGAAAAAAAACGAATCGATCAATTAAAAGCCTGGCTAATTTTTCATTCTTAAAAATAAAAAACCCGCTTTTTTATTCGTTTACTTAAAAAGCGGGTTTAAATATTTTGAAATAAATAATTCTACTGCTCTTGCGGCTTCAGGTGGTTATTCACTTTTTGCATCAGGTTGTTTACGTCAAAAGGTTTGGCGATAAAGTCATCAGCGCCATAGTCCCCGATTGTGGCTGCGGCGCCCGGATGAGCAGAAAACATAATAACAGGAATATCCTTCGTTGATTTATTTCTTTTTAATTCTTTACAAATGGCTCTGCCATCGTGGCCAGATATGAGCACATCTAACAGAATAAGGTCAGGCTTAAAACTTTGAATTTTAGGAATTGTATTTTCTCCTTTGGAGGTAACTTCCACGTCAAAGCCTTTCATAGATAATAAGATTTCCATGACTGTCAGGATATCCACGTCATCGTCAACAACCAGAATTTTGGACATTTTTATTGTTTAACCATCCGAACCAAACGGAATTTGAACAGTAATTTATTTTTGTATTCCGGAGCGAGGCCCGGAAGGGTTTTTCATCAAATATTATTTAATAAAAAATAAATTTAAAGATGAAAGGCGAAAATTGCTACATTCTTTCTTCACAAGTTGTAAACCGAATCGAAAATATGCACTTATGCTTTAATGACATTAACGATTCTTTTTACGGTTTCTTGTCCCAAGGCAAAAAATCAAACTTAATTTCTGATCATTTAATTTAAAGCCGCAGCCGTGAAGCAATTCGTTAACGTATTTTGGCATCAAATTCTGTTCCTAAAATTGTCATTTCTACACAATGAAATCATTTTAACTATTGATTTCATCTAATTTCTTCTTCAAATTGTCATTTATTGCCGTAAGGAACTCTTCTGTATATAGATAATCGGTTCCGGGTGAAACCTTGCTGCCCTTGATGCATACTGCCAGATCCTTGGTCATTTTTCCACTTTCCACAGTTTCGATACACACTTTTTCAAGCGCATCTGCAAATTGAATTAGTTGTTGATTATTATCAAGCTTTCCCCGGAAGGCCAAACCCCTGGTCCATGCAAATATTGACGCAATCGGGTTGGTTGAGGTAGGATTTCCCTTCTCGTGTTCACGATAATGCCTGGTTACTGTGCCATGTGCGGCTTCCGACTCAAGTGTTTTTCCGTCAGGTGTTATCAAAACCGAGGTCATTAAACCCAATGAACCAAAGCCTTGGGCAAGTGTATCGCTTTGAACATCACCGTCGTAATTTTTACAAGCCCAAATGAAATTGCCGTTCCATTTCAAAGCGCTCGCAACCATGTCATCAATCAGCCGATGTTCGTAAGTAATGTTTGCTGCTTCAAATTGTGTTTTAAATTCATTTTCATAAATAGTTTGAAAAATATCTTTAAAGCGGCCGTCATATTTTTTAAGGATAGTATTTTTTGTAGAAAGATATAAAGGCCATTTTTTATTCAGTGCCATGTTGAAGCAACTTCTCGCAAAACCTTCAATACTTTTATCTGTATTGTACATGCACATGGCCACCCCGTTGCCGTTGAAATCGTACACATCAAAAGTTTGTGGTTCACCATTTTCCGGTGTAAAGGTCATTGTCAGCTTGCCTTTACCTTTTATCACCGTGTCTGTTGCGCGGTACTGATCTCCAAAAGCGTGGCGGCCAATGATGATTGGTGCAGTCCAATTGCTTACCAAACGCGGAATATTTTTCATAACGATTGGTTCACGAAAAACAGTTCCATCCAAAATGTTACGGATAGTTCCGTTAGGGCTCTTCCACATTTGTTTTAAACCAAATTCTTTAACCCTTGCTTCATCTGGAGTGATTGTAGCGCATTTGATTCCTACGCCATATTTCTTGATTGCGTTTGCAGCATCAACCGTTACCTGGTCGTCCGTTTCATCACGATGTTCAATGCCAAGGTCATAATATTTTAAATCTAAATCCACGTAGGGAAGTATCAGTTGTTCTTTTATAAATTTCCAGATGATTCGTGTCATTTCATCGCCGTCAAGTTCTACTACCGGGTTGTCAACTTTAATTTTTGCCATTGTTTGGTTTATATATTTTTAGAGTGAAGTATGTTTTGCAATATTATCAAAATCTTTGTCATTGTGGAGAAGTGGAAGATGAGGTTACAAATATAGTAAGCTATCAGTACACATTAAGCCCTTATCCTTCCTACAAATGCTTGATGATCTCATCGGCAAACTCGCTTGTTTTTAATAAAGTTCCGCCTTTCATCAGGTTGTAAAAATCAATTGTTACTGTTTTGTTCCGAATCGTTTTTCCCACTGCATTGGTAATATTTTCCGCTACATCGCGCCAGCCTAAATATTCAAACATCATTACGCCGCTCAAAATCAAAGAAGAAGGATTCATGCTGTTGGTGTTGGCAAATCTTGGCGCAGTGCCATGTGTAGCTTCAAAAACTGCATAACCGGTTTTGTAATTAATATTGGCTCCCGGTGCAATTCCAATTCCGCCAACCTGCGCAGCCAATGCATCACTGATGTAATCGCCATTAAGGTTTAATGTGGCAATTATTGAATAATCTTGTGGCGCCAACAAAGCTTGTTGTAGAAAATTATCGGCAATCGAATCTTTGATAATTACTTTTCCACCGATCGCTGCGATGCGCATGTCTTCGTTAGCGACTGCTTCACCCCGTTCCTTCTTTGTTGCTTCCCATTGGTTCCATGTATAAACCTGGTTCTTGAATTCCTGTTCGGCCAATTCGTATCCCCAGTTTTTAAATGCGCCTTCTGTGAATTTCATAATGTTTCCTTTATGCACTAACGTTACCGAAGGAAGTTTGTTGGCAATTGCATATTCGATCGCGGCGCGAATCAATCTCTCAGAACCTTCTTTGCTCACTACTTTTATTCCGAACGAAGTTGTTTCGGGAAAACGGATCTTTTTTACACCCAAATCATGCTTTAAGAAATTCAACATTTTTTTTGCATCCGGAGTGCCTTCCATATATTCAATTCCTGCATAAATGTCTTCTGTGTTTTCCCTGAAAATAACCATATTCACTTTTTCCGGTTGCCACATCGGCGAAGGAACGCCTTCGAAATATTTTATCGGACGAAGACAAACATATAAATCAAGATCCTGCCTCAGCATAACATTCAGGCTCCTGATGCCACCACCAACCGGAGTTGTCAATGGGCCTTTTATTGCTACTATATATTCTTTGAAAGCGTCCATTGTTTCCCTGGGCATCCATTCACCGGTTTTATTAAAAGCTTCTTCACCTGCCAAAACTTTCAGCCAGTTTATTTTCTTTTTTCCATAATAGGCTTTTTCTACCGCAGCATCAAAAACCCGCACACTTGCCGCCCAAATATCCGGACCAATTCCGTCGCCTTCAATAAAAGGAATAGTTGGTTGATCTGGCACAACTAATTTTCCATCATTTCCCATCAAAACTTTTTCTGCCATTATTGTTGTTTTACTGTGGTTCGACCATTTTTATAAACGGTGAACCGACAATTATTTCAAAATTTTATTTTGTTTCTTTCTTTTTCAAAACTGTCAAACTGCAATTGATCCACTCACTATCAAAACTTACATTATCAAATTTTTTGTAAAAATTAATTGCCGGTTCGTTCCAGTCCAGCACTTGCCAAACCATTCCTGACAATTTTTTTTCTTTCGTTTCTTCTATTAACCTGTCAAATAATAATTTGCCAATTCCTTTACTGCGAAAAGATTCTGTGACAAGAATATCTTCGAGATACAATCTCTGCCCTTTCCAAGTAGAATAGCGAATATAATACAATGCAAAGCCTACGACTTTTTGATCCACATCGGCTACAAAAGCCCACCACACAGGCTTTTCGCCAAATCCACTTTCTACAAAATGATCAAAATCAACTGTTACCTCTTCGGGTGCTTTTTCATAAAGTGCCAGTTCATTGATCAAATTCATCATTGCCTGGCAATCGTTCTTTTCTGCTCTTCTTATTTTTATTTCCATATTAATTTATTGTCAGGACGCCGCTTGTTCCAGGTCAGCTAAAATGTCTTCAATATTTTCAATGCCCACACTCATTCTTATCAAACCATCGGTGATTCCATATTTTTCGCGGTCGGCTTTTGGAACTCCGTAATGCGTCATTGAAGCCGGATGAGATAGAAGTGTGTCGCAACTTCCGAGCGAAACTGCGCGAACACACATTTGTAATTTGTCGATAAATTTCTTTCCGGCTTCCAATCCGCCTTTCATTTCAAAACTCAACATTGGCCCTGGATGGCGCATTTGTTTTTTTGCTGTTTCATGATCAGGATGAGAAGCGAGACCCAGATAATTTACTTTTCCTATTGCCGGATGTTTTTCCAAAAATTCAGCTACTCTTATTGCGTTGGCGCAATGTCTTTCCATTCTTATTTCCAAAGTTTTTATTCCTTGTGTTAATAAGAATGCATCAAAAGAATTTCCATTTCCACCAAGTAATCGGTGCACTTTTTCCATTCGTGTGTTCATCAATTCTATATCTTTTCCAACAAGTGCTCCGCCGATTGCCGTTCCGTGGCCATTCAAAAATTTAGTTGTAGAATGAACAACAAAATCAACACCATATTTAAATGGCTGTTGCAGATAAGGAGTGGCAAAAGTGTTGTCAACTGCGACGATGAGATTATATGTTTTTGCAAGGCGGGTTAGTTTTTCAATATCTACACACTGAATCGTGGGATTCGCCGGCGTTTCCAGGTAAACTAATTTTATTTTTGCATCTTTTTTTAATGCTTCTTCAGCTTTATTTAGATCGCGGAGATCAACAATAACTGCTTCAATTCCCAGGCCTGGAAGTACACGGTTCATCAACTCTTGTGTGCCGCCGTACAAAGAATAATGGGAAAGAATTTTATCGCCGGATTTCAAATTGCCAAGCATTAAAGTGGTGATTGCTGCCATGCCGCTGGCATGCAATCTTGATTTTAATGGCAAAGTTTTTCCATTCTCCACAATACCAAAACTTTCAAGCGCCGAAATTTTATCTTCCACTTCCTTCATGCTTGGATTGCCCCAGCGGCTGTAAATGTAGCCCGCTTCTTCTCCACTAAACCGGCGCATTCCCTGCTCTGCGGTATCAAAAACATAAGTGCTGCTTGCGTAAATTGGTGTCAGGTGAGCATTGTTGGCTTCTGTTTCATGACCGGCATGAATGGCAGTTGAACCAAAACCTTTTAAATGAATACTTTCTGATGACATTTTTAAAATTGAATAAGGCTGAAATTAAGAATGCTGCAAAAGTAGGCAAAAGAGAAAAATCAGTAATTGTATGAAGAGAAGAAAAGATGATGAAATCTTTGAAATACCTATCTTCATTTTTTTTAAAGAAAGAAAATCAGAATATGAAAATGAACATTGCTCCTTATATCGACCATACGGTTTTGAAGCAAACGACCACGATTGGAGATGTTGAAAAAGTTTGCAAAGAAGCGCTGGAATTTAATTTCGCAGCAGTTTGTGTTCCGCCTTTGTATGTAAAGAAAGCAAAGGAATTATTAAAGGATTCCGAAGTTAAGGTGGCAACGGTAATTGGATTTCCATTTGGATATTGTGCCATCGAAGCAAAAGTAGCCGAGATAGTTTTGGCGATTGTTGACGGAGTTGATGAACTGGATGTTGTCGTGAATATTTCTGCGATCAAAAATGCCGACTGGACATTTATCGGCAACGAGATTAACACGATCATGCCGATTATCAGGAATAAAAATAAAGTGATAAAAGTGATCATCGAAAGTGGGGTGTTGACGGATGATGAGATAATTAAATGCTGCGATATTTATGGAGCTGCAGGCGTAGATTTCGTAAAAACTTCAACCGGTTATGCTGAAAAGGGTGCTTCTATTCATGATGTGCAATTGATAAGAGCGCATTTGACTGACACTATAAAAATTAAAGCAAGTGGTGGAATAAGATCTTACGCTTTTGCGAAAGAATTGATCAATGCAGGTGCCAACAGGATTGGCTGCAGTGCAAGCGTGCAAATCGTAAAAGAAGGAATGGAATAAGCTTTAATTTTTTTGTAAAAAAGGATTTGCCTTGCAACCATCAATTTCAAAACAAAGTCATTTGTAACAAAAGATTTTGTTTGCGCACTTTTAGCTATAGCGCACGCACATTACATTTGCATAAGCGTATTTTCAAAATCATGAAAGCTTTTCTCATATTATTATTTACAAGTTTTGGCAATCATGCTTTTTGCCAATCTTTGGATTCACTTCCTAAAAATAAAGTTGTTGTTTTTAAAGATTACCGGCTGGATATCCTGGCAAGAAAAGAAGCAGAATTAAATGCAGCTAATTATAATAAGAAAGTCCATACAGCCCAGGGTTACCGGCTAATGGTATTAAATACAAGTGATAAAGACTACGCATTTAAAGTGCGCGCACAATTGTTGAAAGAGTTTCCTGAACAAAAACTTTATATGTGGTATGCGAATCCTTATGTGAGGATCAAATTCGGGAATTTCAGGACCAAAGAAGATGCCGATGTTTACAAAAAACAGATCAGCAATATGCTGGGAGGTGCGACAATTTATTATATTGAAGAACCGATAGAAGTCGACCAATAAATACAGTAAACTAACATTCAAGCCGTTTTTTTATTTTTTGTCCTTGCTTTATAAATGAATTAAAAGAGTTTCCATGAGCGAAACTCTTTTTACTTTTGCGCGATATCAAGTCAATCCAAATGTTGAAAGAACAAATAAAAGATCTTGCGCGGAAATATGCAGAGGAGTTTATCGGAGTGAGGCATCATCTTCATCAAAATCCTGAATTGAGTTATAAAGAGTTTGAGACCTCTGCTTTTATCCAAAAAAAATTAAAAGAATTTGGAATTGATTCTGAAGTTTTGGCAAAAACCGGTATTGTTGCTTTAATAAAAGGAAGGAATCCTGAAAAGAAAGTGATTGCCTTGCGCGCTGATATTGATGCATTGCCGATAACCGAAGAAAACGATGTGGAATATCGATCGCGCAATGAAGGCGTGATGCATGCTTGCGGCCATGATGTTCACACCACTTGTCTTTTGGGTGCAGCCAAAATTTTAAATGAAACAAGGGACAAATGGGAAGGAACGATAAAATTAATCTTTCAACCGGGTGAAGAAAAAAATCCCGGTGGCGCGAGCCTGATGATAAAGGAAGGTGTCCTTGAAAATCCAAAACCCAATTCTATTCTTGCTTTGCATGTTCATCCCCAACTTGAAGTAGGTAAATTAAGTTTCAGGAGTGGAATGGTGATGGCAAGTGCTGATGAGATTTATATTACTGTAAAGGGAAAAGGTGGTCATGCTGCTGCGCCACACCTCACTTCGGATACGATTTTGACTGCTTCACAGCTTGTTGTAAATCTTCAGGAATTAGTTAGCCGGTTCAATAATCCTTTCAATCCTTCTGTTCTTTCCATTACCTCTTTTCATGGGGGAAGCACAACAAACGTAATTCCTTCAGAAGTCAAACTCATGGGCACTTTCAGGGCAATGAATGAAGAGTGGCGATTTAAAGCGCATGAGTTGATAAAAAACATTTGCATAAAGACAGGAGAAATTTCAGGCGCAGAAATTGAGGTAACAATCGATGTTGGCTATCCGTTTTTAATAAATAATGACGATTTAACGGAAAGGGCTAATCGAAAAGCGGAAGAGTTTGCAGGAGCAGAAAATGTGGGCGAAACAGAAATGAGAATGGGTGCAGAAGATTTTGCTTTTTATTCTCACTTGTTGCCGGCATGCTTCTTCAGGCTTGGCGTTAGCAATGTTCAAAAAAATATAACATCCGGTGTTCATACATCCACTTTCAATATTGATGAAAAGGCCATAGAAAACGGAATGGGCATAATGGCCTGGTTGGCGGTCTCGCTATAATGAATTAGTTACATTACCTATCTTTACTTTTAAATAAAAATTCAGGTCATATTCTGACCGCGAATTAATAATAAGTTATGAGGAAAAATATTCGAAAGCAGGAAGCCCTGGATTATCATTCCAGGGGGCGGGCAGGAAAAATAGAAGTAATTCCTACTAAAGCTACAAAAACACAACGCGATCTTTCATTGGCTTATTCACCCGGGGTTGCGGTACCTTGCCTGGAGATTGAAGAAAACCCTGAAAGTGCCTATCAATACACGGCAAAAGGAAATTTGGTGGGCGTGATCAGTAACGGAACAGCAGTTTTGGGACTGGGAAATATCGGTCCGCTTGCCGGCAAACCGGTAATGGAAGGGAAAGGTGTTTTGTTCAAAATTTTTGCTGACATAGATGTATTTGATATCGAGATAAACGAAACGGATCCTGAAAAATTTGTAGAAATTGTTGCCTCACTGGAACCCACTTTTGGCGGTATCAACCTGGAAGATATAAGGGCACCTGAATGTTTTTACATTGAACAAAAACTAAAGGAGCGACTGAAGATCCCCGTTATGCACGACGATCAGCACGGAACAGCCATCATCAGTTCCGCTGCACTTTTAAACGCGCTTGAGATTCAAAAGAAGAAGATCAATAAGGTAAAATTTGTCGTGAACGGAGCAGGTGCTGCAGCGATGGCTTGCGTGCAGTTGTACGTGGCGCTTGGTGCCAATCCTGAAAATTTCGTGATGTTTGATAAGTCGGGTGTTCTGCATTGCAATCGGGAAGGTCTGGGTGACATGAAACAGAAATATGCCACTTGTAAAGATCCCAACCTGACACTGGAGAAAGCAATGAAAGACGCTGATGTATTTATCGGACTGAGCGTTGGTGATGTCATTACTCCGGAAATGGTAAAAAGTATGGCCAAAAATCCCATCGTTTTTGCAATGGCCAATCCTGATCCTGAAATCACTTATGAAAAAGCGATTGCTGCAAGGAAGGATGTGATCATGGCAACAGGAAGAAGTGATTATCCTAACCAGGTAAATAATGTGCTTGGATTTCCATATATCTTCAGAGGCGCCCTGGACGTAAGAGCAACACAGATCAATGAAGAAATGAAACTGGCTGCAGTAAAAGCTTTGGCAGAATTGGCGCGTCTTCCCGTGCCTGACGTGGTAATGATGGCTTATAATGAAAAGAATATTCTTTTTGGTCCAAATTATATTATTCCTAAACCACTTGATAATCGTTTACTCACTTTTGTTGCACCGGCTGTCGCGAAAGCTGCGATGGAAAGCGGGGTAGCACGGCAACCCATTAGTGATTGGGAAAATTATACAGAGACACTTAACGACAGGCTGGGAATTGATAATCACTTGTTGAGAATGTTGGGCGCAAAAGCAAGAAAAAATCCAAAGCGTGTGGTTTTTGCAGAAGCTGAAAATCATAAGATCTTAAAGACAGCGCAAATGGTGCAGGATGAAGGGGTGGCGATCCCAATATTACTTGGCGACAAGGACAAGATTGAAATGATTGCTGAAGATAATGGAATCGATATTTCTGAAATGCAGATCATCGATCCCAAAAACAATAACACCCACGACAAACGAATGGAGTTTGGTGAGTTGTTCTTTAAAAAGCGTCAGCGTAAAGGATTCAATGCTTATGAGGCAAAAAAGATAATGAAAGACCGCAACTATTTTGGCTGTATGATGGTTGAAACCGGTGAAGCTGATGCGATGATTTCGGGTCTTTCCAAAAATTACCCTGACACCATTCGACCGGCTTTGCAGGTGATAGGAATGGAAAAAGATTCAAAAAGTGTGGCAGGAATGTATATCACCATGACAAAAAAAGGCCCGATATTTCTTGCCGATACAACCGTCAACTTTAATCCTACTGCTGAAGAACTGGCAAACATTGCAATGATGGTGGCCAGGGAAGTTCGAAACTTTGGAATTGTTCCTAACGTCGCTATGCTCAGTTATTCAAATTTCGGTAGCAGCAATTCTCCTGAAGCAAAACTGGTAGCCCGTGCAAGAGAAATTGTAAAACAAACAGAACCCGATTTAGTAATCGATGGTGAAATGCAGGCAAACGTCGCGTTCAATAAAGAGATATTAAGAGACAATTATCCCTTCAGCGAACTGGTTGATAAAGATGTTAATGTTTTAATATTCCCGAATCTTGCATCAGGAAATGTAGTGTACAATTTGTTGCAGGAAGTGGCTGGCTATGAAACGATTGGCCCCGTTTTGCTTGGCCTGAATAAACCCGTACATATTCTTCAATTAGGAAGCCATGTGCGCAGCATTTATAACATGGTGCTAATCTCCGTAGTGGATGCCCAAATGAAATGTACCAAACAAAAGGAAAAAAATGAAGCATCTTCCAGTAGGTGGCGTAAATTGAAGAAAGCTGCTTCAGAATCAAAATAAACGCAACTGAAAATGAAAATATTCTCAACTATTGGCGCTTATCTTTTGATGCTGAAAGGAATGTTTACCAAGCCGGAAAATTTTAAAATGTATTGGAAAGAACTGATGCATCAATCAGCGGAAATTGGAATGGGTTCGCTTGGAATTGTAGCAATCATTTCCGTTTTTATGGGTGCAGTAAGCGCCGTCCAAACTGCTTATCAGCTTACAAGCCCAATGCTTCCAAAAGAAACAATTGCCGAGGTGGTTCGCGACACTGTAATTCTTGAGTTTGCACCAACGCTCGTTTGCATTGTGCTTGCCGGTGTGGTGGGAAGTAAGATTGCGGGTGAGCTTGGTAACATGCGTGTAAGCGAGCAAATTGATGCGTTGGAGATCATGGGAATAAATACAAAATCTTATTTGGTGATGCCAAAGATACTCGGAGCACTAATTACAATTCCACTGCTGGTGATACTTTCTATGGTTTTGGGAATTTATGGAGGAAGACTTGCCGGCACACTTGGTGGCATACTTTCAGGCGATGCTTATGACCGCGGATTGCTGATTGGATTTATGCCTAAGAATGTTTGGTTTGCGCTCGTGAAGGCTTACACTTTTGCGTTTATCATCAGCAGCGTTTCATCATTTTATGGATACAATGTGAAGGGTGGTTCGCTCGAAATTGGAAGAGCCAGCACGACAGCAGTTATAGCAAGCTGCGTACTTATATTATTTGCCGATTACATTCTTGCATTTTTTATATTATGATCAACAGGAGCGTGAAAATAAAATTTACGACCGCAAATTTTAATGTAGCTTTTCCGTTATCATATAATCGCTTTTTGCCATGATAGAATTAAAACATGTTTATAAATCATTTGCCGACAAGGAGATACTGAAGGATATTAGTGCTGTAATGGAAACGGGCATGACCAACCTGATCATCGGCACGAGTGGCAGCGGCAAAACGGTTTTGCAAAAGTGCATGGTCGGTTTATTCGAAGTAGATAATGGCGATATTATTTTTGACGGGAAGAATCTTACCAACATGTCGCAGGAAGACCGGAAGGAATTGCGCCAGCAAATAGGAATGCTTTTCCAGGGCTCTGCACTTTTTGACTCCATGACCGTTGAACAAAATATA
This sequence comes from Hanamia sp., assembly GCA_035765495.1. Classification (GTDB taxonomy): domain Bacteria; phylum Bacteroidota; class Bacteroidia; order Chitinophagales; family Chitinophagaceae; genus Ginsengibacter. The sequence goes on from DASTXM010000104.1 coordinate 20,486, forward strand.
AAATTTCCGCTCGACATGTTTACCAAGTGGAATCATCAAAAGAAGATTGATCGCGTAAATGATGTGTTGGAAAGAGTTGAACTAAAAGGAACCAATAAAAAATATCCGGCTGAGATAAGTGGAGGGATGAAGAAGAGAGTTGGCATTGCCAGGGCGATAGTTTTGCGACCAAAATATTTATTTTGCGATGAGCCCAATTCCGGCCTCGATCCGCAAACTTCAATGGTTATTGATAAACTGATTCATGAGATTACAAAGGAATACAACATTACAACAGTAATCAATACCCATGACATGAATAGCGTGATGGAGATCGGTGAGAATATTCTTTATTTATACCAAGGCATTAAAGAATGGGAAGGTTCCAACAAAGACATCATCTTCAATAAAAATAAAAAATTGAACGAATTTATTTTTGCTTCTGAATTTTTGCGCGATGCTAAAGACATGCGGATGTTGGAAGAAAAAGGAATTGTTGATAATGACCGCAACATGGATAAGATCATGCGCGAAGGTGGAGCTAATCTTGTGAAAGGTGATGAGGAAAAGGAATAAACCATCCAGTAAAGAAATAAAAAGACTTAATTTTTTTTCTACTTCTTTCTTTTAGACAAAATCAATTCAACTCTTTTATGAAAAAAGTTCTTGTCCTAATTGCACTCGTCTCCTCATCATTTTCAATAAATAAAATACAATCAGGAAAAGAATTGATCACAAAAATGCACCAGGTTTATGCAGGCAAATGGTATAAAAGTTTTCAATTCAAACAAACAACTGAAAGATACAGGAACGATTCATTGATAAGTAGCCAGCTTTGGACAGAGCATATTCAATTTCCTGAAAATTTTCGAATAGATTTTGGAGATGTTGACAGCGGAAATACAGTTATTTTCAAAAATGATTCTTCTTATATTTTTACAAATGGCAAGCTTATGAGAACGAGTTATTATCCAAATGATCTTCTGTTCTTGCTGGGCGGAATTTATTTTTATCCACTTGATACGGCCATTGCTAAATTTCAATCTTTTGGTTTTGATATCAATAAATTTCACGTAACAAATTATGAAGGGAAAAAAGTTTATGTAATTGGTGCAGACAAAGATGGCGAAGAAACCAACCAGGCCTGGTTCGACAGCCAACACTTCAATTTGGTAAGAATGATTAAATATGAGAATAAACACAAAGAAGATGCTTTGTTGCAAAAACATGTGAAGCTGGATGGTGGCTTTTCAGAAACGTTGGTAAAATTTTATCTGGACGATAAGTTATTACAGGTAGAAAAATATTATGACTTAAAAGCCAATGTGAAAATCGATCCAAAAATATTTGATACTAACAATTTTGTAAAAACTGCACACTAGTAAAAGAAGAAAAAAAGGGATACTTTATTTTCTAAGCGAAACGCCTTTTTACCAATTGGTCAAATTGCTTTACAACAGGATGAGAATCGTGCCAGCCAATTTTTACTTTCAATTCGCGCCTGATCCAGAATTCGGCTTCCGCATAAATAGAAAAATTCTGAATGGTTTTGATGCTGCGTTCGTACATGGCTTCGTCGCCACGGAACAATTCATTGATAAAAAGAAAACGGTCGTTTACACCTATTGCTTTTCTAAGATCTTTGATGGGAACTGAAGTGAGCGATTGTGAAAGTTCAACTTTGCTTTCTTTAAGCCGGTCATTCAACGATTCACCAAAATCAAAAGAAAGTTCGTTTAATTCCTTCACTGTTTTTTTATCAGGCTGATCCTGGTGAGCGAGTGTCGGCACTTCCTCAAGAGGGTCAAACAAGAAACCCGCTTTGTTGTGTGAAACGCGCGCATTTACTGCTTCCGCCTTCTTTTTTATTTGTTGAAGTTCCTCTTCTATTTCTTTTTCATCAACCTCAAGGAGCTGAACCACTTTTTCTTCCTGCTCATTTGGATCATTTACTGAAACTTCTACTACATTGAAAGAAACGGGCATCAAGACAGAAATTTTTTCATTGGAATGAAGTTGTTTTTTTTCAACTTTTTTTATTAATTCTGCCTGAAGAATCTGAACAGTTTGCAACATCTCCTTTGCAGATGATTTTTCATCTAATTGTTTTTGTAATTTATTGAGAAGTGTTGAAACCCTGTCCATTCAAATAAATTTCTGAGTTTATAAAAGTTAGCAAAATCTTTCTTTTTGATTTCAGGAAAAATCACTTTAACCTTGCAATCGGGGCTAAGTTACAAATTGAAATTAAAAAATAAATACAAAAAATGTTTATCGAACCGATTTTACGCGGTGGCGGTCGGGGCTGGATCGAAGTGATCTGTGGCAGCATGTTTAGCGGAAAAACCGAAGAACTTATCAGGAGGCTGAAACGAGTGGAGATCGCCAACCTGAAAGCGGAGATTTTTAAACCGGCAATCGATACGAGATATGATGAAGTAAAGATTGTAAGTCACGATGAAAATAGAATTCATTCAACTCCAATAGACAACTCCCAAACCATACTTTTGCTGGCGCAGGATGTAGATGTTGTTGGTATTGATGAAGCACAATTTTTTGACGACCAGATCGCAGATGTTTGTGAGGCTTTGGCGATGAAAGGAATGCGTGTGATCGTTGCCGGACTCGATATGGATTACCGGGGAAAGCCTTTTGGTCAAATGCCCAACTTGCTCGCGATTGCTGATTATATTACAAAACTTCACGCGATCTGCGTGGTTTGCGGCAATATTGCCAATGTGAGTTATAGGAAAATTAATAGTGGTGGCCAGGTTTTGTTAGGTGAAAAAGATATTTATGAACCACGATGCCGGGTATGTGCAGCACTCAAGCGTTAAAATAAAAACCGGTTTAATTTGTTGCTTCACTGCTGAATAAAAAGGTTGATGTCAAAAATATTTACATTATTAAAAAAGGATTTTTTGCTGGAGCTAAGGCAGCAGCATACTTTTTACGGAATCCTCTTATATGTTGCGTCTACCATTTTTGTATTGTATCTCGCAATGGGAAGGCCTGAGAGTACAGTCTACAACGGACTATTCTGGATGATCCAATTGTTCGTTTGTGTAAATGCCGTTGCCAAAAGTTTCCTGCAGGAAAGTAAAGGCCGGATGCTGTATTTTTATACATTGGCCAGCCCGGTGCAGTTCATAATTGCCAAGTTGATTTACAGTACAGTGATCATGTTACTGATGGTTTTTTTGAGTCTCATCTTGTTCATGTTTTTATTGGGAAATCCACTTTCTAATTTTTGGCAGTTTGTTGCCATTGCATGTTTTGGTGGCATCAGTTTGAGCCTCGTTTTTACGTTGATGTCGGCAATTGCCGCAAAGGCACATCAAAATGCATCAATAATGGCGATTTTGGGGTTTCCTTTAATTATCCCACAATTGTTATTAATGATTCGATTGTCAAAGGCGGCTTTTGGCGAAATTTTCAGGGAAGGCGCGTTATTTCAAATAACCCTGCTGCTTGTCGGTCTTGATATTTTGGTAATCGTTCTATCTGTAATTCTTTTTCCTTTTTTATGGAAAGACTGATTGCTGATCTGCTGTTTTTAAATTATTAAAAAATTAAATCGGTTTTGTAACTGCTGCAATGAAAAGTTTTAGAATTGTTGGAGAATTTTGAGGCAGCTTCCATTTCGGTTAGACAGCTTTAAAATCAATGCACTGTGTGAAAGAAATCATCTAATTCAATAAGATTATCCTTAATTTTGCTCCACAAAAAAAACTAATGAAATCAAAGTGGTGGAAGATACTGTGTATTCTTTTTTTGATATACACCTTCACTGCCGGTTTCCTGATCAAAGTTCCGATTATAGGAAACCTTCATCAAACCATCAGAAATTTTTTCTTTCATGTGCCGATGTGGTTTGGCCAAATTGGATTGCTGTCATTATCACTAGGTTTCTCAATAGCTTATCTCAGAACTCAAAATCTTAAACACGATATTTACGCGTCAGAATTTGCAAAGACCGGAATTGTATTTGGTATTCTTGGTTTAACCACCGGTTCTATCTGGGCAAAATATACATGGGGTGAGTTTTGGAGTAATGATCCCAAACAAATCGCAGCGGCAATTGCACTGTTGATCTACCTGGCTTATATTGTATTGCGCAGTTCTATGACCGATATGGACAAACGGGCACGAATATCTTCTGTTTATAATATTTTCGCCTATTTTATTTATATTCCTTTAATCATCATTCTGCCGCGCTTGGTTCAATCTTTGCACCCGGGTGGGCTGGAAGGTGCTAAAGGAGGAGGAAATCCGGCTTTGGGTGGCCAAAGTCTTGATCCGACGATGGAAATGGTTTTTTGGCCTGCAGTTTTTGGGTGGTTGCTTTTAGGGCTTTGGATCAGTAGTCTAAAAATCAGGCTCAGTTTGCTTGTCAATAAAAATTTATTAAATGAATAGTTTGCTTTTGAAACGTACTTGCGTAACCATCCTGCTTGTTTTGACCACTCCTTTTCTTTGGGCACAAACCGAAAACTCTCCTTCATCTTCTATCGACGAGGCATTGAGAAGCCACGATAAGATTTACGTGGTTATGACCGTTTGCCTTGTCATATTGGTTGTGCTTTTTCTCTACCTCATAAGAATAGACAACAAGGTTTCCAAAAAAGAGAAGTCTCTTTAATTCGTAAAAATTTATTTTAATAAAGCTTAATTATATGTCAACTAAAGCACCTTATAGTTTTTTTCGAAATGTCGAAAAAAGCTTTGATAAAGCCGCAAAATTTACCCAATGGGATACAGGAATTCTTCAACAGATAAAACAATGCAACAGTGTTTACTCAATGAGGTTTCCCATAAAAAGAGAAAGTGGCGAGATCGTAACGCTCGAAGCATACCGGGTGCAACATTCACATCATAAGACACCTTGTAAAGGAGGAATCCGTTTCAGCCTCGCGGTGAACCAGGATGAAGTAATGGCCCTGGCTGCATTGATGACCTACAAATGTGCCATTGTTAATGTGCCTTTTGGAGGTGCCAAAGGAGGAATTAAGATCAGGCCAAGAGATTATACACCGTATGAATTGGAAAAGATAACCCGTCGATATACAGCCGAGTTGATCAGGAAGAATTTTATAGGTCCCGGAACGGATGTGCCGGCACCGGATTATGGCACCGGCGAAAGGGAGATGGCTTGGATACTTGATACTTATGTAGCTATGCATCCGGGAGAAATTGATGCCCTGGGTTGCGTTACCGGAAAACCAGTTTCACAGGGCGGTGTACGTGGAAGAACTGAAGCTACCGGATTGGGTGTGTTTTACGGGCTTACAGAAGTTTGTAACATGGCTCACCTAATGGAAAAGCAAGGATTACCGGTAGGTGTCAAAGGAAAAAGGATTTGTATCCAGGGATTGGGAAATGTAGGTTATCATTCTGCTTTGTTTTTCCAACAGGCAGGAGCGATAATTGTTGGTATTGCTGAGTATGAAGGTGCAATAAAAAATTACAACGGACTTGATGTGGAACAGGTTTTTGCACATCGAAAAAGAACGGGTTCTATTCTCAATTTTCCCGGTGCTGAAAATTTTGATAAAACAGCCGATGCGCTTGAGATGGAATGTGATATCTTGATACCGGCTGCGCTCGAAAATGTAATAAATGCCGAAAATGCTGACAGGATCAAAGCCAAAATTATCGGTGAAGCAGCCAATGGTCCTTTAACTCCTGAAGCAGATGAGATCTTAAATCCAAAAGGGATTTTAATCGTTCCGGATATGTACCTGAATGCGGGAGGTGTTACAGTTAGTTATTTTGAATGGTTAAAAAACCTGAGTCATGTTCGTTATGGCAGATTGGAAAAGCGTTTTACTGAAAATATGAACCATCATATTGTTGATATGGTCGAAAATCTTACAGGAAAATCAATTACTCCGCTTGAGAGAGATTTTATTCTTCATGGCGCAGACGAGGTTGATCTTGTAAGAAGCGGGTTGGAGGAAACAATGATCACGGCAACTCGTGAAATTGTTGATGTTTGGCAAAAATCGCCGGAAATTCCTGATTTACGTACCGCAGCTTATGTAGTTGCCATCAATAAGGTAGCCACTTCATATGCTGAATTGGGCATCTTCCCATAAAATTAGCTTTAAGCCAATTTTTGCAAGCCAGGAAAGGAGCTTGTTAAATTCTTTTTCTAAAAAGAAAATGTATTACCTTTGCGGCCCAAAATATTTTATTCACCGTTGTTTAAAAACAGCTAAAAACACGATTAATGCAGAATTACGAATTGATGGTGATTTTTACCCCTGTACTTTCCGAGGAAGAATACAAATCTGCCCAGGACAAGTTTACTTCGTTAGTTACTGAAAACGGAGGAGAGGTAGTGCACGTAAATGCCTGGGGACTAAAATCACTGGCGTACCCAATCCAGAAAAAAACGACCGGTTTGTACTGGGTTCTGGAATACAAGGCGCCAACCGACTTCAATGAAAAGCTGAAAACACAGCTTTTGCGCGATGAATCAGTACTTCGCCACATGATCACTGCACTCGACAAATACGCCGTCGAGTACAATGCTAAAAAGAGAAATGGCGTGCCAACAGGAATTGAAAAAGCGGAGGTAAACAATGGCTAAATCAAATGAAATAAAATACCTGACGGCGATAAAAGCCGAAAAGCGGCCTAAAAAATATTGTCGTTTTAAGAAACTAGGCATCAAATACATCGATTATAAAGATGCCGACTTTTTGAAAAAGTTTCTGAACGAACAAGGGAAATTGCTGCCACGCCGCATTACCGGCAACTCACTCAAATATCAACGTAAAGTGAGCGATGCAGTTAAGAAAGCGCGCCAAATGGCAATCCTTCCTTACGTAACCGATTTAATGAAATAAAAACTTTAACCACCCTAATCCAACAAAAGGAGGAGAAAGTCCCGAAGGGGATTGGGTAAAAATGCAAATAAAATGCAGGTAATATTAATACAGGATGTAAACAATCTGGGCGGCGCTCACGAAATGGTAACGGTAAAAGACGGATACGGGCGCAACTACCTGATCCCTAAAAAGCTAGCCGTAGAAGCCAATCCTTCCAATATTAAAAAAATGGAAGAGCGTCAAAAACAAATTGCGAAAAAGGAAGAAAAACTACTTGCTGAAATTAACAGTGTGGTAAATGTTCTTAAGGAATCACCGGTTAAAATTGGAGCTAAAACAGGAACCAGCGGAAAGATCTTTGGAAGCGTAACATCCGTTCAAATCGCCAGGGCGATCCGCGAACAAAAGGGCTATGAGATCGATCGCAGAAGAATTACAATTCTTGATGACGTAAAAGAATTAGGTACTTACAAAGCAAAGATTGATTTTGGCAAAGGTCACGAAACCGAGATTGATTTTGAAGTAGTAGCTGAATAATTTACTTAAATATTTTTTTCAAAACCTCGCAGTTTTTGCGGGGTTTTTTATTTTTAGTTGGAAAAAATAATATCGGGATTTTGTTTGTTTACTGGATTCAATTATTTTCCTTTTCCCAAAAGTATGATCCTGATTGTATGGATCATTATTTTAAAATCCAACGCCAGTGAAATATTTTCAATGTAAATGATGTCGTATTTCATTCGCTCAATCATTTCATTAATGTTTTCCGCATAACCAAATTTTACCATTCCCCAACTTGTAATGCCTGGCTTTACTTTTAAAAGCAATTTATATTCCGGATGTTTTTGTACAATTTTGTCAATATAAAACTGTCTCTCAGGCCGGGGACCAACAAGGCTCATTTCGCCTTTTAAAATATTCCATAACTGCGGAAGTTCGTCCAACCGCCACCTACGCATAATTCTTCCCCAACGGGTAATTCTTTCATCTTCGTGGCTGCTAAGCATCGGCCCTCTTTTTTCTGCATCAACAATCATCGAACGGAATTTGTGGATGAAAAACTTCTTGCCTTTATAACCCACTCTTTCCTGCGAAAAAATAACGCTTCCTTTTGATGAGAGTCTTGTACGAATCGCGGTATAAATTATCAATGGGGAAAGAATCACGATACCAAGACCGGCTAGTAAAATGTCCAATAGCTGTTTAATGTTTTGTTGCCGTGCATTCATCAAGCCTGTATGAATTTCTATAAGCGGAAGCCCCAACACATTGGTTGTTCGAACGGTGCCAGTAAGAATGTCAACTTTATCAGGCACCATTTTTACATTCACTTCTTTTTCTGCCAAGGTTTGAAAGATCCTTTCCAGTTCCTCTCTTTCATTGTTAGGCAAGGCAACTATCACTTCATTAATCGCATAATCATCTATGATCTTTTTTGCAGAAGTGATGTCACCGAGATAAGCAATGCCATTATTTTCTGCTGCAGCAAGTGGATAAACAGAAACGAATCCTGAAACGCGATAACCGGTCTTTTCAATATTAGAATGAATACTTTCGGATAATTCTTTTGCTTTTTGTTCTTCTCCGACAATTAGTGTGTTGAACCAGATTTTTTCAGTTTGTATTTGCCGGTGAACAAATGAAAGAGAGATGTAACGGATTAAATAAGTAAGCAAAAATTGCAAACCGAAAAGCAAAAAGAACTGGCCATAAAAGTTGGAAAGGTTCTGGTATTTTTTATAAAAAAGAAAAATAAAAAATAAGATAACACTCCCTAAAAACGTGCTTAAAAAAGTGGATAACAATTCCTGTAATCGCGATTTATAATAAAGCGATTTATAAGTGCCGAACAAGTGAAAAAGTATGAGATAACCAATCGGATAAAGCAACAGGCCGGCAAAAAACTTATAGCTCAATACGAAATATTGGCCGCCTAACTTTCGGTGAAACCAATAGAACAATATCCATGCACCAACAGAGGCAATGTAATCGCCCAAAACATAAAAACCTATGTGTAAACGTTTTTGCAAATTGACCGATTCGTTTAATTAAATTACCTGGTTACGGCTGATCTTTTCCAGGATCTGGTGGGCAACTTCCATCGCGCGGTAGCCATCGATTTCGCTTACAACTGTTGTACGATTTTCCGTGATCGCCTTCACAAAACTCTCCAATTCCATTTTTATAGCATTAGTTTCTTTAATCACCGGTGCTGCAATTGCTATAGTTTTTTTGCCCGTCCTTGTTTCAATATCAAAAGTCAAAACGTTTTTGTCTTCAGGAGTTTTGTATTTGATGATCTCAGTTTTTTTATCTAAAAAATCTATTCCCACATATGAATCTTTTTGAAACAAGCGCATCTTGCGCATTTTTTTCATACTGATCCTGGAGGAAGTAAGATTGGCCACACAACCGTTGTCGAATTCAATCCGAACGTTGGCAATATCTGGTGTCTCACTTAAAACATTTACACCATTCGCAAATACATTTTTCACGCTGCTTTTCACGAGGGAAAGAATAATATCAATGTCATGGATCATCAGGTCGAGGATAACACTTACATCGGTTCCCCGCGGATTAAATTGCGACAAGCGATGCACTTCAATAAACATGGGATCCAACGAATATTCTTTTGCTGAAAGTAATGCAGGGTTGAATCTTTCCACATGTCCTACCTGGAATTTTATATTTGCTTCTTTTACCAGTTTTACTATCTCCCGGGCCTCTTCCATTGTATTGGCCAAAGGTTTCTCAACAAAGACATGCTTGCTTTTTAAGATCGCTTTTTTACACAAGTCAAAATGCTCGGTTGTGGGGGCTACAATATCGATTGCATCGCAAGCATCAATTAATTTATCAGCATCTTTAAATCTTTTTAAACCATATTTATCTTTTACCTCAATAGCATTTAGTTCTGCCGGATCATAAAAGCCAACAAGTTTAACGCCCTTAATTTCTTTCCAATTGTTTAAATGAAATTTTCCAAGGTGGCCAACACCAAAAACACCAACTTTCAGCATAGCTTTTTTTTAATCGCGATAAAGGTAACAACAGATGGACAACGATTAAAAAACAAACTTTTGTTTTCTGTTATTTTTAAAATTGCCAGGTAAGGGCAAAATAAGAATTAAGTTTTCTTGTTGGTTTACTGCGCTGCTTCTTGCTGAGCCTCTGCTATATCATCACTTACCTGGCGGTTTTTCAGAATGTTGACATAATAAAGAGCGAGGTGATTATTGTAATTTTCATAAGATTGCTGTGCCCAATTAATTGCTTCATCGAGATGACCGTTTATTTCACTGATGATGGCCATATTATAGCAAGCTCTACCTGCCACTTTTCTTTTTGGATTATTAGTTTCTGTCTGCCAAAGTTTGGCCGCTTCATCCCAATTGCCGGTTTGCGCTTTTCTCTTTGCTATTTTAAAATTGTTCGTTCCTCTTACATAATAATTTCTTGAAACCCTTGCCCACAAAGGAATAATTCTGAATGCATAAGCATGTCCCGCAGCATTTCCTACTTCCTTCACCGCTTCTTTTTTATTGATCAGCGCTTGTGCTGCAAGCAAAGGGTTTAAACCTCTTCCATAATAATTGAATGTTTTGGCAACTGCTGCTTCATCAAGGATTTCTTTATCCCGTAAATCATAAATTCTCCAGCCGGCTTTTACTAACGTATGCATATTAGCTTGCTGCTGAATAGAAGGCACAGAACCAAAAGGAGTACGAATGCTTGTTTTATAGACTGAATAATCAATCTTAGAATCAGTATCAAAAAGCTCGAGTGAAAAGAGCGCATCTGCGTTGTTGTCATTGCAGTATTTTTCAACGACATCCCATGAAAGTGGAGCTGGAAATATCCCAGGTGTATTGGTGGTCAGGTCTGAATTTTTCACCAATTTTATTTCATCAAATCGACTGTTTTTCTGCAATTCATCTGTAAGCCCGTCAATAGTTTCCTGGGCTGCTTCCTGGTCAGTTTTTACGCCTTCGAGCGTTACTACTTTGTCGATGGCATCATACACTTTACTTTTTTGTACGACGCGGGTGCGGTTAACAACGGCCACATTTTTAATATAGGCCGGTAAGCTCACAGGAGCCGGTTCCAGCACACTCAGGTGCATTGTTTCTGTAGAAGCGCAGGAAGAAAAAACGACTGCACCAAAGATAATCACAATAAGATTTTTCATGGCATTAGAAGTGCTTAACAGGTAATAAAACGAATAAAAGGAATTTATAGTATGGTAATTAGCTGATTGTAGAACAGATTGACACTATTCCATATAAAAGGAGGTTAATTTGGCAAGACTGATTATAATCAGGATTTGATCTGATAATTGTATCAAAAGAGAAGGCCGACATTAATTACATTTACATACAATTCTTTTTATGTTTAAGCGCCAGAAAGTTTACCTGCTGCTTGTTTTTTCGGTCAGTTTTTTCGCCTGCAAAAAAACAGATGTTGTTGGTGGAAAGGATTATTCTACTCTTGGTTCATCAGCACATGATCTATTGGCTTCTTCGTATTCTTCCCTGGAGATACAAATTCAATATATGCCGGGCTATCAACCGGATCATCAGAGCACTGATAACTTTAAAAATTTTTTAGGCCAATATCTTAATAAGCCAAACGGTATTAGTATAATAGAACAGCAGATTCCTTCAGATGGCAAATCTATATTATCAGTGAATGAAGTTGTGGCTCTTGAAAAAAAATACAGAACTGTTTTTACCAATAACCATCAAATAGCAGTTTACATTTTAATAACGGATGGAATCTCTGATAAGTCAGATATTTTTGGTAGCGCCTATTGGAATACTTCGATTTGTCTTTTTGGAAAAACCATTTCGAATAATTCGGGTACGGTTGGTCATATTTCACAGTCTCAACTGCTGACTGTACTTTTTGAACACGAATTTGGACATTTATTAGGACTGGTAAACCAAGGTTCTCCAATGCAAACTAATCACCAGGATGTGTCAGATGGTGCACATTGCATCAACAAGAATTGCCTGATGTATTATGAGATCGAAATTGAGGCTATTTCTCCCACATCTTCTTTGCCTTCACTTGATGCGAATTGCGTAGCGGATCTGAAGGCAAATGGAGGAAAATAACATTCCGCTTTTCCATCCTTGTCCAAAAAAAATTCGTATTTTTTATTGGTTTACCACTTTAAAATTTTGCCCGGTTTGACGAGGTTGTTTTGGCAAAATTTTCAGTATTAATTGGATAAATTTGTGAAGATGCAGGATATAGAACCATACGACAACTGGCAATATTTATATTCGTCTGAAAACGATATGCGCTCTCCTTTTTTTGGTCGTGAATACAGTGAGTTTGAATTTTCGAATACTGTCTATAATTATTACATCCATCCTTTGTGGGATGAATTTGGAAGCCGCACTTTGTACTTGAAAGTTTTGATGGCTGACTATGATGAGCAATATGTTATAATCGAATTGATTGGCGAATGGAATGATGCGATTGAAAATGACATCATGCGATTGAAGCGCGATGTGATAGATGACTTCATGATGCAGGGAATCCGTAAATTTATTTTGATAACAGAAAATGTTTTGAACTTCCATAGCAGTGACGATTGTTATTATGAGGAATGGCGTGATGATGTGGAGGATAAAAATGGCTGGATCGTTTTTTTAAATATGCCCAGCCAAACCCAATACGATTTTATAAGAGCGCGACTTAATAATTATGCTGAATTGCTTTCTATACCAAACTGGCGCACTATGAAACCTGATGTTTTTTTCAACCAGGTTGATAATATTTTGTTGAGAAGGTTGGATGGTTAGTCATCAATTAGCAACAGGAAAAAAATCTAAAAAATTTCTTTGTTTACTGCAACTGATTGAAATCATATTTTTCTTTAAACTCCTCTTGCACGAGGATCTGAAACTATTAAATTGTTGATTTTGAATTTGAATTCCATTTTTTCTGCCAAAAAGTTTAAAGTTCCTGTAGTACATTTGCCTATCTGAAATTTTTATAACTCTCTCGTTTATGACCTGGAAACAGTTTTTCACCTCCTCGATAGGTAAGAAGATTTTGATGGCATTAACCGGTTTTTTTCTCATTATTTACCTTATTGTTCATGCTTCTCTTAATGCATTGATCTTTGTAAATGATGATGGTAAGACTTTTAACAGGGCCGCTTATTTTATGTTGCACAATTATTTTGTGAGGTTTTTGGAAATAGGTTTGTTTGCAGTTTTTATTTTGCATATTATCCAGGGGCTTGTTCTATGGCAACAAAACAAGGCGGCCAGAAAAATAAAGTACGAAAAAACAGATTACCCCAAAGAGATAAAATGGTACAGCCGTTACATGGGTTGGCTCGGCACTTTTGTACTGCTGTTTTTAATTATGCATCTTGCTCACTTCTGGGCACAAACGAAAAATGAATTGTATTTCCATGGCCCCGTCATCGATTTGTACCAGCAAATGAAGGAAGTGTTTACCAACCCAATTTGGTTTGCATTATACATGATCGGGCTTGCTTCATTGTTGTTTCACCTGTTGCAAGGTTTTCAAAGTGCCTTTCAAACTTTTGGAATTAACCACAGGCGCTGGATAAATATCATAAAAGGGATTGGTGTTTTTTATTCGGTGGTAATCTGCCTGTTGTTTGCTTCAATGCCTTTGGCATTTATGCTTGGATGGCTTCAATAGGTGAATGGTTAATCAGGAGAGAAAATTAACTTATAAAATAAAAATGAGCATAAGAATCAATTCAATTTAAAAATGATTCTTTTCCAAAAAATATTTAATTCTTACATATGGTTTTAGATGCAAAAATTCCGGAAGGACCTATTGAACAAAAATGGACCAATTATAAAGATCATTTAAGATTGGTGAGTCCGGCAAATAAGCGCAATTTGGAAATTATCATCGTGGGTACCGGGCTTGCAGGAGCTTCAGCAGCCGCCACTTTGGGCGAATTGGGTTATAAAGTAAAATCATTTTGTTTCCAGGACAGTCCACGGCGTGCGCACTCAATAGCAGCGCAAGGTGGTATCAATGCAGCCAAGAATTACCAGAGCGACGGAGATTCTGTATATCGTCTTTTTTACGAAACAGTTAAGGGTGGTGATTATCGCTCACGCGAAGCTAATGTGTATCGGTTAGCACAGGTGAGTGGAAATATTATTGATCAATGTGTTGCCCAGGGCGTTCCTTTTGCGAGAGAATATGGAGGTTTGCTGAGCAATCGTTCTTTTGGCGGAACCCAGGTGCAGCGTACTTTTTACGCAGCTGGTCAAACAGGTCAGCAACTTTTATTGGGTGCTTATGGTGCTATGGAAAGGCAGGTTGCTTTGGGAAATGTAACCGTTTATTCCCGCCATGAAATGCATGATATCGTAAAGATTGATGGCATTGCACGTGGAATCATTGCACGAAATTTAATTACAGGAAAACTGGAAAGATATTTTGGTCATGCCGTATTGATTTGTTCCGGCGGATACGGAAACGTTTTTTATCTGAGCACTAACGCGATGGGAAGCAACGTGACAGCCGCATGGAAATCGCATAAGAAGGGAGCTTATTTTGCCAACCCATGTTTCACACAAATTCACCCTACTTGTATTCCTGTTACCGGCGAACATCAGAGCAAGTTGACGCTGATGAGTGAAAGTTTGAGAAACGATGGAAGAATTTGGGTGCCTAAAAATAAAGACGATAAAAGACCTCCAAATGATATTCCTCAAGCCGACCGAGATTATTATCTCGAGCGTCGATATCCTGCATTTGGAAACCTGGTTCCAAGAGACGTGGCTTCCCGGGCAGCAAAGGAAAGATGCGACGCAGGGTTTGGAGTAGGAACAACAAAAATGGCGGTTTATCTTGATTTTGCATCTGCTATTCAGAGATATGGTAAAACAGAAGCGCATAAGAGAGCAATGGAAAACGCCTCTGAACAAACCATTCGCGAATTGGGAGAAAATGTGATCCGTGAAAAATATGGAAACCTCTTTGCCATGTATGAAAAAATTACAGGCGAAGACCCTTATAAAGTACCGATGCGCATTTATCCAGCAGTGCACTATACCATGGGGGGGCTTTGGGTTGATTATGAATTGAAGACAACCGTTGATGGCTTGTATTCATTAGGAGAAGCGAATTTTAGTGATCATGGTGCCAACAGGCTCGGAGCATCAGCATTGATGCAAGGTTTGGCAGACGGTTATTTTGTGATTCCTTACACCATCAGTGCATTCATGGCCGATCAGATTCGTGTACCGGCTATCCCAACTTCCCATCCAGCTTTTGATGAAACAGAAAAAGCAGTGAAAGAAAGAATTGATAAATTAATGAGCATACAGGGAACTGAATCTGTTGAAAGTTTCCATAAGCGTTTGGGAAAGATCATGTGGAATAATGTTGGAATGGCGCGCAATGAAAAAGGTTTGAAAGAAGCTATTGAAGAAATAAAAGCATTGAGAAATGAGTTTTGGCAAAATGTAAAAATACCTGGCGGAGTAGAGGAACTTAATCCTGAATTGGACAAAGCTGGCCGTGTTGCCGATTTTCTTGAGTTGGGCGAATTGATTGCCATTGATGCGCTTCAACGTTCCGAAAGTTGCGGTGGACATTTCCGCGAAGAAAGCCAGACTGCCGAAGGAGAAGCTTTGAGAAATGATGAAGAATTTAGTTACGTTGCGGCCTGGGAATATACCCCTGAAGGTGAAGTTTTGCACAAAGAGCCATTGAATTTTGATGTGGTAAAACCAAGTCAGAGGAGTTATAAATAATAGAATAATTAAATAATAAAAGAATGGAACACTACAATATGAACCTTACTCTGAAAGTATGGAGGCAAGCGAATTCAGAAGCGAAAGGTAGGTTTGAAACTTATGAAGTAAAAGATATTTCTTCAGAAATGTCATTCCTTGAAATGTTTGATGTATTGAATGAAAGGTTGGTGCGGGAAGGAAAGGAACCAATAGCATTTGATAGCGATTGCCGTGAAGGCATTTGCGGTGCCTGCAGCATGTATGTGGATGGAAGAGCGCATGGCCCCTGGCAAAAAAATACAGTTTGTCAATTACATATGCGTGCCTACAAAGAAGGGGATACCATTGTTGTGGAGCCATGGAGATCAAATTCATTCCCCGTCATTAAGGATTTGATCGTTGACAGGAGCGCATTTGATCGCATCATCCAGGCAGGTGGGTATGTTTCTGTAAATACCGGAAACGCACCAGATGCTAATACGATTCCTGTGGATCGGGCGGATTCTGATGAAGCATTCGATTCTGCAGCTTGTATCGCTTGCGGAGCCTGTGTAGCTGCTTGCCCTAATGGCTCTGCAATGTTGTTTGTAAGTGCAAAGGTCTCGCAGCTGGCACTTTTACCACAAGGTCAACCGGAAAAGATTTCACGCGTGTTGAACATGGTCGAACAAATGGATAAAGAAGGATTTGGCAATTGCGGCAATATTTACAATTGTGAAGCAGAATGTCCTAAAGGAATTTCAGTAGAAAATATAGCACGGATGAACAGGCAGTATCTTGGTGCATCGCTTTCTTCTAAAATCCAGGAAAGACCAGTTCGTATGGTAGATCCAATGAATGAAAAGGGATAAGTTTTTAAAAAACTGGTGTAAACCAACAAATAATCAATATTTTTTTTCTTCAAACCTACCAATGCTGTTTATACAGCAGGGGCGTACTTTTACGTTATACTTAAGATTTAACCTGGAATTGTCAATGCACGAAATCGTTTAATTTTAAGGTCGTAAAATAATACTGCTTGAAAACAGTAAAACCCCTATCCTTCATTGTTTTTTTACTTTTTTCTCTTCAAGGTTTTTCTCAGGAAAATCCGGGCTCACTTTCTAACCTTAGAAGTAAAAAAATTTCGACGATAAATTCACAGGTTAATATCGACAGCAACAGCATTGTTCCTAACACGGTTTTTATCCCGGGGCTTTCATCTTCAGACTATTCGATTGATTTTTCAAACGCGCTTATTACATTTAAAACACCAAACCTGCCCGACAGTGTGTTGATTTCTTACCGCGTTTTTCCATTCAAATTAAACCAAGTTACACGCCGATACAATTACGATAGTGTACGATTCAATTTCACAATGGAGCAGCCTTTTGTTCTCCACAATAATGAAACAGAAGATAAAATAATCGATTTCGGTAACATCAATTATAACGGGAGTATCGGCCGGGGCATAACGATTGGCAATAACCAGGACGCGGTGGTAAACTCTAATCTTAATCTGCAGCTAAATGGTTTTATCGGCGATAGTCTTCAACTTACCGCCGCCATCAGCGACAACAATATTCCAATTCAACCGCAAGGAAATACACAAAATATCCGCGACTTCGACAGGATTTTTATGCAAATAAAAAAACATGCGTGGCAAGCGAGTTTTGGCGATATTGATATCAGGCAAACGAGTAATTATTTCCTGGATTTTTCAAAAAGATTGCAGGGTGCTTCGTTTTCCACAAACAATGTTATCGGTAAAAACAAAACCAATTCTTTCCTTGCCAGTGGCGCTATTTCCAAAGGAAATTATATGCGTGATATACTCACACCAATTGAAGGCGACCAGGGGCCTTACAAATTATATGGCGCTAATAATGAATTGTATTTTTCCGTCCTGGCCGGAACAGAAAAAGTTTTTTTGGATGGACAATTATTAACACGAGGGGAAGACCAGGATTATGTGATTGATTACAACACAGCCGAATTGACTTTTACGGTAAAACATTTAATAACCAAGGACAGCCGCATCCAGGTTGAGTTTGAATATTCTAACCAGAATTATTTAAACTCCATGCTTTATGCAAATGATGAAATTAATATCAACAACAAATTTAAAGTTTCAATCGGTGCATATTCAAATGCAGATGCAAAAAATTCTTCTATCAGTCAATCGCTCACAACTGATCAAAAACAATTTTTATCACAGATCGGAAATAATATTGATAGCGCAACTTATCCAAATGCTGTTCCCGATACCTTTTCGTTGAATAAGATCTTGTATAAAAAATTGGATACGACCATTAATGGAATGCCGACGCCGATTTATGTTTACTCTGTAAATCAAAAAGATTCTTTGTACAGCCTTTCTTTTACAAATGTTGGCCAGGGAAAAGGAAATTATTCTCCGGTAAATGATGGAAATGCTAATGGCCGGGTTTTTCGATTTGTTGCGCCAATAAACGGAATAAAACAAGGCGATTGGGAGCCGGTAATTTTATTGGTTCCTCCCAAAAAACACCAACTCATTTCTGCCACAGCAGAATATGATTTCAATAAAAATTCCTCCTTAAAAGTTCAAACTGCTTTAAGTAATTATGATGTAAATACATTTTCTTCAAAAGGAAAACAAGATGACAGAGGCGTGGCGGCAAAAGTTGATTATATAATGCAACATCCTGTGCTTACAAAAATAAAATCAGGTATTTCTCTCGAAACCCACGTAGGTTATGAATATGTTCAGGATAAATTTAAACCACTGGAAACCTTGCGCAATGTGGAGTTCAATCGCGATTGGAGCTTGCCATTTGATGCCGCACCCGCAACAGAAAATTTGGTAAATGCTTCTATAGGAATTTCAGATAAGCAGAATAATCTATTGAAATACGATTTTACCAATTACAACAGGAGTGACAATTATAATGGAGTGCGAAATGCGATCGAAAATTTAATGGAAATAAAGGGCTGGCATTTCAATAATCAATTTTTGATTACCAACATAAACAGTTCTGTTCAGACCGGCACTTATATCCGACCAACGTTTGATGTTTACCGTTCCTTCAGCTTTTTAAAAGATATTAAGATCGGTGCCAATTATTCGGGCGAAAATAACCAGCAGTTGTCAAAGGCTTATGATACTTTATTGCCAATAAGTTTTGCATTCAACACCTGGAAGGTTTATATTCAATCTTCTGAAAAGAAAATGAATAAATGGGGCATAAGTTATTACACGCGGGAGAATAAGATTCCCTTTCAAAAAGGCCTGGTTACGCAAGACAAAAGCCAAAACATCAATCTTTCTACAGAATTCATGAGCAATGAACACAGGCAATTCAGGTTGAATGTTACTTATCGAAAATTGAGTGTAAATCCAAAAAGTTATACGACCGAGCAAAGTGATGAAAGTCTTTTGGCAAGAGCCGAATATGCAATGAATGAATGGAAAGGTTTCCTTGCAGGAAACGTTTTGTATGAGCTCGGTTCGGGCCAGGAGCAAAAACGGGAATACACCTACATTGAAGTGCCGGCAGGGCAAGGTTATTACACCTGGATTGATTACAACAAAGATGGAATTCCTCAATTGAACGAATTTGAAGTGGCGATTTACCAGGATCAAAAAAGATGGATTCGCGTTTTTACACCCACCAATGAATATGTAAAAGCAAATTATATTCAATTCAATTACAATTTCAATATCAATCCTGATCGGATCATTTCTTCCAATTCAAATTCTTCTTTTTTAAAATTTCTCAGGAAGTTCAATACCAGTTCTTCTCTTCAAATAAACAAAAAAAGTATTTCCAATGGCGGCTTTCAATTCAATCCGTTTAATAAAAAACTGCAGGATTCTTCACTAATTTCGCTTTCTTCATTTTTGAGCAACACGATTTATTTTAACCGAAAAAGTTCTGTTTGGGGAATTGATGTTACACATCGTTTAAACAACAATAAGGCTTTGTTGAATTATGGTTTTGAAAGCAATTCTTTAAGAGATCTTTCCATTCGTGGCCGCTGGAATTTGAACCGATCTATTGAAACAAATTTCACCCAAAAATTTGACCGCAATGAATTAATAACGCCTTCATTTACTAACCGCAATTATCGCGTGGATGAAGTTTCTTCTGAACCTTCTGTAAGTTATATTTATAAAAGTGATTTTCGTGTAAGCCTGATCTACACTTACGATAAAAAGAAAAATACAATGGGTGCTTTGGAAAATGCGGTGAACAATCAGCTGGCTGCCGAAGTGAAATACAATGTACTTTCATACGGAACCATCAATGGCCGGTTTTCATTAAACAACATCAAATTTGATGGTGATGCAAACAGCACGGTTGGTTATATTTTATTGAACGGTTTATTGCCGGGGAAAAATTATTTGTGGAACCTGGAACTGACGAAAAGAATCGCCGGAAATATTGAGTTGAACCTGCAATATGACGGACGGAAGCCTGGAAAAAGCGCAGTAGTGCATACAGGAAGAGTATCTATCCGGGCAATTTTTTAAACTCTCAGTAAACAAACAAAAATCGGATTTTTTTACGCAAGGATATTGATGGTGAGCGCTAATAAGGTGGTATCAAAAACAAAGGAGATGAAGCCATGTAAAAGCGCCAGCCTTCTGAATCTTTTAGAAGTAATTTGCACATCCGAAACCTGGAAAGTCATTCCGAGGACAAAGGAAAAATACGCAAAGTCGAGATAGTCAGGCAATTCATCGCCAGGAAATTCAAGTCCGCCGGCATGAGTGTTCGGATTTGATTCGTGATCTCCATAAAAAATATGCGCATAGCGAAGTGTAAAACTTGTGTGGATTAAAATCCAGGAGAACAACATTCCTGCAACTGCAACAGGCATCTTCCACGAAGGTCCGCTTTCGCCATCCTTCTTTGTCAGGATCAATAAGACAACAGTAAGAAAACTTGCCAAAGTGCAAATAAGAATGATAATAAAAATGATTGAGCGGTTTGGATCCTGAACCTTCGACTGAATACGGATTTGCTTTGCATTAGTGATAAAAAATGTGATCCAGGTCATAACAACCATGCATACACTAAATGTGTCCCAACCAATCATCATATGTGTGAGAAAATCAATATTTTCAACTTGGACGATCAGGTAAACGATAACAGCAAGTGCAAGGCAAATGAGCAGTTTGTGAATAGAATTTATTTTTTCAAATGCCGGCAGCAGCGGTTTCGTCTTCTGTTTTTTTGACATTCAAAAAATGTTTTTTCAAAAGTAAATACAATCAGTATTTGGATGGAAAATATTTTTTAATAAAGAGCAGCCAATAATTAAAGCATTATTGGCTGCTCTTTAAAATTCTTATTTAGAACTACTAAACTGATAAAATACATCAAACTGGAAAACATTGCTGTGTTCTTTGTATCGATAATCAGATTTATTGATATTGCTAATACCAAAATTGTAGCGTGCATCGAATCCTAATCCTCCCGTAGTAAGATAGCCGACACCAACCGGTATTGAAAAGACAGCACTTTTCATATGATCTTTGATATCTGTAGAAGTATTGCCCACTTCATATTTTGCACTCATCAAAAATCCAACTTGTGGTCCTGCTTCCAACCTGAAGCCATTATCAAACATATATTGAATCAAAACGGGGAGATTCAAATAGCCAAGATCAAGACTTTCGTTGCTGTTGGATTTACTTTTGGCACCTTCAGATGAGTAATACAATTCAGGTTGAAAAGCCCACATTTTATTGGAAGTATGGATGTGTGCTAAAATACCTGCATTAAAACCAATTTTTGTTTGCATATCGGAATTGTTGGGATAGCTCAACGAAGAAGCGTTTAATCCCCCTTTTATTCCAAAATGTGCATCCTGGGCTTTTACCTGTAAAAGCGTAAAGCAAGTTGCTGCCATCATTATTATCTTTTTCATAAAGTTCGGTTTTAGGATTAATGTTAATAATGTGTAATTAATTATCAAAAGTGCCAATCAAATCGCGTACCTGTTTTAATCAATTAGCCTTCTGGCTTATCTTTGCAAATCGATTTACCCGCCTTGAAAAAGGTTTGATTCATACTGTAAATGTCTCAAATAAACCCGGGTAATTTTTGTTATGGCCTTATTGCATAATCGCGTTTCCCAAAAGGAACTTAAGAGATTATTATACGAAGAAAAAGAACCACGCGTTACCCTTTCATTTTACAAATACTCACCAATTGAAGATCCGGGCGCTTTCAGGGATGAATTTTATAAGAATTTATTTGAGATGAAGGCTTTTGGAAGAATTTATGTAGCGCACGAAGGGATCAATGGACAGATGAGTGTGCCGGAATCTAATTTTGAAAAGTTTAAAGAATACTTAAACACTATTCCCTTTTTAAAAAATTTGCGTCTAAACATTGCCGTTGAGAACGACGGTAAGAGTTTTTGGGTTTTGAAAGTGAAGGTGCGCGAAAAGATTGTTGCCGACGGAATTAAAGATCCGCATTTTGACATGAGCAGGAAAGGCAAATATGTGGATGCAGAATCCTTTAACCGTTTGACAGAAGATCCGGAAACCGTTGTTGTTGACATGCGCAATCATTATGAATATGAGATAGGTCATTTTCAAAATGCGATAGAAGTTCCTTCGGATACTTTCAGGCAGCAGTTGCCCATGGCTGTAAAAATGCTCGATGAGAAGAAAGACAAAAACATCATCATGTATTGCACGGGTGGCATTCGCTGCGAAAAAGCCAGCGCTTATATGCTGCACAATGGTTTTAAAAATGTTTACCATTTGGAAGGTGGCATTATTAACTATGCTAATAAAGTGAAAGAACAAAAACTACCCAATAAATTTTTGGGGAAAAATTTTGTGTTTGATGGAAGGCTCGGAGAGAAGATTGGTGATGAAATAATAAGTCATTGTCATCAATGCGGCGCTCCCTGTGACACACACACCAATTGCGCGAATGAAGCTTGCCACCTGCTTTTCATTCAATGCGAATCCTGTGCTCAAAAATATGAAGGTTGTTGCTCAGAAGGATGTCGTGAAGTGAATCGTTTGCCTGAAGAGGAGAAAAAAAACAAGCGCAAAGGAAAAAAGAATGGTATCATGATCTTTAATAAATCGCGGGAAAGAATGGATAAGTTGATGAAAAATTCAGAGCTGTAAAATTAAAGATGCATGCGGGTTATAAATTTTGAATTCAAGGCTCGGATAAAAGAACTGATTTCTCCTGAACAAAAATTACTTTCACTTTCTCCAAAATTTATCGGCGAGGATCACCAGGTGGACACTTATTTTAATGTTGAAAAAGGAAGGTTAAAACTGCGCGAAGGCAATATTGAAAATGCATTGATCTATTACGAAAGAGATAATGTTGCCGATTCAAAACAATCAAGTGTTTTGTTGTACAAATTTCAACCCGATCCATCTTTAAAAGAGATCCTGGCGAAAGTTTATGGAATAAAAACGATTGTTGATAAAAGGAGAAAAATTTACTTTATTGACAATGTAAAATTTCATTTTGATATCGTTCAAAGGCTTGGCACTTTTGTAGAAGTGGAAGCGATAAATTCTGGAAATTTTCCGTTTGAAAAATTGAAGGAACAATGCAATTATTTTGCGTCGTTCTTTGGAATAAAAGAACGTGATTACGAATCTAAATCCTATAGCGATTTACTCCTGGAATCTTTTATGTAAACGAGCTTACAGTGAAAGAACAATAAGAAGAATTTTTTTATAAACTTTCATCCGCAATTTGGAAGGCTTCACTTATTATTGCAAGTCCTTCATCAATTTGTTCTTTGGTGATACAAAGTGGCGGTGCAATAAAAACGAATCCCCATCTTACAAAAGTGTACATGCCTAGCTCTTTAATTTTGGCTGCAACTTTGTTCATAATCACCATTTCCTCGGGCTTTGCATTAAAAGGTGCCATTGGCTCTTTTGTTTTGCGGTCTTTTACTAACTCAAGGCATCCAAGCAAACCAGTATTTCGCCAGTCGCCAATGCAAGGATGTTTTTCTTTTAAAATTTCAATTTGCCCATCCAGGTAATTTCCCATCTCAGCTGCATTTTCAATCAAATTTTCATCTTCATAAATTTGAAGGTTTTCCAATGCAGCAGCGCAACAGGCGGGGTGTGCGGAATACGTAAGTCCGAGGGGTAATACTGCATCATCGTATTTTGAAGCGATCTTTTCGGAAACCATTAAACAACCAAACGGCAGATAACCACTGGTAAGGCCTTTCGCCATTGCAATCATGTCCGGAATAATATCATGATGTTGAAATCCAAACCATTTTCCTGTGCGACCAAAACCACTCATCACCTCATCAATGATCAACAATATGCCATTACGGTTGCATATTTCCCTTACCTTTTTCAAATAACCTTTTGGATACTTCATACAACCGGAAGATCCTGATTCCCCTTCCAACAAAATAGCTGCAATATTATCTGGTCCTTCATAGGCGATAATCCTTTCAAGTTGAGCCACACTTTCTTTCAACAGATTTTCTTCACCATATTCCCAGCGATATAAATAAGGAAGGTCAAAATGGACAAAGTTGGTTGCCTGTTGGGAATCCACTGAAAGTTTACGTGGATCGCCGCTGGCGCTCATTGCCACATTTGTAGATCCGTGATAAGATTTATATCGTGATAAAATTTTGTGTCGGCCAGTAAAAACCCTTGCCAGTTTTATTGCATTTTCAATTGAATCAGCGCCACCTAAAGTGAAAAAAGCCTTGTTCAAATCGCCGGGACAAATTTCAGCTAATTTTTTCCCCAATTGTCCACGGACTTTTGTAACACTTGAAGGAGTTACATAACAGACCTGTTGCATTTGGTTACTAACTGACACGCTTATACGCTGATTGCCATGCCCAATGTTTACATTCATTAGTCCTGAAGAAAAATCAATGTATTTTTTTCCTTCGTAGTCATACAAATAAACTCCTTCCGCGCGCTCCACTGCAATTGGATTGATTCCTTTTTGTTTGCTCCATGAAAATAATGTGTAATCAAGATTTTCATCGATAATTCCTTTAGCTTCTGATTTTGAAGACACTTGCGACATGATGATTATATTAATGAAATATTTTGAATTGGATTTAACTATTAAGTTAATCAAATTCGGGAGTAAACAAACAAATTAAGCGAATTCACTTTTTGTTCGAGTTCAGCCTTTTTTCGAAAAAGTCACGGAATAAATTTCTTTATAGAAAATCTGGTTTTAGTTTTTTGTGGAAATTTTACTTTCCAATTTTTGCCATCAAAAGATACTTCAATTTCACTCAATGTTTCTTTTGGCAGCATGAAATATCCTTTACATTTTTTATTTTCTGTGTCAAAAATTACCAAATCTATTTTTGACCAATCCATAAACTCTGTTGATTGGGCAAGGGGAATATGCGGAATAACCGAGCCGCATTTTACGAGAACAATTCCTGGCAGAATACCCGCTTTTATTGTATACCAGGAATTGCCTTCATATACTTTTTTTGTTTGGTAATCAATCCATTTTCCTTTCGGTAAATAAACGTTTCTTTCCATTTTATTTTCTTCCAAGAGTGGAGCAACCAGCATGTCTTCGCCAAACATAAACTGGTCTTCCAGGAACCAACATGTTGGATCTTCAGGATAATTTAAAAATATCGCTTTTAATAAAGGCCATCCATTTGCAGCAGCTAACGCAGATTGGACAAAAATGTAGGGCATCAGCCGATAACGCATTTCTACAAGCTGCCTGAAAACTAATAAAAATTCTTTGCTGAACTCCCATGGTTCACGCGGTGGGAAACCGTGTACTCGGCTGTGGGAAGTGAACATACCGAGGAAGGTCCAACGCTTGAAAAGTTCTTCTTTCGGCGCTCCTGAAAACCCTCCAATATCGTGACTCCAGAATGTAAAACCGCTTAATCCCAAAGACAATCCGCCTCTCAAAGTGCCTGCCATTCCCGCATCAGAGACTTCTGCATCGCCGCCCCAATGGACTCCTGTTCTTTGTCCACCTGCCCAGGAGCTGCGCGACCAAATAATATTTTCATCTGTTTCTTCTTTTGTGATGCGGCTTACCAATTGGGTGTATCTAAGTGGATAATTATTATGTTCAAAAAAACCATTTCTTCCTGATTGATAAATTCCTTTAAGAGGCGCTGCTTCGCCAAAATCAGTCTTTATAACGGAAATGCCTAAACGCAAAAGTGATTTAACCTTCTGGCTGTACCAATCAATCGTTTCAGGATTTGAAAAATCCAAAATCGCATCTTCGGTTGCCACATTTCCATTCCCGTCTTTAATGTATAATTTTTTCTTCACTACTTCATTGAAAATGGGATTGAGTGGGGTGAAGTAAGGTATTTGCCAAAGAGAAGTTTTAAAGCCTTCCTCTTTTAATTTTTTGGTCATGGCTGCCGGATCAGTAAATGCTTTTTTATCAAATTCAAAATCACAGTTGATTCCTTTTTTGAACCAACCTGCATCGATGTGAATCACATCACATGGAATACGGAGTTTTCTCAATTTTGACGCAACTTCTAATACTTCTTTTTGAGAGCGATAACTGAAACGGCTCATCCACAATCCAAAACTCCACAACGGCGGCATTGAACTTTTACCTGTTATGTTTGTGTATTCTTTCAGAATTTCTTTTGGAGAACCAATGAAGAAAAAAATATCGAGCTGATCGTCTCCTGAAAATATGGTTTGGCTTCCAGCATGCGCATAACCAAAATCCATGGTAACGGGCGTGGTTGTATGAACAAACATTCCATAACCGCGACTACTGAAAAAAAATGGAACTGGTTTATAGCTTTGTTGGCTTGCTGTGCTTTGTGAGTCGCAAGCCCACAAGACTATTTTTTGTCCACGCTTATTCAATCCGGTAAAGGATTCTCCACATCCAAATATTTTTTCATCGGGGAATAATGAAAAGGATGCAGCAATACTTCTTGAATAATCATTTGATCTTTTGATAAAAAGAAAAGGATACTTTTTTGAATGCATTCCTTCAAGTTCTTCAAAACTGTTTGTTGAGGTTAGCAGATTTTTGTTTTTATCAAACAGTTCGATTTGGAAATTCTTTTTGTGAAGAACAAAATTGCCGGAATTACTTCTATAAACTGTTTTATCTTTTTCATCTTTCACTTTCCATGCTCCTTGAACTTTTGGTTCGCCATTCAACATTAAAGATAGATATTCCACTTGCAACGTAGACGTGGTTTTGAGACGGAGCCGAATCGTTTTTTCGTTTATAAAAGTCAACGAGAAAGGGCAAACAGGATGAGATTCATAATCCTGGAAAGGTGCTTCTTTTGCTTCTTCTTTTTGAAGATGCATGTCTATTTTATTGAAGAACCAATCCATTTTCCAGCGGTGATAATTCCATTGGATTTTTCCCTCGCCTTTTTTTACATTAAAATCAGAAACTTTTCCGCTGACAAAATATTCATTTTGTAACTGGTAAAAATCATTCGTTATATCCAATGGTTGATTTAAAAAATCAGATTGTTGACGCATACACGAAAAAGATTAAATTAAAATGATAGGTTTTTCAAATTTTACTTTGCTGGTTTTAAACTCAGCACTTCTATTCCATAAGGCGGCATTTGCAAAGCAATCTTATTCTTTTCAAAATCCGGAGAAACGCCATTTAAAATTTTGGTTGTAGATTTTGAAAGTTTGTTAGAACTGTAATCAATATTTACTTTTTGTTGAATGGCTGAAAGATTGATAGCCACTATAATTGCGTTTAATGAATCATGCCTTTGAAATGAAAAAACAGAATCGTTATCGTTGGAAAGTGCTTGATATTTTCCTGAGAAGATGACCGGGTTTTCCTGTTTTATGCGGATTATTTTTTTATAAAAATTATAAATGGAATTTGAATCTGGTTTTTCTTCTTCCAATGAAATTCCATCGTTTGGCTTTGCATACCGCTGATCCCACCAAGGGCCTGAATTTTTGTACCAAAGCGCCATACCTTTTCCTGTGTCCGATTTATACCATTCAAATGCCTCCCTGTCGGGAATTTCATTTGCATCAGTCATTCCCCATTTTTGCCATTCTCCTTTTCCATTCATTCCCAATTCCTGCCCATAATAAATGGAAGGCGTTTCACCGAGTAATAAATTTAAAGCTGCAGCAATCTTTAGTTTTGGTAAACTTTCATTTACCTGGTTCGCAATCCTTGGCAAATCATGATTTGAAATAAAGATTATTTGATGGTGGCCTGGTGGAAAAGTGCTGAAAGCAGAATCAGCCATTTTGGTCAGATATTTTTTATTGAAAGAACGAATGCCTCCCATCAATTTGAATGAATAAACCCTGTCAACGCCGGCTTTGGTAACATAGTCTGTCGCCCATGAATTCCATTCAGCCTGTTCAGCTACATTTACGATTTTTGGATTTACTTTTTTTATTGCTTTGATCAAAGGTTTCCAAAATTCTTCAAAAAGACCAGTCATCTGGGGTTTATTATCCAAATCGTCCATCATGTGATCAAAGCGAAAGCCGTCAACACCATCATCAAACTTTCCATCTTTATTTGGATCCAGCCAGTAAGAAAATAATTTGATGTTGTATTTAAGCACTTCAGGATTTTTTAGATTTACCATGATCAGTTTTTTTACTACGCCATTGTAGCCTTTCAAACTTGTTATGTTCATGACAATCGTTTCAGTTTTCGTGTGTGCCGAATCTTTCCAAACAAGGTAATTGCTGTAAGGAGATTTCAAATTGTTGTAGGAACTTTTATACCATGGATGATCTTCGGTAACGTATTGCGTTTCCATATCCATAAAAACTTTCATCCCACGCCGGTGAATTTCTTTGACCAATGAAATATAATCTTTCATTGAACCAAGTGTTGAATCGATTTTATAAAAATCATCAGTAAAATAATTGTGGTAAAAAACACTATGATATAAAGGCAGCAACTGTATAGAAGTTACACCCAAATCCTGCAGGTAATCCAGTTTTTCCTTGAGTCCATTTAAGTCACCAATATTATCGCCATTACTATCGTAAAAACTGCGTTGAAAAACGTGGTAGATCACTTCTTTTGCTGCAAAATTGCCAATAGGATTTTCTGAATTTTCTTTTTGCGGCTTTGAAACACAAGAAATAAAAGAAACAATAATGAAGCAGTTGAAGAAAAGGTTTTTCATAATAATAATTTCAAATTTCCATAGCAAGTTTACTGAAATTCCGGATGAAAATGAAGTGATTTTTGATGAGCAGTAAACAAAGAAATGAAGGTAAAATTTATTTTGTTTTGATGAATTTGTTTCAATACTGATTTTGTAATTTTCAATTCAAAATAAAAAGGATGGCTTCAGTAATTGTGCTAGTAGCGATTGCAATAATGATCGTGTTTTTTATTTTATACAAAAAACCTGTAAAAAAAATAAATCTTCCTTCAAATTACCGGGAAATATTGACTACCAACGTTAATTATTACAAGCAACTTGATGAAGAAAATAAAAGATTGTTTGAAGAAAAGGTTAAGGAATTTTTGGGATATGTTCGAATAGAAGGAATAGATACGAATGTTGAAGACCTGGATAAATTATTGGTAGCAAGCAGTGCAGTGATACCTGTATTTGGTTTTGAAAAGTGGAAGTATTTTAATCTCGATAATGTTTTATTGTATCCGGAAACTTTTAATAAAGATGAATTTCTTGCTTCAGGATATGAAAAAAATACTTTGGGAATGATTGGTAATGGGCCGATGCAAAGAGTGATGATCTTATCTAAACCCGCTTTGCGAAATGGGTTTCTCATTAGGGAATCAGTAGCAAATACGGGAATACATGAATTTGTTCATTTACTGGATAAGGAAGATGGTGCTGTTGATGGTTTACCTGAAGCGCTGCTCAACAGGAAGCACAACCAGGAGTGGATAAAGTTGATGGACGACAATATTGAATTAATAGTACAACAGCGATCAGACATTAGCAGTTATGCTGCCTCCAACAAATCTGAATTTTTTGCCGTCATTTCAGAATACTTTTTTAATCAACCTCAACTCTTCAAAAAAAATCATGAAGATCTTTACCGGTTGATGTCCCTGATCTTTAACCAGGAGCCAGTTAAGGAATGATATTACCTGTTGATAAAAATTTGTTCGCCTTCTTTATAACCTTCTGAATTAGTAACTATCAATACATACATTCCGTTAGGAATTTTAGAAGGAATATTAAATGTTATGATGTCAACGTCATTTGTCTGATAATCTTTTTTGTACAATGTCTTTCCACCAAAATCAAGTAACTGGAAGTTAATACTTTTTCCTTTACTGAAATTTAAGTTATTAGTTATGTAGATTTTATTACTTGCTGGATTTGGATATATTAAAATCTTTCTAAAATTAAATTTCACTAATACGATTGAGGAATAAGAAACATTTCCATTTTTGCCAACAAGTTTTAGGCGGTAATAATTTTTTCCATCCTGGGGTGAATTGTCTGTAAAAGAATAATTGAAATCTCCCGAAGAAGTACCCCTGTCTTTTATTGTTGCAATTTTTACAAAATCAGTGTTAGAACTGCTTCTTTGGATTTCGAAGTGATCGTTATTAATTTCACGGCCAGTAATCCAATTCAAAACAGTTTTTTTATTATCAATGTTTTTACCATTAAAATTGATAAGGTTTACATCGAGCGCTCCACTGATTCTTAAAGCAACGTTATCAACTATTGCTGTGTCCAGAATACTATTGTTTCGGGTAGTGTAAGCAATACCGACATAAGGATTTGTGCCTAAAGAAAGAGTTACAGAATCTAAAATTGTCCAGTCAGTTCCGTTAGAGGAAGTATAACTGATATACTTGTTTCCTTTGTTATAAATTCTTATCCAGTATGGAGCACTATTATTGAGCGTATCACTAACGCTGATTGCATTAGCACTTTGATCAGTTCGTTCCAGCATAATCATTTTATTGGTGGGAAAAACTGATAAAAACACAAAAGGAGACCCTGGATCAAGATTCTGCCTAAACATAATTCCACATTTTGCATAAGAACTCGTAGCTTTTACCGAAACAATACGGGCTGTAAGTTCTGTTTCATCTGTAATTACTTTTTGAAAAACAAAATGGAAGGCATCTTTTGTATTCCAAATATCATCGCCGGAAGCGGTAATAGAATATGTACCCTTATCAACACAAACATCACCTGCATTAGCAACATAACCAATATCTGCACTTTGCCAGGTAGGTGGTAAAGTATTCGTACATGGGGATGCGGGCGGGGGATTTAATCCATACACATTTAACTTATTTGAAAAAGTGGCCATGTATACCTTGCCGTTGGCAATTGTCGGAGGAACAAATTTTGCATAATTTCCAATAGAATCTCTCTTACTATTCCAGTTGCTATTCCACAGTTCATGTGTTACATCTTCTGCATCGAAAGCTTGTAGCATACCAGGAACAGTAGCTTGATTTGGATTTCCATTGGACACCCGACTTGCCCATAATATAGCCGAACCTTCTTGAGATCCATTTGAGGAAACAGCAAGAATGCCTCCGGGTAAATAACCAGAAGGCAATACAGTGATACCGACCTTAGCATTTACCGTATCGAAAAGCATTTTTGATCGGTCAAAAGGTATTTGTTTTAAAAGTCCTTTTGCAGCCCAGCCATAAATATATTCATTATTATATGCATCTTTATAATAAACAGGAGAACCATACAAATGGATAGAATTTACGGTTCCCCAATCCCCAAAATTCAATCTTTGCAATACATTGGAATTGTCTGATTTCATTCCACCCATATTGTCGTTATCTATAAGATAAGAACCACCATCTTTGCTTCCTGATAATGACAGGTGGGTATTAGGCATGAGAAATACACCAGTACAACCGTAATCACGATCATTACTATTCAAGTACTGATAATTTGAAGGGGTAAAGAAATCTTCTACTTTTAGTTCCGGTGACAATTTAACGAGACTCGATCCTCTATTTGATGTATCATTAGGGTTTGTTCCTACTCCTGTAGTCCCATTCCCAGTTGTTACATAAATATTTCCGTCATCATCTACAGAGGGTGCCTGGCCCGACATCCAAATACCTGCTAACCCTCCACCTGGCGTATCATTGTAAACATATTTTTGTTGCAAAGTGTTGGCATCATATCCAATAATCCAACCATGATAGGGACTCCAATCACAGTGGGAAGCCCAGGAGATATACACAATTCCGTTGTATAACAAAAGTCCTGGCCTTTGATTTTGTTTCTGGGGATCAAAATTAATAACTCCACCTACACTTCCGTCGCCACTACCAGGAAATGAGGCGTTTATTTCAACAGGGCTTCCGGGTTTTTCATTTCCTGTAGTAACATTAATTGCATGAAGGGTTTGGACAAAATTTTGAGGACTTGCTTTGGTAACGCTTCTTGACACTACGTATAGTGTTTTTGTTGAACTGTCTATTACTGGTGTTCCAACTATCCCCATGTTACCACTAAAATCTTTATAATTCCCTCCACAGGCACCTGACATGTCTGTGTTATTGACAGGCCGGTAATGCTTTGGATCTTTCGTTAAATTATCTTTCCAATACGGGTTTGAAGCATTTGGATCATCTGCATCAAAGGCGTATAGTGTGTTGTTAACAGTAGCGACAAGAACAATATTATGGGTGCCTCCTCCAATTGGGACATTGCTCACAACCAGCGGCTGTGCATAGATCTGATCATCAACATCCCGAGAAAATATTTTTCCAAAATTTCCTGAACTCACATTGTCTGTAGCCAAAATGGTTTCCTTGTTATTCCATCCTGTGCGCTTCAAATCATTATGATTCGTAAGCACATCAGTCTGTCCATAAGAGAAGTTAAAAAGAAAAACGAAAGAAGCAGTAATCCAAACATTCCCATTAAGAATAAAAGAGTAAAAATCTCCACGCATAGAAATAGCTTTCATAAAGTTTATATCAATAAATATCAGGAAGGTGGATTAGGGTAAGTTGCAATGTAAACATTTTGGCAAAAAATTAAAGCAATGAAACCTTGCCACCTCAATGCTTTGATTACAATTAGTGTTCCATTTTTCAAGAAGGAAATTTGGAGGATAGTGTAACTCAATTACAGTGGTGTAAATCTAATATATTATTACAACATACTAAAAGATTTTTGAAACTTTTTTAGAGTGCTCGAAAGCAAGGTGCATTAAACCTCCCATCCATTTGCTAACACATCAGCAATATGCATTGTTTTCAAAGAAAGGTTTTTTCTGTTGATAATTCCCTGCAAGTGCATCAGGCAACTTAAATCAGTCGAGATGATATGCGTAGCACCGGTTTGCAATGCATGCCCAATTTTTTGATCAGCCATCGCATATGAAATGTCTTCAAATTTTACTGAAAAAGTTCCCCCAAATCCACAGCAAGTTTCAGTATCAGCCATCTCAATTAGTTCCAGTCCTTTCACTTTTTCCAATAATTTTCTTGGCTCCTCCTTTATTTTACATTCTCTCAAAGCTGCACAGCTATCATGATAAGTTGCTTTTGCATTAAACCGTGAACCGAAATTCTCAATTTTTAATATTCTAACCAGAAACTCCGTAAATTCAAAAATTCGGCTGGTTAAATTTTTCACAGTATTATGTTGTGAAGAGTTTTCAAATAATTGCGAGTAATAATTTCTTACAAATCCTACGCAGGATGCAGAAGGGGCAACAATATAATCTGTGTTATCAAAATCTTTTATAAACTTGCCCGCTACACTTTTTGCTTCGTTCCAAAATCCAGCATTAAAGGCCGCTTGCCCGCAACAGGTTTGATTTGTATTGTATGAAACCGTGCAACATCCTTTCTCAAGTACTTTTACCATGTTAAATGCAGTTTGTGGATACAACTGGTCAACAAAACATGGTATAAATAATTGAACATTCATTGTAGGAAAATCTGAATTGTAAGTAGTGCAAGAAGAATATTTATTTCGAATATTTTAGGGTTATCATTTTTAAAGCGGTCAGGGCAGCTTCTTCACCTTTATTTCCATGAATTCCTCCTGTTCTTTCATCAGCCTGTTGTTGGTTTTCTACTGTCAGTACTCCAAAAATTGTCGGAACAGGCAATGTAAAATTTAATTGTAAAACCCCATCGGTGATGGCTCTGCAAACATAATCAAAATGAGGCGTTCCTCCTTTTAGCACGCATCCGAGCGCAATAAAAACCTGTGGCTTCTCAAATTTATTCTGATAAGTTTCCCAAAAATTCTTGATAGTGAAGGGAATTTCAAATGCCCCGGGCACAGAAA
>DASTXM010000105.1:0-21533 GCA_035765495.1 Hanamia sp.
AACCGTCTTGCGGCCAAACGGCAAGCGGGCATTTCACCAGGAAGCAGCAATCGTAATAAATCCGCGAAGTGTTAAAATTGTTCGCTGGGATAGTACTGCCAATTGGGAAGATCATTTAAAAGGAGAGGACGTGATGGTTGCGGGGCCGCTATTAATTTACCGTGGAAAAATGATTTTATGGCCAAACAAGAAAGGTTTTTTTGCCAGGAATCCACGTTCTGTTTTGGGACTTCATAAAAAGTGGCTATACCTCGTAGCAGTAGATGGAAGAAATAATAAAGCCGCCGGCATGAGCATTGACGAACTGACTTTGTTGATGCATTGGTTAAAACTGGACAATGCTGTAAACCTTGATGGTGGCGGTTCAACCACTTTGTGGGTAAAAAATTATCCTTATGGTGGCGTGGTAAATCATCCTTCGGATAACAGGAAATGGCTTCACAGTGATGCGTATAAACCGGGAATGGATCTTGATAATTTGCCGGCCGATTTGAACAAATGGGATCATACGGGCGAAAGGCGAGTGGCTAATGCAATTCTAATTGAAAGAAAATAGCATTTTTAGCAAAAATCAGTCAACCAGCTTTTGTAATCTCGCCTCTTTTAAGATGCCGATAAATTTTCCTGACTGCTTTATTACTTTATGCTTCTCTAATTCGCTGATCACTCTTGAATAGGTTTCATAAGTAGTGCCCGCATATGAAGCCAGGTCTTGTTTTGTGAGGGAAATATTGATAAAGCCTTCTTCATTTTCTCCAAACTGGTTTTTTAGTAAGAGCAAAGATTCAGCCACCCTGCCTTTCACTTCTGAATGGAAAAGGCTTCCCATTCTCTTTTCAGCATCCCGCATTTCGCCGGCGTAGAATTTCATTAACTTATAAGTCAATTCATGATTCACTTTTAAGGTTGATTCGAAGAAAGAGGTGGTGACAAAGCAAACAACAACTTCTTCCAGTGCCGTTGCAGAAACGGGGTAGACATTTTCATTTCCCAATCCCCTGAATCCAAATATGTTGCCTTCCCTGGCAAAATGAAGGATCAGTTGTTTTCCGCTTCCCCATTGCTTGTGAATTTTTACTTTTCCGCTGTAAAGAAAAAATATGCCTTTCACATTTTCACCTTCAGAAAAGATCTTTTCTCCTTTTTTGAAAAGAAAATTCTTCCTGTGCTTCTCAAGTGCCGGAATCCATTCCTTCAGGCAAGTTTTGCAAAGAAAACAACTATGCAGATCGCAATTAATATCGCTATTATTCATAACCTGTAATTAGGGTGAGCAAAAGTAGTGTCCAATAATTTAACTATCACATACAAATTTTGGATTTTAAAAGTATGATTTAAATCATACTTTTGCACGCGTCGAATTATAAAATTTTATGAAAAGTAACGAGAAAGAAGAAAAGAGAATACCTGTAAGTGTGTCGCTCCAATCAACCTTACAGGCGGAAGACATCACTTCGGAGCCTGTTTATCAAAAGCAAAGGGTTTTAACCATTTCTGTGCTTTCTGTCCTGATTGCCTTTGGAATCAGCTTCATTGCAAAGTTTTTGGTTTACCTGATTGATCTAGTAACTAACATTTCATTTTTTGGTACATTCTCTATTGCCAATCATTCTCCTGCTGACAATACGCTTGGTTGGTGGGTGGTCCTTTTGCCCGCACTTGGTGGTGTAGTTGTTGGCTTAATGGCTTTATATGGATCAAAGGCCATCCGCGGTCATGGCATTCCCGAAGCAATGGAAACGATTCTAACGAATCAAAGTAAGGTAAAACCAACCGTTACTTACCTGAAACCAATTTCTTCTGCAATTGCTATTGGAACGGGCGGACCATTTGGTGCTGAAGGTCCGATCATTGCTACGGGAGGCGCACTTGGATCCACGATAGGTCAAATTTTAAGAATTACGCCAAACGAACGAAAGATTTTATTGACAGCCGGATCAACTGCTGGTATGGCAGCGATCTTTGGAAGTCCTGTTGCAGGTATCTTTCTCGGAATAGAATTATTATTATTTGAATTTTCTCCGCGGTCTATTATACCCGTTACTCTTGCATGTGTTACCGGCGCTGCAGGTCATCATTTGTTATTTGGCTCTAATCCGGTCTTTGGTACAGATGTGGTGATTCAAACGCCGGGCAATACAGCGCTCATTATTTACAGCGTTATTGGTATTTTTATCGGATTGGCTTCGGTAGGAGTCACCCGGTTGGTTTATGCGGCTGAAGATGCATTTGAAAAAATACCGATTCACTGGATGTGGTGGCCGGCGCTGGGCGGACTGGTAGTTGGATTTGTAGGATATTTTGCTCCTCATACTTTGGGTGTTGGTTATGATAACATTACCAACATTCTGACAGGAAGAATGACCCTTACTTTTTTAGTGAGCATTTGTTTATTAAAATTTATTTCATGGTGCATTGCACTCGGAAGTGGCACTTCGGGAGGAACACTGGCGCCGTTGTTTATAATTGGCGGCGCAGCAGGAGCACTTATTGGCAATGGTATTTTATATTGGTTTCCTTCATCAGGAATTTCAGTTGCGCTTTGTGCGCTGGTGGGAATGGCGGCGATGTTTACGGGGGCTTCAAGAGCATTTCTTACTTCGGTAATTTTTGCTATTGAAACAACAGGACAAACAAATGCGCTATTGCCTTTGTTGGGTGCTTGCGGTGGTTCTTATATCGTTTCTTTTTTCCTGATGAACAACACCATCATGACGGAAAAAATTTCGAGGAGAGGAGTGAAAACGCCGGATTCTTATGAACCTGATCTTTTGGAAAAGGTGAATGTGTCAGATGTAATGTTGTCGCCGGGAGAGATTATCAATAGTAATAGCACGATCAAAGAAGTGCTCGACAAATTGCAGAAAACCGGCAAGGAAGTGATGGAATATTTTATTGTATCTGATGATGCAGGCAAGTTCAAAGGCTTATTGAAATTCGAAACACTTTATAACAGGAAGTTTGACGCCGATACACCGGTGGGAGAGATTACGGAAGCCTCACCTGTTACAGCATTTTCTACAGATACACTTCGCAGGACCGTTGAAAGAATGGCTGCCCATAAAGTGGATGTTCTGCCGGTTACTTCTGGTGGAGAAACCATTACAGGAATTATATCCTTCAGAAGTATTTTGGAAGCTTACCAGCAGAATAGCATGTTTGGAAAAAACCAGGTAATCTCTTTGAAAAGAAGAGGCTTACGTGTGATTGCCAAGGGAAAAAGAAGATGGAGAAATTTCGATAAATAGATAACAGTAAATAAACACTTAAGACAATTTCTTATTTTCTTTTACTTATAATTTTTAGCGCCTCTTCAAATCCCGGGCTTCTCGTTTTTGAACGAAAATGTTCCAAATGAAGCAGCGCATATTCACGCTTTGATTCATTATTAGCAAGCGATATTGCTCCATTCCACATGCCGTTGTGAAATTCCCTGAAATTATGTGTGGGCATAGGGGTTATACTTAATGGTTGCGGATCCTTAGTAAACGCAAGGAGCACAACAAAATAATTAAGATGCAGGATGATTTGCATGATAAAAAACCGGGCGCGTTGGTAATCATCGGCCGGCTGATTAAAATAGGTTTTTAAATAATCCTCTTCATCTTTTTCATTCATCACAATAAAATTGGCGACAACAGCCAAATCGAGATAGCGGTCGTTTAAGAAGGCTGCTTCCCAATCGACAAACCAGGGTTTTTGCCCATCGAAGATTATGTTTTCAGGTTTTGAATCATTATGGCAAGAAACCCAGTTCTCTACGTCGTTTATTGGATATTTAGAGATGATACGGCGATAAATTTCAAACAACTCGCCGGCTTCGTTTTCAGGAAGAAATTTACCGGCATTGAACATGGGAATAAATCGTTCCATTGCTTCAAAATAATTCATCCTGAAAGGAAAATTAGGAAGTGAGTGTAGTGTTTGCAGCAGTTTTGGTAACTGCACTTTAGCTTCTTCTATTGAGAAGGGCTTTTCAATGATAAAATCAGTGACTGAGATCCTGTCTTCAATGCTCATATAATGGATTGCTGGCGCAAGGTTTTTTTCAGCTGCTTGTTTCATACATCCATAATAATAAGAAGGATCACCGATCGCATCTGTCCGCATTACAACTCTCAGCAGGTAAGGCTTTTCTTTAATTGTTATTTTAAAGATCAGGGCACTGGAGAGACCTTTGGTCAGTTGCTCAATGTGATCAAAATCGTCAACATTAAAAGCAGTTTGCAAAGCTTTTTTTACAAGCGCTTGTTTTTCCACCGGAATCATGAAAATGAATTTTAAAAATTATGGTAACAGCAGTAAATCAATAAATAAAAACGAATTTTATTTTGTTGCTTCCTTAGCCCATGCAAGTCCATCCGGTCCGCCACCAACTTTTAAATGTCCTGTAAGTTGAAGTGTTTTTAAGTCAACTATTACAACGTAGTTATCCGGAGTGCAGGCAACAAAAGCGCGCGAACCAGTGGGATCCATTAAAATTCCTGCTGCTCCGTGTCCAACTTCCAGTTGTTTTATTTCATTTCGTGTTTTGGCATCATAAATAGCAATCGATCCGGAGCGCAAACTTGAAATAAAAACTTTGCTTCCATCCGGGGTGAATTTCAACCTGTTTGCTCCTAAAACTTTTGCGTCAATTGTAGTTATAATTTTTTTCTGAACCGGATCAATAACATAAATTTTTCCGTTGTCGCTCGAAGCTGCCCATATTTCAGTTCCGTCAGGTGAGACATCAAAACCTTCTGTTCCTTTGAAAGTCGGGATAACCGTTTGTTCCCAATTGGCAAAAGTTGAACTTCCCTGTTGTGCATCCTTAGAGGTAAAAATGCTTACGGTGCCGCTTGCCACATTGGTAGTGAAAATGTTTTTCCCATTGTCAGTCACGTAGATCATGTGTGTTCTGTCCTGCCCGCTTCCCATACACCAATCAATCTTATTTGTAGCCGGATCATATCTTGCGATTGTCTTCGTTCCTTCGACCGTAAACCAAAGTTTTCGATTTTGAAAATCTAACCCATGAGGTCCATAAAAAGGACGGGTGTCAATTTTTTGAACCAGCTTCTTTTGACCAATATCTATCACATCAATTTCATGAAAACGGCCGCCACCATAAATGGAAACGTAGGCTGTTTTTCCATCAGATGAAGCGATAACTTCATGCGGATCACTTCCAACCGGCACTTTTCCCAATATTTTTAGAGTTGAAGCATCAACGATCGCAAGTGTATGATCGGTTTTTGAAAGTGCCAGCAATTTCGGCTGGGCTTTACAAGCGAAGGAAGAAAACAAAAGCAGGAGGAAAATGCCCCACTGAACCGTTAGCAGGCTTTTCAATTGTTTCATATTAAAAAATATTTCGTGGAAGGATAGTATAAAATTAAAGTATAATTGCCAACCCGGTAGTGTTCCCTGGATCATCCAGCCTCATTCATAACCGCCAATAAATTTTGAAAAAATGTTTTGTTTTTGAAAAAGAGCGATTATTTTCGTTCCAACTTTAAACAAAACCTTATGCCGAAACTAAAAAAACTTGCCTTCCTTTTAATGGCTACCTTACCCTTTGTTGCCTGTAAGAAAGAGAAAACAAAGAACACTAACTGTACACTGAGTGAAGCCAACCTTATAGGTACTTATACCTATGGAACAATAACTTATAAGGCAACGCCTTCATCTACACCGGTTGATGCTACTTCAATGGTGGACGCCTGTTCGGTCGATGACCAGGTAACCTTCAGTACCAACCACGTTTTTACTTATACAGATGAAGGTACGAAATGCGATCCTCCGGGAGATGGCACAGGAAGTTGGTCATTACAGGGGAATGTGTTTACTGCCGACCTCGATAGCGGAACCATTCAAAACTTTAGCTGTAATTCGTTCACCATTGCAAGTCCCGATGTGTTTAATACCGGAGATACATTGTTGATTACTTTTAAAAGAAAGTAAACGGGTCTTTTGAGACTGAAGTAAAATTGTTTCTTGCAAAAAAAGTTTTGCTCAGCGCCCTGAATTTTTTCAGCTGTATCAAAAAGTTTTTAGAAAAAGGGGAAAATGATCTCTAAAATTAAAGGTCCTTTTCCTCTTCTTTCCATTCATTCTCAAGTATTGAGAACAAAACAATATCCAGGTATTTTCCATTTACTAATTCTGCTTGGCGCAAAATTCCTTCTTTTGTGAAATTTAATCTTTTCGGTATTGCCTGGCTTTTGAGGTTTTGAACTGCTGCTTTTATTTCTATGCGGTGCAGGCCAATTTCGGCAAACCCGTAGCTGATCAGCTTTTTACACGATTGCGTAATAATGCCTTTTCCCTGTGCATCCTTAGTGATCCAATAACCAATAGCAGCGGTTTTATTGTCCAGGTTCATGTGATGCAAACCAATCCGTCCGATTGTTTTTTTATTAGAAAATATTACAAAACTCACCTCTTTTTTTTGACGATACAGACTTTCGCAATCCTGGATGTAATCTTTAAAATCTGCCACTGACTTCATATTGCCGACCCAAGGTAAAAATTCAGAAAGGTGTTTCCTGTTCGCATCAACTGCATCAAATAATCCCTGAGCATGTTTGGCTGAGGTGAGTTCGAGTGAAATGTTTTCGTCTATTTTTAGAATCATATTTTAAAAATACAGTAAACCAATGAACAGTGAAGAATTTTAATTTGCGTCCCAAGATCGCAGGAGGGCTACTCTGACACGAGCCTTATTAAAAGATGCCGAACTGGTTTTCACTAGTTTCGAACAGGAAATGATCTTTACCTGGTTTCCATCTATGGATTAATCATCACATGCGAATGATAAGTCCCCGGATCCATGATCCAGGGCATTCCGGGTGCTGAAGGTTTGGTGGGCAAACCGGTACTTGCTGCCGTTGCAAAAGGAACATAGATCACATAACGCATGTAGCCATTTTTTACGTCACCGGTAGAATGATTCACATCTTTTTCTGAAGCTG
This sequence comes from Hanamia sp., assembly GCA_035765495.1. Taxonomy (GTDB): domain Bacteria; phylum Bacteroidota; class Bacteroidia; order Chitinophagales; family Chitinophagaceae; genus Ginsengibacter. Next base: position 6,957 of record DASTXM010000105.1, read on the forward strand.
AATAAACAAATAAAGTTGCCGGGGTTTTTGGCATTTTAAGTGTTCCTTGCTTTACCTCTTTTCCTCTTTCATCAAATAATTGTTGTCCTGACACTCCTTGTTTTCTCAATTCCCTTCCTCTTTGCATCAAAGGCTCAAGGTCTTTGCTGTAGCAGGCTACAGAAAAACCCGTATCGCTTGGATTATCTGCCAGGCAAATCATTTCGTTCGAACCTTTTTGTATTACTACCAATTGACGAGCGGAATCATACCCTAGAACAGTGGCGCTGTCTCTCTTTTCAGGTGGTGCTGCCAGTAAAGCAAGTTTTATCTGCATTTTTGCATCCGGCACATCCGGTTTGTAGGGCAATGATTCCTGCGCCATTGCTGTGGTATCGCTTTTTACATTGGTTGAATCTGTTGATGAAGTTGAACTGTTGTTTGCACCTTGTTGATTACAACTGAAAAAAAGTGAACCTGAAATCAGGCAGATAAAAATGCGTTTCATGATCAAACAATTTTAAAACTGAAATAGAAAAACCGGTGACAAATAAAGGTAATAATTTATTTGATGAGGCGAATTTGTTTGCTATAATTTCATCAATAATATTACTGATGGATTTTCAACCATTCAACAGTACTATCCGGTTTCAATTTGATAACGAGCGTCTTTGTATGCAAAGTAAACAAACCGATTTGCTGACAATTGATCCCGTAAAAAAGATAACCATTGTCGCTGCGGTCAGGAGAACCTAATAAGTTGAAAACAGAATCTTTGTTTACTCCGTGCAAATCGTAACTGTTCATTAAATCTTTGAGCATGCTATTGCGATAAGGATGAACATTTTCTTTTTTTAAGGCCCATTGTTCCTTGTCGAATTTTTGTGGACGCTGCACTTGAGGTTTGCATGAAAAAATGAACAACGTGATTAATAAAAGCAGGAAAATAAATGACCAATTCTTTTTCAAAATGTAAGTTTTGGGAAATTTTTGGGTAAAAGCAAATCAGTTTAATTAGCAGGAATACAATTTTGCCTGAGCATATCTTTTACTTCGTCGATATTAATTTGTGCGATCAATTCATCGGGAAGAAAAACCTCAAATTCAAATTCAGGAAGACATAGCCGGGCATTCGGAATGCATCTCAAGGCATCAAACACTTTTATAAAATTGTGCGCAATAACGGGGAGGCTTATACGAAAAAGACTGAACTCTTCATTTTCAATTATCCCAAAAGGGTAGATGTGGTGAGGCGTTACAAAAACATTGGGAAAGACGTCTTTTAATGCTACCGCAATAGCACAGTTGTTTCCGATTTTTTCTATGTCATTGCGTGTACCGCATTCCTTACTTTTCCTAAGAATTTCTTTCGTAATATTTATGGCGATCGGTACGGACATATCCCATCATTATTGAACTTCTTAAAGGTAAGCTTTTTTGAATAACCGTTTATAATGTAATATCGCTTGGATAAAATAAAAAAGCCGGCGCAATTTACACCGGCTTTACTTATAACTTAAAATCTATAACTTAAAACCTTCAGCTTTACACAAGTCCTTGTAATGCTGCGTTCATATTTCTTACAGCCTCTGCGCTCTTGTTGAATTTCGCTTGTTCCTCCTCATTAAGATGGAAATCAATTATTTTTTCCCATCCATTCTTTCCGATAACAACGGGCACACCGATGCAAATGTCTTTCTGGCCATATTCTCCATCAAGCATTACGCAGCAAGGAATTAATTTTTTCTCATCACGAACGATTGCCTCCACCAAAGTTGCACCTGCTGCACCGGGAGCATACCATGCGCTTGTGCCGAGCAATTTGGTGAGTGTGGCGCCTCCAACCATTGTATCTGCTGCTACTTTTTCCAGGGTAGCTGAATCCAAATAATTGGAAACCGGGGTTCCCTGCCATGTAGCTAACCTGGTAAGCGGAATCATTGTCGTGTCTCCGTGGCCACCGATCACAACTGCCTGCAGATCTTGAGCAGAAACATTCATTGCCTGTGACAGAAAATATTTGAATCTTGAACTGTCAAGTAAACCTCCCATTCCAATAACCCGGTTTTTGGGAAGACCTGTTGATTTCAATGCCAGGTAAGTCATGGTGTCCATTGGGTTACTGATCACAACGATGATAGCATCAGGAGATTGTTCCAATATTTTTGAAGTAACATCTTTTACAATTCCCGCGTTAATGCCAATCAGTTCCTCTCTTGTCATACCGGGTTTACGTGGGATTCCTGAAGTGATCACCACCACGTTGCTGCCTTTTGTTTTGGAATAATCATTCGTGCTACCGATGATCTTGGTGTCGCTTCCCAACATGGTAGCGCTTTGTAAAAAATCCATTGCTTTTCCTTCCGTGATACCTTCTTTAATGTCGAGCATTACCAGTTCTTCACAAAGTTCTTTACGGGCAATGTTGTCGGCACAGGTAGCGCCAACTGCCCCGGCGCCTACTACAGTTACTTTCATCTTTTTATCAGATTTATTTTTAAAAATAGAGTTATACGCTCAAAGGTAATTAATTGTAGGATTGAAAGGTGAAGAGGGTGAATGGTGAATGGTGAGAGGCCGATAGCTGAAAGCTGATAGCTGAATGCTGAAAGCTGAATGCTGAAAGCAGCAACAATAAAACCATACCACAATCCAACAATAAAACTTACTTATTCAACGCATCAACCACATCCTGCAGTTTGATCATTCCGCTGAATGAATTCACATATTTCCCGTGCTTGTCGTACACAACCATGTCGGGATACATTTGAACATGATAATAAGGAAGGAAAAAATCTTTTTTGTCCCAACCCATAGTAATATTTGGATAAGAGGCAATTTTATAATCGTGATAGAAAGCCATCATCTCGGAATAAGGCAGCCAGGTTACCATTAATATCTGCACATTTTTAAAATGGTCGATGTATTTTTCAAGTTCGCGGGTTTCGTTTTGGCAGTGACCGCATTCCGGGCTAAAGATCATCAACAAAGTTGGTTTGTTTTTCTTAAGATCATCATTGGTAAAAACAGTACTGTCGGGCGCTTTGTAAATTGTGAAATCCGGAATGTTTGGATTTTTCACAAATTCGGGACTCTTATCAGCGGCGGTAGTTGATTGTGAAAATCCGGCCAACGAAATTAAAAAACAGGGTAGAATAAATAGAAGTTTCTTCATCAGTAATTTTTTTTAAAAGATAAAACTAATAAAAAACGCCAAAGTTGAAACCCTCTATGGCATTTTAAGAATTAATTATCAGTAAACTAACTTTTAGACTCAATTTATATTTTGAAGTTTAATTCACAACTCTGCCAAAAGCGTTTCAGGTTTTACATCGCCTTCAAATGATTTTTTCAAATGACCGGTTTTGTCGTAAATAAAAATGGAGGGCAAATTCCTCACCCTGAAATATATTGGGAAATAAAATTTCGTATCTCTTGCCATTGTTATCTGCGGGTAATTGGCAATATGGTAATGGTGGTAAAAATCCATCATTTCATTGAATGGTAAATAGGTGAGCATTACAAACTGTGTATTCCTGAACCGTTTGATATTTTGCGTAAGCATTTCGGTTTCGTTTTGACAATGACTGCATTCAGGACTAAAAACAATAAAGATGGTGTTTTTTTTCTTTTTTAAATCTTCTCTTGTAAACGCAGTGCTGTCGGGTGCTTTAAACAGTGTGAATTCCGGAATTGTTGGATATTTTAAATAAGGAGCATCCTGTTCAGCAGAATCGGTTTGTGAGAACCCGGCAGCAGAAATTAAAAGTGCTGCCCAAAAAATAAATAGCTTTTTCACTTTATAAATTTTGATAAAACTATAAAAAACTTTGATTTGCATTGCTGAAGGGAATGTTAATCGTTGGAAGATGACAACCGACAACCGACCACGGCAGGTTTGCGATAACGATGGCTTTTCATACAATGTATTATTATTATTTTTCCCGAAGGAATAATTATCGGTCCTCGGTGGTCGGTCATTGGTCGACGGTTGCCTCTTGCATTTTTCGCCAAAACAATAAAACAAATCTTTTACCTTTGCTGCCTCAAAAAAAGATTTTATGGCAACAACATCAGATATCAGGACAGGATTGATATTGAAAATTGACGGAAGTCTTTATACCGTCATCGAGTTTGGACAAAACAAAACTGCCCGTGCAGCGGCAAAAGTATGGGCTAAATTGAAGGGCGTCGACAATTCGCGCACTATTGAACAAACCTGGAATAGTGGTGAGACTATTTTTCCTGTAAGGGTTGAAAAGAGGCCTTATCAATACCTTTTTAAAGATGATACAGGCTATACTTTTATGAATACGGAAAATTATGAGCAGATTACTGTAGCTCCTGAAATGATTGATGCGCCACAGTTTTTAAAAGACGGCCAGGAAGTTTCTGTGTTGATCAATACAGAAACCGACCAACCTATGGGCGTTGAACTTCCTGATAAAATTGTTTTGCAGGTAACCTACAGCGAGCCTGGCATTAAAGGAGACACCGCCACAAAAACACTTAAGCCTGCCACCGTTGAAACAGGCGCTACCGTAAACGTTCCTTTATTTGTAAATGAAGGAGAACTAATCCGGGTAAACACTAAAAGCGGGGAATACGTTGAAAGAGTAAAGGAATAATCGGCATCATTGCTGAATGATTATTTACATTTATCTCTTTAATTCTCAATTAAAAAAGTAACTTAGCCACACGTTTCCCATAACCTAAATATAATTTCCAATATGGACATTAAACAAATTCACGAGTTGGTAAAGCTTGTTAACAAGAGCAACATCGGTGAACTGATGATCGAAAAAGAGGGATTTAAGATTTCGATAAAACAGAAAAAAGAACCAGCGCAGATCATAGGTCAGCCAATGATACAACCCGTTCAGGCGTTGCAAAATCCTGTTGCTCCTGCTCCTGCTACAGAAAAACCCGCCGAGAAGAAACAACAACCAGCCAAAGAAGAGAATTATCTCACAATAAAAAGTCCTATGATCGGGACTTTTTATCGTCAGGCAGGTCCCGGCAAACCTTTATTTGTAAGCGTGGGTGATGAAGTAGAAGTTGGACAGGTGGTTTGTATCATTGAAGCAATGAAATTATTTAATGAAATAGAAAGTGAAGTAGCCGGAAAGATCGTAAAGGTTTTGGTAGAAGACGCTTCCCCGGTAGAATTTGATCAGCCTTTGTTTTTGGTGGAGCCGGCTTAATTAATATGAAAATGTGAAAATGAGCAAATGTGAAAATGTTACTGCTCATTTATAAACAATAAATTAGTTAGGCTCATGGAAAAACAATTGTTTGAAAAAAATCCTATTTTAAAATTGACATTTGATTTTTCATTATCAATAATTGATTATTGCGATAAGCTGAATTCAATCAAAATATACCATCAGTACGCAGCTGTTAAAAGCAGGAACTTCAAAAAGAAAGATAGCGTTGCTGCCGACAAGCACCTTATAGAAATTAAAATTAAAAATGAGGTTAGCTAAATTAGCAGATTGGCTAATTAGCTAATTAGCACATTATAAAAGATGTTTAAAAAAATACTTATAGCAAACAGGGGTGAGATTGCCCTCCGCGTTATCCGGACTTGTAAAGAAATGGGAATTAAAACTGTCGCAGTTTATTCAACGGCTGATAAGGACAGTCTTCATGTAAAATTTGCTGATGAAGCAGTTTGTATTGGTAAACCTGCGAGTGTTGATAGTTACCTGAACATTCCGCACATTATGGCGGCAGTTGAAATTACCAACGCTGATGCCATACACCCGGGATATGGTTTCCTGGCAGAGAATGCAAAATTTGCCCAGATATGTTTTGACCATGGCATTAAATTCATCGGCCCAACACCGACTATGATCAATTCGATGGGTGACAAGATCACTGCAAAAGAAACAATGATCGCTGCAGGAGTTCCCGTTGTTCCGGGGGGTGAAGGTTTACTGCAGGATTTGGATCATGCAAAGAGGTTAGCCGTAGAAGTTGGATATCCTGTAATATTAAAAGCAACAGCAGGCGGTGGAGGAAAAGGAATGCGCGTGGTTTGGAGTGAAAAGGAAATGGAAAAAGCTTTTGAAACTGCCAAGATAGAAGCCGCTGCTTCATTTAAGAATGATGGTATCTACATGGAAAAATTTGTGGAGGAGCCTCGTCATATTGAAATACAGGTAGCGGGAGATCAATATGGAAATGTTTGTCACCTCAGCGAGCGGGATTGTTCTATCCAACGCCGCCACCAAAAATTGGTGGAAGAATCTCCTTCACCTTTTATGACGCCCGAACTTCGGGAAAGAATGGGAGAGGCAGCGATAAAAGCTGCAGCAGCAATCAATTATGAAAGCGTGGGAACGATAGAATTCCTTGTAGATAAAAACAGGAATTTTTATTTCATGGAAATGAACACACGTATCCAGGTAGAGCATTGCGTGACGGAAGAGGTTGTCAATTTTGACCTTATAAAAGAACAAATTAAAATAGCTGCCGGAGATAAAATTTCAGGCAGAAATTATTATCCTGAAATGCACGCTATTGAGTGCCGTATCAATGCTGAAGATCCTTATAACGACTTTCGTCCATCACCTGGAAAAATTACAGTTCTTCATCAGCCCGGTGGCCACGGCGTAAGGGTTGACAGCCACTGTTATGCAGGATACGTTATTCCTCCATATTACGACAGCATGATTGGTAAATTGATCACCATGGCGCAAACACGTGAAGAGGCGATCGATACCATGTATCGTGCGTTAAGTGAATATGTGATCGAAGGAATTAAGACAACGATTCCTTTCCATCTTCAATTAATGCAAAATGAAGATTTCCGTAAAGGCAATTTTACTACAAAGTTCCTCGAGAATTTCAAGATGAAATAGCAATAAACGAAGAAAGAAGATGAATTTTTATTTCGATTTTGAAATAATTATTTCATCTGGCTTTGTAATTTTTGCAGATCAAGATTTACTTTGCTATTTGTAAATTCAGGTTGTTGTTCCAATCTTTTTTTGTCATTAAATCCTAAAGCAATTGCTTTTTCAAGATCAGCTTCTGCTTTTGGTGCATTATTTTTTCTTGCATCGAGAATAGCTGAAAAATACCATGCTTCAGTGTTTGATGGATCATCCTTTTTATAGAGATCGACAAAATATTCTGCTGGTTCATTTTTGTTTTGGTTGATGAGTTGATTGCTTAATGAATAAAACGCTAGCGACAAATAAGCATCTAAACGTTTATACATAGCTGCTTCGGGCGAATTTCCTTTGGCTTTCGATTTTACTTCTGTAATTGTTTTGTTCCAATATTGTGGATCTATTGTTTGAAAATGTTGCTGAAAAACTGATTTGATATTTCCTTCTTTTTGCAAGATCTGTTGATGTGCCTGCTGTTGCTTTTTAAACAAACCGGTATTGGAAACTGAATCTTCTTTTTTATGGAACCAGGCCGATTCATCGCTTACGTCATCCAGCATTGAATAAGCAAGTTTACATTCCTGGGCCGCTTCTAAAAATGATTTTTCATTTAAATCTTTCTTTACTTTTTTCCTAAAAAGAGAATCGAACCTGTTAATAAAAACAGAGTCTGCAGGAATCAAATTATTTCGCATAGCATCAAATTTCAATCCGTCAAATGCAGTCATCATGGTGCTTTCGGGCGCCCATTCATGAATGCCATTGAAAAAAATGATCCTGTGGCGGGAAAAATTTTTGTCGAGAATTTTGTCAATAGAAACAAGGTCGGTCATGTTGAGATCCCCATTGCCTGTTATCGCTGTAAAACTAAAGTTCAACTTTCCGGCAGTAATAATATCTTCAAGTCCGGCACCGTTTGCGATAACACCGCTTATGTTGTTGTGATGAAGTGCTAAAAAAGTAGCGACTTTAGCACCACCAGAAAATCCACAGGCATAGATCCTGTTGGGATCAACGGACACTTTCTTTTGAACATCATCATTTAAAACACTCCAGGTATTTTCTGCATCATTCCAGTCATTTCCGTTTTTTGAATTGTTACTTCCTGCAAGAATAAAATGAAAACTATCGGCGAGCGCTTTGTATTTTATTACAGGAAGTGCCCCATCCCCGTGTGCATCAAAAAAATAAACAACTGGTAAAGGTTTATCGGTGTTGACTTTGGGAACATACAACGCATAAGATTGAGATCGGTCTTCGCTGCAGATCACCCGTGTTATAACTTTTCCTGTTTGAATGGAATCTCCAATAACAGATTTTTGAATTAAGGAAGAATCGATATCAGAATTATTGCCGGAATTAATTCCCCCGCAGCTAACACAAAAGAAAAAAACAAATGACCAAAGTGGCCAGGATCTGATATTGAAATGCAAAGGATCCAATTTTTTCAATGGAATAATTTATGAACATGGAATTGTTTTTCAAATATAATGATTTAAGAAAAGGAGAGATTTAAACTGCTTTAATTATAGTGATCTTATAAAAAGAAAGGATTTTTGTTTTGAATACAGTATTACTCCCCCTTTCACTTCCTGACAATAATCATGTTTGCAAATGACTGTATTCATAATTGAATCTGTTTAAAATTAGAATATTTGTTATATGAAGTGAAAAAATTATGTTGGTCGCAGACGCTCAAAACAGGTTTTGGCAAAAGTTAAGCAATTCATTCCTGGATGAAATAGGAGGGCTTTCCCAGTTCACGGGCCGCTTTTTCAAACAAGGTTTTCGCCCTCGCTATGAACTTGCAGAATTTGTGAGACAATGTTTTGTGATCGGTTATAAATCGTTTCCTCTTATTGGGCTCACTTCTTTTATTTTAGGTTTGGTTTTAACCATGCAATTAAGGCCGTCAATGGTGAGTTATGGCGTAGAATCTCAACTTCCGGCAATTGTTGGAATTGCAGTGATCCGGGAGATTGGGCCCGTAATTACAGCTCTCATTTTTGCGGGAAAAATCGGAAGCAGTATTGGGGCCGAATTAGGATCAATGCGTGTTACAGAGCAAATTGATGCAATGGAAGTGAGTGGAACGAATCCTTTCAAATATTTGGTGGTAACCAGAGTTTTGGCCGCCACTTTAATGCTGCCGGTGTTGGTTTTGCTGGGAGATGCGATTTCATTAATGGGTTCGTGGATTGGTATCAACATCCGTGGTGTTACCAGTTTTCATTTGTATTGGAGACAGGTTTTCAACAACCTTGGATTTACTGATGTGTTGCCTGCATTTTTCAAAAGTTACTTTTTTGGTTTTGCTGTAGGTATTATCGGATGTTTTAAGGGATACAATAGCAGCAAAGGCACTGAAGGAGTTGGTATTTCAGCAAATTCAGCGGTAGTAGTTTCTTCAATCATGATATTCATTTTGGATTTGTTGGCAGTGCAAATAACCGATGCGCTCGGGCTTAATTAAAAAAGATGGAATCTCTGAAAACATCCGAAGTATTGATTGATAAAGCAGAAGTTGATGAGCCAATTCTAAGAATAGAAAACCTTTACAAATCGTTTGGCAACAATCATGTGCTCGTCGATTTTAATCTTGAAATAAAAAGAGGGGAGAGCGTAGTTGTGTTGGGGAAATCCGGTTCGGGCAAATCGGTTATGATCAAATGCGTAGTTGGTTTGCTGCAGCCGGATAGAGGAACAATAATGATGTTTGGAAAAAATATTCCCGAGTTGAACGATGAAGAACTGGATCACATCCGGGCTAAAGTTGGTTTTCTTTTCCAGGGAAATGCCTTGTATGATTCAATGACTGTCAGGGGAAATCTTGAATTTCCCATGCGGAGAACCTGGATCCGGTTTTCACACGAAGAAGTAAATAGGAGAGTAATTGAAACGCTTGAGGATGTTGGTTTATCGCATACAATTGATATGATGCCGGCTGAATTATCCGGAGGGATGAGAAAAAGAATTGCCCTGGCGCGCACTTTAATATTGAGGCCGGAAATCATTTTATATGACGAGCCGACCACCGGCCTTGATCCAATAACAGGTAAAGAAATAATAGACCTGATGAATGAGATCAGCGATAAGTACAACACTTCGTCGTTAATAATTTCCCATGATATGAAGTGTGTGCAAACAGCAAGTGACAGGGTGGTGATCCTGATCGATGGAAAGAATTATGTGATGGGCAATTATGAAGAACTGAGTAAAAACGAAGATCCGAAAGTGAAAGAATTTTTTGAATAATTATTATGGCAAAGAAGATAATCAGTAATGTAAAGTTGGGCGTGTTTGTGCTCGCAGGACTTTTGTTCCTGGTTATACTTTTATACATGATCGGTAAAAACAGGAATTTGTTTGGATCAAATTTCGTTTTGAAAGCAAGGTTTGAAAACATCCAGGGGCTTGTATCAGGTAACAATGTAAAGTTTGCCGGTATCCAGGCAGGCACAGTTAGAAAAATAAATCTCATCAATGACACACTTATCGAGGTGACAATGGTCATTGAAAAAAGATTAATTAAAGTAATTCATAAAAACGCGGTTGCATCAATAGGAACAGAAGGACTTGTTGGCAATAAAGTAGTCAATATTACTCCATCAAAACATCCTGCACCATTTGCTGAAGAAAATGATATTCTTCCGGTGAGAAGGGCGGTGAATACAGACGAAATAATAGAAACGCTTTATCACACAAATAGTGATGTTGCTCAAATTGCTGCAGGTTTGAAAGTGACGGTAGACAAAATCAATAACAGTTCTGCGCTTTGGTCTTTATTGAGTGATGAAAGCATTCCCCAAAATCTAAGAACATCCGTTGCAACTATTCGTGCGACAACCGGTAAAGCATTTAAGATGGCAAACGACCTGGATGAATTAATTGCCGGCGTAAATGCGGGGGAAGGCTCGTTGGGAAAAATTTTGAAGGATTCGGCATTGGCGATCAATTTAAACGGCGCGGTTGTGAAGATCAGCAAAGTAGGGGAAGAGAGTGATTCCGTTGCAAATGCAATAAAACAATTGATTAGAGGTATCCAGGATGATGTTTCAAATGGCAAAGGAACCGTAAATGCGGTGCTGAAAGATTCTTTGATCGTTAAAAAAATCGCCATAAGTCTTGACAACATTCAAAAGGGGACAGATGGTTTTAACAGCAATATGGAAGCGCTGAAACATAACTTTTTGTTCAGAAAGTATTTCAGAAAGTTAGAGAAACACAAGCAGAAAGGGCCGAGAACTACTCCTTAACATTTTATCACTGACCTCAGTCATTCAGGATACTGCCAAAGGTCATTCGTTTTGCAAAATGGCTTAATTAATTTGCTTTAGAATAAAACTGAAAAATATATATGAATAGTTCAAAAAAAATATTGATAACGTTAGCAGCCGGCATGGCACTTGGCTTTGCAGGAGGAATTTTTACAGCTCCACAGAGTGGTTACAGAACAAGAAGAAACTTGAAAAGGAAAGGGGAAAAATTTAGTTCAGATGTTCGTGATATGGTATCAGACGTAAACGATAAGATAAGTGACAACAGAGAAAAACTGATGGAGCTGAAAGAAGGCCTGGTAAAAGAAGTGAAGAAAAAGGTAGAACAGTTTAGTTGAGCAGTTTCAAAAGAAGGCAGTAAACCAGGTTTTACTGTAATTTTTTATTTCGATGTATTCGTCGTTTTGTAGTTTTTATTTTGATCTGTGATAAGGAAAAGCGCCTGGGAAACCGGGCGCTTTGTTTTACCTACCCGTATTCCTATGTAACATAATAAATATAAAATCCGTTTCGTCACACCAAATCAAAAGGCAAGGAACGAATTCGTTTCCCGGTCAAATCAAAAATTGCATTGGTAAGAGATGGAGCAACAGCAGGCAGCGCGCCTTCGCCAACTCCTTCAGGATGAGCGTTAGTGTTGATCACATAAATTTCCATTTTGGGCACTTCATTTATGCGCAGCATTTGGTACTTATCGAAATTAGTGTTTGTAATTTTTCCCTGCTCAATATTGATTCCGCTTTTGCAGGCGGCAGTCAATCCCATTACGATACAGCCTTCTGTTTGCGCTTTGATGATATCGGGATTCACCGGAGTACCACAATCAATTGCGGTTACTATTCTTACGGGTTTTATTTTGCCATCGATCTTCCTTACTTCTGTCACCATCGCAACCACCGCACCTGATCTTTCCATTATTGCAACGCCTTTACCCACACCGGTTTCCTTTTTGTCCCAATCCGATTTTTCCCTTACTATTTTTAAAGCACGGCTGTAGCGCATATTGTCGCTGAGCAATTCCTGCCTGAATGTTAAAGGATCTTTCTTGGCGGCATGTGCCATTTCATCGATAAAAGATTCATGGGCAAAACAATTAGTTGAATGATAAACGGAACGCCAATAAGAAACAGGAATGTAAAGATTTCTGAGAATGCCACTTATCAGGGTTGAAGGAATCTGGTAATAGGTGTTAATTCCTCCTATGATTCCTCCTGTCGGCTTTGGATCTGTGCCATATTGATTTCGAATGTCCTGGCAAATCACTTTGTGTTCAAGTGCAATTGCCTTTCCATTTTTATCCAATCCGCCCCTGAAAACATTTAATGAGCAAGCCCTGAAAGGCCCCTGGCTTATGTCATCTTCTCTTGTCCAGATAACCTTCACTGGTGCTCCTGTTTTCTGCGATAAATCAGCTGCTTCCTCAACCACATCGGTTAAGGATCTTCTTCCAAAAGCCCCGCCCATAAATGTATAATGTATATTAACTTTTTCCGGGGCAATATTGTATTTCCTTGACAAAAAATCTTTCATCCCATTTGGATTCTGGGTAGATCCCCAAAAATCGATCTGATCTTGCTGAACATGTACCGTCGCATTCATTGGCTCCATCGGTGCATGCGCCTGGTAAGGGGTTTTATAAGCAGCTTCAATTTTTATATCTGCATTATTTAAAGCTTTTTCAATATCACCTTTGTTAAGAAAAATTTCTGCTTCATTGCCAGCAGCGTTTTTATAGTCATCTTTTATTTTTTGCGTTGACCAGTTTTCCAGATCACTATTGTCCCATTTTATATCCAAAACTTTTCTTCCCTGTAATGCAGACCAATAATTGTCTGCTATAACGGCAATGCCTGCACGCTTTTGGCCAAATACATCCCGCGAAGTTTCCAAAACATATTTTACTCCTTTTACCGCTTTCGCTTTATCAGCGTTAAAACTCACCAGTTTACCCAACAAAACCGGTGACCTTTCAATGGAAGCATATAACATGCCTGGCACATCAGTGTCAATACCAAATTGCGCACTGCCATTTACTTTTAAAGGAATATCCTGTCGGGGAAAAGATTTTCCAATGATGGTAAAATCCTTTGGTTCTTTTAAAGTTGGATTTTCAGGAACCGGTCTTTTTGAAGCATCCACAACCAATTCACCATAGGAAAATTTTTGATTATTTTTCCTGTTGATGACTGTTGCATTTTTTGCATAACAATATTCCGGCGAAACATTCCATTTATCTGCAGCTGCTGCAATCAACATTTCCTTTGCTGAAGCACCCACTTTTCTCATTAAGTCATAGTTGCCGTTAATGCTTCGACTGCCTACCACCATTTGATCACCGTAAATTTTCCTGTCTGCAGGCGAAGCCATAATGTTGATGTCGTTCATATCCATTTCCAATTCTTCTGCAATAATTTGCGGAATAGCTTCGAAAGTTCCCTGACCCATTTCCGGCCGGTGGTTGTATAAAATGACTTTTCCATTTTTATCAATAAAAACAAAAGGATTCAGTCCGATACCGGGATTTTCACTTTCGAGAGAAAGATTCACAATTTTAGGTTCTTCTCCAAAAATTGAAATATAACCAAGGGCAAGACAAGCACCTGAAATGGCTGAGACTTTCAGGAATTTTCTCCGGGGAATTTTAGTATCCATTTTCATAGCAAAGAATTTAGATGAAAGATGAAGACTGCTCCCCATAAAATTAATCCAATTGTGTCACAGTGACGCGCAATTTTTTTGGGATAAAATGACCAAAATAAAAATCGGGTTTATTTATTTGATTACCGGGAATTGAAAATCTTACTTTTAAAAAGTGATATTCACACCAAGAAAAACAGCGCCATTGTCCTTCTTAGAACTGTTCAAAGCGGAGATCCGTTTGTAATAATCGATGGAAAAAACGTGGAAAATATTTTCAATGCCAAAACCAGCTTCCATAAAAGGATCTTTGTCAGGAACTGTAAAAGTTGCATCGTGGTTGTAAATCTTGTTTTGCTTTGTCATAGTTCCTGCATATGCATTATATGAAAGGCGCGTACGCCAGCCAAGTCTTTTTATAAAAGGAATTTTGTTAAGGATCAATCCCCCGAAATAAAGCCTTGAATAAAGACTTACAAATTCATCTGTTGCAAATTCATATGGCAGCATTGTATTGAACAAATATCTGCTCGCTACATAATATTCATTTCCTGCCGGGATGTTCAGCAATAAAAATGGTGCAGTTCCGAAGGTTTTGCCTGCATGAATGTTATAATAGAATAGTGATTTTGGTGGAAGATGCAATAATTGCTGAATTCCAAATGTTACCTTTTGATAAGTAAAACCGGTATTGCCAGATTTAAAACCCTCAGTAAAATTAGCGGTAAGAATCGGATCGTATGTGTCGGAACGCACCTGGTCAAAATTCCAGATCACTGTTCTTT
>DASTXM010000106.1:0-2080 GCA_035765495.1 Hanamia sp.
GCCAACTCCTGCCTGAGCGCGAAATCCGATGTTGGCTGTTGTATTTGAAAATTCTCCATAATATTGTTTAAAATCAATCACATTAGCGCCAGCAGCAAGAGAAACATAAGGCTTTAAAACAGAAGCTGCATTTGGAAAATATCTTGCCTTTAATAAAACCGGTGTGGTTTGAATAGAGTTAGTTAAAACCGCTGAAATATCTTGTGTACTGCTTAAATGGTAAATAGTCCGGGAATATTTTTGATAATAATCCTGGAAGCCAAAAGACAATCCACCTGAAAACTGGTCTTTAAAATAATACATCAGGTTTGCCATAAATCCCCTTGGTGAACCATGATTAACCAGATCATTTTTAAAACCACCGAGCGGAATACTGTAATTATAATTCAGATCCAATTTTAAAAGTCCTTCCTGAGCGGAAGCAGGCATCGCGAAACACATTATACAAGCCACCGCTATCATTATTTTTATCTTTTTCATTGTTTTAATGTTTTAAATAAGAGGATTGGTCAAATAATGCTTTCACCTGCGCATCTGCAACGGACGAATTAAAAATTCCGGAACCGCGGATCAGGCCAGTCCAAATCACGTTGATCTTATCATGAGCGGCTGCATTTTTTAAATCGAGCAAATCCACTGAGATGGCACCTTCTTTTACCTGGTAAACGCTGTAAGCGTAAGGAATATAATATCCGTAATCAGGATAGCCCCAATAATATGGATCCCAATATCCGCCGTAATCATTCCAATAATCGCCATAACTGATCACACCTGTTGAAGTGTTGATAATATGGTTCACATCAACTCCCAAATCAGGATTATCATCTTTTGAAACCAACTGATATCCGGCTGCATCCATATATTTTTTTACAGCGTTGATATAAGCAGCATCAACATCAGTTAATTCCCTTGAAGAATTTCCATTGTCAATAACTGCTACGGAATCAGAAATACTATACGTGTTATAATTACTGAAATTAACTGTAGAATCATGGTCGGTAATATAAATCCTTGATTCATCAGCAGTTAAATTATTTACGGGATCTTTCGTGCATGAAATCAAAAAAGTTGAAAATGTAACCAATCCCACTATGATCATAAATGTTCTTTTCATAATTTTCTTTTCTAATGTTTTTTACAAACACGGTGCCTGATAAGGGTTGATTTTTATAAAAAAGGTTAAGATTACCGACAGTTTTCTTTAAAAAATATTAATGCAGTAAATCAACAAATAAACATTGCATCTTTGTTTTTCTAAAAATGTCTGGAACTGTTATGATACAAATTGAAAAATATTCTTTTGAATCAGAAGAAGTATTGTTCTCCTTTGCGCTGGAATCAGAAGCTGCTGATGTGTTTGAAGGATTCAGAACGTTAATAACAGGAATTGGGAAGGTGAATGCCGCTTATGAGCTGTCAAAAGCGATCCAACAGAAAAAGCCTTCGCTGATCGTCAATCTCGGATCGGCCGGAAGTAATTATTTTCAGAAAGGCGACGTGGTTTGTTGTACCAAATTTGTGCAAAGAGACATGGACGTTCGCGGACTGGGATATGCGCAATATGAAACACCTTTGTCAGGTTTGCCACCCGTTTTGGAATATGGCTTAAAGATGGAGGGTTTGCATGAAAGTATTTGCGGAACCGGCGATACTTTTGAAATGGCACATGCTGCTACCATTTATAACGTCATTGATATGGAAGCTTATGCCTTAGCAATGATAGCGATGAAAGAAAATATTCCTTTTTTGTGTTTGAAATATATTTCGGATGGCGCAGATGGCAATGCTGCGGAAGACTGGACCGTACAGGTTCACAAAGCGGCTGTGGTTTATGGAAAAATATTCAAATTGAACCGGAATAAAATAATCAACGAAACAAGCAATTAGCGAAAAAAAAACCGATTATTTCTTCTTTTACGGTTGTCAACAAAAAGCCTTGCAGAATTCCTCCTGCAAGGCTATATCTAACTTAAACATCTACAATCCGATTTTATCAGAACCAGCTTCCGTTCCAGCGCATGCCTACTTTATTTCCTAGTTTTCTAACTCTTCTTTTTACCTGCGCATTGTGAATGAACAT
>DASTXM010000107.1:0-8834 GCA_035765495.1 Hanamia sp.
CGGGCAGGCAGGATGACAAAGGGGCTTTGACGATTGTCACCCATTGACTACTCAAAATTCATACTAGATCCATTTTAGAAAGATGAGCGCTTCCCCGGAAGGATGTCAGGCTGAGGCTCTCGAAGCCGGGTTTAGAAGAGGAAATCGTAATTTATTAATTGGGCATAAATAACGACGAGATTTCTTTAAGGAATCCGGTGACAAAACCGATCGACTACCGTCACCCTTCGAGAGCCTCAGGATGACAATAACGATCAACTACTGTCACCCTTCGAGAGCCTCAGGATGACAAAGGGCGATAAACTACTGTCACCCTTCGAGAACCTCAGGATGACAAAGAGCGATACACTACTGTCACCCTTCGAGAGCCTCAGGATGACAGAGAGTCTCAAGTAGTACAAGTATCAAGTATCAAGTAACCAGAATCTTAAATATATGAATCGATCCTCCTCCCGCCGGGATTTTATGAAAAACAGTGCCGCCCTTGGGCTGGGACTGGTTTCGCTGCCTTCGCTGCTGGCGAAGGGAAGCGCAAGTAAGTACCAAACATCAGCTAATAAAAAGAAGATCGTTTGTGTGGGCGGTCACCCGGATGACCCGGAGAGCGGTTGTGGGGGAACGTTGGCCAAATTGAGGAATGCCGGTCATGAGGTTACCATTATTTATTTGACCACGGGTGAAGCGGGGATACCGGGAAAGAGTCATGATGAGGCGGCGGCGATCCGGAAGCAGGAGGCGATCAATGCCTGTAAAGTACTGGATGCGAAACCGGTATTCGCCGGGCAGATCGATGGTGCTTCTATAGTGGACAATGAATGGGTACAAAAGATCAAACAACTGATCATGGATGAAAAGCCAGACATTGTCTTCACCCACTGGCCGGTGGATTCACACAAAGACCACCAGTCGGCGAGCCTGCTTACCATTCAAAGCTGGATGCAGGAGCCGCAACAGTTTGCCCTTTATTTCTTTGAAGTGTGCATTGGCGAACAAACGCAAATCTTTCATCCAACAGACCTGGTGGATATCACCGATACACAGGAACAAAAAAGAAAGGCAGTCTATTGTCACGTGAGCCAGGATCCGCCGGGGATTTATGAATGTGGGCATGCAGCGATGGAAGACTTCAGGGGAAGGGAATTGGGGGTGAAGGCTGGGGAAGGGTTTGTGAGGATGATCGGAAAAAGGCAGGGGAGCGGGCTGGATACTTGATGCTTGATGCTGGCACGCTCATTATTGATTATTGAATTATTGATTATTGGGAGTGATGGGAGATGCCGGATTGCAGGTGAGTTCATATTTCGTAGTCGTGGTTCAAAGTTCTAGTTCCTGATCTTTATTGGATATTAAGAATATTTATGAGGCTGAAAAGATAATAATGAATATCGAACAAGGAATAATGAATTAAGAAGGGGGGAATCGGTCGGGGACGCTTGGCTTTGGAGGCCTAATCCGGATACTTGATACTGGATGCTGGATGCTGGCACGGTCATTATTGATTATTGAATTATTGATTATTGGGAGTGATGGGAGATTCCGGATTGCAGGTGAGTGAGATATAAGAGTGATTAGAAGGTTGAAAAGATAATAATGAATATCGAACAAGGAATAATGAATTAAGAAGGGGGGAATCGATCGGACGTTTGCCTTTTGCGGCCTGAACGATTGTGAGTGAAGTTCGTAGTAGATGTTCCTAGTTCTTAGTTCATAGTTTTTAGTTCTTAGTTTGAATGTTCACAATTAGCTTATTGTAAATTTGGTAATGTTAAAGGCAGAAATAATGGATCAATAATGCCAGATATTAAACACAGCCATTTCCTCATCAAAGTTTTTAATTGCATCTGGCGGAATCTTATTTGATCTATTATGTTTTTTGTTTCAAAACTTAACCTGCTTCAAATAGAAATGGAAAAGAACGAGCTGCTACAGCGAATTCCGGATAAAAAAAACAGATAATTAAAAAGTAACAATACCAATTTATAATAACTGCGATTACTGGTGCTGCTTTCAAAA
The DNA here is from genome assembly GCA_035765495.1 of Hanamia sp. Lineage (GTDB taxonomy): Bacteria > Bacteroidota > Bacteroidia > Chitinophagales > Chitinophagaceae > Ginsengibacter. The sequence goes on from DASTXM010000107.1 coordinate 2,014, forward strand.
AGAGCTAAAGCAATAGCAGCAGATTTAAGAAGTTTTCTTTTATAAGCTATGTCAATAAAGACTATCAGTTCTTCAGTAGAAAAGGAAGAATGGGATATGGTTATTCAACCTAATGCCCATTTGTTGGATCTGAATTTAAAAGAAGTGTGGCGGTATAGGGACCTGATGTGGCTCTTTGTAAAAAGGGATTTTATTGCGCAATATAAACAAACGATTCTCGGGCCGCTTTGGCATTTGATACAGCCCATTTTTACCACAGTAATGTTCCTGCTGGTATTTGGAAAAATTGCCAGGATTCCCACAGATAGTATTCCCCCGGTTTTGTTTTATATGAGCGGCATTACAATTTGGAACTATTTTGCCAGTTGCCTCAATTCCACTTCCAACACCTTTGTAGCCAATGCAGGCATTTTCGGAAAAGTGTATTTTCCAAGGTTGGTGATTCCTTTGTCGAATGTATTATCTAACATGGTAAAGTTCGGGATTCAGTTTTTACTATTATTGGCAATGATGGTCTTCTACGCTTTTAAAGACTATCCCATTCATTTCGGCTTAACCTGGCTTTGGATACCCATATTGATCATTATGATGGCAGGTTTGGGGCTTGGTTTGGGAATTATTATTTCGTCGTTAACTACCAAATACCGCGACCTTACGGTCCTGATCGGTTTTGCTGTACAACTGTTGATGTATGCCACACCAATTGTATACCCTTTGTCCTTTTTAAAAGGCAAGTCCTATGCAAGTTGGATACAATGGAATCCGTTAACACCTATTGTTGAATCGTGGCGCTATGCATTATTTGGAAAAGGAAGTTTTAATGCAGTCAGTCTCCTTTATAGTGTCGGTATTATTGCTGCTATTTTGTTCTTGGGATTAATGATCTTTAGTAAGGTCGAAAGGACTTTTATGGATACGGTTTAGGCAATTAAAAATTACGAATTAAAAATTACGAATTAGGAATTACAAGATGTCAGTGGTTATAAAAGTAGAAAACCTTTCCAAGCAATACCGGCTTGGTAATGTGGGTACCGGTTCTCTTGCTCATGATCTGAATCGTACGTGGCATCGCATCCGTGGTAAAGAAGATCCTTATTTAAAAATTGGGGAAGAGAACGACCGTACCACAAAGGGATTAAGCGATTACATTTGGGCATTACGTGATATCAATTTTGAAGTACAACAAGGGGAGATTTTGGGCATCATTGGAAAGAACGGAGCAGGAAAATCCACGTTGCTGAAGATATTAAGCCGTACCACTTCTCCCACAACGGGGCAAATAAAAATCAGGGGCCGCGTAGCAAGCCTGCTTGAAGTAGGTACCGGATTTCACCCGGAACTTACCGGCCGCGAAAATATATTCTTAAACGGTTCCATCCTTGGCATGCATAAGCAGGAAATCAGACAAAAATTTGATGAGATCGTGGACTTTAGCGGCGTGCAGCGTTATATCGACACGCCGGTAAAAAGATATTCTTCAGGAATGTATGTGCGTTTAGCTTTTGCGGTAGCTGCACACCTGGAGCCGGAGATATTAATTGTGGATGAAGTGCTTGCTGTTGGCGATGCAGAATTTCAGAGGAAAGCATTGGGGAAAATGAAAGATGTAAGTAATAAGGATGGAAGAACTGTACTTTTTGTGAGTCATAACATGGAGGCAATATTAAACTTATGTTCCCAGAGCATTTTATTAAGAAACGGCACCATATCTCAAATTGGTTCTACTTCGAGCATCATAGACAAGTATTTAATTGTTAACCACATCCAGGAAGAAAAAATTGATCTTACTGTCCATAAAAGGAATTCTGGTTTAAAACAAAATATTGTTTTTAAATCCGTTGCTTTGGTGAATGATCATTCATTAAGTTGGCAAATAAAGTATAAGCAACCTTTAATATTCAAATTTGAGATTGAGATCATAAAAGAGGTTGATGAATTCGAAATCGGGATTGCGCTATTTACAACCAATGATTTTGAAATTGTGTCTTCCCTATCTTCAGATTTTACAATTTTAAAGAGTCTAAAACCCGGGATTCATAGTATTAATTATTCTTTTGAAGATTTTAATTTGTTGCCTAATAATTATAAAGTTGGCCTTGGAATCAGGTCAGAAAAAGGATCTGAAGATTACATCCCTTTGGCTTGCCATTTTGAAATAACAATTTCTGAGCAAAGCGCTAATGATAAATCAAATACAAGGAAGGGTGTGTTGATTCCCAAAAATAAAATTTTCTTCAATTAATAAGGCAATTTCTTACTTCGGGAATTTAGCAGGCTTATTGGAAAGAAGATGGTTATTTAAAATGAAACACATTTGAAAAAGTGAAAGAACGTCTTCGTTGTAAAGGTACCACATGAAATCATTGTTGAAATATTCTTTAGCTAAATTGGGTTATGAAATAACCAGAAAACGAAAAACAGAACCAATCGGGGAAACAAAAACTGTCGTTACTCCTTTCAATGTTGATGAATTTCAATATGACACCATCAGGCCAACAATAAAGTATGCCCCCTGGCTACAGGATGATGAATTTATGAATACTTATTCGCAGATCACCGGCCATACTTTAGTAGACATATATAGGTGTTACGAACTCTGGGAAATGGTTGAAATAATTAATAACCTGGACGATTCTGCGAGTTTCATTGAAATTGGCGTATGGCGGGGAGGAACGGCGGCAATTATAGGAAAGAAATTGAGTTTGTTAAATTCCAACGTTCCATTTTATATAGCCGATACTTTTTCGGGTGTTGTGAAAGTATCAACAAAAGATGCTACTTATAAAGGTGGAGAACATGCTGATACGAGCCCGGAGATTGTAAAAATGTTATTAAAGAATAAATACAGTAACTATAAAATATTGGCAGGTATCTTTCCCGACGAAACATCTAAACTTATTGATACTAACAAAAGTTTTGGGTTTTGTCATATTGATGTGGATGTCTATGATTCTGCGAAAGATATCGTTGAATGGATTTGGAATAAATTGATCGTAGGCGGTATAATTGTTTTTGATGATTACGGGTATCCAACCTGCACCGGAATAACAAGGTATGTTAATCAACAGAAACATAGAAAAGATAGAGTTATCTTCTACAACACCAACGGACATGCAATAATGGTCAAGTTATATTGAAATGAAATTATATTCTCAAAAGCCAGGCGCATCTGTTAAAATGATTGCAGATGCTGGATTTACAAGGGTAATGGCAGAAATCATCAAAACTGAAAACATCCAATATGTTTTTGAATCTGGCACCTACCTGGGAACGGGTTCTACTGAAACGTTTGCCAATTTATTCATCACCAATAATAAGATTCCATTAAAATTCATAACAGTTGAAACGAATCTTGATTATTTCAAAACAGCTAAAAAAAATCTTGCACAGTATAAGTTTATTGAACCGGTCTTTGGTTTAAGTGTTGATTATTTGGAAGCAGTGAAGTTCCTGGTGAATGATACGATTTTTAATAATCTTGAGAAATATGCTGATGTTTATATTGATCACGTCGCAAATCCACAGCAAGGCTATTTAAAAGAAATTATGGTTGGGGTATTCCAGGATAATCTTCAAAAGACAGCCGGCAAAGAGAATAAAAGCTTTTTCGGTTCAACAAAAAATAGTGTTATTGAATTTGAGAATAATGCGCTTGCAGAATTTTGTAATGATGCGCCAAACGAAGGCTCTTTATTCGTTTTAGACTCCGGGGCAGGAATAGGATATTATGAATTTACGCAGGTAAAGCACTTAATGCAAAATAAAAATTATTACATAGTGCTCGACGACATCCACCATCTGAAACATTTCAGGAGCAAAGAATACATCCAACATCATCCTAAAGAATTTAATCTTATAAGCATGGACGTTGACGCCGGGTGGTTGATAGCAAAAGCTTTACCTGCGGAATCATGATTAGTATTTTGAAAAAAAGAAAGCCTGTAATTGAGCACACCCACACACTCATTTACCAACACTTAGGCTTGGGCGATTATATTATTTTATCCGGTGGTTTAAAATACCTCAAACGAAATAATCAGCTCGGGCCGGCCTTTTGTATTTGTAAACATGAGTATTTGAACTCTGTAAAACAGTTATATGATGATGTGGATGATTTCGGGATAATTGCGGTAAATACCTGGCAGGAAGCTGATTTACTGGCAAAGCACTGGAAAGGTGATAAGATGCTAATCGGCTTCGATAAGCTACAGGACTGGAAGCATTTCGATAAGGATTTTTATCGCATTATCAATGTTGATTTTAATGAAAGGTGGAACTCTTTTACCGTTAAAAGAAATATTAATGCAGAAAATAAGCTTGTAGATAAACTTAACCTTCCCGGTGAATATGCATTTGTGCATGATGATCCATCAAGAGGATATGATATAAACCACGAATTTATTAAACCAGGATTGCCTGTTGTAAAGCCCCACTTCACCAACAGTATTTTTGATTGGATACCTGTGTTAGAAAAGGCAAGTGAAATTCATTGCATTTGCAGTTCCTTTAAACACCTCGTTGATTCACTACCTGGAATAAAAGCTGATTTGTTTTATCATTATACCTATGTTAATAATGGAAAGCCAAGGGAAGCAAGTATCACTGCTTCAAAAAAGGACTGGAAAATATTATAGATATTGAAGAAACTGTTCGGCCGTAACGATGTCTTAAGAGATAAAAATGTTTATAAATAAATTTTTTCGCAGCGTCAAATCCTCCTTTACCAATATTGAATTTCGGTTACTGGAGCGAAGAGCAAACCGTTATGGTTATAATTTGGTTACACAGAAACAGCTTTCAGATACTGAGGAAGTCATTGAAAATTATTTCGGAACAATGTATACAAAAAATGCATTACTTTCTTATATTATTTATCCATTCAAATGCGAAATTCAAAACAATCATTCTAACCACAGGGAATGTTTTACCATTGCCCAAATCCTGGATGAATTGGGTTTTAAAGTAGATGTGATCAATTGGAATAACACCACATTTTTACCGAACAAAAAATATGATTTGGTTATCGACAATCACAACAACCTCGCAAGGCTGAAAGATCATTTCAAACAGGATACACGAAAAATTTTCCATGCAACCAACACACATTGGTTATATCAAAATTCGGTTGAGTATGCCCGTTATAATGAGTTTTTTTCAAAAACAGGAATTGCAATATTGCCACCACGTATGATGGTACCGGGAGACAGTGCAGTCTACTGCGATGTTATTTCAATGTTTGGTAATGATTTTACAAAGAGCACTTACGGTAAATACGGTAATAAAGTTCATAACCTTCCAATGTCTGTAACAGTTGAAGCTGAAATAATAAAGGAAAGGAATTATGCCTTGGCCAGGAAAAAATTTGTTTGGTTAAACAGTCATGGTGCTTTATTGAAAGGTTTGGATATTGTTATTGATGCCTTTTCCAAAATGCCTTTCTTGGAATTACATATTTGTGGTAACGTGGAAAGGGACAGCCCTTTTATAAATGCAATGAGCCGGCAATTATCCGCAGCTCCCAATATTACAATAGAAGGCTGGGTTGATAGCAATAGTGAAAAGTTTAAGAAATTAGCTACAGAATGTGCATGGGTCATCAATGCTTCTTTTTCCGAAGGCGGCGGTGGCAGCACATTAAATTGCATGGCCAAAGGACTAATACCCGTAATAAGTAAATCGTCAAGTATAACCCTTCCTGCAAAAACAGGCTTTTACTTTGAAAATAATGATACTGCTGCAGTAGTGGAATTATTGAAAACTATTATTGAATTACGGGATGATGAATTAAAAGAAATGTCTTTGAATGCAGTTGATTTTATTGCAACCCATCACACATTGGAGAATTTTAAAAGCAAATACAAAGACTTTTTAATTGAGGTCACTTCTTTAGTCAACAGGTAGATACTGGTACGGGATTATGATAAAAGGGTTATTAAAAAATATTGCCAATAAATCCGGTTACAGGATTATTAAGAAAGATTTTCTTGATACCTTTTTTCACCGCAATAACGATCCCCATTATCGTAATTCAGGTGACCTAAATCCACTGGAACAGCTTTTTTATAAATATTTAAAGGATGATTTTTTCTTTATACAGGTGGGAGCAAACGACGGCAAAAGATACGATCCTATTCATCACCTTATCGTGCAGGAAAAAGCTTCGGTTAAAGGGATTGCCATAGAGCCGGTGAAGGAATATTTTAACGAGTTGCAGCTTACCTATAAAGATTTCCCGCAGATTAAACTCGTAAACAAGGCCATTCATAATTCTGAAAAGGAATTGCCCGTTTATAAAATTGCTTCCTGGTATAAAAATGCAGGTGAGCATTTAAAAGGCATGTCTTCTTTTGATATACGAAATTTAACCAAAGATGGAATTGCTGAAGATGATATAATCGCCGAAAAAATTCCCTGTATTTCCTTCATGAATTTAATCGGTGAAGAAAAAATAACGAAGCTTCATCTGTTGCAAATTGATGCCGAAGGATATGACCTGGAGATTATAAGATCGATTGATTTTAATAAAATTAAGCCACTGGTAATAAATTTTGAGCACAGGTGGAAATACAATTTAATTCCTGAAGCAGACATATTTAAAACGTTGCGGATATTAATTGATAGCGGGTATAAAATATTTCTTACCGGTAATGATGCACTTGCTTACATTGAATAGTTACAAAATGCACGAAGCAGAACCTAAAATATCAATAATAACTGTTTGCCTGAATGCTGTCAGCACTATCGACTCAACAATCAAAAGTGTATTGAGCCAGACTTTTAAGAATATTGAATATTTAGTTATAGATGGCGCATCAACTGAT